>JADKBO010000065.1 GCA_016715105.1 Saprospiraceae bacterium | reverse complement strand
CATTGCCCGTCATTGCCAAAATCACGAGGATACACTCTTTCTCAACAGAAGAGGGAAAGGCCTCACCAGAGTGATGGTCTTCACACTGATCAAACAATATGCATCTCAGGCGGGCATCAGAAAGTCGGTCAGCCCACATACTTTCAGGCATTCTTTTGCCACACATCTGGTAGAAGGAGGTGCGGACCTCAGGGCTGTCCAGGAGATGTTGGGTCATGAATCCATAATGACTACAGAAATTTACACTCATCTGGACAGGAACTATCTCAGAGAGACTATGATGAAATATCACCCATTGAGCAAAAAAAGAAAAAAAATAATTGTAGTTTGGAGAAAATTTTTCTACAAATATACATACAAACATTGTACTTAATTTTTGAGACTGTGTTCATAAGATATTGATTATAAAGCAACAAAAGTTTAAACATACTCTTAATATTTTCAAAAAAAGTAGTAAATTCTAATAAAATTGTACTAATTTACACATCAATTTGCGGAAATCATGAATTTATAGAGGAAACATATATTTTGGAAATGTTTTACGAAAATGAGAATAAAGCTAAAGAATGTATCAAAGCACTGAATAAACTAAGTGATTATTTTGAGTATATAAAAAAACACGATGTTTTGGAAGATAAGAATGAATTTGTGGCTCCAATTATAATTTGGAATTTTTTTTTCAAAAGGAAAGGCAACGTGATATATCTTTTTCATAAAGCATTGCCATTAGACGATGATTTCTCAACAATACAACCCTTAAAGTTCAAATTTTTTAACTTAATAGATATTTTGTATGAACATAACAATAAATAGTTTAACAGGTAGACTTAGTCATATTATTAAAAAAGAAAAATAAGCAATCATGAAGATTCCAATATTAGTTTTAAGTAAGTAGTAATGAATACGTTGTATTTAACGAAAAAGATGAAAGATTAAATGCAATAGTTATTGCAAAAGGAGATCTTATTCGGGTTAGGTTTCCTGATATAGAAAATAGTACCTTTATTACAATAGTTAAAAAGATAAAGTATATTGGAGTTAACACCATTTTACCTAAAGAATTATTGAAGAATATATTTTTTTTTAATAGTAGAGCTAAACACATTGGTTATGCAGATGGTATAAAAAAATAGTACTATAGGATGGGCCTCAGTCCTTCAAAATATCAAAGATAGTACATTTCATATATATAAAATTTCTCATCCTGGCTCTCAAAATGGATATCAAAAAACTGATTGTGATAAAATCCTTGATGACAATTGTTTTCTTAAACTTACCCCATACACCAAATCAAATTTGCCCACAGAGATGAAATGGTAACTAACTTTAAAACACACACTGTTGACTTATTCTCTACATCTCTTGGAAATAATGAATATAAAAAAAGCACCCCTTCGAAATTGAATCTTTGGCTCAAGGATTTGAAGATAGAAATGAAGAGAGTTAACATCAGTGTAAGAGGATCAATAGGCTTCAATCTTTACAAAACACAATAACTGCATCTCTTGGTGGAACCGCAGGAAAATTGTGATGTTAATTTTTGCTTTCCTACTTGACAATCTCAATTAGATAAACTATCTTTGTCAGATTATACGTCATAATAATGACGTAATAATCGACATTGTTAGATCTGGGATGGGTTGGGCCATTGCGTGCAGCCAAGAGTGAGGGATAGAAGCGAACACGAAGTAAAGCGGATAGCCCGACGACGTCGGAGGAACGAAGACGTGGGCACTCCCAAATATCTCATCTCACAAACTTATTACTTTATACTCAAAAGAGATGTCGATGTACCTCAACTGTCATTCCTACTTCAGCCTCCGCTACGGCACCTTCGCACCCGGAAGATTTGCCTGGAATCGCTAAGTCATTTGGCGTGGAGGCTCTCGTGTTTTCGGATATCAATAATACATCAGCGGCATTTCAGTTTGTACGGGCCTGTCGGGCAGAAGGCATCAAACCCATACTCGGTATAGAATTTCGTCAGGACAATGAATTTCTCTATCTCGGTATCGCGCGCAATGATGAGGGATGGAGAGAACTTTGTTCGTTACTTACGGAGTCATCACTTACGGGCGAACCACTACCCAAAGAAGCACCTGAACTCCAGCATTGCTACGTCATCTATCGCAAGCTACCCAAAGGTGTGGAGCTGCTCAGTGAGTATGAGTATGCAGGCGTCAGACCCGAAGAAGTCAACCATCTGTACTCATCCTATCTCAAAAACTATCCAGACAAACTCGTCATTTTCAGTCCTGTGACTTTTGCGGATCAGGATGGATTTAAGGCGCACAAACTACTCCGATGTATCGATCTCAATATCGTGATCGGTAAGTTAGATGCCAAAGACTGCGCCAAGTCATCAGAGATATTTTACCCCAAAGGTCAAATCGAGAACGTATTCCAACAGTACCCGCACATCATCGCCAATACGCAGCATATCCTCGATACCTGTCATACCGAGATGGAGGCGACCAAGCTCCACAATCGTCGTACTTTCACCGGTGACCCAGATGACGATTTCAAACTATTGACCAAACTGGCCACTAGTGGTTGTAAAAAACGATTTGGCGAAAAGCACAAAAAAGCCGAGGAGCGGACACTCCGAGAGCTCAAAGTCATCCAACAAATGGGATTTTGTGCCTACTTTCTCATCACGTGGGACATCGTCCGATATGCACATTCAGTCGGTTATTTTCACGTAGGACGCGGATCGGGAGCTAACTCCATCGTAGCCTATAATCTCAATATCACCGATGTAGATCCACTCGAGCTAGACTTATATTTTGAGCGATTTATCAATCCACATCGGTCTTCACCACCAGATTTTGACATCGACTTCTCATGGAATAACCGTGATGATGTCACCGACTACATCTTCAAACGATACGGCAAAGAACACACGGCCTTGCTTGCTACGTACAATACCTTCAAGGGTAAATCCATCATACGCGAACTCGGTAAGGTACTCGGATTGCCCAAAGCGGACATAGATACTATCGTGGACGAACCCATGGCCGTGGACAAACATCATCCATTTGCCAAACACATATTTAAGTATGGTAAGATGATCGAAAAATTTCCCAATTATCTCTCCATTCATGCCGGAGGTATTCTCATCAGCGAAAAGCCACTCAATTATCACACGGCATTACAACTGATGCCCAAGGGATTTCCCATCGTACATTTTGATATGTACGGCGCCGAAGATCTCGAATACCACAAATACGACGTACTCTCGCAGCGTGGTCTCGGCCACATCAAAGACGCTGTAGATCTCGTCAAACAAAATCAAGGCAAAGCCATCGACGTACACAATGTAGCGCTGATCAAAGAAGATCCCAAGGTCAAAGCCCAACTTCGTTCTGGTCACTGTATCGGTTGTTTCTACATAGAGTCGCCCGCCATGCGTGGTCTGCTCCACAAGTTGCGATGCGACAATTACATACATCTCGTCGCCGCCAGTTCGATCATACGCCCGGGCGTGGCGCAGTCGGGCATGATGCGTGAGTACATACAGCGATTTCATAAGCCGGACAGTTACACGTATTTGCATCCAGTCTTTGAGGAGCATCTTGGCGAGACGTATGGTGTCATGGTGTATCAGGAAGATGTGATGAAGATCGTCCACCATTTTTCCGGTCTCGATCTCGATGAGTCGGACGTGTTGCGACGCATTATGACCGGCAAAAAGAAGAGTTCGGATACCTTTTATCGATTGCAAGAGAAATATTTTCGCAACTGCAAAGAGTGGCTATCCCGAAGAACTCAGCAAGGAAGTATGGCGACAGATCGAGAGTTTTAGTGGCTACTCATTCTGCAAGGCGCATTCGGCCAGTTTTGCGGCAGAGTCTTTCCAGAGTTTGTATCTCAAGACCTACTTTCCACTCGAGTTTATGACAGCGGTGATCAATAATTTTGGTGGATTCTACAGTACCGAACAGTACGTCCACGAGGCGCGTATGTGTGGCGCAAAGATCGAAGCTCCCTGTGTCAACAATTCTACGTACCTCACCAATATCTATGGTACGACGATCTACATAGGATTCGTCCATCTGGCCAATCTGGAGCAAAAGCTTGCCCATGCCATCGTAGAGGAGCGACAGTTGCACGGAGATTATCGTAGCTTAAAGGATTTTTCCCATCGTATCAACATCTCCAAGGAGCAGCTTGAGATTCTCATTCGTATTGGTGCCTTCCGCTTCACAGGGATGAACAAGTACGAACTCATGTGGGAAAAAAATGCCGTCCACAACCCACTCATCAAACACGCCTACGCTGGTGAGATGCTTTTTGACACCGAGCCTGAGAATTTCACACTACCGATACTCTCTGAGACGGAACACGAACAATCCTTTGACGAAATAGAGTTGTTGGGATTTCCGCTCTGCAATCCTTTTGATCTCTTACAGACAAAGTTCAGAGGAGACATTAGAGCAACACAAATGAAAGACTTCATCGGCAAGACAGTGCGTATGGTCGGCTACTACGTGTGTCGCAAGTGGGTCACCACCTCCAAAGGAGATCTCATGAATTTCGGCACGATGACCGACGTCGATGGACACTTCTTTGACACCGTACACTTCCCACCGAGCTTGAAAGCCTACGCATTTCAGGGCAAAGGTTGCTACATCGTGCTAGGCAAGGTAGTCGATGACTTTGGCTTTGCGAGCCTGGAAGTAAGCAAGATGGTGAAGTTGCCTTTTGTTAAGGATGGGAGGTATTGATGATTTAACTCTTATCTACAATTTTGCTATTATGCTTAAAGGTGAAATTTTGAACAAAAACTGAAGAATTTATTTGGGTATTTTTAGAGCTCTCCTTGAGTTTATCAATGAAGTCAGACAATTCTATTATTGTGTCAGTTTGAGCATGATTTTTTAGCAACTCTAAAACATAATCATAACTAATCAATCGTGGGATAAGACTATCGTAAATTAAGTAAACAGTGTAAGAAGTATTTACCATATTAGGCATAGTAAAATTTTGAAGGAATTCAACAATGTTGGTTTTGGCAAATTGACTCAAAATCGGGTTAATTTTTTCTTTGAAAATACTTTTAAATGCATCGTATTTTTTTGATGATTCACTATAAATATCTTTATCAATTAAGTTGGGTAGCCAAATTTGAACATTTTGTAAAAAGTAAAAAAGTTCATTGTCATGATATCGATTATTCGCTATTAAGGAGACAAATTTCCCAATAATTTCATTACACCATTCATCACTATAAATATGATCTACTAAATAATATGATATGTTACGACTATCTTTATCATGATCTAATTTACTTTGAATTTCTGAAATATAGTATGCTTCAGGCAAGTTTTGCGGTTCTAAAACTCTTAATAAATATTTTAATACGGGAATATATATACTATGTCGCGAATAAGGACCACTTGCCATTTTATTATCTATCAGAAGAAGTAGGTCGGTATCAATATAGCCATTAGATTTGTTAAAATAGTATATGAGCTTTCTATCCAAATCATCATATTTTCCATTTTCCAACCATTGTTTAAATTTTGCATCAACAATGGTTAAGTCTTTCTCAGAAAGGATTTTATTGAATTCATTCTGGTCAATTTCTAACCCACCAATGACCATAGAGAAGTATTTATGATGATGTTTAATATCTTGGATTTTGTATTCTCCAAAATGATTTGTGTTTGTAATAGCAGATATTAGCAATTTATGTTCTTGATTTAGATTATTCATTGTTTGATAATCTTCCAATATATACCTTTTGGATCTAATTTTAAGGTATAATTTGTATTCTTTATATCTAATTACTTCTAACTGAAATAAGGTATATCGATTACAATTGCCTTTTAAGTTTTTATATGATAAATCAAAAGAAGCAATTATATTTTCAAAATCTCTGGGAGTTTTAATAAGTTCTAATATGTTTTCAGTGATAATATTTCTGAACGCAACTTTATCGTCATAATTATTTTTGTCTATAGAAAGTATTGAACAAATCTTTCCTTTGTAGTACATATCGAAAAGATCTGATTTATTTAGCAATGGAACATTGGTTCTTACCTGAAAAAACTTAGAAATATAGTTGTCAAACTTAAGTGGTGTAAAACGCAAGGTTCTTGCTAAATAATTTCTATCATATCCCACAATAAAAAACAAATAAGGAATATCAAAAGTATTACGCATCAATCTTAGCAACTCTATTATCTCAGATTGGTCCAACCTATCTAAATCGTCTAAAAATACAACTAATCTTTTGTTGTTATTTTTAAGGTAGGCTGAAAGGTCTCTTTTAATGTCATCAATACTTGAGTCATCAGACATCAGCCAGGCAAAGAATGTAGTGAATGTTTTGGTAAGTATATCACTTGAGTCGGTTTCTATCTTTGTGAGAAATCTACCTATCTTGTTTTTTAGCTCTTGGTTATCGGATTTGGATCTGATTCCATTCAGGATTTGTGTAGCAAACTCTTTTCATTCGGCGCCTCCCATGGTTTAAAGTAGAATGAAACGAATGAGTTATCCTTTTGCATCTTTTCAAACATCTTTTCCATCAAAAATGATTTACCTGAGCCCCATTCACCAACTAAACCATAATTGTAAGGGGTGTATCCCATTTTTGCAAAAAAAAGTTTGAAAACATGAGAAAGGTGTTATAAATTTGTTCGAACCAAATAATAATTCAAATGGATAAGGTTAAACTTCTCAACCAGTTTAGCCAACTTTTGAATGAGATAGAACTTAAAGAACAGACCTCAGAGAATTTTTATGATTTCGAAAAATTTTGCGTTGAACAGCTTCAAAAGATTAACCTTGATGTTGTCACGCAAACCATCGGAGGAGAGCAGAATAATTATCGTAAAAAAAAACGATAATTGGCTATTATGGTAAGATGGACTTGAATAAAGAACACCCATTTATTTCTTCAATAAAAGGGTGTAAGATGAGTCCGTTACTAAAAGATATTGTGAGTTACGTTGGTCAAAGTGAATGTTATGAATCATCATCAGAGGTGATAGAAAAGACAATGGGTTTAAGAATTGACGATAATAAAATTCACAGACTTTGCAATGATCTAGGAGAGAAAAGTGCTGAGTGGTTAGATGACCAAAGAAAGGATAATGACACTAAACCCGAAATAAGCCAAGACACTGAAGTGTTGTATGCACATTGCGACGGAGGGTATGTATTGACTCGTGAAGAAAAGTGGAAAGAAGTAAAAGTTGGTAGGGTTTACTCTTCAAATAACTTATTGAAAACCAATGATAAAAGAGGTTATATTGATGAGTCATGGTACACTTTTCACATTGGAGACCACACCACATTTGAAGAAAAGATGGAACAATACCTAGACAGTTATAAATATCTTAAAGAACGAATGGTCTTTATAGTAGATGGGGCAATATGGATACACAACTGGATAAATGAAAAGTATCCTTGCGCACTAAAGATATTAGATTTTTTTCATGCCTATGAAAAAATATGTTATTTTTCAACCAAAGTTATTTCAGACAAAATAAAGAGGAAAAAGTGGCAGATTGATATGCACGCAAAACTCCTAAAAGAGGGCGGGCAGGAAGTAATAAAAGAGATAGAAAAGATAACTTGTATATCAAAGTCAAAATCAGAAGAGAAGGAAAAATTATTAGGTTATTTGAGAAGAAATGAGACACGCATGAATTATCCGTCTTATCTAAAACAAGGCTTACAAATCGGCAGTGGAGCGATGGAAGCAGCGCATAGGACTCTAGTTCAAAAACGGTGTAAACTATCAGGGCAAAGATGGACGGAAAAGGGTGCAACAAATATAATAAGCCTTAGAAACCTAAACATGAATAACAAATGGAGTGTACTTCAAGAATATTTGAGAAATACAGCTTAATGTAAAAATGGGATACACCCCCCAACCAAGAAGTAAGTCAAACATAAAAGAAGAAACAAAAAAGCTTTAATTTTAGAGATAATCAATAAATATTTCTTAAAGGTTCAGGTAAGGTTCAGGAAGTATTCGGAATCTGAACCTTTTAAAATACTGAACCTTGCCTAACCCTCATAGATTGAATTTTGTGTCATAAAATTTTTTAAATATGACACAGGACAATTAATTAGACAAGCTCACCGGAAATTGCTAATAAACAGATGAGCAAAACATCCTTCCAGAAAACAGTCTTAAATCTTTCTGAAGCTGCCAAGTATCTTGATATAAGTGAATCCCATTTATACAAGCTCACCAGTACAAGACAAATTCCACACTTTTTGTCCACAAGGCAAAAAGCTGTACTTCCGCAGGGAAGAATTGGGTCAATGGTTGCAGCGTAACCGACAATCATCTTCTGATGAGATCGACAAGAGAAGCAACCAATTATCTCATCTCAAAACAAAAGGAGATAATCATGGCTACATTTAGGTTTTATTTACGGACTTTACTACACCTAAGTGGAAAGTCAATATTATTGAGCTTAGGAAGGATATCATCAACGGCAAGTATGAACTCCAAATTAACGAGTACCGTGCTGAAAAGATATTTGGAGATATAGACTAAACCCGAACAACTCAAAAGAAACTTCCCGCTTACACCTTCAGGCATTTTTAATACCAGACGTAAGGCTGAGAATTTAGAGTTGTACAGTTCATACATACACTAGATTATGACAAGCTATCTGCTACTGATCTATATCCATAAAAGAAATAGTCTCAGCTTGTCCTTTCACAGTCCTTGCTTTGTTAGCCCATCAGGCGATGGTTTAAAAGTTTTCATTGAAGTCAATTCTGGTTCTGAAAACCATGCTTTGGCTTATCAGCAGGTAAAGGATCACTGCGACAATCTTACCGGATTTGTTGCTGATGAAAATGTAAGGACATTAACAGGCTTTGTTTGTCACTTTTGATCCGCAAGCATATAGAAGTATTACAGCAACAAAGTTTAAAATCGACTTACCAGATGAAGATTTTACAACTGCAGTAGTCAATTCTTTTTTACCTATTCCGCCAGTTCCTTCCTATAGCAAACAAATTCCAGATCTTAGTCTTGACTTCAAATTCAATCAGATGATCGAATTTACAATAACAAAGTTTCTTATTCAGAAAAATCGGAATAACTACATCTATCAAATAGCATCAAATTGCAACAGATCAGGCATTTCCCAACAAGATTGTGAAGATTTATGTATCCAGAAGTTTGATCTAAAGCATTCAGAAATTAGAGCATCGGTCAAAAGTGTATACTCAACTATTTTGCAGAACATGGAAAATTTGGAACAGCCAACCAAAACTCCTTTATCACAGCCATCACCATTTATCAATAGTAGCGACGGAGAAGTCTTCTTAAAATCTACACCAACTATTCCATCTCACATCTTCGAAAACCCTACCTGACGTACTTAGAGCAGGTTGTTCGGCCTTGGATGAACCACGGAAGGGATGTTTTTCTCATCAGTGCTTTAGCCATTCTGGAGCGGTTGCCTTCCCAGAGTATCAGTTATTTATCATGGCGAAAGAGTCTTTCCACATCTTTATCATTGTCATCGCACCACCAGCCAGTGGTAAGGGTGTCCTGAAAAATGCAAAGAAATTGGGAGACAAATACCATGAACGAGTCCTCAAAAGCCAGTAGAGATGCACAGGCAGACTTTAATCAGCAAAACGAAGATTACAAAACCGCCTGTCGTACAGCAAAAAAGCGGATTCACAGCCTGAAAAACATAAGAAGAACCTACCTTTCGTATCGTTTTCATTCCTGTGGATAGTCATCTTCACGAATGATCGAACATCTTTAAAACAATGGCGGCCAAGGCATCATTTGTGAAACCGAAGCCGATGCGATGAGTGGCGCAAAGAAGCAAGATTGGGGCGATTATTCTCCTGTTTTGCGAGCTGCTTTTCATCATGAAAAGGTCACATTTTCTCGTAAGACCAATAATGAGTATATTGAAATCAGGAACCTAAGTTGGCTGTTTGCCTATCAGGTACACCTGCACAAGCTCCAAGACTAATTTCATCAGCCGAAGATGGGCTTTTCTCTCGGTTTCTTTTTTATGCTTTCAAAAATGAAGTCGTTTGGCTCGACCCATCTATCTCAGCATCTAATCTTGTACTCAATGATCATTTTGATAACCTTTCTCAATTGGTCCTGAATGGCATAGACTTTCTTTCCAGTGAGCCTACAGAGTTTTCTTTAACCCCCGCCCAATGGTCAAAACTCAACACCGCATTTTCTCGGTATCTCAAAGATGTTGCAGTCTTCAACGGCGATGATGCTTCAGCAGTTGTTTTCCGTTTAGGGCCATTTGTTTCGTATCGCCGATATTATCAACAGTAAGGAAATGTGATGATGCCATATCAGATATCCATCAAATGCTTGACATTGATTTGACAGCCTTTGATTTTATCAGACACCTTATCTCACAGTATTTTGATGTACAACAATCTTCCTAATCAAGGAAATCAAATGGATTTCCATAATGCCAGCAAAGCCAAATATGATTTCTTTGATAAGTTACCTGATGATTTCACTCGGCAACAAGCAATTGAAATTGGCAAGACCGTAAATCTAAGCGATCGTACTATTGATGGCATACTAAAAAATGCCTTGGGTATTAAATTGGAAAAGTTAAAGGCAGGTCATTATCGAAAAATAAATTGATTAAATAATATTATAGAAATTAATAATATAATTACTACATTTGTCACTTTATGACAAATCATTTTAATACTAATGAACAAATTAGGCACTTTTATCAGACTAAAACGTGAAGAAAACCATCTTTTACTTCGTCAGCTTGCTGCTAAGCTGGACATGGATGTGGCATATCTCTCTAAGTTGTTAGAGCGAGAGCAACGAATAGCCAGAATAGAACATTTACCCCTTTTCAGCGAGTTCTTAAATGTTCCCAAAACGACTTACAGCTTCTTTGGGCTTCGACCAGATAGCATCTTTTCTTACTGTTTTTGATGACAAAAAAGAAGCCATCCAAGCACTCGATTTAACAAAAAAAGATCTTTTACAATTTTCTTAATCCGATTTATATCTATTTATGGCAATTAAAAAATCAGAATTATACTCCTCTCTTTGGAAAATGTGTGATGAGCTTCGTGGGGGTATGGAAGCCAGCGAGTATAAGGACTATGTTCTCATTATGCTCTTTATCAAATATATCAGTGATAAGTATGCAGGTCAGCCATTTGCAGCCATCTCAGTACCTCAGGGTTCGAGCTTCTCTGATATGATAGCTCTCAAGGGTAAGGATACCATCGGTGACGATATCAATAAGAAAATTATTGGTCCCATTTGGAGCAAGCCAATCCTAAGCTCCGGTCCCATCAGAGTGGATTTGACAATCCAGAAAAGTTGGGAACAGGCAAAGAGAAAGTAAAAGGCTCACCAATCTCATTACCATCTTTGAGAAACTGGGCTCAACTTTGCGAAAAACAAAGCAGAAGGTGATGATATTTTGGGCGATGCATATGAATACTTGATGAGAAACTTCGCTACAGAAAGTGGCAAGAGCAAAGGGCAATTTTATACTCCTGCAGAAGTAAGTCGTATCATGGCTAAAATCATTGGAATCAATAGTGAAAACTCTACACCAAATACTACCATTTATGACCCTACTTGTGGTTCTGGTTCTTTATTGCTCAAAGTTGCTGATGAAGCTGAAAGAAAGATTACAATTTATGGCCAAGAAAAAGAAAGTGCTACCGCTGGCTTAGCTCGTATGAATATGGTATTGCACGATTGCCCAACGGCTGAGATAGCTTGTACAGGCAATAGTACCTGAGTGATCCACAATTCAAAATGACAATGACCAGCTTCGACAGTTTGACTTTGTAATAGCCAAATCACTCCTTTCTCATCTGAAGAATTGGCTTAATGGAATAAAATTTAAAGAAGATGGTATATCTGAAGATTTTGATCGATTCAATGGTTTTGGAATACCTCCAGCTAAGAATGGGGATTATGCCTTCCTATTACACATTATAAGGTCACTCAAAAGCAAAGGTAAGGCTGCGGTTATCTTACCACATGGTGTATTATTTAGGGGTAATGCAGAAGCTGAATTAAAAAATTTGATGAACAAAGGATACATAAAAAGGCATCATTGGACTTCCTACTAACTTATTTTATGGTACAGGTATTCCTGCATGCTTAATCTTGATAGACAAAGAAAATGCTGCCAATCGCAAAGCGATATACATGATGGATGCCAGCAAAGGCTTCATGAAAGATGGTCCTAAGAATAGACTTCGTGACCAGGACATACACAAGATCGTTGATTTTTGCAATCGTATGGATGAGTCTGATACCACGTTTGCAGTAGTACGTGTTACAGAGATCATATCCAAAGACTATAATCTAAATATACCAAGATACATTGATAGCCAAGTAGCAGATGACCTGCATGACATCGATGCACATCTCAATGGTGGTATTCCACAATCTGATATCGATGCTCAGTGATTACTGGTCTGTATATCCTACACTAAAGAAAACCTTTTACATGGAATGATAGACCTGGTTATGCCAAGCTTTCCATACCCAAAGAGATCAAACTGACCATCTATCAGCACCCTGGAGTTCAAGGCTTATTCTACACTTAGTTACAAGAAATATGAGATATGGAAGTCTCAAGTAACGGTTGAAATCAAGGCTTTAAATCAAGGCTTCAAACCAAAGCACTTTATCTACTCATGGAGAATCCATTCTATCTGCTTTGATGGCTTAACCTTATTTTAATTATGACATCTATCAACACTTGATGACCTATGGTCTGCCACCATGCAAGATGATATGTATCTCTTATCTGACGATGGTTGGGATGCTGCCAAAGAGCGTACCCGATTAAAAGAATCTAAAGGAAAGTATATAAGACGTAGAAGGCATAGCAGGAATAAAGAAGGCAGGCTTATACCCACTCAGCTCCATCATAGATAAGTTTTTGCTGATCAAAAGAAAACATAC
>JADKBO010000064.1 GCA_016715105.1 Saprospiraceae bacterium | reverse complement strand
TTTTGAAACCAAATGATGTCATTTACATCGCTGGTGGAATCTACATAAGTAAAGGTGGACGAGGATCAGATGAAATAAATGTGCCTGTAAAAATATACGGCGGATATGATGAGGCATTCGCTAAACGGGATCCTTGGGGTGCATCTAAAACCATTTTTACCGGAACCAATGAATATCTAAAATTAACAACGCCGCGCTTATACATTCGTACAGATCAACAAAGGGAAAGCAATGGCCAATTATCCACCGGCTCTGAAATCATCGTAGATGGAATAGTATTTGACAACGGACCTCGTAATCGCTATCACCAAGAGAAAGGTCTCGCAATCAGAAGACAAGCAAGCCCAAATTCAGGCCAAAATCCAAGTCCTGAATCAGGCGGAGTGGTCATTGTAGGGAGTAAGTATACCAATGTTGTCGTAAAAAATTGTGTCATCATGAATGCTGCTCCAACGGAAGGTGCGCTATCTGTCCGTATTTTTCAAGGGGCAAAAGGCATTGTCAGTAACAATTTTTGTATCAATAATACGGGTTATGGTATTCACATTCGATCAGGATATACAGGTTCTGACGCGGCACTTATACCAGTATTTACCGTAAGTAATAATACTTCACTATTCAATTGGAAACATGATGCAGTTGCAAGTTATGGTGGTGATGCTTTGGCTGTTGACCAATATTTAATAGCATCTATTGAGAACAACGTTTTTGGTTTCGGCCATATGGGAGGCGTTTATAACAAAGGTTCTAAAATCCTCATGAAAAACAATCTGTTTACCGGTAATTCAAAATATGATTATAAGGAGATAAACGATATGATGAAGGTTGAATACATTTTGGATGAATCCACATTATTGGATCAAAACAGCGATGGGAATGAGGCCAAGTTAATTCAAATACCTGTTGGAGAAAGATGGGCCAAAATTTATGGCGCTCGCGTAGAAGTTTCCGGAAGCAGTTGACGCCTCTGTCCATGCAAAAGCAATTCTGGTGCAAAATCAATTAAAGGGTATGGTTGGGACTTAATGTTCAGGCGGCCGGTACTTCGATGGATGCAGAAATATTCTTGCCTAAATTGGAAATTGAGGAGGCTTTGCCCGCCGGAAGTTTGCCTTGGGCTGGCAAGGGTTGTCAAAAACCGTAGTAAGGTTTACAAAATTAAGATTATGAAAGTCATAGATCTTACTCATAAATACTTTTTCTCCATTTCATCTCTATGTACCTTTTTCTCGCCAAATTCCTTTGGCAGCTTTACAACACCAACGATCTTTTTCAATTTTGGTGATAATTCAGTAACTTCATTTTCATGAGTAAGTGAAGCAAGATAATGTTCAATGATTTGGGATAAACTTCTTCCAGTATTTTTGGCGTACAATTTGCTCTTTCGATAATAGCTTTTTCAACCGTTAATGTGAGCTTGGTAGTCATGATACGTGTTTTTAAATCAAAATATAGTGAACCGCTATAACTTAAAAGCACCACAAATATTAACTCTATTTGGTAAACTATAAAAAGCTTTTTTTATAAATGAAATATCCAAGTTAAAATACGTATAATCATGTATTTATGAAGATAAAATAAGGATCACGAAATTGATATTCGTGAATGCCATCAAATGAATTATTTTGCTTAAATGATTCAATATAAAGATGTTTACTTATTGTTGATGTATTTATATAAGCCTCACCTTGTTTAAATTCATCATAGGGAACTTCATGGAAACTGCCATCCTCCATCAGGCGTATCCAGGCAATGCGCTGACCAAACACTTTTTTATCGCCTACTATTTCACATGCCTTATCTTTATATCTCATTATTTAAGATTTAAAAGGGTTTTGTCTATTGCATCTCTTAAGGTGGTTTTCACACCCACTTCATCAGCAAACTTTCTCCATTGATGTATAGTGTTATTAATTTCATCAATAATTTCAGATGCTTTTTTACATCGGATGGAATCCCCTATGACCAATAAATCTGCCTTGGTAATTTCTTTTCTCTTGCCATTTATACTTAAGGCATGCTGACTGACCCATTCACTACCGGGTCGATAGGCATGACACAAATCATAGGCAGGGGCCAACTCCCATTTACCACCTTGCTTAAATAAAAAGGCAAAATTCTTTGTGTGGTCATCACAATTCTTTGCGATAACGTTGAATACCATTCTTCTGAACATCTGTTCAGCGTCTGCGTAGGTCAGTTTTAATTCGCGCATACACTGGAAGAGTTGTTCGTAACTGAAACTTTTCACCTGGTTGTAATCAAAATGCTTCAGTGCACAAAAGGTTTGGACGTGGTGTTTCACATCACTACCTTCCCGGTCAAAGCGTTTGGTCATAAAGTGAGCTCTGCCGTTTTCTTCAAGCAGCCGTGAAGGCATCATATTAATGGAACAAGCTTTAGCCATATTGCAATATGCCATTTCTACTCTTCCGTATCCTGGCTACTGCCTTGCACATCACTCACCCCATCCAACTTGATAAGCCAATGTTCAAAGCCTTTTGGTGCTTTGGTTTGACCAGATTTTACCTCTCCTGTTTTTTCATTCCATGCAATGAGAGCTTTTGGCCGAGCACCGCCTGCAGAGGTGCCAATCTTAAAAATCTCACGAACAGCTTGTTCTTCGTCTTTGTTTAGATTAGTGGTAAAGGCTTCCCTTTGGTCGAGCATCTTTTGTGCAGTAGATACCAGGCTATCGATTTCGACAGAAAATGTTTTTTTACTTTCTCTAATTACAACTGGCTCAAATTCCAGGGCACCCATGCCGCGAGTGCCAATAAAACAAAGCATTTCGACCGGATTCATACTATCTTGAGATCGACCTTGTTGTGCCAACCAAAGGTTGATCAATTGATTTCCATATTTGTCGGGCAAGGCATCGGCCAACAAACCGTGCAACCCTTTGAAGGTATCGTTTGCTGAATTTTTCTCCTTTTGCAATTCTGGGAATGAAAATTGATTCTGGTTATCTGAAACAGACATTTTAAGCGGAGCTAAATCCCAACCTAATTTCTTGAATGTGGGATCGTATTCAAAATTAGCAAAACCGTCATCTGGGTCCCATGCCACGGCACCTACTAACTTTCCCCATATTTTTACCTCGGCTACTTGCATGGCTTACCAACTTGAATCTGCGCTTTTATCATCTTTTTTCTTTGATTTACCCCGAGCCCGTTGGCGCTTTTCTTTTTGCAGTTTGGCCAATGCTAATGGACTTATTGTTTCTCTAACTTCAAATACTCTGAGTACGGATAATTGATCCAGAACCCTTAAAACCTGTATGAGCGTAGTGACAGTAACTGGTTCACCTCTTTCCAGCAAGCTCAAGGTAGATCGACTTATACCCGCTGCCGTTGACAGTTCATCCTGTGTCTTATTTTTTTGCATGCGATGATATCTGGCAAATGCCCCAATATACTCAGCCAAAGCTTTATCGCTCATGGAAGCTGATTCTTTGAATGATCTATCAGTCATAAAACTACATTTTGTTAATTAGTGAATGATTTACCATTCAAAGATAATGGATAATTATTAATAGTGAACGATAATCGATGAAATAATTGATGATAAAAAGCGAATCTACGAATGACATATCATGCGTTAAAACTCATTTCGTATATTTATGAATGATTTATCATGCATTAAATTTATGATAAATTATTTTTTGCTGACAAAATGATATTGGTGAGCAATTTCAGATCTCTTCTTCGTTGGATTCTTATTGGTTTCCCACCTTTTTCCCCTAAAGGATTTTGAGGGTACGGACCAAGAGTTTAGATAACTTTCTATGATGGGAATGTTTAATTAGACACGCTTTTCATTGGCCTTTCTTCCATAGAGATTATGCATTTAATTTAGATAGTAGCTACAGAGCTACCTGCAATAAAAGATGACCACTAAAATGTACAATAATTTTATTAAGAAACTTTGTCATTTGGCTACCTTTTAAATACCTAAAATTACCAATTTGTTAATCTTCGTAATAAGAAAAACCTTTCTTATCAACATATCCGACTAGTTTAAATCTCTTATCCTTAACAACACCAACTTCATAGCCTTCAATTGTATTGACATTAGAAACTAATTCTGAAAAAACAGGGTCGAATATTTTTAAGTTATCGAAAACCAAGCCATATCTACCATTTTTTTTAATACTGAGAATTGGTAACGGATTATTAGTGTAAGACATTTCATCGTATTGCATTGGAATAATTATACCATTAGGACTAATGAGCCCATATTTCCCATTCTTTGAAACTATGACACCAGAATCTAAATTAAGACAACCTGAATTTGAACGCCCCCCTGAATGCTTCAATATAATCCTTTCATATTGTATTGGAATAAGATTTGGGTTTCCAGAACTTGCAAATCCGTACAAATTATTTTTTTTAACTTTGACACCTATTTCATTACAATCGGCAATAAAATAGTAATTCGTATCAATTTCATCGAACTCAATCGATAGTAAAGTATTTCCATCTCCACCAATAATTCCATTCTTACCTTCATGTGTACACAAAAAAGCTATATCTTCTATAACCGCATTATCACTTCTGTTTTCAAAAAAGTTTCTATTACCACTTTGAGAAATTATTTGAACATTCTTAAAAATTGTTGGCATTGTATCAATCTTAACTGAATCAACTCGTAAACGGTATGAAAATTCCTTTTTAATAATAATTTTATACCCATCTGAAACATTAAATTTTTGAATAGGCAAATATCTCACAGCGTGACATTATTATTATTATCAGATGATGATTCCGTTAAGGCTTCAAATTCAGGTTTATTATTATTATTTTGTAGACAGTCATTTGTTTTCCAGGAACGAAGCTATAATAAACACCTTCCTTATTAAAAACAATTTGGTCCTGTAAATATTGATCCTCAATTTCAATATTTGAAGCTTTAATGTGCCATTTGATAGGATTAGCTTTATTATTAGTTACCTCAACTATAGCTTGTTGTCCATCCGGATAAAAAAGACAAAAGAAATCACCACCTTCAAGAAATGATTTTATTATTACAACATCTTTTGGAATTAGAAGTTTCCCATCTTTTGAATATAGCCAGTCTCCGCTACCCATTTTTTTCCTTAACCTAATATAATTCTTGTAAATATAGATTGTACGGTTTGACTCAGAAATTAAAATTTTATTTTTAAGGTCCACCACAAAACTACTATCTTCATTATTAAACAAGAATAAATTATCAACCCTCGTTCCACTTGATTTTCCAATAGGTTTTATAATAACATTCCCTAAAGTATCTGCAAAACCCCATAAATTTCCCTTTCGGTAGGGTATATAAATTTTTGATTGACAAAAGGACAAATCACTCCACAAGAGTATAAGTATAGTTAAAATATAAAAATATTGCTTATTCAAATTAGTTTTCATGTTTAGTTTAAAAATTTTCAGTAAAATGCAATAATAACAAATTAAAGTTAATATTTCACCACTAGTAAAACTTTGCAAAGCTTATTACATCCTTATCCCTTAATATTACATTAATTTTAAAATTTTGAGAAATCTTTACTATCCTAATTCAACACCAACAGAGCTTTACTTTAAAAAAAAATTTAAAACAAATAAAAATTCTGTGACCGCTATCAATTGATGTATATGTTAGCAAAAAGCCTAGAATAAATTTTGATAATAATAATATTCAGTTGCAAAATCATTTCCGCATTGTGCTTTCCAAGAACTTTGAAATAAGAGTGATACTTCTTATGCTTCCCCCAATCACTTCAACCCCTTCAAAATCTCCTCCATCGCCTTATCCAATTGCGGCTGCTTACCCTTCAACCGATCGTCAAATGTTTCTTTGACGTAGATATCTGGCACCACCCCACTCTTTTCCAAATTTTCACCATCCAAGGAATAACAACCCCATGAAGGCAGACGATAAAAAGATCCATCGACTAGACTGGCACCAGATGTAAAAATGATCCAGCGATAAGTTTCTGTGCCTATGACTTTTCCTAGGCCCAGTGCCTTGAAACCTGCAGATGTGACCTCTGCATCACTCAGTGATTGTTCATTGACCAAGATGATGATGGGTTTGGCGGCTGGTCCGAAATTGGGTTGTGAAGCGAGCTTGCCTTCTCTATACTTCCATTGAGCATAGGGCTTTTGAGACAAAAACTGCAAAACAGCATCGTGGACATTTCCACCAGTATTGTTTCTCAAATCTAAAATGAGAGCTTCCCTTTTATAAGCTTCCGAGACCATTTCACGCTTAAAATTGGTCAATTCGCCATCGCTCATATTTTTCATGTGGACATAAGCGATCCGTTTATTGCTCTTATTATCTACATAAGATTGATTATTGGCAACCCATTCATCGTATAACAAAACTTTCAAAGCAGTGGAAGAAATCGGATGTAGATAAATAGTTGTGTCTTTGTTATTTCTGGTAAAAACCAATTCAATTTCATTGTCGAGGGAAGGTTTGGAAAAATAGGATTCTCTGTTTTTCTTTGGATCAACCACTTGTCCATTTACTTGCTTTAACACATCGCCAGCCTTGATATCTTTTCCACTGATGTCTGCGGGGCTTTTGGCGACAATCCGCTCCACCATATATGGATTGGTTTTTGAAAACACAATACCCGTTTCCAACGTATTACTACCATAATATACGACGTCCTCTTTTCCTTCACTGCGAAAACCAAAGTGGGAGGTATTTAATTCACCCAACATGTCATTGAAAAGCAGACTCAATTGCTCACGTTTGGTTATGAATGGCAAAAATACAGCGTACTTATCTCTGAGTGTTTGCCAGTTTTCACCATGAAACTTTTCGTCGTAAAAATTGGATTCAAAACCAGCCCATGCTTCATAAAACATTTGGTTGAACTCATTACCTAGGTTTTTACGAAAAGTAACTTCAGTTTCTATTTTTTCCAGTTTTACAGGATCTAAGGCCATCGTGTGAATATTGCCATTGATCAAGGCATATGGCTTATCCTTCACATAGAGTAATTGCGATGATCTAATGACCGTAGCGTCTACTTTTTCTGTTTTATTTTTTTCGAATGGTTTGATGGTGGTCCTCCACAAAAGCTGATTTCCTTCAGAATGGTTTGACAAATAATAAATATAAGAAACTCCATCTTTCACGATTTCAAAGGGATTTTCCTGAGCGCCGAAAGCCGGGCTGATCAATTCCAAACGATCCATCAATCCCACTTCATTGATTGTAATTTTGATGGAATCTTCCACTAAAGCCGTTTTCAAACTGTCTTTATCGTTTGTTTTTTCCTCTTTTTTATCGACTTTCTGCTCTTCTTTCTTTTTGTCTTTATCCTCCTCTTTAAATAGTTCGGTAAATTTTTCAGAAATAAAGGGCAATTCATACTTGTCTAATGCAATTCTATAAATATGTGTGTCTCCAATTCCACGCGGAAATCGAGGTTCGGTTAAATTGGATTCAAAATAAATGTATTTTCCATCTTTAGACCACATTGGATTGGATTCACTAACCCCAGTATTCGTCAAATTGATGATCTTTTTATTGGCAATTTGATAGGTAAAAATATCAAGTTCAAAATCTCGGAAGGCATTGTACAACAAGTATTTACCATCGGGTGAAAATTGTATAGTCGTGCGGCCCAAAGCCCAAAATTCATCAGTCACCACTGTGACACTTTTGAAATCACTCAATGGCATCAAACGCAATTCATTTCTTCCACTTAAATAGGCTGCATTTTCGAGTTTGTTGTCTAGAACCAGACCTATATTATTTGCTGCTTCATTCGTATGACGAATTGCTGAACCAGTACCATCTGCTGCAATCGTAAAAATATTGGTATAACCCGCCGCTGTTTGAAGGAAGAGCAACGTGCGATTGTCTTTCAACCATTTCACTTCTGTGATGCGTTCCCCTGGACTTGTTGGAAGTTGTTTGATAAACTTTCCTTTTATGTCACTGACAAACAATGCTCCGCGAGCGATGAAAGCCATTTTTTTATTATCTGGAGAGACATCAAAATAAGTGATGTTGTCTTTAACTTTAAAATCCTGATCCTTTGTAAGGGTATTATTGATTGGAATATCTACGTTAATTTTTTGCGTTTTCTTTCCTGCCACATCGTATAAATAGAGCTGATAATCTTTGGTAAAAACGATTTTATTTCCATTGGCACTTACCTGCGGCCAACCTATCGAAGTTTTAAAATTGGTGAGTTCTGTTTTCTTGCCGTTTATAAATGTATAAAGGTTGTATTCACCATTCACTTCATCGGATGCAAAGTAGATATGACCTTTTGTATCGATGGTAACCCACATGTCTTTACCTCTATAAGTGGTATATTCTTTATATGCCTTTGTCTTGGTATTATAAGATTTAATATTTGGATTGAAATCGCCTTTGTACCTTTTGCGGTGCGTAAAATTTTTGCTTTCCCAGCTTTCATTGAAGAATATTTCTCCAGACGAAGGGTGCTCCACCACATTGTGTACATTGTTGAAATAATGATCAAACAATCTTACAGGAGTTTGTCCATCGATGGAAACTTGATAACCGCTGTATCTATTGGAACGTGATGAGGTGAAATAAATTTGTTTGGAATCCCATGACCAACTATCTACATCATCTGCTGCATCATGAAAGGTCAATTGTTTGATCTCTCCTCCCAGGATTGGCATGATGTATACATCTTTATTACCATATTGTGAAGCGCTGAAAGCAATCCATTTTCCATCTGGAGAAATACGAGGCAGCGTTTCTTCACCCTTCATTCCTGTCAACCTCCAAGCTTGACCGCCTTCAGAATCTACCTTCCATAAATCACCATCATAACTGAAAACCACAAATTTCCCGTCTGGAGAAATACTTGGATCCATTTGGAAATAGGATGCTTGTCCAATTAAAAAATTAGAAAATAAAATAGTAAAAAAGAAAATAAACGCAGAGACGAAAGGCCTTTTGACTGCATGGAAAATTAAATGAATTGGTTTCATAGATAATTTATTAAAATTGAAAATTGCGAAGGGGCGAAATATTGTTCGCCTAATGGTACATTGTCTGTTTTATTGCATATCAAGAAACAATATATGTAAATGGTTACACATCTAATGAAACAGCGTAATATATTTTTCTTTGAATAAAGGAGTTGAAAGGAAAACAAATCCACATAAAAAAATGGCAATTTCAAACAAATGCCATAAAATTAAAACGGACCCGCCTCAAATGAATGAAACAAGTCCGTTTTTGGGTGGCTGATGGGGCTCGAACCCACGACCCTCGGCACCACAAACCAATACTCTAACCAGCTGAGCTACAACCACCGTTTTAAATAGGACCGCAAAGATAGAAATATAAAAACTATTGTGCAAGTAGGCTATGTGAAAAATTTAGAAAATGTGAAAAGGGAGACCGGAGGACCGGAAACCGGAAACGGGAAACCGGAATCGTAAGGGGGTAAGTTTTCAGCTATCAGATTTCAGTGGTCAGCTTTTTTTAATTTATTTCATAGGATAAATAGTAAAGTCGGGAGAGCATTGGTGGCTAGTACTCCGTGTCTATATGGACCGTGCCTATGGCACTCCGGATGTTTGTATTTTATCTCCCCAGGATTGAAATCCTGGGTTAATCGGGTAGGATGGGGCTCTCGCCCCAGTCCTCCCACACCACCTGGCATACGTCTTACGTACCAAGGCGGTTTCTATGAAGTTTTACCAGTCATAGTTGTTAATAGCGATCTTAGACCATTTTCTTCAAAGTAACTTTTTCCCATTGCTTGCGATATAGGCAGGTAAATTGTTTTCCTCCACCATCCTTCTGATCGCCAATAGGCTGCGTTCCAACAGTAGTTCTCTTTTACTCCCAATGTGCGCAAGAACCTCACTAGTCCTATCGTGCGTTTGCATTGTTTAAGTCTATAGCACCTCAACCTCCTTCTTATCCATCCATCTATATCCCTAATTCCTGCTAGCCAACGATTTGCCAAGCTGTAGTAATTTCCGTATCCTACTATCAGTTTGTTTAGCTCTTTGATTATTGCCTCAAATTTTACTCCACGGTTTCGTTTTGTAATTTTTATCACCTTCTTCTTTAGCCTTTCTATTGATTTGTTTGATACTTTTATTCCTCCGCCCTCTAGTATTGTGTATCCTAAGAATTTTACTTCGCTACATCTTCTTACTCCACTCTTCTGTCTATTTACTTTTAGTTTTAATTTCCTTTCTATGTAGTCTACTACTGAGGACATTACTCTCTCTCCTGCTTTCTCACTTTTCACATATATGTTACAGTCATCTGCATATCGACAGAATCGGTGACCTCTTTGTTCTAACTCCTTATCCAGTTCATCTAATACTATATTCGATAATAGTGGTGATAAGGGACCTCCTTGCGGTGACCCACTTATGCGCTGCTCCGTTATCCCTTCTATATCCATCAGACCTGCTTCCAGATATTTTCTGATTAGTTTCAATAACACCTTGTCTCCTATTCCTTTGGATAGCCTTTGCATCAGTCTATCGTGCGGTATGCTATCAAAGTATTTCTCAAGGTCTATATCTACTACCCATTCATAACCTTCCTTCACATATTCTGATGCTTGTTCTATGGCCATATGAGCACTCTTCCCTTTCCTAAATCCATAACTATGCTCACTAAAGTGATTATCATATAGTTTACTTAGTTCTTGGTGGATTGCCTGTTGTATTATTCGGTCCTGTATCGTCGGTATGCCTAAGATCCGCTTTCCTCCTCCTTCCTTCTCGATCTCTACCTTCCTAACTTCGCTCACTTGGTATTTGCTTTCCAGTATTTGCTCTTTTAGTTTTGTATAGTGCTCTCCGAACCAGCTTATGCTCTCTTCTATACTTTTCCCGTCAACTCCACACGATCCTTTGTTGGATTTTACTTGTTTGATCGCTTTGTTTACATTGTCATAGTCTAAAATTTTGGTTAACAAATCTCCTGTAGAATGTCGTTGTTCTTCTAGTGCCGAAATGTAGTCTACTCTATTAGTCGCCTTCCCAGTCTCGCTGTTTTGACCATCTAATAGCGGTCTGCCATCTTTATCAAACATTGATGTCTGATAACTTTTGTCTTTCCTTTTCTGTTTCATTCTACTTTTTACGCTTACTTTAAGTTTCGCATTCTTTCATAAATTCAGCCCTTCTGATTTTGTGAGTCCTCAGACCGTTTCTTCTATTAGTCCGCTCGTTTCTGTCATACTATGGCCTCTGCTGACTTCTCACCACCATTCAATACAAATCTCTTTGCATCTTATCCCCTTTTATGGTAGGTGATGAGATCTCCTAGGGTAAACTTCTTCTCCTTATAGTTTGGTTGCGCTAAATTTATTGAAACAGATACGATCAACTATTGGGCTCT
Organism: Saprospiraceae bacterium; assembly: GCA_016715105.1. GTDB lineage: Bacteria > Bacteroidota > Bacteroidia > Chitinophagales > Saprospiraceae > JADKBO01. The sequence goes on along the minus strand of JADKBO010000064.1, from coordinate 40,053 downwards.
CGTGACCTAAGGCTCACTTTCCCTCTGTTTCAACCTACTATTTAGTTTCTTTCGTCACAACCAACTATTGCCTCCAGCTTCCTTCAGATTCTACCTCACGATAGACACCCTTGCTCTTGACTTTCAGATTCCGGTTGAGCGGCTCCTTAGGGACTTTGATCTTCCTTTGAAGATCTCCTTTTAGGTAGAGATGTATGCCTAGCACACCTACATTGGTCGAGGCGCTGCCTCTTTGTTGGGGCGGAAATCGGTTCCCATTCCGATAGCTATCGGAAATCGGAAGGAAAGCAGAGGTATCAGCGAGAGAAGAGTTTTCAGCTATCAGATTTCAGTTGTCAGCTTTTTGAAGAAATCGGAGGTCGGATCCTAATGGCTTTTGGAGAGCACCCCGGAACCGTGAATAAAATAAAAATCCCCGGCCCAAGCAACTAGTCTGACTCATTAGCCACTGGCTTTTGCCGGTGTGGCTATGGGGCCTTCGTGTGATGGCGGGCTTTAGCCCAATATCTCCCCGGTGTGAGTTGCGATAGGTAATCTGTTTTCAAAACTCTATTTGCCGCGAGCGAAGAGCTTTCAGCTATCAGATTTCAATGGTCAGCTTTTTGCGGAAATCGGAGGTCAGATCCTTTTGGCTATAGGGAGAGCAGCCTGGAAAAGCGAATTATGTAAAAAATCCTGAGCCTAAGCAGCTGGCTGGCCTCATTAGCCACCGGCTTTAGCCGGTGTGGCTATGGGTCCATCACGTCATGGTGGGCTTTAGCCCAATATCCCCATTTCGCATAATGGAAAGGGGCAAGCCCTTTCCTTACAGAAGTTCTATTTCACATTTCACATCTCACATTTCACATCTCACATTTCACATCTCACACCATTCACCATTTACTGAACATTCAATAAAAAAAAACATTATCATTGTAGTGAAAAGAAAAGAGTCATATGTTGCAAAGTAAAATGAAAAAGCCATTCATTATTGGCCTAGTACTTTTGATGAGTACCATCAGCCACCTGTCAGGGCAGAGTTTTTGGTTTGGACCTAAAATAGGAGCAGGCCTCAATTTTCAAAAATGGAACGACTTTTCTCCCAACCCACTTTTGCAGCCATCCTACGACTTTTTTATCGAATCCTTTAATGAAGAAAGCCCAAGTTCATTATTTATGAATGTGGGATACCACGTGCGAGGAAGCGGCATCAGAGCTTTTACATTTCAAGGAGATTTCTTTGGTAATCAAGGATTTAAATTCAAAAATGCAGTGCTTGAAGTGGGTGGTAAAAGGTTTGTTACACAAGATAAAAAGATCAATCCATTTTACATGATCGGTCTGAGGGCAGAGTATAATATTGGCACCAATTTACAAGACTACGAACGCTTCCTCAATCCTTTTTACCCGCACAATGATTTTGTAAGGAAATTGGTTTACGGTGCTTCCATCGGAGGCGGATTTGAATATAATATCTCAGAATTTTACAGAGGTTTTATTGAAATATCATTGGCCCCAGACTTCGCCAATCAATATTTCCAACCTCCTATCAATAACATCATTGATCCTTATACTGGTCAAAAAATCAGCCTGCAAGAACGCCAAATCAAAAATACTTCGCTGGAAATCAGGGCAGGTTTTAAGTTTTTACGCAAAGTTATTTACGAATAAAGCCCTGCTAAATTCCTTTTATTTGGCATTTTCTAAAGCCTTGTCAGCTTGGGAAATGTGTCTTTCTATGTGGTAAATGACAAAACGGAAGGTATCACCCAAACGCAATTTGATGAAAGGACTCAGCGAAATGGCTGATTTTGTTTTTGAAAGATCACAATAAATGGCCTGATTCAATAACTCGTGTAATGCATCGCATTGACTGATGAATTTGTCAACTGTACTTTTTGAAAGCACAGCTAGGTTGGGATTTTTATCTTTCGGGGAAGACATTTTGGTCATTTTACCATTTTTCACCTGCATCAATTCAGCAAAATAATTGCCCAATAATCCACTCTTAAAAATGGTATCTGCTTTACCAGAGCTTTTTGCCGTTTGCATTCTTTTACCCATTTCCGGGATGTAGTAGTCACCGTATAAGTTTAGGTGTTCCAGACATTCCAACACGGACCAAGTTTTATCATCAACCTTGGCATTCAAAACATCAGCAGAAATAGGTTGATAATGAAGCGCACGATTTTTTGAATGTGCAAGTATTCCTTGTAGCTCTGAAACCAAATCCTTATTTGTCATTTTCATCTTACTAATTTATGATGATGCAAAGATGAAGCGGAATAAAATCCAGAATATTGATTGAAATCAAGAATTTCGTATTCTGCTGAGGGTCTCTGGTGTCATGCGCAAATAGGAAGCAATATACTTCAAAGGAATTTCTTGAAAAAGTTGGGGACTCCTAGTCAAAACCCGACCAAGTCTTTCATGAGGCGCTTCTGTCAATAGATCAATTTCTCTTTCCATCTGACCCAAAATCAATGCAGTCAATAATTGATTGTGATGCAGCGCGTGCTCAGGACTTTGATTTACATAAGTCAAAAACGTTTGTTTTGAAACGGTAAGCACCGTCGTTTTTCTCAAAGCCTCAATACTCAAAGTGGAAGGTAAACCGCTATAAAACGAAGAAATGGAAGTCATGATCGATCCCTTATACCCCAATCTAATGGTCTGATCTTCACCATTGATGGTGCAAGTAGCCCTCACGGCACCTGATTGTATCAAATAAATTTGATGTTCAACCGAACCCTCAGACAATAAATAATCACCCTTGCTATACACCCTTTCTTTGCTTTCGCCAGCAGTAAAAAGGCCCTTCACAAAAGCATCCGCATCCATGAATTTGCTTAGATTTCCATCATCAATCTGATGGGATCTTCGAGTAATTCTTTCACTTTTACCAAGAAAGTTACTGATGTGCTACCATCAATCACTCGGTGGTCATAAGAAAGAGCCAAATACATCATTGGCCTCACAACGATTTCACCATTGACAACCACTGGTCTATCTTTGATGGCATGCATACCCAAAATAGCAGATTGAGGTTCGTTGATGATTGGAGTGGAAAGCAGTGATCCAAAAACTCCACCATTGGTGATGGTAAAAGTTCCACCTTTCATTTCGTCGATGCTCAACTTACCATCTCTAGCTTTTACAGCAAGATCTTTGAGTTTGCTTTCGATTTCGTTGAATTTCAACTTGTCTACATTATGAATTGGAGGAACCACCAAACCTGTTGGAGTAGAAATTGCAAAAGAAATGTCTACGTAGTCGTGATATACCAAGTCATTTTCATCGATGAATGCATTCACGTCTGGCATTTCCAATAAAACTTTGGCACAAGCCTTTGCAAACAAGGACATAAATCCAAGTTTGATGCCGTATTTAGCAACAAACTGATCTTGGTATTTTTCGCGTAATTGCATGATTCCCGACATGTCCACCTCATTGAATGTAGTGAGCATGGCGGTATTATTTTTGGCAGAAACCAATCGGCTAGCGATGGTGCGACGCATTCTGCTCATCTTTTCTCTCCTTTCTGATCGATCGCCCGACACAGCTTCACTGGCTTTTGGTGCTGGAGCAGCTTCTGTTTCAACTTTTGGTTGAGGTGCCGCTGTTTTATCTGCAGCCGCTTTTACTGCATCATCTTTCGTAATGCGACCTTCTCTTCCTGAACCAGCTACTTCTTCTGCTTTTAAATCATTTTCTCTCATGATTTTTGCGGCTGATGGAGAAGGAATATTTTTGGTCGCAGAGCTTACTGCAGGCTCTTCTTTTTTTGTTTCAACTGGAGTCTCCGCTTTAGGTGCGGCTGGAGCTTCAGCGGTGGCACCTGCAAAAGAAGTATCAATTCTTGCTACTAATGCACCGATTTCTAAGTCGTCACCTTCTTTTGCAACGTGAATTAATTTTCCAGCTGCTTCTGCTGGAAACTCCAAAGTTGCTTTATCGGATTCAAATTCACAAATGGGATCATCTAGTTTGATGATGTCTCCATCTTTTTTAAGCCACTGGGATAGGGTTACTTCTTTTATAGACTCGCCAATTACTGGCACTTTCATTTCAACTATACTCATACACACATTATTTTTAAAAACGACGCAAAAATATATCAAACAACGTAAGAATCACAGTCATAAAAAAACAAATTAACAATCTTTTTAAGCTTGCTTAAATTATTTTTGAAGTATGCTTAAATTTTATTTTGTGGTTTTAATTTTATGAGAATTACAAGATGATGACTGCATTTAGAACAAAAATTAAAAAAAATCATTGTAGATTCGCAGTAAAGCCAATAATGAATGCCCATATTTTGTTATAATAATCTGAATAACTTTTTTTTTAACAACTACATAAATTGAATTTTCATGAGAAACTTTTTTCTTATTGTTTTATTGTGTGCAGCGATCTTTAGTACAGATTTGTTAGCTCAAAACGGCCCGGCACCTTCACCTGCTGCGAAAACCACTCAAACAATTGGTACAACAGATGTAACAGTTGCTTACTCTAGACCTTCTATGAAAGGTAGAAAAATATTTGGAGAATTAGTGCCATTTGATGCAGTATGGCGTACAGGTGCCAACAGTGCAACCAAAATATCTTTTAGCAAAGACGTAAAAGTAGAAGGTCAAGCACTAGCTGCTGGCGATTATGCACTTTTCACAACTCCTGGAAAAGAAAGCTGGAAAATCCATTTCCACAAATTTGATCAACCAGGTGCTGGTGCTTATGGTAATAGCAAACCTGCATTAACTGTTGAAGTAAAACCTGTGATGGCAAGTGAGAAAATGGAAAGCTTCATGATCATGTTTGACAATTTGAAAGACACTTCAGGCGAAATGGGTTTGATGTGGGACAATGTTTACGTTCCAATTCAGTTGGGTGTAATGTAATCATAGCTCGTATTAGAAATACAAGAAATCATTTAGAAGGGTTTTCAAAGAGAGTAGTAAATATTCTTTTGAAAACCTTTCTTGTTTTAGCTACATTTCAACATTTATCTACACGGAATTCCAATAGATTATTACAAGAAATCCCTTGGGAAACCCTTAATTTAATAGTGCCTTTTTCAAAAGACCAAGCCCTTTTATTAAACATTTCCACTTTTGGGTGACGGCTAAGAAACAAAATACTATTTTTGCATTTCAATGGAAGGCGTCTGAACATTAAATATCGACGCTAAGACAGAAAAAGGAGTATGAAGGTCTTCAGAAGCATAACAGATTTACCATCATTCAAAAATGCCGTTGTAACAATTGGTTCTTTTGATGGGGTTCATATCGGACATCAAAAATTATTGAACAGGGCCAAATACTTGGCAGAAGAAATAGGAGGCGAAGACATCATCGTGACTTTCCACCCGCATCCAAGAAGTATCATTTACCCAAAGGATAACACGCTCAGATTGTTGAGTACGCTGGATGAAAATTGAGATTATTTGAGCAATGTAAGGTGAGTAATGTTGTCATCGTACCATTTACGTTTGAATTTTCGCAAATGGACCCCAGAGAATACATCGAGCGTTTTCTGATCAATGGTTTCAATCCCGCATACCTCATTTTGGGTTACGACCACAAATTTGGATTTAATAGACAAGGCGATATCCAACTCTTAAGACAGTACGAACAGGAAGGCAAATTCCGCATCATTGAAATCAAACAACAGGAAATTGATGAGATTACCATCAGTTCTACCAAAATAAGACGTGCCATCACAGAAGGCAATATCAAAGAATCAACCATGTACCTTGGCCATTATTACAACATCATGGGTAAGGTTGTCAAAGGTGATAGTTTGGGAGAAAAAATTGGATTTCCTACCGCAAATATTCAAGTATCTGTAAAAGACAAGTTGATTCCCAATGAGGGTATCTACGCAGTTTATGTTTGGATCGACGACCAACGTTTTGGAGGAATGCTTTATATAGGCAACCGGCCAACCATCGGTGACAAGTTGCAAACAACAGTAGAGGTCAATATTTTTGATTTTTCAGGATCGCTGTATAATGAAACATTGGTAGTCGAGTTTGTTGACTTCATCAGGAGTGACAAAAAGTTTGACAGTCTCGAAGGACTCACCAATCAATTGTACATGGATAAGGCAACCGCTCAATCTGTCTTAGAGAAAGAAAGTCCGTTCGAAAAATCAAACGTGGATTGCAAAATCGTCATTCTCAACTACAACGGAGAAGAATATTTGGAATCTTATTTGAGCACAATTTTAGAAAGTAGTCACCACGATTTCGACATAGTGGTTGTGGATAATGCTAGTACAGATAGTTCTGTGGATTATATCAACGAGTGGCACCCAGAAGTAAAAGTCGTTGAATTGAGCCAAAATTATGGATATGCTGGTGGTTATAACAAAGGACTCCAACAGATTGATGCAAAATATTTTGCGTTGGTCAATTCGGATGTTTTGGTAAAAGAACCATGGTTGGATCCCATTTTGGCATATATGGACCAACATCCTGAAGTGGTGGCCATGCAGCCAAAAATTTTGAGCATCGAGGATCAGACCAGCTTTGAATACGCCGGAGCTGCTGGTGGAATGATGGATTTATTGTATTATCCTTTTTGCCGGGGCCGCATTTTTGACACATTAGAAAAGGATGAAGGCAATACAACGACGTCAAAGAAGTATTTTGGACCAGTGGTGCAGCGATGGTTGTCCGTGCAGATATTTTCAAAAAGTTGGGTGGATTTGATCAGGATTACTTTGCACACCAAGAAGAAATTGATTTTTGCTGGCGAGCCAAACGCGCTGGTTACAAATGTATGGTTCACGGAGCAGTGCAGGTTTATCATATGGGTGGAGGAACCCTCGATTATGACAACCCACGCAAAACATTCTTGAATTTTAGAAATAATTTGGCTACCATCATCAAAAATGATTCCAAGCGATTTTTCTTATTTGTTATATTGATCAGATTGATTTTGGATGGGGTTGCAGGATTGCAATTTTTATTGAAAGGTCGTTGGAGACAAACCATTGCGGTTCTCCAGGCACACTTCCAGGTCTATCTCAATATTTTTAATCTTATTGATAAAAGGCTGACAAATAAAAAGCTCATTCAAAAAGTGAAAATTGGGAAAATGAATTGGAAAGGTCGTGAAAACAGATTCATCATCCTGGACTATTTCATCATGGGAATTAAAAAATATAAAGATCTATAAAATCTTTCATGCTCTAAATTACGCAGATTGAAACTTTCTATCATTTTTGAAGATGAACATTTACTTGCTGTAGACAAACCAGCCGGCTTGCTGACGGTACAAGATAGATACGACACTTCAAGTCAAAACCTAACAACGCTTTTAAAAAATAAATACGGCACCATTTTTACGGTGCACAGATTGGACAGAGACACTTCTGGCCTCATTGTGTTTGCAAAAACAGAAGAAAGTCACCGTGCTTTGTCATTGGCTTTTGAAGGCCGAAGCGTAGAAAAGCATTATTTGGCTATTGTGACGGGGACACCACCCGATGAAGGAACCATTGATGAGCCCATTGCTCATTCGCTCACAAAACCGGGAACTATGACGGTGGCCAAAAAAGGAAAAGCTTCGGTGAGTAATTTCAAAGTTTTAGAAAAATATGCACTCTTTTCCCTTTTAGACGTACACATAGAAACTGGAAGAACACACCAGATCAGGGTCCACATGGCTTATATCGGACACCCATTATTCATTGATGAGGTTTATGGTACACGGTCAAGTTTTAAGGTTTCCGAACTAAAAGGCAGGAAATATCACATCAGTAAACATGAAGAAGAAGAGCGCCCTCTGATCTCCAGGCAAACTTTACATTCACATAAATTGATCTTCAAACATCCGGTAACTGGTGCGACACTCAACTTGGAATGTCCATTACCCAAAGACATGCGAGCCTTAATTAGTCAAGCAGAAAAGTGGACTAAGTAATAAGGAATTGTGGGTTTCTATTCGACTTTCCTCAAGTCTGGAAGCAAAAACCTTCATAAGTAGTGAAAAAACCGCCCAAAAAAGCCAATCTTTTGCTATTTTGAGGAGGATTGACCAAAAAATACAAATACATATTTGTCTTTTCTAAATTTAAAAGTTATCTTTGCGCCCTAAAATTTTTTACAATGCCTAAGATGAAGACGCACTCAAGTGCGAAAAAAAGATTCAGAGTGACTGGCACGGGTAAAATCAAGAGGTACCAAGCTAACACTTCTCACATGATGAGAAACAAATCAAAAAAAGCGAAGACCAGATTGGTTAAATCTACACTAGTTTGCAAAGCTGAAGAAAAAAGAGTTAAAAGATTGCTCGCTATAGGGTAGTCATTTAATCAAATTATTATTTAACGAGGATTCAGGACTAAAGAATCAAAAGATCCCTGAGTTGTACTAAATCAAAAAAAAATGCCTAGATCAGTAAATCACGTAGCTTCCAGAGCAAAAAGGAAGAAGATCTTGAAACTTGCCAAAGGTTTCTTTGGTGCCAGAAAAAATGTCTGGACAGTAGCCAAAAATGCGGTTGAAAAAGGAATGGTATATGCCTATGTTCACCGTAGATTGAAGAAAAGAGCATTCAGAAGACTTTGGATTGCGAGAATCAATGCAGCTGTAAGAAACTATGATCTTTCTTATTCAAAATTCATCAACTTATTGTCAGTAGCAGGTGTTGACCTCAACAGAAAGACATTAGCTGACTTAGCGATGAATCATCCTGATGCTTTCAAAGCGATTGTAGAGCAAGTGAAGAAATAATCTTCTTTTCTGTCTCCAAAATATAAAAGCCTCACTCAAAAAGTGGGGCTTTTTTTATTGCTTTCAATTTGATATCCAAGCCAAAGCCCAAACATAATCGCCGTCGTGACTGATGGTCAAACCTATTTCCACTTTATAAGCTTCCAAATGAATGGTGACAGAAGGTTTGCCGCCAACCTTTTCGCGTAAAATTTCAATTTTTTTCCAAGACAAATGGATGTCGGGCTTCCATTGTTTCAAGGCTTTATAAATTGCTTCTTTTGCGCAAAAGGTGGAAGCGTATCTTTCCAACGGTTGCGCAAATTTTTCGATATATTCCAACTCTCTATCCGTATAAACTTTGTTTATAAAAAAAGGAGTCAAAGATTTTTCAAAATTGGAAATACAAACCACATCATTGCCAATGCAAGTCTGTAATGGTAAAGAAGCCAATATGGAAGGATCAAAGTTCATTGTCGAAAATGCCCATTTTATTGATTCCACCATCTACGTAATGAATATTGGCGGTGACTTTTTTACTCAAATCTGAAAAATAATATAAACTAGCATTACCGACATCTTCCGCTTTGATGTTGCCCAAAGGCGCTGAGTTTTTAGCTATCTTTCTCAAAGTACGGCTTCCTTTGATTCCCCCCGCTGATGTAGTCATCACCATTCCAGCAGAAATGACATTGACTCTGATTTCTTCTTTGCCCAAATAATAAGCCAAATACATCACGATATTCTCCAATGCTGCTTTGTTGATGCTCATTCCGGCATATCCTGGGTAAATTTGTCTGGCTGCATCAAAACTGAGCGCTAAAATAGATGCTCCCTTTGACAAAAAAGGTTTTGCAATGCGCACCATTCGCAATAAGGAAAATGCACTGATGTTGAAGCTATCCACTAAGCTTTCATAATTAATATCGAGGTAAGCACTGGGTTCTTCTTTACTCCCTGGGACTACAGAACACATCACATTATGATCTCCATAAGCAACTGCATGTAATAAATAATCTATGGATTGTTGGCTTCTTGTAGCTTCATTTACAGCCTCCAAAATCTGCTCATCACTTCTTACATCTACTGATACAACAGCCGCGGCCATGTTTTGACTGGAAACCAAATGTTGGATTTCGGAAACATTTTCTGATGCAACAGCCAAAGTAAGTTGACAGCCTGATTGATGTAATTTTTGAGCGACACTCCACGCCAATGAAAGGTCATTTCTGACGCCAAAAATCAAGGCATTTTTACCAGCATTATCAATCATTTTAATAAGGTTTTGAAATGGAAATGGCACTATTTGTCCCACCAAATCCATAGTTTAAACAAACAATGTTATTGATTTCTTTGGTTATGGTATGGGTAGGTATCAATTCTCGATGTTGTGCCGCAGGTATCAGCGGTCCTCGCCAATTGGGCGAAAGTTGGGTTTGCTCCAAATCTTCACTCAGTTCATTTGCATTGAGGCAAGGACTCACTTTTTGCTCTTTCAACATCAATAAGGCAGCTATGAATTCCACTGCGCCAGCAGCTCCGAGCATATGGCCAAACTGAGATTTTGGTGCGCTGATGTGAAATTGGTGACCTTTGAGAAAACTTGCTATGCTGGTGAGTTCGACCATATCTCCCGTGACGGTTGACGTCCCATGAGCCTTTACTACATCTGGCAATTTATTGCTACCGATGACTCCTTTGAGTAATCGCATCTGCCCATCATAGGAAGGTGCAAACATGTCACCATCACCATCACCATTGTTGAAATATTGATCTATAACAGCCAATATATTAGCACCTCTGGCTTTAGCTAAATCATACGCTTCCAATGCCACAATACCACAGCCAAATGAACAGACAAAACCCTTCCTATTTTTATCAAAAGACCTCGAACTTTCTGCGGGAGAAAAACCGCTGGATAAAACTTGCATGGCGTCAAAACCAATGAATGTTTCTATAGATGTTGCTTCGGTACCGCCGCAAATGATGCGATCCTGGTCACCCCAAGCAATCAGCCTGGCAGCATATCCTATGTTTCCCAATCCTGTGGCACAAGCACTACCGATGGCTTCACAAACTCCTTTGGATTGTATCAAACATGCAATATTGGCCGCATCTCTGTAAACCATGGTACGGTCTACATTGTGTGTGCCCAGAGCCCTACTCTTCTTTCCCAAATCAAAAAAGTTTTTCCATGATGCGCGCATTATGGAATGACCTGCCCCAGCTGACCCAACCACCACACCAGTGCGTTCGCTTTTGATTTCTGATGTTGTCCAGTTGGCCATTTTCAAAGCACCCAGAGTCGAAAACATTGCCCAGATGGCTCCAAGATCACTGGTAGACAAAAATCCTTTGGGAATGCGCTCTTGTAAGTCTTCATAAAATTCTGGATAGTCTTCCAAAATACTGCTATCTACTTGCCTTAATCCACATTCATCCAATGAAATAAAACCAGATACTTTTGATCGCAACTGTTTTTCATACTTTAAAGCTTCCGGCCATTCTCTGATTAAACTCTGGTTTGAAAATAATTTATCAGAGAACTCCTGAAGGCCATTACAAGTTGGAAATACGCCATCCATGCCTACTACGGCTACTTTTCTCATCATTTGATTTTATATTGAAGTGGATTTATTGGTTCTTATTGTAAGATAGGCCACTATTGAGCAGCAAGTGCCTTAACCACCAAATCAATGGTTTCACCAACTGTTGAGCCCATATCATCAATGTCGTCGTCGTCAAATTCAACGTCAAATTTATTTTCTGCTTTGGCTATGATGTTGATCAATTCCGTAGAAGGTGCGCTCAAATCTGTGATAAAATCAGTGGATTCGGTGATGCCATCTATCTTATCTTTATCTATAGAATTCACTGTTTTAAGTATTTCCTTGATTCCTTCCAAAATTTCTTCTCTTGACATAGTTATTTATTTTTATATGTTTAAAATGTTAATTTATAGATTATTATGTGCACTTATTCGCTCTAGTTTGATACCTCTGCCTATCAAACCTTCAAATTCGGTGACTAAAAGAAAAGCAGGATCTAATTGATATTGTAGTATTTTTTCTTTGTCTAATGATGCAAAATAAGCTTGAAGATCGAGGTCACCTGGGACTTTATACATTCGCCCACTGGCCGTCATTTGCCGAAATTTATATTCGTCAATCTTCCCGATGACGATGACCTTTTCATCTGTATTGATAAAGGAGTGACAAATGACAGAACCAATGCGCAAAAAGACAAAATTGTATTGTTGGTACAATTGATCAAAAGTGATTTGTTTATTCGAGCAAACTTCAAATGCATTGGCAGCAACTACCGTAGCTTGGCCAAAAGTCTCAATTTGATCGGCGCCGCGATACACTCCAAAATGATCATTGGTGTCTCTTTCTTTGGGAGTGTAGGCGGCAACCACACCCAAACCAGGTGCATGCCAGATAAATTCATCTAAGAAGATTTTGGTCGGACCATGCGGCAAAACCACTGCAGGATCAAGACCAATGAGGCTTGTATATAGACTACTTGTGCTCATAATATTTTCTTGCGTTTTCTATCCACTCCAATGCTTTGATTTTTGCCAATTCCCAATCTGGTTGATAATACTCACCACTCGGTTTGTCAGGGATGGAAAGTTCAGCTTTTGTAAAAAATCCCATCTTATTGCTGCCAAATTGATAAATAATGTTCTCTGGTGTATCTACAGCAAGGTGGCCTTCAAAAAAGAGTACTTTTTTCTTTTTAAGAAACCTGATGATATCAACTCGGTAGAAGATCTTCTTGGAATAAGGCAAAATCTGTCCATTGTAGGTATAGTTACCTTCCAAAGCCCTCGCTCGTCCAAACAATTCACAACTTGCTCCTGCCCAAAGTCCTGCCAATTGTAAAAATGCGTCTAGTCCTTGTGAGCCCGGCATCACTGGATCCCCAATAAAATGGCACCAAAACCAGGGATCTTCCATAGAAACATCATAACTCGCAGTTGCGTAACCTTTGCCATATTTACCACTACCCTCTCCAAAATACAAGTCCGTTTTGTCAAAAGCCAACATATATTTTTGCGGCAAGCCAAAGTATTCATCCGGATCAACCACTCCAAACTTAGCAGCTACGATGGCTTGCATCGGATGTTGCTTGATGGATAACAATCGGATATCTTCACTATCCAAACTTATATGAGCACTGGGCCAATTATATACTCTTTGCTTTTCCATCAAACTATGCCGCCATTTATTTTCAATTCTACACCGTTGATGTAGCTACTTTGGTCAGAAAAAATAAAATTTACCAATTGAGCGACTTCTGCTGCTTCACCAAGCCTTCGCGAAGGAATGTGTTGTAAGTAATTACTGACGGTTTCTGGATTTAAATTTTTGGTCATATCGGTTTCTATAAAGCCTGGAGATACAGTTACTGCCCTGATTTTGTGAGTAGGTTTGATTGCGGCTATTTCCTTGGCAATGGATTTAGTCATATTGGCAATCGCAGCTTTGGTCATGGCATATACGATTTGGAAAGCATTGCCCATTTCACCCACACAACTGCCCATATTGACTATGATGCCTTCATTATTTTTCATAAATATTTTGAGCCCAGTTTTACAAATCATAAGAGGCGCCTTTATATTGATGTGCAAAAGGTCGTCGATGTCTTTTTCTGACTGGTAAATCAAGGGTTTGTCATTGGTGATGCCCGCGTTATTGACAATGCCAAATAAACGTTCTTTTCCTATGGTTTTCAGAGATTCACAAAAAGATTTCAATTCATCGCTTTTGGCCAAATTGGCGGCAAGGTAAAAATGGTTTTCACCCAGTAGATTCCTTATTTCGGTCAAAGAAGCTTCAGACGAGGCATGCAGTATTAAAGTAAATTTTTCACTTAATATCAGTGCAATTTCTTTCCCAATTCCTCTGCTTGCGCCTGTAATGAGAATGATTTTGTTTTTATTTTCACTCATAAACTTCCTCCTTTAAGAATTGGATGATGGCGGCAGAAACCTCATCAGACTGGGTTGCATGCCTTAAATTTTGGGTGCTTATAAATTGTGAATTTTTCCAATTTTTGGCAATGGCTTGACCCCCTTCAAAAGGATTGAGTTCGTCGTTTTCATCGTGTATGATGAGGCCTGGAATATGGATCTTTTTTACAAAATCTGACGCGTTGTAATACGTTTGATCTTCAGGAAAAAAATTGGTGAATGCTTTATTATAAACCTCCATTACTTTCTCATTGAATCCTAAGATATTCTTGAATGTCTCCGTCAATGTCGTCAGTTTATCTGGGCTAGCAATACAAACCATTTTTTTGAGTGGCACCGCTTTGAAATGGGTATAATAATAAATAGCCGTAAATGCTCCGATTGAGTGCCCAATGAAATAATCTGGTTGGAAATGTTTCATTGCTACTTCCAGATTGACAGCAAAATCATGTGCGTTGAAAGTTTTTCCATCACTGGCCCCATGAGCTGGAGCATCAATGGCTACCACAGAAAATCCGCTCATCAGGAGTTGATTGATTAGTTTTCTCCAACGCCAGCTATTGTTTTGCCAACCATGTAATAGGATAACTGTGGGTCCGAGACCTGCCCAGTGATACGTTTGAAATTTTTTATCACCTGCTTGCAAGGATACCCATTCTGCTTTATTCAGAAAATTGAGTTGATATTCTTTTAATTTTCCAGCTCTTGGAGTGCAAAATAAATCCAAGGCTAATTTCGCAGCTTTCTCAGGGGCAAAATAGGCTATCGTATTGATGCTTTTGCCAATAAATTTTGGTAAGTTTTTATTAATTTGTTTTTTGGTAAGTTGTATTATCTCAGTCATTTAAAAAAAATAAGCACTCATAATTTATTGTGAACGTAAATTCATGTGGGCAATGACTTGAATAGATCATAAAAGTATGCAAAAATGATGACCAAATAATGAAATTTACAAAATCTATTTTAAAAAATGATTAATTGGTTTCTGATTTCCTTGAATAAGAAATTGGATAAAATCTAAGATATATTAAGTGTCTTTTATGCCAATTTCTTGGGGTATGTTACGAAGAACGAAGCCCCGGCAGAGTAATCCGCCGAAGCTCCTTCATTCAACCTTAACGATTTAAAGCTTTCTATAGGGGTCTTAAGTCATATTTTTACTACTTCGCAATCAAAATTATGGGAGATAAGAATACCCATTTCTCAATTTCCATAGAAAGTATTTTTCGAGTAACACTTTGGTAAAATCATACAAGACATTAGGAATCATGATTGCAAAAGTTCGAGGTTTGAATAAGTGATTGCTCAATAACAATACCTCTTTCTTTCCGGCATCCATCACACACATGCCCATTATTTTTCCCCAAGGTTTCTCGATCAAATCTGTTTCACCCTTGAATGTTTTGATAATGTTGGCAGCGACTACCTTTCCTGTAACATCACTTGGATAACCTGTTTTTGGCAAAGTGAATGGTATTGCACCTTGGGTAAATGGAGGTTTCACGTCCACGGTTAACCCAGCTGCCCAAATATTGGGAATAGTTTCATGCCTATAATTGGGCAGAATGGGTATAAAATGATTAGCGGGTGCGTGGAGGTCCGGAGAATTGGTAATGAAATCAACCCCAACAAAAGGAGGCATCAACATGGTAAATTTAGATTCAATAACTTCACCTGTAGATAAAATTACTGCATCACTCTCCACTTCTTGTATACCTACCCCTGTTCTGAATTTTATGTTGAACATTTCCATGAATTTATTCAACATGGCCTCTCCCAAAGGCATGCCATCAATACCAAAATGTCCAAGATAAGGCTCAGGAGTTACCCAATACAAATCTACCTTTTCTCTGATGTTTTCTTCACGCAACCACTTTTCTATATTGAATAGAAACTCATAAGCTGCACCCATACATCCTGCGTTTTGAGTTGCACCAATCACGATGGGACCTGGATTCAACTTGAAAGCTTCCAATTTTTCTCTGGTTTTCATAGCACCAACAGGAGTGCCAATGTAAGAAGCGTGTTCTTTCACACCTTTGGCGATGTCAAAATTGACTTTCGGTCCAGTTGCTATGATGAGATGATCGTATTCGTACTCACCTTTTTCTGTATAAACTTTGTTTTCAGAAGGTTCTACCCTCAAGGCAGTATCCAAGATAAAGTTGATTCCCTTTTTTTCCAAAATTCTCCTTCGCGGTACCACAATATCTTTCACCTCTCTCCTTTTGATGGGCACCCAAATAAGGGATGGGATATAAATAAAATCTTCATTTCTATCTATCAATGTCACATCAGCATTGCCTTTGAGTTTTCTTTTGATTTCGAGTGCTGCAGTAGATCCTGCAAAGTTTCCTCCTATGACCAGTACTCTCATTGTTTTAAATTTAAATCGCGTTAACAAGTTGTTTTATGATATAAAGATGATACCATTTACACCTTAAAAGTGATGACCAACATTTCAAATATGACTGACTTTTGTCATGTTTTAAGCCCTTATCCTTGAGTTCTAAAATATTGTAAATCATTGGGTTACTTATGTTACACAAAGTAAATTGTTTCACCTTATTTATATGAAGATAGTATGGTAACATTAGTCACCGACCTTTCATCAACAGATACTTACTTTTGCTAAAAATTATAAATAAATATGTTTGAATTATTGAAAAAATTATTTGGAATAGGCCCATCTGTAAATTTTACAGAATTAGTTTCTAATGGTGCTCAAATCATAGATGTGCGAACCAAAGGCGAATATGCTAGTGGTCACATCAAGGGTTCGGTCAACATTCCTTTACAAGAATTGTCGCAAAATCTGAAAAAAATAAAAAAAGACAAACCGGTGATCACTTGTTGTGCTTCGGGTATGAGAAGTTCGTCTGCTAAAAGCATCTTGGCTGGTCAAGGTTATACCGTCTATAATGGTGGTGGATGGACGAGTTTGCAGGGAAAATTGTAGTATGGTGTCTAGGCTTTAGCATAAAGGCAATGGTTTGGTCTGAGGCTGTTTATGCGTGTATGCGTTTAATCGTTTAAAGCTTTAAGGGTATTCCTCACTTTACTAGTCCAATGGCAAGAACTTGTGTCTCTCTCCACTTAACCATAGGAGTGATGGTTTACAATTCTGAGATTACATCAAAACCCTTAAAACTTCCAGTAATAGCTAACCCTGTAATTTTTTGAGCAATGCCCTGAGCTTTCACTTTAAGAGCAATTTCATTGATTGTGGCACCACTTCCTACTGCATCATCAATGATCAAAACATGAGTAAACTGTTCTTGTAGGGGAACATCAAAAGTATTTTTTGCATTTATTACTCGTTCAAATAATTTGGACAATGCTTTTTGCGGCACGACTATTTGATTTTGAAGCTTATTGATTTTTACATGAGGTAAAGGTATTTTTAAATGAATTTTTAAATAATTCATGATCTGAACGTTTCTTTTTATTGTTGGTGGGACAAATAATACAGCATCAATTTTTTCCATTTCCACCAAACGAAAAATACTTTGTTTAATTTCGGAAACGATGAGCTTCATCAGATTTTTGTTTTGACCTTGCTTAGCATAGTGCATTAAAGTTCCTAGCTTTGTTTTGCCAAATCTTTCAATAGCATAAAAGTCGAGATAAAATAGTTGATCAACTCCAATTTGGCCAATTCCCTGGGTATTTTTTAGTTTTACTAGACCATCAATCAAGTGATTTTCATCATAAAAATTAAGATATTTTTGTCTGGTTTCGATGAATTCTTGTGTAGTCTTCCCAAAAGGCAGATTTTGTTTTTCACACCAATACTGCATGGCATCATAACCTTCCAAAAGTTTACCTAATGGGTCAACCAACAATAAATGATCTTTTAAAAATTTTTCTACATCATAATTTACTGTTTGATTGTCTGAAGCCTTGACAGATTCTGGGCGAGTATATAATACCTTTGGAGTAGTTCCAATTTTTCTAACCAAACCTTCATCTTCCAAATCATTCAAAACACGATGCACATACTGATTGGACATGTTAAGGTGGTTAACAAGCTCATTTACAGTAAATTGTTCCTTTTTGTTTAGAAAAAATAAAATCTTATCTCTTGTTTTCATAAAACAAAATTACTAAAATATTAGTATAAACAGTTTATTATAAACATAAAGAATATAGAAAGTCGTCACATTTGAACTTTCATCTTCATTCTTTTTCCCTTGTCTTCGTGAGTAATATTTTAAATTATTTCCAATCAATTGTATATTTGACATCGATCAATGCTTTGTCCTTTGGCATGAAAAAAACATTTTGGATATAATGGAAAGGAGGTTTTGAAAGCATGGATTTAAAATGCACATTTGGATTTGAATAATCATTCATTTTATGGCCAAGTTTCCAAAATCTTCATTCCTTAAGAAAACCTGTTTAGTTTTGGTTTTCTTGGTCGGCTTTTTGCTTTCACAAACCGATGCCCAAAAACATAACTTTACCCTTTTAGTAGGCACTTATACCAGAGAAACAAGTGAAGGCATTTATAGCTACAATTTTAACTCAAAAACAGGAAAATTAGACCTAAAATCCATAAAAAAAGGGTTGACCAATCCTTCATTCATGGCCTTCTCTCCTGATCACTCGATTCTTTATGCTTTGAATGGAGTGAATCTGGATTCTGTGATTGCATTCCGCATTGATCAAAACAACGATATATTGCAAACACTCAATACACAGTCTTTGGAAGGTGGTTTTGGTGCATGCCACTTAGCTGTTGACCATTCTGGAAAATGGCTCATCGTTGGTAATTATAAAAGTGGAAGTATTTCTGTACTATCCATTGAGAGTGACGGAAAAATCGGCAAATTAATCCAAACAATTAAACACACTGGGAGTAGTGTAAATGCTGAAAGACAAACACAGGCAGCTGTTCACTCCATTAATATTGCACAAAATAATGTCGATGTTTTTGTCCCTGATTTGGGCATGGACAAAATCATGTCTTATAAGCTGAATGCAATAACGGGTATTTTAAGCCCCGCAGATCAACCATTTGTATCTACGAGCCCGGGGGCTGGGCCAAGACACTTCACTTTCAGTCCGAATAATCAATTTGCCTACGTCATTAATGAATTGAATTGTACAGTTGGCGTTTATCAATACAGCCAAGGGAAGCTAAAAGAAATACAGGTCATCTCCACCCTACCAAAAACATACAATGGGACTTTGTCTGCTGCAGACATACACATTTCCCAAGACGGGAAGTACCTGTATGCATCCAATAGAATACATGAAAGCCTCACTGTTTTCAAAATCAATCAAAAAAATGGGACGTTGAAATTTGTCCAGAATGTCTCTGTTTTAGGCACGATACCCCGAAATTTTGTGATTGACCCAACTGGTAATTATGTCCTAGTGGCCAACCAGACATCTAATAATATCGTTGTTTTCAAAAGGAACAAAAGGAATGGAAGGTTGAAGGCAAATGGTGAGCAAGTAAATGTTTCTTTACCTGTTTGTTTGAAGTTTATTTGAAGTTTATCCAATTAAATAGATCATAATCCATTTCAATTAATAAGAGAATTAGTCTCTAAATTAATTTAATATCCGGGTGGGTTCAAAAAGGTGAAAGTATTTATATTTGACATCGATCATTGTTTTGTCTTTTGACATGAAAAAAACATTTTGGATATACGGTTTATTTTTGGGATTACTGCTATTCTGCTTTAAGTTCTCTGAATATTGGTTTTGGTATCATCACAATAATTTTGATTTATTCATTGCGTTTGTGGTTGCAATTTCCATGGTTTTGGGCGTGTGGCTTGGTTACAGAAAAAAAGCTCAAAAAGAACCATTTCAGACAGTATTTTCGAATCAAACAGTGGAAGAAATTCACAAGTCAAATGATAATAACGAAATAAAAAATACACTGATTGGCACCATCAGCAAAAGGGAAATGGAGGTATTGGAACTCATCAACAAGGGCATGAGCAATCAAGAAATTGCAGATCAGTTATACCTTTCACCCAACACCATAAAAACACATACCTACCGCCTCTTTGAAAAACTGGAGGTCAAAAACAGGACTTTGGCCATTTTGAAAGCCAGAGAATTGGGTTTGATTTGAGATCAGCTACTTTTTGTTGTAAACTAAAGTATGAATTGTGCCCATTCATGAAAAAGTATGAATAAACTCCCACTTTTTTCGATTTGATTTGCTGTCATAATTATTCATCAGTAAAACAAAAAATTATGAAAAACATCATCATTAAGTACGGAATTATCTCGGGTGTGATATCAGCAGGTCTGATGTTAACGACCAGTTTGATCGCCAAAGTTGTGGGTGCAAGTCTATTTTATGACTATGGCATGTACATTGGTTATACCAGCATGTTGATTGCCATGGCCGTCATATTTTTGGCGAATAGACATTACCGTGACAACCTCCTCAATAATGGTTCTTTGACTTTTGTACAAGGTCTAATGGTTGGAATGGGAGTCACAGTCATTTCCTGTATTTTTTATTCGCTCATGTGGCTGGTAGTTTACTACAATTTGATGCCCAATTTTATGGAAGATTACGTCAATTATGAGATTGAGAAAATGACAAGTGCAGGTGCATCTGCAGAAAGCATTGCGAAAATGAAATCAGACATGGTAGTCTACCAAGAAATGTATTCATCACCTTTAAAAATATTTTTGATCACTTTACTCGAACCCCTTCCTGTTGGTTTACTTTTGACTTTTGTTTTTGCACTTGTCCAAAGAAAAAGTCATTCATTGAAAGAAGCTTAAAAGTGGCAGATAGGAGCGCCTATTTCTCAACCATTTTCTTCAATTCGCTCAATTTGAGCATACATTCTATGGGTGTCATGGTATTGAGTTCGAGGCCTTTGATGACTTCTTTGAGGGCTCCAAGCGCTGGATCGACTGTCTCAAAAATGCTCATTTGATAGGCTTGTGGAACGATTCCAGCTGTAGACTTTTTATTTTCTTCTACATGGATGGACTTTTTCTCCAGCTCGTGTAAGATTTCTACAGCCCGTTCTATGATTGGTCGCGGCATTCCTGCCATCGATGCAACATGAATACCAAAGCTGTGTTCCGAACCGCCCTCTACCAATTTACGAAGGAAAATTACCTTGTTGCCAACTTCTTTGGTAGAAACATTGTAATTTTTTATGCGGTCATATTTTTCTGCCAGCTCATTCAATTCATGATAGTGAGTCGCGAAAAGTGTTTTGGGTCTGGCTTTTTTATTGTTGTGCAGAAACTCAGCCAATGCCCAAGCGATGCTGATGCCATCATAGGTCGAGGTGCCTCTGCCAATTTCATCCAATAAAATGAGGCTTCTTTCAGAAATGTTGTTCATGATACTGGCGGTCTCATTCATCTCCAACATAAAGGTGGATTCTCCGCTGGATATATTGTCTGAAGCGCCAACTCGTGTGAAAATTTTATCGACAATACCAATTTCTGCCATTGCTGCCGGTACAAAACTCCCAATTTGCGCCATCAAGGTAATGATGGCCGTTTGCCTCAACAATGCAGATTTTCCCGACATATTGGGACCTGTAATCATCATGATTTGCAAGTCTCCATTGTCCAGATACATGTCATTGGGCACATAATTTTGGCCGATGCCAAGTTGTTGCTCAATGACTGGATGTCTACCGCTTTTGATGTTGATGGTATAACTGTCATTGATCATGGGGCGACAATAGTCATTTCGGGAGGCTTGCTTGGCAAAACTGATCAAACAATCTAGTTGTGCAATGACTCTGGCATTTTGTTGGATCGGATTGATGAATTCAACTAATTTGGAAACAACTTCATCGTACAATTCAATTTCCAGATCTAGAATTTTTTCTTCCGAATGTAAAATTTTGTCTTCTAGTTTTTTGAGCTCATCTGTGACATACCTCTCTGCATTACTGAGCGTTTGTTTACGCACCCAATCATCAGGAATGAGGTTTTGGTCTTTGTATTTATTGGTCACTTCCAGATAGTAACCAAAGACATTGTTAAAACCAATTTTCAGGTTTGTGATGCCTGTGCGCTGTGCTTCTCTGGTCTGAAGATCAATCAAAATAGACTTGCTATTTTTGATGGTATTTCTATAATCGTCTAATGTTTCATGATATCCATCCTTGATCGCCCCACCCTTTATAACCATACTCGGCGGGTTTTCGTGTAATGCATTGCAAATCAATGTATCCGCTGCTTCACAAAGTTGCAAACGATCGCCCAACAATTGCAAAGGTTCGTTATCGGTTGCTTTGAGAATTGCTTGCATTTCTTTGATGGTTTGCAAAGCATTACTCAATTGCAAAAGTTCACGAGGAGCAATACGACCCATGCTCAACTTAGAAATGATGCGCTCGAGATCTCCGATATTTTTTATCTGCGCATCCAAATCTAGTGTGATGTCAGAATTTTTAACCATAAAACCAACAACATCCAATCGTGCTTCGATTTTAGCTTGATTGATGAGTGGCATTAAAATCCATTTTTTCAAAAGTCTTGCTCCCATTGGTGAAGAAGTTTGATCCAAAATGTTGAGCAAACTTTTACCTGTATCATGAAAGCTATTGACTAATTCCAAATTGCGAATGGTAAATCTATCGAGCCAAACGTATTCTTCGGTATGGATGCGGTTGATGCCAGAAATATGGCCTAATTTATCATTTTTGGTATTTGCTAAATAATAGAGTATGGAACCTGCCGCAATTTGTGCTTGAGTCATTTCTTCGATGCCAAAACCCTTGAGATTGGCCACATTAAATTTATCCAAAAGCCTTTCTCTTGTAAAATCCTCCGTAAAAATCCACTCATCCAAGCCATAATGGTAATACCTGTCACCAAAATGATCCTCCAATTGTTGTGAGTATGATCTCGAATGGATGATTTCTGATGGGGAAAATCCTTCTATCAGCTTAGCAATGGTATCCATATTTCCTTCACTTACCAAAAAATCCCCTGTTGAAATATCTATAAATGCAAGTCCATGTAAGCCTTTGGCTGTAAAATGGATAGAAGCTAAATAATTATTGGATTTGCGATCCAGGAGGGCATCATCTATAGTCAACCCCGGAGTTACCACATCGGTCACTCCCCGATCCACAATTTTTTTCTCTTTTGAAGGTTTTTCCAATTGCTCACAAAGTGCCACTCTAAATCCTGCACGCACAATTTTTGGCAAATAAAGATCCAAGGAATGGTAAGGGAAACCAGCTAATTCGATGTCTACTCCCCCGTTGTTGCGTTTGGTCAATACAATGCCCAAAACATTGGCCACTGTAATGGCATCGCTGCCAAAAGTCTCATAAAAATCACCCACTCTGTATAATAAAATTGCATCTGGGTGTTGCGCTTTGAGTTTATAATATTGCGCCATCAATGGGGTGAGTTTGGCGTGGTCCTCGTTTTGTATCTTGGTCACCTTACAGATTGGTTGTTTAAATTGAGTCGTAAAAATACACTTTTCAATTACTTTAATTTACCAAATTTCAGTTATCAGCGATCTGTTTTCAGTCTTCAGTATTTGCTGATAGCTGAATGCTGAACGCCTCTGATTAGGACACATCTTTTTATTTATAATATGAAGAATCTATTTACTAAACTGAAATCAATTTAAGAAACACTTCAGAAAGGTATTATAAGGCTATTCACTTTGGAAACAATGAAGAAAAATTGCTAAATCATGAGTCCACTGCCTATGTCTGGGGTTGTCACTTTTTTGTACCGTCAAAAAAGTAACCAAAAAACCTCCCGATACAAAAAACTCGCATCTGGCTTCTATAATTCTTTTTAAGCTACTTGGGCACTATTCTCCGTGCTTGTGTCCGGTGCTACTCGATCAGTTTTGTATCGGCCTTATTTTTTTTAGCTACCGAACTTCAAAAATACGTTAAGTGCAAAAAACTGTTCGAACTATAAGTGACCTCAAACCAATGAATCGGTGCAGATGAAGCAAAAAACAATGAAGTAAAGTCAAAAGTGAGTTTTTTTCATAGTATTTTTGGAGTGAGGGAGCGTTAAGAAAAAAATTCAGCCTTGATTTTTTTTGCTACTTTTTTGTATCAAGACAAAAAAGTAGGAGAAATCTATTTTCTTGCTACAATATTTCTTAACAACAGATATAGTATTTTAGATGTGTCCTTACCACAGGCTGAATGTTGAGAGCTGAAATCAAATAATTAAAAATAAAAAGTTTCTTAAAATAAAAACTAGGCAACGTATATTTGGCAAACATAAAAAGTGCAAAGAAAAATATCAAGAAATGCCAAAATATAACTTGACTGTAAATAAGAAAAAATACCAAATAGAAGCGGAAGCGGACATGCCATTATTGTGGGCAATCAGAGATTTGGTAGGTTTGAAAGGTACAAAATATGGTTGCGGTATGGCCATGTGTGGCGCGTGTACCATTCATATAGATGGCAATGCTACTAGAAGTTGCAGTATGCCCTTGAGTGCGCTCAAAGGAAAGGAAAAAATCACCACCATTGAAGGTGTTGGTTCACCAGCTACCCTGCATGCAGTACAAGAGGCATGGATAGCGGAGCAAGTACCTCAATGCGGTTATTGTCAGAGTGGACAAATTATGTCCGCTGTGGCTTTGTTGGCAGAAACTCCCAACCCAACTGACGAAGATATCGATGCTTATATGTCGGGGAATATTTGTAGGTGTGGCACGTACGACCGCATTCGCAAAGCCATTAAAAGTGCCGCTTCCAGTCAGACTAAGGTAGGAATGAACAAATAGTACATTTTTTTCATTTGAAGAACAATTTTAAAACACAAGCAATGAGTGTTGTCAATAATAGAAGAGATTTTCTTAAGATATCAGGTTTAGCATCTGCTGGTTTGATTTTGGGTATTCCAGGATTAAATGCAGCACAAACGATTGTCAAACTAGATGGCGTGGCTGCTGCACTTGAACTCAATCCGTTTGTGATGATTTCACCAAGCGGACAGATCACTTTGGTAAATAGTCGTCCGGATATGGGCCAAGGGTCATACCAAGCTGTACCATCAATCATCGCAGAAGAACTAGAAGTAAGTCTTGATAAAATCAACATCATTCCCTCAGATGGAAATGCACAGTTTGGTTCCCAACAATCAGGTGGTTCGAGTACTGTGCGTGGTTTTTGGGAAAATCTGAGAAAGGCGGGAGCTACGGCCAAAGAAATGCTCATCCAAGCTGCTGCAAATAAGTGGAAAGTGTCACCAGCTGATTGTTATGCAGAAGATGGCAAAGTTTATAATAAAAATACTAGAGCTTCATTTACATATGGAGAGTTGGTTACGGATGCGTCAAAATTGGAGGTGCCAACTGAGCCAAAACTCAAAGAAGTTTCTGAATTCAAAATTTTAGGAAAGTATGCCAAACGATTGGACGTTCCTGCAAAAGTAACGGGTGAAGCAGTTTTTGGAATTGACATCGTAGTTCCAAATATGTTGTACGCAGTAACGATTCACGCACCTTCTGTACAAGGAAAATTGGTGAGTTTCAATGATGTGAAGGCCAAAGCTGTCAAAGGTGTGAAACATGTTTTGACCACGGATCATAGTTATCCCGGTGGCAAAACCAAAGCGGTTGCTGTTGTTGCAGACAATTATTGGGCTGCGCTCAAGGCAAGTAAGTTGCTAGAAATTGTTTGGGATAACAGTCAAATAACGGGCTCAATTAATAGTGACCAATACTTTGCTGACATGGAGGCAGCATCCAAAAAACCTGGTGTGAGAGCTGAAGAAACTGGAGATTTTGATGCCATGTTTGCAGCATCTGAAAACACTTTGGAAGGCTTGTACGAAACTCCATTTTTATCACATGCCGCGATTGAGCCTGTAAATGCGACAGCACATGTAAAAGCTGATGGTAGTGTTGAGGTTTGGGCGCCTATTCAAGGACCAGATGGAGCACTAGAGGAAACTGCAGCGCAACTCGGTATCGATAAGTCTAAAGTAAAAATAAATCCTACACTGCTTGGTGGTTCTTTTGGTAGAAAAGCTTTCATGAATTTCATGGCAGAAGCCATCGATTTATCTAAGCAAGTGCAAGCCCCGGTAAAAGTTATCTGGCCAAGGGAAGAAGACATGGCCCAAGGTCCGTTCAGACCTGCCATGATGTCAAAAATGAGAGGAATAATAGGAAGAGGAAATAGCCTTGCTGCCTTTTCACATCAAGCCATCGGCGAATCTATTCAAGGTCAACATTGGAATGGTATCCAAGCGTTCCGAGCAGATGATTGGATTGCTGGAGAATTGAGTATGGAGAATCACAAATATGGTTTTGGTGTACACCACCTTTCTTACAGTAGGGTAAAAACTGCCATCCCCATTTTGTGGTGGAGATCTGTTTATGCTTCCAATTTTGCTTGGGGCCAAGAATGTTTCATCGACGAGATGGCGCATAAAGCTGGAAAAGATCCTTTGAAGGCAAGAAAAGAACTTTTGAGAAATAGTCCTAGGGATATTAAGGTTTTGGATAAACTGGAAAGCATGTTGGCTTCATATCCACCCTTACCAACGGGTCATGCAAGAGGTATCGCTATGTTCCGGTCATTTTCTTCTATGAGCGCATCTGCTGTTGAAGTGGCAAAAGTGGACGGCGAGATCAAAATTGTAAAAGTTACTTCCATTATAGATTGTGGTCTTTTTGTAAATCCAGATATGGTCAAGGCTCAAACTGAAGGCAATATTGTCATGGGATTGACGGCGGCAATAAAAGGTGGAATTACCTTCAATGATGGTAAATGTGATCAAACCAATTTCAATACTTACGAGGTTATGAGGTTGCAAGAGATGCCTATTGTCGATATCCACATCATGGAAAATCAGGAAAAACCAGGAGGCGTTGGAGAACCGGGATTACCGCCGATTGCACCAGCTTTGGGAAATGCTATTTTCAATTTGACGGGTGTGAGATTGAGGAGGTTACCTATTGATTTGACTGATGTAGGATAGGATAGTAGTCAGCGCTTATTTGCTTATTTGCTTATTTGCTTATTTGCTTATTTGCTTATTTGCTTATTTGCTTATTTGCTTATTTGCTTATTTGCTTATTTGCAAAATCTCTGAGAGATTTTGCAAATTCCGCAGTTTCGCAGTTCCGCAGTTTCGCAGTTCCGCAGTTTCGCAGTTCCGCAGTTTCGCAGTTCCGCAGTTTCGCAGTTCCGCAGTTCCGCAGTTATGCAATTTCGCAGTTTTTATCTTCCTAACATTTTTTTATGAAGTGAATTAATTTTATTAGAGATTTCAAAAATTTGAATTTTCATTTCTTCATTTTGCTTAATAGAAATGAAGTTCAAATCCCTTGAAAGCATTGTGAAATGAGCTACTTCCATCAAAGAACCAAAAGCCATTTCAAGAAATCTTGCCTTTTCCTTTTCAGATAAACGAGAAACACCCTCCGCAATATTAGCACCAACAGAACTACTTGCCCTTCTTAATTGGCTAATAAGACCAAATTTCTCTTCACTTGGGAAACCAGCTGTAATGGCATAGATATTTAGTGTCATATCAACACTCAATTTCCATACATCATATCTTTCGAAAGGGAAAGCATATTCCTCAGAACTTTTCATATTATTCATCATTTTACATTACACAATTAAAAACCATTTTCTACGATTCAGCAGTTTCGCAATTCTGCAATTTTGCAATTCCGCAATTCCGCAATTCAGCAGTTTCGCAATTCAGCAGTTTCGCAATTTTGCAATTTCGCAATTTCGCAATTCCGCAGTTTCGCAGTTTCGCAGCTAACCAAATGATTTAAAGATCAAAACCGCAAGTAACGCCCCAATAACAGGTCCAACAATCGGAATCCAACTATAAGACCAATCACTACCACCCTTTCCTTTAATAGGCAGCAAAGCATGCGCGATGCGAGGACCCAAATCTCTGGCTGGATTTATAGCATAACCTGTTGTTCCTCCCAAACCTAAACCAACTGCTAAAACAATAAAAGCTGCTGGAAAGGCATTCAAAGCTCCATTTTCATCACTTGCACCAGGAATAAATAATACTCCAAGAATCAAAGCAAAAGTGCCAATGATTTCACTCAAGAGATTGGATAATGTATTCCTAATCGCCGGACCAGTTGCAAATACACCTAACTTAATGCCCTGATCATCAGTAACTTCAAAATGGTCTTTGTATACTAACCAAGCTACAGAAGAGCCCATGAATGCACCAGCCAATTGTGCTATCAAATAACCTGGTAAGAGGGCTAAATCCAATTTACCAACCGCTGCCATGGCGATGCTAACTGCAGGATTGATGTGAGCGCCAGATTTTGCACCAATGAGCACTCCCATATAAACTGCCATTGCCCAACCAAATGCGATGACAATCCAACCACCTCCATTTCCTTTGGTTTGATTTAATATCACATTGGCAACCACTCCTGTTCCCAAAAGTAACAGCATAAAAGTGCCTATAAACTCTGAAAAGTAGATTTCCATTCCTAATTGTTTTAACGATTTGAAGCTAATAGTGACGAAATTACTGAAATGGCCAATGCATCATTCCAATAAGAAGCAAAATACAAACTCATTGTATATTTTAATAAACATTATACGCTATCAACCATGATTTTCTTTTTATTTGATCATGCATTAAATCCTTAATGTTTTATTGAGCTCAAATCCAATGAGACCAAATGATCACAGTTGCAGAAAACTGACTGCTGATAGCTGATACCTCGCCAATAAATAGAAAAAAAATAAAGGTTTCGACGAATTAGTTAAAAATCTTCAAATAATAGGTCAAAAACTTTCATAAACAACATATAATGTACATTTTGTGCGCGATTTCCTACATAGAAAATCATATTCAAATTGTTCATAATCACATTTAAACTGAAATGAAGCAGATAGTCGCCTTGATGTTATTGTGCCTTCAAATTGCAAGTGGCCAAGACTATAAATCCCTACCCTTTTGGAATCCAAATTTGCCAACTGACCAACGCATCGATGATTTGTTGGATCGTCTGACCTTGGAAGAAAAAGTTTACCAAATGATCAACCATACACCTGCCATTCCAAGATTGGGCATTCCAGCTTACGATTGGTGGAATGAAGTGTTGCACGGTGTGGCGCGAACGCCCTACAGAGTGACGGTTTATCCACAAGCAATTGCTATGGCTGCTACTTGGGACACCCTTTCATTGGCTAGGATGGCGGATTATTCAGCATTAGAAGGCCGTGCGGTTTTCAATAAAGCTACTGCCCAAGGCCGGAATAGTGAAAGATACATGGGACTTACTTATTGGACACCCAATATCAATATTTTCCGCGATCCAAGATGGGGACGAGGACAGGAAACATATGGAGAAGATCCATTTCTTACAGGAACAATGGGCGCAGCATTTGTAAGAAGTTTGCAAGGCAATGATCCAAAATATCTAAAAGCTGCAGCTTGCGCTAAACATTTTGCGGTGCACAGTGGGCCAGAACCTTCAAGACACGTCGACAATTTCAGTACCAGTAATTATGATTTATGGGATACTTATCTTCCTGCTTTCAAGGAATTGATAACTAAAGCCAATGTAGCTGGAGTCATGTGTGCTTATAACCAATTCAGAGATCAACCATGTTGTGGCAATGATGAATTACTGACTGATGTGTTGAGAAAACAATGGGGATTTACAGGTTATTTGACCAGTGATTGTTGGGCAATAGATGACTTTTTTAAATATCACAAAACACATCCTGATGCAGAAAGTGCTTCTATTGATGCGGTTTTACATAGTACAGATATAGAATGTGGCACAGACGTATATTATTCACTGATTGATGCGGTCAAAAAAGGAAATATTACAGAAGCTCAGCTGGATGTTTCACTTAAAAGGTTATTCGAAATCAGGTATAAGTTGGGCATGTTTGATCCAGTTTCTATGGTAAAATACGCACAAACTTCTGATCAAATATTGGAGTCAAAAGCACATAAAGACCATGCGCTCAAAATGGCCAGACAGTCCATGGTACTTTTGAAAAATGAAAACAATACCCTGCCACTTTCAAAAAACATCAAAAAAATCGCGGTAATAGGGCCAAATGCAGACAACAACATCGCTATACTGGGCAATTACAACGGTATTCCGAGTCAAAGAATCACGGTTTTAGATGGTATTAAAAATAAGTTGGGCAAAGACGTTGAAGTTATTTATGAAAAAGCCATCAACTTCACAGACGATACCCTACTCACCTATATCCCAATTACAGATCATTATGATGTGGATAATATGAAAGGTGTAAAAGCGGAATATTTCAATAACGATTCACTGGCTGGTAAACCAACGATGATTGCTTACGAAAAAGAAATAGATCATTTTTGGTTTGAAGGTGAAAGCCCTTCAGTACAAATCAATTCTCAAAGATTTTCTGCAAGGTATACCACTTTTTTCACCTCACAAACGGATGAAACCTTCCACTTTGAAATAGGAGCCGATGATGGCTACCGAGTTTTTGTTGACGGTAAAGAAATCGAAAATGCTTGGACGCGCAATAGATGGGGTCCGCGCCAATTTGATTTGCCCATGAAAAAAGGAGAAAAGAAAAAAATTGTCGTTGAATATTATCAAAACGAAGGAAATGCTTGGGTAAGGTTTAGAGCTGGACAAAAGGTAAAAACTGATTTTGAAGCGCTTGCCAAAAGAATGGCAAATGTCGATGCGATTTTATATGTAGGAGGAATTTCTCCTCAATTGGAGGGTGAAGAAATGAAAGTAAATTTACCAGGTTTTGACGGCGGTGATCGCACTTCCATTTTACTTCCTGCAGTTCAAACCAATTTAATGAAAACACTGAAAGGTACTGGTAAACCTTTGGTTTTTGTCATGATGGCTGGCAGTGCAGTCGCTATGCCATGGGAAAGCGAAAATGTACCTGCAATAGTAGATGCTTGGTATGCAGGTCAAAGTGCTGGTGATGCAGTGGCGGATGTTTTATTTGGAGATTACAATCCTGCTGGACGATTGCCAATAACCTTCTACAAAAGCGACGCTGATCTTCCTGACTTCAAAAGTTATGATATGGAGAATAGGACTTATCGGTACTTCAAGGGTGAGCCATTATTTCCATTTGGATTTGGATTGTCATATTCAACTTTTAAATATAGTGCCATTTCTGCCAAACCGACTGTAAAAAAAGGCAACCAAATTGTATTCAAAACTACTGTGACCAATACTGGAAAAATGGCAGGTGAAGAAGTCACTCAGTTGTATGTGAGCCACTTGGGTCAGAAGTCAAAAGCTCCTATTAGAGCGCTGAAAGAATTTACAAGACTTTCTCTTCAGCCTGGAGAAAGTAAAGTAACCTTCACTATATCTGCCGATGATCTTTCCCTTGTTTTAGAATCTGGAGAATCTTACCAACCAAAAGGAAAGGTGACCATCAGTATTGGAGGAGGACAACCAAACATAAAAAACAAAACGACGAGTAATGTGGTGACCAAAACCATCACAATACTATAGTTAAAACTACGTAAACCAACGATTTATGACTTTTGTAATCATTCTATTAGCAATTGCTTTACAGGTTATTTTGACTGTGAAGAAAATGAGCCCATTTCTTTCCTTATTGATTGTAGCCATTTTATCTGGTCTGGCACTTGGTATGTCGGGAGGTGAGGTGCTCAAATCGGTTGAAAAAGGTGTAGGAAGTACGCTGGGCGGCTTGGCCTTGATCATATGCTTAGGGGCGATTTTAGGAAAAATCCTTGAAGTAAGTGGTGGCGCGCAAAGGATTTCATCAACGCTGATCAATGCTTTTGGTGTAAAAAATATCCAATGGGCGGTTGTGCTTACCGGATTTTTGATTGGAATTCCGCTATATTACAATGCAGGATTTGTCATCTTGGTGCCATTGATATTTTCTTTAGTAAGAAGTACCAAAATGCCTTTATTGTACATTGCGATACCGATGGCTTCGGCATTGAGTATAACTCATTGTTTTTTACCGCCACATCCAGGACCTGTAGTTTTGGTCAACGCATTTGGCGCCGATACAGGAAAGGTTTTGATCTACGGTGTCATCCTCGCCATTCCAATCATCATCCTGACAGGGCCTTTACTTGGAAGATTACTCAAAGGCATTGAAGTAGACATCACAGGATTATTTGGTGGAGGATCTGAAGAGCGAGTTTTCACCAAAATACCTAGTACTTTTTCAAGTTTCACCATTGCACTATTACCTGTCATTCTTATTTCAGCAGCAGTAGCCGCCAAAGCATTTATGGATCCCAGTAACACACTTACATCCATAATATTATTCCTCGGCGATTCTACCATTGCCTTATTAGTCGCATGTATTTTGGCGATTTACGTTTTTGGAATCAGGCAAGGCAACTCAATGGAAACAACCATGAAATGGTTGGGTGATGCCATCTCAGGAATTGCCATGATACTTTTAATCATTACCGCTGGTGGCGTTTTCAAACAAGTCCTCACTGATAGTGGAACTTCAGAATATATCTCTTCTTTCAGTAGTGAATGGCAAATGCCGCCTATTTTATTTGCCTGGATTGTGACTGCGCTTTTGAGGGTTACGATTGGATCAGCAACGGTGGCAGGGATTACTGCAGCCGGCATAGTTTCACCTTTAGTTGTTGCAGGAGCTATTCGACCAGAAATGATGGTTTTGGCAGTGGGAACAGGTTCTGTATTTGGCTCACATATCAATGATTCCGGGTTTTGGATGTTCAAAGAGTTTTTCAATCTGACCCTGAAGCAAACCTTTGCGTCCTGGACTTTGATGGAAACGCTCATCTCTGTTTTGGGACTCATAGGAGTTTTGATTTTGGACGCTGTTGTATAAAATTTTTGACAACGTTTAATCTTGGCCTCCATTTCCGTGACTGATTTTCTCTTTAAATAAATACATGAAAAAATGATCTTGCTATTTTGTATTTTGATTTGAATATTGTTTTATAATTTTATTTCATTTATATGAAAACAAGGATGTTTTTATTGCTTTTATTAATTTTTGTAATTACATGGGGTTAAAATGTGATTAAGACTAACATGCGAAATTACAACTTTACTGACTTAGAACCCGGAAGAGCGCTTGACAAATTGATTAACTACCTAAAAACAGGTAGCAAAACCAGAGCTTGGTTTATAGATTAATATCATTGGTTATAGTACCGGAAAATCAGCAACAAATGGATTCACAAATCGATATTTCTGACAAATCAATGTCTCCATACCAGAAATTGATGGTTGCCATTTGTTTTATTTTAAATTTCAATGATGGGATTGATGTCTTGCTTGTTTCATTTTGCGGACCTGAGATCATCAAACTTTGGGGTTTGAGTAAAAGTGAAATGGGTTATATTTTTTCAGCTGGCCTGGCAGGCATGACTTTGGGCTGTTTTTTGATCGCCCCATTGGCTGATTCCATTGGAAGGAGAAAGGTGTTTTTATACTCTATAGCCATGATCAGTTTTGGTATGTTTGGCGTGGGTCTGATCAATGATTATGGCTATATGTTGTTTTTCAGGTTTATAACAGGTCTTGGCATTGGTGGTATTTTGCCTACAATGACTGCAACTGCAGCTGAGTTTTCAAATAAAAAATACCGCGATTTCAATGTTGGTTTGGTGCAGGCAGGTTGGCCAATCGGCGCAATAATTACCGGTTTGTTATGTGCCCATTTCATCCCAATTTATGGGTGGCAGGTCACCTTTTTTGTCGCGGGATGTATTTCTTTATTCATGTTTTGTCTCGTATTTTTCTTTTTGACAGATTCGCTAGAGTTTATGCTTAATACACCAAATAAAACCAACCTGACAAAAGTTAACAAGTTGCTCGGTCATTTGCAGCTCACTCCAATAAAAGAATTGCCAACTGCTCCTATTCTAAAAGACAAAACAGGAGTTAAAATTTTATTTTCTACCTATTACAAATCAAATACCATCAAAATTTGGATTGCAGCTTTTTTTGGTTTTATGACACTATATACTTTAATGAGCTGGGTGCCTAATATTGCAAAAGAGTCTGGTATGGCATTTGAGATGGCCACTTACGTAGGCATAGTTTTGAATATAGGCGCCGCTGCCGGATCGGCATCAGTGGGTGCATTTGGTAGAAAATATGGTATGAGACAAACTGTTCTTACTTTTATGATAGTCGCATTTATAGTCATGCAACTATATGCCTGGCTAATTCCGACAACCCTTATGGTCTTCATTCTGGTATTATTTATTGGGTATTTTGTCCAGGGTGGATTCTATGGTATTTGGCCTACTTTATCAAGATTATACACTTCAAAAATCAGGACGACAGGAGTAGGTTATACTGTAGGAATAGGACGTTTGGGTGCCGTGTTGGGACCTTGGTTATTTGGATTTTTATCAGATAAAGGATGTGGTATGCAAACACTATTTATAATTTTTTCACTGCCTCTCCTGATTATGGGTGTGGCAATATGGTCTCTAGATTCCAAAGAATTAAAAAATTAATGTATGAAAGCAGCCTTTTTAGACAAACCGAAACAATTTGACCTAAGGGAAATCAATCTACCCGAACCACTGGCAAACGAAGTGCGTATCAAACTGAAAAAAGTGGGCATTTGTGGCTCTGATATGCACTTGTTTCAAGGGCATCGACTGCTATCCCAACCTACAGTTATAGGTCACGAAGGCTTGGGTTTCGTTGATAAAATAGGTGCAAATGTAAAAACTAAAAATATTGGCGACAGAGTAGTAGTAGAGCCAAATATCAATTGTGGTCAATGCCGTTTCTGCCTAAAGGGTAGAGGAAATATTTGTCTGCAAAAGCGGGTATTGGGTCTTTTAGAAAATGGCTGTTTTGCAGAATACATCTGTGTTCCTGAAGATTTTTGTTGGCTTGTCCCACAAAGTGTATCTGATGACAATGCCGTTTTGATCGAGCCAATGGCTGTAGCTTACCACGCGGTATCGAAAGCCGGCTTGTCAAAAAATGAAAGCATTGCCATTATAGGTCTAGGTACAATAGGAATGCTGGTTTGCCATCTTTGTCAGGCATTGGGTCACACGGTTTATGTATCTGAGTTGAATGAGAAAAAACTTCAAATTGCACTCAGTAAAGGGGCTAAGTCTCTAAATATAACTAATCTTTCAATAAAGCAGTATTCCGAGCAAAATGACATCATAGCAGTATTTGAATGTGCTGGATCAAAAAACTCAGCTTCCTTTGCCATTGAACAAGCACCAAGAGGAGCTAAAGTCATTCTTACAGGCTTGTCAGAACAGCCCTCATCGTTTATACCCTTGATGCTCGTGAGAGAAGATATTCAGATTCTTCCCTCAATTATTTACAATCATCCACTTGATTTTGCAAAAGTCATAGACTTGTTGGAAAAAAAAGTAATCGACCCATCGTTTATTTTGACCGGCCATTCAGATTTGAAGTACATTCAATCAGCTTTTGAAAGTTGTCTCTGTGGAGATCATATCAAATACATCATTGAGGTGGAATAAAATTTTCTATACTCATTGGCCAAATCTCTTAGGTGTTTCTGCCATCTTATAGTTAAAATTAATCTACTTACATATAGAAATCATTATATCTTTGACATAGGACGTAAATCAATCATCATGAAAAAATCTTACTTCATTTTAATATTTTGTTTCTCAATGATTGAATTGCTTGGTCAAAACAATTGGGTTGGCACATTTATGGGAAATGTCAATGGTGATGCAGCAACTTTGACGCTACAATCTGCAGGCCCTGGAAAAGTAAAAGGTACACTCAAAGATACTTATCAGACTTTTGAAGTAACTGGTGAAACAACGGGAAATCGTTTTGCTGGCGATGCTAAAGAAAATGCTTTGGGGCTCGCATTTGTATTGCTTGGTGAACTAAACGGAAATACTGCTGAAATGAAATTGGTTTTTGAACTTTTAGGGCAGATTTCAGAAACGCCATTCACCTTGATAAAACAAAATTCCTCAAGTACAACCTCTGCTGCGAACAATAGCGCCTCTACCAAAGCAAAACAGGTGGTACATCTCTTCCAGCTGGTGCTAAATTGGATCCAAATGTAGTAGGAAAATGGACCAAAAATGAAACCTACAATTCTGGATATGGAGATAACTTTATGGGAGGTAACTTTTCGCAATCCCTTATTTTTATGGCAGATGGCAGCGTTGCAGAAGGAAGTAGCAGTGCAAGTATCGGAGGAAGCAACTATTCAGGAAGTAGCAAAGGGGCTGGAAGTGGTGTGATTGACGGACTTCGCTGGTATACCAAAGCGAATATGTTGTGGTTGTCAATTGATCAAAATGGCCAAAAACAAGAAGTAGAACTAGGTCGATACTATATTGAAAATAATCGGATGCTCATCACAGGTAAAAATGGTGAAAAAATATTGCTGTCCCGATGATTTTACCTTTCATTTAGTGAATAACAGCTAAAACTTGTAAGATAATCCTATAGAATTTCCAGTAGAAATCAACTCAATTATGGGTTGTGATTGTTTACTGAAATGATAGCCCGCGTAGCTGTCGAAGATCAGCAAAAAAGCCCCTTGCAAAATCAAAGACTTTCCATAACCCTTCCATTTTTCTTTATTTTTAATTGCTGTTTTACCTTTTTCTTTCAAATAAAAGCCACTAGCAATATAGGCTACATCCAAACCTGCATTGAAGAGTAAAATATTGGTCAATTTCATATTGTCTCGTAATAGCTCGTTAGCGCTGATTCCATCTATGGGCATACCCGCTTGATGCACACCAAAAGCTGCTAAAGCCGTATTCACCACACCCCACCCTATGTTCATTTGGTGAAAAGACTTCCATGTTTTATCGTCGGTACTCAAAACGCCAATAGATCCTGCAACTACATTACCAATACCCCAAGAGCCTAATACCATCATAGCCGTCTTTTGATCATCCAAATTATTTTGAATGAGGATCTCCAAATCGGTCTGTCCGAATGCCCAAATAAAGCAGAAAAGAAAGGCTAAAGTCAGCAAGTGTTGGCGCATGATCTATGATTTTGCATTATAACATCTGAAAGTGGTCTAGTGTTTAACTACTAAAAATATACTAGAAAAACCAAATTTAAGATCGACCAAATGACCTTATTCATTTAGAAGAATTCATGGAAAATTTTAAATAAAAAGATAAATAGCTGATTATCAATATTTAACAAACAGGCAGCCAATTGTTAATAATTTCACAGATTCTTTATTTTGTTAAATTCGAAAAATATTCTACTGATATTTCTTGTAGAATTATAATTTTACTTTACATTTATCGTAATATGTAGAGAAAATAACATAATTTACCCAAATACACTGTCTACTCGAAATTATATACGGAACAAAGAGTAGTTTTTTAATAATACTTTAAGCTGTTTTCCAGTATCCCAATAGTGTAGGAAGAAAAATTTTACAAACATTTTGAAACCAAATTAATTTTTTACAACATGAAAAAAAGTTTTGTTTTTGCACTTATGTGCTTGCTTATGTGGTCTTGTAATGATGATCAATTATCTATCAATGAGGATGCTGAGAATGCCCAACTAGTATCAGAAAGACAATGTTTCTCTCACCAAATGTTGGAAGAGCAAATTGCCGCTGATCCAACTCGAGCAGACAGGATTGCAGAGATAGAAAGGTTTACAGAAGAGTATCTTCGAAATCACCCTGAGCATAGATCTGGTTCTTTAATTACCATTCCAGTTGTGGTGAATGTTTTATATAGAACTGCCGCCGAAAACATTTCCAATGCTCAAATCCAAACTCAAATTGATGTGCTCAATGCAGATTTTGGAGCAACAAATTCAGATATCGGAGGCGTTCCTTCTACATTTACTGGAGTGAAAGCTGGAGATACAGGCATTGCTTTTGAATTGGTGGGCATCAATAGAAAAAGTACTACCAAAAGAAATTGGAGACTCAATGATGACATGAAAAAAGCTAATAAAGGTGGAATTGCTCCTACTTCACCAACAACTACGCTCAATATATGGTCATGCGTACTCGCAAGTGGTTATTTGGGATATGCTCAATTTCCAGGTGGGCCTTCTTCAACCGATGGTGTGGTCATCACCACTAGTGCCTTTGGTACCACTGGCACAGCTGCTGCACCATTCAACAAAGGCAGAACAGGTACACATGAAGTTGGACATTGGTTGAATCTAAGACACATTTGGGGTGATGCGACTTGTGGAAGTGACTTGGTCTCTGATACACCAACTCATAATACCGCAAACTATGGTTGTCCTGCTGCAAATCACAAGAGCACTTGTAGTGGTACTCCAGTAGAAATGACTATGAATTATATGGACTATACAGACGATGCGTGTATGTTTATGTTCTCTCAAGGACAAGAAACACGTATGGCTGCTGTCTTTGCTCCAGGAGGGCCAAGAGCAAGTTTCAATTAAAAAAAAGTTAGTTAGCATACAGTAGGCGCAACAATTGTTGCGCCTTTTTTTTGTGCATTATTACCCTATAATCAGATTTTTCAAAACTTTCCGAAATAGTTTGAGTCACATAATATTATATCTCATTTAGATTAAAGGTTGTTATCAAATTTTGAAATTCCTACATTTTATAGTTTAAAAGACAGTTCACCACACATTGGGTTAGGTTATTTTGGCGAACATTTGGCTTATCTCAAAGTATTTTTTTATTGTTGAAAATAACAAATTTTTACCTTTTTGTGATAAAAACTTACTATTAAACCCCTTATCTTACGGTCGTATTTTACGATAAACAAGTATATGAAATTTGAATCCTCAGAGTTAATCATAAATCCCAATGGTAGTATTTACCATCTTTCACTTTTACCATCGGACATTCCAGATCACATCATTACGGTAGGTGATCCAGATAGAGTAAGTGCTGTTTCAGACAATTTTGATTCGATAACTAAAAAAGTATCTACACGGGAATTTCACACACATATAGGAAAGTTGGCCGGCAAAGACATCATGGTCATTTCTACAGGCATAGGCACAGACAACATCGACATTGTCATCAATGAAATAGATGCGCTTGTCAATATCGACTTTGACTCTAGAAAGTCTCTAGAATCAAAGAGAAAACTCAACTTTTACCGCATTGGTACTTCAGGTACGGTGAGACCAGACATCAACATAGATGAATTTCTGATTTCGATGTATGGCGTAGGTATGGATGGACTTGCTTTTTCTATAAACATCACGGTCGCGATACGGAATTAGAAAGTATCATCCGCAACAAAACAGCCGTTGATCTACCAGAAGTGCATGTGTATGCTAGCAAGGCTTCTCAAACCTTGACAGAAAAATTTGAAAAAATCGCCAATTTCAGGAAGGGAATAACTTTGACTTTACCGGGCTTTTATGGTCCACAAGGTCGAAGTTTACGAAACCCAGCGAAAAGCACTCATTTTATCGATGAGGTAGCACAAGTGAAATACAAGGATCTATTGTTACCAATATCGAAATGGAGACTTCTGGTCTGTATTATCTGGCCAAATCATTGGGGCACAGAGCCATTTCTTTCAATGCTATTTTGGCCAATAGAAGCGCTAAGACTTTTTCTGCGCAACCACAAAAAACGGTTGCAAGGCTCATTGATGTGGTTTTGAATCATATTTGAAAACTCAGCGATCAGCGGTCGGCTATCAGCTTTCAGAGGTCAGTTATCGGCTTTGAGTTTGAGTTTGAGTTGAGGTATTGGACACAAAGATGTTTAATTGTTTATGCGTTTATGCGTTTATTTAAACATTTAAATCTTCTCTTGACTAAAGTAAACTCAGGCATATTTGAGCCAAACAATACACGACAAAAATCATCAAATATACCTGAGTTTTAATCCTATGTGGCATATACTTTATTTTTCGAATGTGAGAAAATCGGTACCGCCGTTACCTCCACTTACATGTTTCAATTCAATCTTTTTATCAATCATGGAAAGAATGTCCCAGTCTTCATTGATTTCTGTTAAAAAATTTGGACCAGAAATAAACAATACAAATTTTGAAGAATCACCTTTTGGATGATCATCTGAACTATGATCTTCACTCGTCCAATTTCCATTGTAAACTGTGCCATTGGATGACATTGCTGTAACACCGCCATTATCCGTAAAAGTAAATGTAAAACCTTTAAAATCAGCGGTTTCATCCTTTCCTGAGTCGATAAACTTGGTTACCCTCCAAGTGCCGTTGGCAACATTGTTTAAAACCTCCGTTGTATTGATCGGATCTTTAGTGCATGCATTCAAGCTCATAATAAGCACTGCAAATAATAATATTCTTGTTTTCATTTTCTTGTGTTTTTAAATTATCATTAAATCATCAAAATGATTTTCCTGGCCTTGGAAATCAATTGATGCTGCAAGAACGGCATAGAAAAAGAATATCGTATAGGTTGAGAATAGCTTACTACCTCAAATCAAAAAAAATGGCTACTGAAATGGAA
>JADKBO010000063.1 GCA_016715105.1 Saprospiraceae bacterium | reverse complement strand
ATCGTTTATCGAATTATTGCATCCGATTATTATTGTAATCGAGCAACTTCTGAGACTCTATTGTGTAGTACCCTTTTTATCGTTCTTAGACGTTCTAATTCGTATTCATTTTTAACTATGCCGTTAACCCTTTCAGCAATTGCATTTTCCAATGGATCACCATTTTGTGTCATGCTGATTAAAATACCTGCTTTTTTTAGCATAGCTATGTATTCATCACAGCAATACTGGACACCTCTATCTGAATGATGAATTAAACCTTCCAGTTTGTCCTTTCCGGTTGACTTTAGCCATTTTCAAGGCATCAAAGGACCTTTGGCCTTAAATCTCCTCTCATTTTAAAACCCTTAATTTTGCGTGAGTATGCATCAGTTATCAAACTTAAATAGGCAAAAGTATTTCCATATCTCACATAAAGTTATATCACTGACCCACAATCGATTAGGGGCAAGGGGATAAACTCCTTTATTAGATTTGGATACTTTTTGTACCAATGCTTTGAATCAGTTGTAATGGCACGAAGTTTTCTTACTCTTATCAACAAATTATTGTTTCTAAGAAATTTAAAAAACATATCTCTACCCATTTTGATGCCGTGTTCATCAAGAAATAATTTGATATTTTTATACAATTTTCTCCCACCCTTTCTTTTGTGAACCTTTCTTATTTCAAAAATTTTTTGGAAGATCAATTCAAGTTCAAATTCCTTTTTCTGTGCCTCATTTAAACTCTGATAATACGCCTGGCGGCTAATTGCAAATATGATACACAACTCTGTAAGATTAACTTTCATGATTTGTCTGATGTCATAAATCACTTCGTGCCGTACTTTTTTTTTATATCTTCTCCATACAAAGCACTTGCCTTTTCTATGGTTTTCTCCAAAACGAGAACTGTCAACTCTTTTTTTGCAAGCTCTTTCCTAAGACGGCTTATTTCTAAATCTTTATTCACTTCAGAATGAGGAGTTGATTCATCTTTTGAGCGCTTAGAATTTTTGGTCTTTTGCCCCCTTACTTCTTGTTTATATTTGTTTGACCAATAAATAATCGTTGAGCCATCTATGCCATGCTTTTGCCCAAAAGACCTTGAAGACTCT
Source organism: Saprospiraceae bacterium (assembly GCA_016715105.1). Taxonomy (GTDB): domain Bacteria; phylum Bacteroidota; class Bacteroidia; order Chitinophagales; family Saprospiraceae; genus JADKBO01. The sequence continues at coordinate 17,811 of JADKBO010000063.1, read as the reverse complement.
CCCGTTTGTTTAAATAGGCTTCAATTATAGCTACTTTTTGTTGCTCTGAAAGCATTTTTCTTTGTTTCATCCTAACTTTTTTTGCTGTCAAGCTATTTCAGGACGAGACAAGTTGCTGAGTTGCTGAGTTGCTGAGTTGCTAAATCCCTCCGAGATTTAGCAACTCTTTAAAGTTCAGCAATTCAGCCGTTTTGCAATTCAGCCGTTTCGCAGTTCAGCCGTTTCGCCTTAGCGATTGGTCATTTTCTTATGGAGGGCATTGACCTTATTTGAAATTTCTTGAATCATTATCTTTAGCTCATCATATTGCTTAAGGCTAAGAAAATTTAAATTTCTTGCAAGAATTGCAAAGTGAGCTACTTCCATTAAAGAACCATAAGCAATCTCGAGAAACCTTGCTTTTTCCTTTTCCGAAAATCTTGACACGCCTTCTGCAATATTTGCCCCAACAGAATTGCTTGCACGTCTAATTTGACCTACCAACCCATATTTTTCTTCAGCTGGAAAAGTAGCACTCAACTCATATATCTTGAGTGACATATCCACACTCAATTTCCAAATATCGTACCGTTCAAATGGAAATGCGTAATCCAAAATATTCAAAAGATTATGTGAAAAACACCAATACTCCTCAGTTTAGCATTTGCAATTCAGCAATTCAGCAATTTCGCAGTTCAGCAATTATGCAATTCAGCAATTATGCAATTTTGCAGTTCCGCATTTTACGGATTTACCCTTTTGTATTTTTTCCAAAGATCCTTGAAACTCTTTGCCATAGCTTTAGAAGTTTCAGCGTTGAATTTTATAACCTCATCATTGGCATCCTCCATCGCAGGAGCAGAACAAGCAATACATTCTGAAGAGGCATCATAAATAGCGATTTCATTGATGAATGGATTGAATTCCGTTTCTGGCAAAATCAAAAAGTTTTTGATGACCTCCTCATCACTCACATTGTACATTTTTTGATAAGACTTTAGGTTTTTCTCTACTGTTTTGGTAGCAGGAACGATGTAACGATACTTGGTCATCTGACCTAAGTTGACGCTTACCAATTCTGAAAAGTCTTTGTTTTCAGTATCATAATGTAAAGAAGGACTTACTACCCATACTTCCTTGGCTTTATCTTCTATTTTAATGAGCTGTTTGAGTGTCATTTTGTTGATTGTTTAAGACAAAACTAAGCTATGGTATTCACATATCCAAATACTCTGTTTTAAGCACTGGTAAGTTTCTTTTTCAAAGCAAATAGTTCATCTCTGAATTGTGCAGCACTGATGAAGTCTAGGTCTTTTGCAGCTTGTTTCATTTTTATTTCAGTGTCCACAATCAAGTGTTGCAATTGATCTTTACTCATATAATTGAGCACTGGATCTGCAGCCATACTCATGTCGTCAGATTCAATGTAAGCTTTTACTGGTTTCTTACCTCTTACATCCAGAATGGATTGTTGAGCTTCTATTTGTTCTCTGGTCCTTGAAACCGTTCGTGGCGTGATTCCATGCTCTTCGTTGTATGCAACTTGGATGACTCTTCTTCTATTGGTTTCGTCCATTGTTGCTTGCATACTTTCTGTGATTTTGTCAGCATAAAAGATGACCAATCCAGCCGAATTTCTAGCTGCTCTACCCGCAGTTTGCGTGAGCGATCGGTTATTCCTCAAAAATCCTTCCTTATCAGCATCCAAAATGGCGACCAATGAAACTTCAGGTAAATCAAGTCCTTCCCTCAATAGATTCACACCCACTAAAACGTCGAAAACGCCCAATCGCAAATCCCGGATGATCTCTACCCTATCCAAAGTATCAACTTCAGAGTGAATGTACCGGACTTTTATGTTGAGTTTGGTCAAATAAGTCGTCAATTCCTCAGCCATTCTTTTGGTCAAAGTAGTCACCAAAACGCGTTCGTCTAAGGCGATGCGTTTTTGTATTTCTTCCAGTAAATCATCAATCTGATTGAAACTTGGTCGTACCTCAATCGGTGGATCCAAGAGTCCAGTAGGTCTCACAATTTGCTCAACCACAGTACCTTCTGTTTGTTCCAATTCATATTCACCTGGCGTGGCGCTCACATAAATCACCTGATTGGTGACACCTTCAAATTCTGTGAAACTCAGCGGTCGGTTGTCGAGTGCTGACGGAAGTCGGAAGCCAAAATTGACCAAGTTTATTTTTCTTGCCCTGTCACCACCCCACATGGCCCTCACTTGGGGAATCGTGACGTGGCTTTCATCTACCATGAGCAACCAGTCATCCGGAAAGTAATCCAGTAAACAAAAAGGTCTGGTGCCCGGTTTTCTACCATCAAAAAATCTGGAGTAGTTTTCAATACCGTTGCAATAACCCAATTCGCGGATCATTTCCAAATCTAGATTGACTCTTTCTGAAATCCGCTTGGCTTCAATGAATCTTTTCTCGGCTTCAAAAAACTTGGTGTGATCATATAGTTCATCCTCGATCGATCTGAGGACCATCTTGAGTCGATCTTTGGGAGCAACGTATAAATTGGCAGGGAAAATAGCAGCATGATCCATGCTGGAAATGCGTTTTCCTGAGGTGAGCTCTATTTGTTCAATCTCTTCAATTTCATCTCCGAAAAATATGATGCGGTATCCTGTTTCTGCATATGGTAAATTGATGTCCACCGTATCTCCCCTCACTCTGAATGTGCCCCGTTTAAAATCGGTTTCTGTGCGGCTGTACAAACTATCGTTGAGTTTATATAAAAAGCCATTACGACTGATGCTCTGTCCTTTTTCAAGTCTGATGATACCCATGGCATAATCATCTGGATTACCCATACCATAAATGCAAGAAACCGATGAAACGATGATGATGTCTCGTCGACCACTTAACAAAGAGGACGTCGCCCGGAGACGAAGTTTGTCAATTTCTTCATTGATAGAAAGGTCTTTTTCAATGTAAGTATCTGAATGGGTGATGTATGCTTCTGGCTGGTAATAGTCATAATAAGACACAAAAAACTCCACGGCATTGTTAGGAAAAAAATCTTTAAATTCTCCGTATAACTGGGCTGTCAACGTTTTATTATGCGTCAGGACCAGGGTTGGCCTTTGTACTTGTGAAATAACATTGGCCATGGTAAATGTTTTACCAGAACCTGTTACTCCCAATAATACTTGTGATTTATCCCCTTGTTTGAGACCATTCACCAATTCTGAAATGGCATTTGGCTGATCGCCCGTAGGTTCGTAATGTGATGTAAGTTGAAAATCCATGGAATTTATTTCATATTCAGGCTATAAAAATAGGTAAAAAGGTCAACAAGCAGTTGCAAATTTTAGTTCAGCATGGAGAATAGAGAAGAGCTCAATTAGTTGAAGTACAAAAAAAAAGCCGACTCTCACCGGCTTTTTCAAAAACTATATTCCTAATATTTTCTTCAAGTGTTCGACATCTGTGTCTCCGGCCGCAAAATCATCAAAAGCTTTTTCTGTCACTTTTATGATGTGATCTGCAATGAATCCAGAACCTTCTTCTGCACCTTGCTGAGGTGACTTGATGCAACATTCCCACTCTAAAACAGCCCATCCGGCATAATCATATTGTGACAACTTGCTGAAGATAGAAGCGAAATCTACCTGACCATCTCCCAAAGAACGGAATCTGCCAGCTCTGTTGACCCATGATTGGTATCCGCCATACACACCGCATTTTCCAGTTGGATTGAATTCTGCATCCTTCACGTGGAACATTTTGATGCGCTCATGGTAGAAGTCGATGTATTGTAAATAATCCAATTGTTGTAATACAAAGTGACTTGGATCATAAAGCAAACATGCTCTGCTGTGATTGTTGGCCGCTTCCAAAAACATTTCATAAGAAACGCCATCGTGCAAGTCTTCGCCAGGGTGAATTTCATAACAAACATCTACGCCACATTCATCTGCTACATTCAAAATAGGTACCCATCTGTCTGCCAATTCTTTAAACCCAAGTTCTACCAAACCCGCAGGTCTTTGTGGCCAAGGATATACTGTTTGCCAAAGTAAAGCTCCACTAAAAGTAGCGTGTGCATTCAAGCCTAAATTTGCGCTTGATTTGATTGCTTTGACTACTTGGTCTTTTGCCCATTCAGTACGTTCTTTTGGTTTACCGTGCAAAGCAGCAGGAGCAAAGGCATCGAACATGGCATCATAAGCAGGATGAACAGCAACCAACTGGCCTTGTAAGTGGGTACTCAATTCAGTGATTTCCAAACCAAAACTGGCCACTTTACCTTTCAAATCATCGCAATAAGCCTTGCTCGTAGAAGCTTGCTCCAGGTCTATCAGACGATTGTCCCAAGTTGGAATCTGAATGCCTTTATAACCCAAATCCGCTACCCATTTGCAAATGCTTTCCAACGTATTGAATGGCGGCTGATCACCCATAAATTGCGCTAAAAATATCGCTGGCCCTTTTATTGTCTTCATACTTTTATCTTTCTTTTACGATTTGAATAATTACTTTTCATTTAAGTCGGCTAAAATAAGGGTCGGAAACATTACCTCCAAAAATTCAATAAGCTTATTTCGAGATTTTGCCTGGTGGCCGCAACTTGATGGTAAAAGTTGTTCCTTCTCCTGGTTTTGAAGCCTTCACAAATATTTTTCCATTGTGATAATTTTCAATAATCCGCTTGGCCAGTGACAATCCCAATCCCCAGCCACGTTGTTTGGTGCTATAACCTGGTTGGAAAACGGTTTTGAATTTACCAGGAGGAATGCCTTTTCCCGAATCTGTAACGTCAATACATACAAATCCTTCGGCATCGTAAATGGCGACTTTGAGTTGCCCTTTGCCATCCATCGCATCCAAAGCATTCCGGATTAAATTTTCAACCACCCACTGAAAAAGGTGTTCATTGATCATCGCAAAATGGGTTTTTTCCGTGGTTTGCAAGGGATCAAACGTGACTTTTCTGGAAGCTCTACGCTCCATATATTTGAGCACATCCTCCAACTGCATGTTGAGGTCTACACTCTTGAGTTCTGGACTCGAGCCAATTTTAGAAAATCTATCTGCTACCAAATTGAGCCTGTCCACATCCTTTTCTAACTCGTAAAGCACCTCACCATAATCACCATTGTCTTCTGTCATACTGCGCATGTGATCGATCCAACCCATAATGGCAGAAATAGGCGTACCCAATTGGTGAGCTGTTTCCTTGGCCATACCGGCCCAAACCCTATTTTGCTCCGCCTTTCTGGAAGAGTTGAATAAGAAATATCCCAGGCCCATGTAAGAGCCTATGAGCAGAATTTGCACCAAAGGATAAAACTTGATGTACTGCAGTAACTTTGAGTTGAAGTAATAAACCTTGAGGTTGGTGAGTTCTCCGGAAATAGGCGTTTGCCCGGATTTCAAAAAGGCAGCAATTTTGTCCTTTATAAAATTTTCGTCGGTAATTGGCTGACCAGAATCATCAAAATTCCAAGCCTCTCTGGATCCACCTTCGTACTCAATGATGCAAGGAAGCGGAAATTCGCTGGTGATTTGCATAGACAGCGATACATCATTGTCCATGTTTTTATCATTGAGAGAAAACTCCAATGCACTTGTATAAAGTTTGGCGTTTTTCTGCTCATTGTTGATGAGGTTTTTGGCCAAATAATTGGAATATAAGACCGTAATGATGAGGATGATTCCTCCAAAAATGGCCAGAATTGCCTTCCAATAAGAGCGTTGTTGATAAATGTCTTGCTTCATCTCACAGGGATTTCATTTTCAAATCCCATAGTTTAAACGGTTTGCCATTCAAACAAAGTATAATTCCTCTGCGTGTAAAACTTCTGTATGTCGTCAAAAGCAACCACATTCCTACTCATGATAAAGTGTCTCTTTGGCTGTGATTTGTCCATTACCTCGTAACCATTGTAGATGTTGTCTTCATACCTTTTCTCTGCCAATTCCTCAAGAGTAGCTAGCCCTTTTTTATAATTCTTTTTAATGCTATATTTGAAAAAAGGACCGAAAACATTGTAAGGAAATCCCAAGTGCGTTTCCATAGTCCAGCTCATGTCAGTCGCTTTATTACCATCTGCTTTGAATTCATAGTAGTATTTGGACTTATCCATTCCTTCAAAAGTCATGTCTGCATCGATCCTTTGATTGGGTATCAGTTTTGTATAGACTGCAGAACCATTGCCCATGGCCTCACTTTTCCAAGCATAACTGGCCCCTTCACCAGCGGTTTTTTCACTGTAAGTGATTTCCATTGTCGGGTCTTCGGCTATGAATGGATTCCAAGCAGCTGCGGCCTTCAAGTCTTGAGCCATGTTATACAGATAGTTGGCAGGAACATCAATAGATCTGGTATAAGTGACCGTGATGTCTTTTGGCATGACCAATCCCAGAATGAGGAATAACAGTAATAATATGCCTAGAATGATACCAATTTTTTTCAGAACAGTCATTGCGAAGAATTTATGAATTAGAATTTTTTTCTCGGATTGATTTATAAACCTTGGTAAAAGTAATCAATAAAGCGATGATAAGCAAAATTGACCCGATAAGGATCATGGGATTGGTCATGTTTTTCATCACTGCCAATGAGACAATCAGAATCAACATCACTGTAGGAATTTCATTGAATAATCTGGATTGCATCGGTGTCATTGGTATAATACCGTTTTCCAGTTTTTTTATCACCCCTTTACTGTACCCGTGATAGCCAGAAAGCACTATTAAAAACAAGATTTTGAAATGCAACCAAGTGTTTATTTTAAACCACTCCCAACCGTATAAGTAAATCATGGCAAGTCCTGCAATCCACGTTATGATCATGGCTGGATTCATGATGATGCGGTAAACCCGCCATTCCATCAATCCAATTTGTTTGATCAAGATGGATTGATCTGGTTCTGGTTTTTCAAAAGCCTCCACATGATAGACAAACATTCTGCCGAGATAAAACATGGCTGCAAACCAAGAAACAAAAAATACGAAGTGGATGATTTTGAAGATCAGGATAGCCATTTTTATGATTTTTCACAAAGTTAGCAGAAATCTTTTTAAGGAGGGAAAAGTATAAGATAGAAGTAAATTAACGTGATTTTGCTGTAGAGAGTGAAAATTATTTTCTGAGCAATTTGATGGTAGCTCTGCGATCATGTAGATCAATGACTTCCATAAAATAGACCCCAGTTCTGGACAAACTTTGTAAATCAAATAAATCTTGGAGAGGAATAGATAAACCAAAGCTTGTATGGTAGCTATTTATTTGGGCTACCACCCTTCCCAAAGCATCGAAGACTTTGATTTTGACGACCTCATCAAATCCGTCCGGTAAGTATGCCATACTTTGATCGTCTATCGGATTGGGATATACCCTGATTTCCTTTATATAATCATTTTCTTTTGTGTCCGTTTTAATCAAAAACATTTGATCCAGAAACTCGAGTCTTTTTGGAATCCAATTGGTGAGTTCGTTTATTTCTCCCTGCCAAGTGGAAGGAATAGGTTCTGGTTGTGGCCATACATATGTGCCAAGGATCGGCCATTTTTCATAATTTCTTATCTGGGCTTGGCCCAACTCTAGTTTTAAAGAGTCTATCAAAGCATTGATTCGAGACATTTTGAAAATGCCTTCTGTACGTCTTTGCTATAAATGGTTCTGGTAAGATCAAGAAAATAGGGATCAGTAGCAATTTATTCCACCCAAAAGGAACTTGAAAAAATCATCGGAACAAATGGCATTGAAACCATGCGCATATAAGTCGTACCTATTCCCTTCGCAATAATTGGCATTGCCGTAACAAATGTCAAAATCCCAAACAGGGCCCATTTTGAGTTTACCACCACGACTGTCCTTGTCTTTGTGCAAAAACGTACTGATGCGAAACCCATCCATGTTTCTGGCGAATTCGTTGATCAAAAAATACTGCACGAATGATTCCACATCTGCATATTTTCTATATCCTACATCAGGGTCTTTATAATTGGCATTGTTGACGCTATTTTCAAAGGTTCTGATAAAGTTTTGAATATAATTTGCCTGTTGAGTAGAGGGTTCTTTTGGTGTATCGTATTGATAATGAATATCTTTACCAAATTGTGATCTAAAATCAGATTTAAAGGACCCGCCAATAGATCCTGTGAATTTGTCTATTTTCAAAATATACCCGCCAGTAAGATCATCTCCTGAATTTTCGTCGTCATCCAACTTATCTATATCGACCCTGCCTTTATCCCTTTTTACCTTTTCCATAAAAACATAAACGCCTTGATAATTGCCATTCAAAATGACTTCTACATATCTGGTTCTGGAAGCATACATACCCAACTCTCTGGCTAAATTCATAGTGAGCACGTTATGCATCAAACTTTTCTCATTATAAGATGCAAAAAGCACATAATCCGATTCTTTGGGCCAACCAAAAAAAGACTGGTCTTTATCCTCACCTTTATCATCCTTTATCTCAATACCGTAAGGTTTTTTTGGAAAAGATTGAGAAGAAGAACCTCTCAGCTCAATGCCAATGATGCCATCAAAAGCAAATGTGGTGCTGGTGTCTGTATGCTCTTTCCCTTTACCAAGATCTACCACCTTCATTTGGGCTGTAATTTTGTATTCATCAGGGATTGACACACCATTGGTATTGATCAACAGCAAAGGCAGGTTTGATCTGAAGATTTGGGCTTTCAAATGAAAACAAGTCAAAAGCAGCAAGGCATTTATAAAATAGATTCTGGATTTTGAATTCATGTAGTTTCTTTAACAGAGAAAACCAAAATTAGCTTTTCAAATTTTGATTCTTCTATTTTATTGGCATAAAAATTAGATATTCCGTGTTTAGTAACTATTCAGCCATATCCAATTTTGATCAAAAATGGTCCATTTTAAGTGATACTTCGGCTATTTTTTCAGAAAGAGTCCCGACACTGTTGTCACTGTTGTAGGGACTATTACTTCAAAAATGAGCCTCGTCTGACTTAAAATGTCCTAAATTTTTGATTCAAAAGCGAATAGCTGAACAGTTACCATTTTTATAAAAGCCATTTGATGTTTTATAAAAATCAAACTCAAAGCCTGAAATTGTGAAATTGTCATGTTTTTCCAATTAATTTTTGGAAACAGCTTTACTTTTACTTTCAGATTGTCTACTTTTGTGGCGCAACATTGAAATTAAAAAACAAAATTTTGAATACACTTCATCATACACATCACCATCATCAGCGCGAGAGCGATTGGTGGGTTGTATTAGTATGATCATATTTTCAAATAAAGATAAATATTTAATCAAACTGCCCGCTTCGCAAGAGTGGGCAGTTGTTTTTTTATGACCTCTGTTTACGGTGCGAAGAGGGCTCAAAACTAAGAAAAGGAAATGATAAAAATTGCAGTGCAGAAATCAGGAAGATTGTATGAAGACAGTCTCAAACTACTTAAAGATTGTGGACTTTCAGTCGAAGATGGTCTCGAGCCACTCCAAAGCACAAGTAAGAAATTTTGATGCGAGGTTTTGTTCCTCAGGAAATTCTGACATTCCAAAATACCTGGAAGATGGCGTAGCGGATATTGCCATTTTGGGAGAAAATGTACTTATTGAGAAAAAATGTGGACATTGCCGTGGTAGAAAAACTCGGATTTTCAAAGTGCCGACTCTCAGTTGCTGTTCCAAAGGTGCCTTTCAATGGTCCACAGGATTTGAATGGTAAAATTGCCACTTCATATCCCACAGTTGCAACAATACTTAAGCAAACACAATGGTAAGTATTCACCTCATTTCTGGATCGGTAGAAATTGCTCCAAACATTGGTCTTGCCGATGCCATTTGTGATTTGGTGAGTAGTGGAAATACCTTATTTAAAAATGGTTTGGAGGAGAAAGAAATCTTGCTAAAATCAGAAGCAGTTTTGGCAGCAAATAAAAAGTCACTCGCAGAAAAATCTGTGCTGATTGAAGAGTTGGCTTTCAGAATCCGATCGGTTTTTGAAGGCAAGGAAAAGTAAGTATATCTTATTCAATATTCCAAATGATAAGGTTCTGAAGCTAGTCAAATTTTGCCCGTTCTTAAGGGGTCCTACCGTTTTACCTCTTTTGGAAGAAGGTTGGAGCAGCATGCATTCGGTAATCAATGATGAAGATTTTTGGACGGTGCTCAACAAATTGGAAAAATGTGGAGCACAAGGTATTTTGGTCATCCCAATAGAAAAAATGATCGTATAGATTCAAACTTAAAATTGGAAAATCATGATCGAAATAATTTATCAACCTAGCCCGAATCAATATAAAAAGCTAAAACAACGACCACAACTTGAGAAAAGCGATATGGAAATCGTCATTCAACGAGTTTATGACGGCATTGCTGAAGGTGGTGATTATGAGTTGAAAGCACTCACTAAAAAGTATGATGGCGTGGAAATATCCACCATCAAAGTACCTTACACTGAAGTTTTATCTGCTTATCAAGCCCTTGACGCCGACTTGAAAATTGCTATTGAAGGTGCAAAAGCCAACATCACAAATTCCACAGAAGCACAAATATCCAAGGCGTAGAAATAGAAACGATGCCAGGTGTGAACTGCCTCCAAAAATCGGTGGCCATTGAGCGCGTAGGAATTTCTATCCCTGGGGGTACAGCGCCACTTTTTTCTACCATTTTAATGTTGGCTTTGCCCGCGCAGATCGTTGGTTGTAAGGAGATTGTACTCTGCAGTCTACGCTCATGAAGGTAAGATCCATCTGTTATTTTGGCAACCCGCACGTATTTGTGGCATCACCGAAATCATGCAAGTTGGGTGGTTCTCAAGCCATTGCAGCCATGGCCATCGGCACCACAAGCATCAAAAAAGTGGCCAAAATATTTGGTCCCGGCAATCAATATGTTACCGCCGCAAAAGAAAGCTATCTCGCATGGCGTGGCGATTGACATGCCGGCGGGGCCTTCTGGAATTTTGGTTTATGCAGGATGAGACATGTAATCAAGTTTCGTTGCCATAGATTTATTGCACAAGCAGAACACGGCATTGATAGTCAAGTGGTATGCGTAACAACCAGTGTTTTTAGCCGATCAGATTGCCAATGAAATTGAGGTTTAGTTACTGGTTTACCAAGAAAAGACATCATTATACAAGCGCTCAAAAATAGCTGCATCATCATAGAGTCAGAGGTTGATAAAGCATTCAAATTTATCAATGACTATGCACCCAACATTTGATCGTTGCTTCTGAAAACGCAGCAGATGCTTCCAAAATAGTCAATGCTGGTTCAGTATTTTTGGGAATTTTGCCTGAATCCGTTGGAGATTATGCCTCAGGAACCAATCACACATTGCCAACTGTGGCTGGGCAAAATCTTACAGTGGCGTAAATGTCGACTCCTTTACTCGTGAGATCGCGTTTCAGTCAGCCACACCAGAAGGTTTGGTAAGTTTGGGTAAATTGGTCATACCAATGGCCGAACCGAACATTTAAGCACATGCCAATGCTGTAAAAATCAGGTTAGATTATCTATCAAAGCAAAAATTTAAGCATGGTAGATATACAATCTTTACTTCGAACAAATATCAAAAACCTCAAGCCTTATAGTTCTGCCAGGGATGAATTTAAAGGGGCGGCAGAAATCTTTATTGATGCCAATGATAACCCTTTGACCATCCCTACAGCAGATATCCGGATCCTTTACAATGGAAATTGAAAGAGAAAATTGCCCAATTTAAGCAAGTAGACCCGCAAAATATTTTTTTGGGAAATGGCTCTGATGAACCCATAGATCTTGTCATTCGGGCGTTCTGCAATCCTGGCGTAGATGAAATCATCTCACCAAATCCGAGCTATGGAATGTATAAAGTCTCCGCAGATATCAATGACGTAAAGTTGATTCAAGTTCCTTTGCGTACTGACTTTACCATGGACTTTGACTTGATGCTTGCAACGGCTGGGCCTCAAACAAAAGGGGCATTTTTATGCTCACCCAATAATCCGTCTGGTAATGTGCTGCCACTTTCAGAAATGAAAAATTTTGTTGCTTCTTTCCCGGGAATTGTGGTCATTGATGAAGCATATATTGATTTTTCAACCCAAGAATCAATGAAATCGTTTATAAATGATTATAACAATTTGATAGTCATGCAGACTTTTTCTAAAGCATGGGGAAGTGCTTCTATCAGAATGGGTATGGCCTTTGTCAATACAGAAATCATCGGCATATTCAACAAAATAAAGCACCCTACAACATCAACAATCAGCCCAGGAACAAGCCATGAAATGCTTGACCAAATGGAGGCTGTACAAAACAAACACAACAAATCATCAGTGAAAAGAAAACGCATGGCTTTGGAACTCACAGATTTAAAGGGCGTTTTGGAAATTTACCCTTCTGAGGCAAACTTTTTGCTGGTCAAAGTGAACGATACCAAATAAGTTATATCATTTCTGACCAGTCAAGGCATCATTGTGCAGAAATAGACGTCGCCAGTTACATTGATCATTGCTTGAGAATCACCGTTGGGACATAACAGAAAATGACATACTCTTTATCAAACTAAACGAATATTACCATGAAAAAGATTTTGTTTTGGATAGAGATGAATTGTGCTCATCCACGAACCTGCTGACGAAGCAGATAGATTCGCTGGAAAAGTTATCCTTTTTGCCAGGCCTTTTTACCAATCTACATGACATTGCTACCAAGCTCGATTATTTATTGGTAATGAAGAAAGGTGACCAATCAGGACGGCTTGAGAACAGTTCATTTCCAGAAGCCACCTTTGGCCGGCACGCAATTGCTCATCAATAGCCTCAAAGGAGAAGGCATCGGGTTTGAAGCCATTCACATCGACCGCAGTTTTGAACACGAGCAATCACCTCATCGCAAACCGCGCACGGGTATGTTGACCAAATACATGAATGGCAGTTTTGATCTGGAAAATTCCATCGTAGTGGGAGATCGACTTACAGACATGATGCTTGCGCAAAATCAGAGGTGTAAAGGCATACGCATTGATGGTAAAGGAGATATTCCTGAAAATTTAAAAAGTAATTGCTCTGGATGCAAAATCTTGGTCAGAAATAAAAAGTATTTATTTACACTCGACAGGAAAGCTAAATGTATTCGAAATACCTCCGAAACCAAAATATCAGGGCAATCAACCTCGATGGCATTGGCAGCTGTAGAAATTCATACAGGATTGGGCTTTTTGACCACATGTTGGAGCAAATTGCCAAACACGCTCAGGTTGATTTATTCCTCCAAGCCCGAGTTTACATCGATGAACACCACACTGTCGAAGATACAGCCATCGTTTTGGGAATGTTATTTGACGAAGCGTGGGTAAAGGCGGGCATCAGAGATAATGGATTTGCTTTGCCAATGGATGAAGCCAAAGCGGAAGTATTGATTGACTTTGGTGGAAGACCGTGGATACAATGGAAAATAGACTTCAAAGAGAAAAATCGGTGATATACCTACAGAGATGTTTTACCACTTTTTCAAATGATTCTCAGATCATGCCAAAGTGTAACCTGGTATAAGCGCTCAAGGAGACAACGAACACCACATCGTGAGTCCATATTTAAGGCATTTGCCAAAAGCCATCAAAGCTGCTAAAAGTCGCGATGCGAATATGGAAATACCAAGTACAAAAAGGGGTATTATGATCGCAATCATTGACTACAAGCTGGCAATACCAGATACGTGATCAACGCCTTACAGCGCTTGGGAGCAAATCCAGTATTAACTGCAGATCCAGCGGTCATTCTCGGTGCTGATAAAGGTAATTTTGCCAGGCGTAGGACATACGTCCACTGCTATGGAAGCTTTACATGAACGCAATTTGGTAGATACCATTAAAGCAGGTGAAAGTTCCTTTTCTAGGCGTTTGTCTGGGTATGCAAATCATGCTGGAGTTTTCTGAAGAAAGGAGATGTTGCCTGTTTGGGTTTGGTTAAGGGAACGGTTACAAAAATTCAAAAGTGAAACAGAAAAGATACCACATGGAGCTGGAATACCGTAATTCCAACGGATGATGCCTTGATGAAAGACATCGATGATCATGCTTATTTCTATTTTGTGCATAGTTATTACGTGCCAAAAGATCAATATACCATTACTGAAACTTCCACATTTTGCCATTTTTGTGCCGCAATGCGCAAGGACCATTATTGGGGTGTACAATTTCACCCTGAGAAGAGTGCCAGTGTGGGCGAAAACCTTTACAAAACTTTTGAATATCTAATGATGACTAAATACTTCCAGCAATAGACATGATCGGAGGCCGTTGTGTGCGGTTGACCAAAGGGCGATTATGATACTGAAAAATTATTACCACAGCAGTCAGTGGAAATGGCTAAAGCTTTTGAGGATGCTGGAGCAAAAATACATACACTTGGTAGATTTGGATGCTGCAAAGAGGCCAAGGCAATAATTTGCAGTCCATTTATGACATTGCACATCAGACTTCTTTGGTTATTGAAATGGGAGGAGGCATCAGAAATAGAGCCACGCGAGCAAGGTTTTTGAGGATGGTGTGTCAAGAGCAATCATCGGAAGTTTGGCCGTAAAAACCCAGAAGAAGTTTTAAATGGGTCTGCAGGATTATGGTACGGAAAGGATAGTCATTGGTACCGATGTTCATAACGAATATATTGCAACAGAAGGGATGGTATCATACCTCTGATCAACACATTGATGATTTTATATCTGCCTACTAATGCAAGGGGCGCTACCTTATTTTTATGCACGGACATCGCCAAAGATGGCATGTTACAGAACCTCTCCACAGATTTATATCAGGGCTGATGGAAAAACACACGAGTTGGCCTCATCGCAGAAGTGGCGGTGTCGCTCAACTTTCTGATGTGGAAGAGTCGTGGAAATGGGCATGTATGGAGTAGTTGTAGGTAAGGCTATTTACGAAGGAAAATTACCTTGCCAGCATTGTTCGGACCTCTAAATATAAAATCGTGCGACAAAAGAATCATACCTTGCCTGGATATCAAAGACGGTCGTACGGTAAAGGCACCAATTTTGTTGCGTTGAGAGATGCTGGTGACCCAGTAGAACTTACAGCAACGTATCAAAGCAGGTGCCGATGAATTGGTTTTTTTGGATATTTCAGCAACACACGAAGGGCGAACAACGCTGAAGTTGAGTCTTGTAAAGAAAGTAGGCGCGTCATCAATATTCCTTTCTCTGTAGGCGAAATTATCAATAGCAAAGAAATCGTTTATGACGTTTTACAAAGTGGGGCAGATAAGGGTTTCAGTCAATTCATCAGCCATCGTAAGACCAGCATTGATTGAGGAGAATTTCGACTGCCTTTGGAGTACAGTGCGTCATTGTTGCCATTGATGCTAAATGTGTTGATGGACAATGGATGGTGCATACCCACGGTGGGCGAAAAATGTAGGCCTTGATCTTTTCGAATGGGCGCAACAAGCAGAAAGTGGAGGGGCTGGTGAAATCCTTTTACCTCGATGGACCACGATTACACAAGAGATGGTTATGCACTGGAAGCCCTCAAAAAACTCAATGACTTGAAATATTCCAGTCATTGCCTCTGGTCGGTGCCGGCAAAAGGAAGACTTTCTGGACGTGCTCAATGGCAATATCAACTCTGGCAGCATTTGCAGCAAGTGTATTTCACTATCAAGAAATAAAAATCCCGGAATTAAGGCGTTATTTGAGTGATAATGGCATTTCAATCAAGAATATAATCAGACAACCATATATAAATGGGGCACTAGATATAGAAAATATTAAATATGATGCGGTAAGTGGCTTGATTCCGGCCATTGTCAAAGACTGTATTACAGATAAAGTGTTGATGTTGGGTTACATGAAGAGGCCGCCATTGACAAAACTTTGGAAGAAGAGTATAAGTTACTTTTTCAGTAAGGTCAAAAGATCGACTTTGGACAAAGGGCGAAAGCAGTGAAAATTATTTGATCTTAAGTGAAATTTCCATTGATTGTGATTTGGATGCACTCGTTGATCGAGGCACTTCCACGGGGACCAACCTGTCATACGGGAGATGATACTTGTTGGCAGGAAGAAAACAGCAATATGGCAATACAACTTTTTTTTTTTAGTTTATCTGGAGCAAGTCATCACTGATAGAAAAACAACGAGTCCGACCAATCGTACACCAGCAGTTTATTCAAAAAGGGATCAACAAAATTGCTCAGAAAGTGGGCGAAGAAGCCGCTCAAATCGTCATCGAAGCCAAAGACAGCAACGATGATTTATTTCTAGGTGAGGCCGCAAGTTTACTCTTCCACTACCTTGGTTTATTGCAAGCCAAGAATTTTAAATTGTCGGATCCTCAATAAAAAGTCATGGAAGGGCAGACATGGTAAATAAAAAAGTAATTTTATCCTTTAAATGATCTACACATTAATTAGTGAAAGATCGTCTATTCAAGAAAAAAAAAAAAAGAAAATAATCCAACAATCAAATAAAACCAAAGTGATTTTCTTTTGAAGATACCAACATTGCCCATCATCAATCAGGAATTTACCTTGTTTGTTGCGGCCAGGTTTCTCTTCATTGCTGGACTAAAAATGACTCCTGTTATTTTGGGCTGGAAACTTTATGAGCTTTGGGAGCAGATTAGCATTGGGTATTCTTGGCTTAAGTGAAGTGATTCCTGCCATCCTTTTGGCATTGCCAGCAGGCGTAAGGGTTGACCGCAGCAATAAGCACCAGCTCATCACTGTGTTTTGGGCTTATCTGGTTTGTCATGATCACACAGCTGGTCTTAACGTACCTCAAACCATCCTTTATTTAAATAATGTCGTTGCGATGCTCATCTACTTCGCCGTTTTAACGGGGGGTATTCGGGCTTAAAGTTCTCCGGCAATCAATGCATTTTGGCTCAGTTGGTTACGTCGAAAGTTTGGTAAAAACAGCTTCCATCAACAGCATGAGTTGGTTGATTGCAGCCGTTATCGGTCCATTCGTTGCTGGAATTTTGATAGGGTTGTCGCGTGACTTGGTCATTATTTTAGTTTAAATGATGTTGTCTGCCATCATCCATTTTTGGCAGAGCATAACACACCCCAAAGCCATCAGTTGGAATAGGAAACCGCGGTACCGATAGTGAGGAAGGATTGAAAGTCGTTTACCACTAAAAGCATTAGCAAGGGCCATAAGTCTGGACATGTTTGCGGTCTTGTTCTTTAGGGGCAGTTGCTACTTCCTGTTTTTGCAAGGACATTTTGCATGTAGGCCCTGAAGGATTGTGGGGATGTCCTGGCTATCTAGGCAATTTTTTAGCCATTGCCTATCTCCACCCGAACAAGCCGCTGCGCCAATCCCAAAGGTAAATATCTGATTTACAGCGTCGCTGGTTTTTGGTTTATGCATCATTGTTTTTGCTTTATCCAAGAGTTTTCTTTTGAGTTTTTATGGCTTTATTGGTAAAGTGGACTTTTTTGATGGAGTAAGTGTGATCATCCGTGGCACAGTCTTTCAGTTGTTTGTCCCAGACGAAATGCGAGGAAGGGTCTCTTTCCGTCAACAGCATTTTGTGAATAGCAACAATGAGTTGGGTCAGTTTGAAAGTGGTGTGACTGCAGCCTATATGGAGTACAATCCCTGCTGTGTTATTTGGTGGGACAAGGACCTTATTGATCCGGCATTTTCTCTTGGTTTAAAATCCCAGCGCTCAAAAATTTGAATGAGTAAAACCTAGCAATGACTGTCGACCATGCCTATAATCAAAGATTCAATTTATTCAGATCGGTCTGGCAAAATTTGAATCGGCTCATCATTTACGTTTACCCCGATAGTGAAAGAGAAAAGCTATGGTCAAACTATTGGATGACGATGATAAAATCATAACACAGAGGATTTCCTGGA
>JADKBO010000062.1 GCA_016715105.1 Saprospiraceae bacterium | reverse complement strand
TAATATTTTTTCAGTGGTCAACATCTGTGTCTCCGGCCGCCGGAAATCATCAAAGCTTTTCCTGTTACTTTTATGATGTGATCCGCAATGAATCCAGAACCTTCCTCTGCACCTTGTTGTGGAGACTGATCTCTAACATTCCCATTCCAAAACTAGCCCATCCGTCATAATCATATTGTGACCAGCACCTTCTGAAGATAAGAGCGGAAATCTACCTGACCATCTCCCAAAGAGCGCAAGTCTGCCAGCTCTGTTGACCCTCAGATTGGTATCCGCCACTTTTACACCGCATTTTTCCAGTTGGATTGAATTCTGCATCCTTCACGTGGAACATTTTGATGCGCTCATGGTAGGGAAGTCGATGTATTGTAAATAATCCCAATTGTTGTAATACAAAGTGACTTGGATCATAAAGCAAACATGTCTTTCTGCTGTGGTTACAATACGCTTCAAAAAGCATTTCACAAGAAACGCCATCGATGCAAATCTTCATCGGGGTGAATTTCATAGCAACAAACATCCACGCCGCATTCATCTGCGAAAGCATTCCCGGTGGAGCGCCCATCTGCGTCTGCCAATTCTTTAAACTGAAGTTCTACTAAACCCGCAGGTCTTTGTGTGCAAGGATATACTTTGTTGCCAAAGTAAAGCTCCACTAAAAGTAGCGTGTGCATTCAAGCCTAAATTTGCGCTTGATTTGATCGCTTTGACACAACGGGGTCTTTTGCCCATTCTGTGCGTTCTTTGGTTTCCGTTAAAAAGCCGCCGGAGCAAAGGCATCAAACATGGCATCATATGCAGGATGAACAGCAACCAACTGGCCTTGTAAGATGGTGATTGCCAATTCAGTGATTCCAAACCAAAAAGCTGGCCACTTTACCTTTCAAATCATCGCAATAAGCCTTGCTCGTGAAGCTTGCTTTCCGGGTCTATCAGACGATTGTCCCAAGTTGGAATCTGAATGCCTTTATAACCCAAATCCGCTACCCATTTGCAAATGCTTTCCAACGTATTGAATGGCGGCTGATCACCCATAAATTGCGCTAAAAATATCGCTGGCCCTTTTATTGTCTTCATACTTTTATCTTTCTTTTACGATTTGAATAATTACTTTTCATTTAAGTCGAGAAAGCTAAAATAAAGAGGTCAAACATTACCTCCAAAAATTCAATAAGCTTATTTCGAGATTTGCCTTATTGGCCTATAACTTGATGGTAAAAGTTGTTCCTTCCTCCCTTGGTTTGAAGCCTTCACAAAATATTTTTCCGTTGTGATAATTTTCAACAATCCGCTTGGGCCGCGACGATCCCAATCCCCACCACGTTGTTTGGTGCTTTAACCTTAGTGGTTGGAATACAGTTTTAAAATTCTCAGGAGGAATGCCTTTTCCGGAGTCCTGGAACGTCAATACCTTACGAACCTTCGGCATCGTAAATGGCGACTTTGAGATGCTTGCCATCCATCGCATCCAAAGCATTCCGATTAAATTTTCAACCACCCACCGAAAAAGGTGTTCATTGATCATGGCAAAATGCGTCTTTTCCGTGGTTTGTAAAGGATCAAACGTGACTTTTCTGGATGCTCTACGCTCCATATATTTGAGTACATCTTCCAACTGCATGTTGAGGTCTACACTCTTGAGTTCTGAACTCGAGCCAATTTTAGAAAATCTATCTGCTACCAAATTGAGTCTGTCCACTCTCCTTTTTTTTTTTTTTTTTTTTTTTTTTCTAACTCTAAAGCACCTCACCACAATCACGGCATGTTTTGTCATCTTTGCCGCCGATCGATCCATACTCCATAGGCAGAAACAGGCGCACCCAATTGTGACCTGTTTCTTTGGCCATGCCTTCCCAAACCTCATTTTGCTCTGCTTTTCTGGAAGAGTTGAATAGGAAATATCCCAGTCCCATGTAGGAACCTATGAGCAGAATTTGCACCAAAGGATAAAACTTGATGTATTGCAGTAACTTTGAGTTGAAGTAATAAACCTTGAGATTGGTGAGTTCGCCTGAAATATTCGTTTGCCCGGTTTCAAAAAAGGCAGCAATTTTGTCCTTATGAAATTTCATGGTGATCGGTTGACCTGAGTCATCAAAATTTGCCTCTCTGACCTCCTTCGTGTACTCTATGATGCAGGGCAGCGGAAATTCGCTGGTATTTCATGGACAAAGCACACATCATTGTCCATGTTTTTATCATGAGAGAAAACTCCAATGCACTCGTATATAGTTTGGTTTTTCTGCTCATTATTGATGAGGTTTTTTGCCAAATAATCGGAATATAAGACCGTAATGATGAGGATGATTCCTCCAAAATGGCCAGAATTGCTTTCCAATAAGAGCGTTGTTGATAAATGTCTTGCTTCATCTCACTGGGATTTCATTTCAAATCCCATTGACTAAACGGTTTGATATTCCTGCAAAGTATAAGGCACCTTATCTATTGACTTTGGTATAATAATAAATCACCTTAGTCAACCATTTTGCCGGATCTTTTTCCTTAAGGGGATCCGTTAAATATTCTTCAATTGCCGGGGCATCCATCAATAATGCATGGTCGGCCATATAAGCATCGATGGCGTCGTGTGCTTTTCCGGTTTCTTCATACTTCCCATAATAATCACAACAATAGCCGTCTGTCTTCAATGGTTATAGAGGTAAGGTCTTTGATGGTTTTTTTTCGTTCACCGGAATTGCTGCGGCCATATCTGTGTTTTGTTGGTATGGTCATATTTAAAAATAATACACAAGGCATTCCCTTCATATAGTAAGGCCTTCACTTGCACCTTTTGGAAAATTGCACCTAAAGTTCTGCGTAAAACTTCTGCATGTCGTCAAAAGCAACCACATTCCTACTCATGATAAAGTGTCTCTTTGGCTGTGATTTGTCCATTACCTCGTAACCATTGTAGATGTTGTCTTCATCTTTTTTTCCGCCAATTCTTCAAGAGTAGCTAGCCCTTTTTATAATTTTTTTAATGCTATTTTGAAAAAGGAGCGAAAACATTGTAGGAATCCCAAGTGCGTTTCCATAGTCCAGCTCATGTCAGTCGCTTTATTACCATCTGCTTTGAATTCGTAGTAGTATTTGGACTTATCCATTCCTTCAAAGGTCATATCTGCATCGATCCTTTGATTGGGTATCAGTTTGTATAGACAGCAGAACCATTGCCCATGGCCTCATTTTTCCAACCATAACTGGCCCCCTTCACCAGCAGTTTTTTCACTCTATAGTGATTTCCATTGTGGGGTCTTCGGCTATGAATGGATTCCAGGCAGCTGCAGCCTTGAAATCTTGAGCCATGTTGTATAGATAGTTGGCAGGAACATCAATAGATCTGGTATAATTGACCGTGATGTCTTTTGGCATGACCAATCCCAGAATGAGGAATAACAGTAATAATATGCCTAGAATGATACCAATTTTTTTCAGAACAGTCATTGCGAAGAATTTATGAATTAGAATTTTTTTCTCTGATTGATTTATAAAGCTTGGTAAAAGTAATCAATAAAGCGATGATAAGCAAAATTGACCCGATAAGGATCATGGGATTGGTCATGTTTTTCATCACTGCCAATGAGACAATCAATATCAACATCACTGTAGGAATTTCATTGAATAATCTGGTTTGCATCGAGTTCTGGACAAACTTTGCAAATCAAATAAATCTTGGAGAGGAATAGATAAACCAAAGCCAGTATGGTAGCTATTTATTTGGGCTACTACTCTTCCCAAAGCATCGAAGATTTTGATTTTGACGACCTCATCAAATCCGTCTGGTAAATATGCTATGCTTTGCTCGTCTACAGGATTGGGATAAACTCTGATTTCCTTTTTGTAGGTACTCTCTTCTGTGTCGGTTTTTATCAAAAACATTTTATCCAGAAACTCCAGCCTTTTGGGAATCCAGTTGGTGAGTTCATTGATTTCTCCTTCCCAACTTGCAGGAATAGGATCGGGTTGTGGCCAGACATATGTGCCTAGGATCGGCCACTTTTCATAATTTCTTACCTGGGCTTGGCCCAACTCTAGTTTTAACGAGTCTATCAAAGCATTGATTCGAGACATTTTGAAAATACCTTCTGTACGCTCTTTGGTATAAATGGTCCTGGTAAGGTCAAGAAAATAGGGATCAGCAAGCAATTTATTCCACCAAAAAGGAACTTGAAAAAAATCATTGGAACAAACAGCATTGAAACCATGCGCATATAAGTCGTACCTATTTCCTTCGCAATAATTGGCATTGCCGTAACAAATGTCAAATCCCATGCAGGGCCCATTTTAAGTTTACCACCACGACTGTCCTTGTCCTTGTGCATAAAAGTACTGATGCGAAAACCATCCATGTTTCTAGCAAATTCATTGATCAAAAAGTACTTCACAAATGATTCTACATCTGCATATTTCCTATATCCTACATCAGGATCTTTGTAATTGGCATTGTTGACGGTATTTTCAAAGGTTCTGATAAAGTTTTGAATATAATTTGCCTGCTGAGAAGTGGGATCTTTTGGCGTATCGTATTGATAATGAATGTCTTTGCCATATTGTGTCTTGAAATCTGATGTAAAGGAACCACCAATAGATCCTGTGAATTTGTCAATTTTCAAAATATAACCACCGGTAAGATCGTCTCCTGAATTTTCATCGTCATCCAACTTATCAATATCGACCCTACCTTTATCCCTTTTTACCTTTTCCATGAAGACATAAACGCCTTGGTAATTACCATTTAAAATGACTTCTACATATCTGGTTCTGGAAGCATACATACCCAACTCTCTGGCCAAATTCATAGAGCACATTGTGCATCAAACTTTTCTTCATTATAAGATGCAAAAAGCACATAATCAGATTCTTTGGGCCAAATCAAAAAAGACTGGTCTTTTATCTTCACCTTGTTCATCCTTATCTCAATACCATATGGTTTTTTAGAAAGATTGAGAAGAAGAACCTCTCAACTCAATTCCAATGTGCCATCAAAAGCAAATGTGTTGCTGGTATCAGTATTTTCTTTGCCAGCACCAAGATCTACGACTTTCATTTCTGCCGTAATTTTGTATTCATCAGGGATTGACAAACCATTGGTATTGATCAACAGCAAAGGCAAGTTTGATCTGATGATTTGGGCTTTCAATTGAAAACAAGTCAAAAGCAGCAAGGCATTTATAAAATAGATTCTGGATTTTGAATTCATGTAGTTTCTTTTAACAGAGAAACCAAAATTAGCGGTTTTCAAATTTTGATTCTTCTATTTTATTGGCATAAAAATTAGATATTCCATTTTTATAAAAGCCATTTGATGTTTTATAAAATTCAAACTCAAAGCCTGAAAATGTGAAATTGTCATGTTTTTCCAATTAATTTTGGAAACAGCTTTACTTTTACTTTCAGATTGTCTACTTTTGTGGCGCAACATTGAAATTAAAAAACAAAATTTTGAATACACTTCATCATACACATCACCATCATCACAGCGCGAGAGCGATTGGTGGGTTGTATTAGTATGATCATATTTTTCAAATAAAGATAAATATTTAATCAAACTGCCCGCTTCGCAAGAGTGGGCAGTTGTTTTTTTATGACCTCTGTTTACGGTGCGAAGAGGGCTCAAAACTAAGAAAAGGAAATGATAAAAATTGCGGTGCAGAAATCGGGAAGATTGTATGAAGACAGTCTCAAATTACTTAAGGATTGTGGACTTTCAGTCGAAGATGGTCTCGATACACTCAAAGCACAGGTCAGAAATTTTGATGCGGAGGTTTTGTTCCTCAGGAATTCTGACATTCCAAAATACCTGGAGGATGGCGTAGCGGATATTGCCATTTTGGGAGAAAATGTACTCATTGAGAAAAATGTGGACATTGCCGTGGTAGAAAAACTCGGATTTTCAAAATGCCGACTCTCAGTTGCAGTTCCAAAAGGGGTGCCTTTCAATGGTCCCCAGGATTTGAATGGTAAAAAAATAGCCACTTCTTATCCGCACAGCTTGCAACAATACTTAAACAAACACAATGTTACAGCTAGTATTCACCTCATTTCTGGATCGGTAGAAATTGCGCCAAACATTGGTCTTGCCGATGCTATTTGTGACTTGGTGAGTAGTGGAAACACCTTATTTAAAAATGGTTTGGAGGAGAAAGAAATTTTGCTGAAATCAGAAGCAGTTTTGGCAGCAAATAAAAAGTCACTCGCAGAAAAATCTGTGCTGATTGAAGAGTTGGCTTTCAGAATCCGATCGGTTTTGAAGGCAAGGAAAAACAAATATATCCTATTCAATATTCCAAATGATAAGGTTGCTGAGGCCAGTCAAATTTTGCCTGTACTCAAGAGTCCTACCGTTTTACCACTTTTGGAAGAAGGTTGGAGCAGCATGCATTCGGTAATCAATGATGAAGATTTTTGGACGGTGCTCAACAAATTGGAGAAATGTGGAGCCCAGGGTATTTTGGTCATCCCGATTGAAAAAATGATCGTATAGATTCAACCACATAATTGGAAAAAATGATTGAGATAATATATCAACCTAGTCAGGACCAATACAAAAAACTCAAACAACGGCCACAACTGGAGAGGAGCGACATGGAAATTGTCATTCAAAAAGTATATGACGGCATTGCCGAGGGTGGGGATTATGAGTTGAAAGCACTCACTAAAAAGTTTGACGGTGTTGACATTCCAAACATCAAAGTTTCTGATGCTGAAGTTTTAGCTGCTTATAAAGTCTTGGATGCTGACCTGAAAATTGCGATTGAAGGTGCAAAGGCCAACATCACCAAATTCCACGAAGCACAAATATCCAAAGGCGTGGAAATAGAAACGATGCCAGGTGAAATGCATCCAAAAATCGGTAGCCATTGAGCGCGTAGGCATTTATATACCGGGCGGCACGGCACCACTTTTTTCTACCATTTTGATGTTGGCTTTACCTGCTCAGATCGCTGGTTGTAAGGAGGTTGTACTCTGTAGTCCACCAACTCACGAAGGCAAAATCCACCCTGTGATATTGGCGACCGCATATATTTGTGGCATCACTGAAATCATGCAAGTGGGTGGTTCTCAAGCCATTGCAGCCATGGCCATTGGCACCGCAAGCATCAAAAAAGTGGCCAAAATATTTGGTCCAGGCAATCAATACGTTACCGCAGCGAAAGAAAAAGCGATCTCTTATGGTGTGGCGATTGACATGCCGGCGGGTCCTTCAGAAGTTTTAGTTTATGCAGATGAGACGTGTAATCCAAGTTTCGTTGCCATAGATTTATTGTCACAAGCAGAACATGGCATTGATAGTCAAGTAGTATGTGTGACAACCAGTGATGTTTTAGCTGATCAGATTGCCAATGAAATCGAGGAGTTGGTGGCTGATTTACCCAGAAAAGATATCATTGTACAAGCGCTCAAAAATAGCTGCATCATCATCGAGTCTGAAGTGGACAAAGCATTCAAGTTTATCAATGACTATGCACCCGAACATTTGATCATTGCTTCTGAAAGTGCTTCAGATCTTGCTTCCAAAATAGTCAATGCCGGTTCGGTATTTTTGGGGAATTTTTGCCCTGAATCCGTTGGAGATTATGCCTCAGGAACCAATCACACATTGCCAACTTATGGCTGGGCAAAATCTTACAGTGGCGTAAATGTCGATTCCTTTACTCGTAAGATTACGTTTCAGTCAGCCACTCCAGAAGGTTTGGTAAGTTTGGGTAAATTGGTCATACCAATGGCCGAAGCCGAACATTTGCAAGCACATGCCAATGCTGTAAAAATCAGGTTAGATTATCTATCAAAGCAAAAAATTTAAGCATGGTAGATATACAATCTTTACTTCGAACAAATATCAAAAACCTTAAGCCTTATAGTTCTGCCAGAGATGAATTTAAAGGGGCGGCAGAAATCTTTATTGATGCGAATGAAAACCCATTTGACCATCCCTACAGCAGATATCCGGATCCTTTACAATGGAAATTGAAGGAGAAAATTGCCCAATTTAAAAAGGTAGATCCTCAAAATATTTTTTTGGGAAATGGCTCTGATGAACCCATAGATCTTGTCATTCGGGCATTTTGCAATCCGGGTGTGGACGACATCATCGCACCCAATCCAAGTTATGGCATGTACCAGGTTTCTGCCGACATCAATGATGTAAAGTTGATTCAAGTTCCTTTGCGTACTGACTTTACCATGGACTTTGACTTGATGCTTTCAACGGCTGGGCCTCAAACAAAAGTGGCATTTTTATGCTCACCCAATAATCCGTCTGGTAATGTGCTGCCACTTTCAGAAATGAAAAATTTTATTGCTTCATTCCAGGGCCTTGTGGTCATTGATGAAGCTTATATTGATTTTCAGCAAGAATCAATGAAATCGTTTATAAATGATTATAACAATTTGATAGTCATGCAGACTTTTTCTAAAGCATGGGGAAGTGCTTCTATCAGAATGGGTATGGCCTTTGTCAATACAGAAATCATCGGCATATTCAACAAAATAAAAGCACCCTACAACATCAGCAATCCAGCCCAGGAACAAGCCATGAAAATGCTTGACCAAATGGAGGCTGTACAAAAACAAACACAACAAATCATCAGTGAAAGAAAACGAATGGCTTTGGAACTCACCAGATTTAAGGGCGTTTTGGAAATTTACCCTTCTGAAGCAAACTTTTTGTTGGTCAAAGTAGACGATGCAAATAAGTTATATCATTTTCTGACCAGTCAAGGCATCATTGTGCGAAATAGACATGGCCAGTTACATTGTGATAATTGCTTGAGAATCACCGTTGGAACGCCAACAGAAAATGACATACTCTTTATCAAACTAAACGAATATTACCATGAAAAAGATTTTGTTTTTGGATAGAGATGGTGTGCTCATCCACGAACCTGCTGACGAACAGATAGATTCGCTGGAAAAGTTATCCTTTTTGCCAGGCCTTTTTACCAATCTACATGACATTGCTACCAAGCTCGATTATTTATTGGTAATGGTGACCAATCAGGACGGCTTGGGAACCAGTTCATTTCCAGAAGCCACCTTTTGGCCGGCACACCAATTGCTCATCAATAGCCTCCAAGGAGAAGGCATCGAATTTGAAGCCATTCACATCGACCGCAGTTTTGAACACGAGCAATCACCTCATCGCAAACCGCGCACGGGTATGTTGACCAAATACATGAATGGCAGTTTTGATCTGGAAAATTCCATCGTAGTGGGAGATCGACTTACAGACATGATGCTTGCGCAAAATCTGGGGTGTAAAGGCATACGCATTGATGGTAAAGGAGATATTCCTGAAAATTTAAAAGAAGTAATTGCTCTGGATGCAAAATCTTGGTCAGAAATAAAAAAGTATTTATTTACACTCGACCGGAAGGCAAAATGTATCCGAAATACCTCCGAAACCAAAATATCGGGAGCAATCAATCTCGACGGTATTGGTAGCTGTGAAATTCATACAGGATTGGGCTTTTTTGACCACATGTTGGAACAAATAGCCAAACACGCTCAGGTTGATTTATTCCTCCAAGCCAAAGGAGATTTACACATCGATGAACACCACACTGTCGAAGATACAGCCATCGTTTTGGGAATGTTATTTGACGAAGCATTGGGTAAAAGGCAGGCATCCAGAGATATGGATTTGCTTTGCCAATGGATGAAGCAAAAGCGGAAGTATTGATAGACTTTGGAGGAAGGCCGTGGATACAATGGAATGTAGAGTTTAAAAGAGAAAAAATCGGTGATGTACCTACAGAGATGTTTTACCACTTTTTCAAATCATTCTCAGATCATGCCAAGTGTAACCTGAGTATAAGCGCTCAAGGAGACAACGAACACCACATCATTGAGTCCATATTTAAGGCATTTGCCAAAGCCATCAAAGCTGCTAAAAGTCGCGATGCGAATATGGAAATACCAAGTACAAAAGGGGTATTATGATCGCAATCATTGACTACAATGCTGGCAATACCAGATCTGTGATCAACGCCTTACAGCGCTTGGGAGCAAATCCAGTATTAACTGCAGATCCAGCGGTCATTCTCAGTGCTGATAAGGTAATTTTGCCAGGCGTAGGACATGCGGCCACTGCTATGGAAGCTTTACATGAACGCAATTTGGTAGATACCATTAAAGCGGTGAAAGTTCCTTTTCTAGGCGTTTGTCTGGGTATGCAAATCATGCTGGAGTTTTCTGAAGAAGGAGATGTTGCCTGTTTGGGTTTGGTTACGGGAACGGTTACAAAATTCAAAAGTGAAACAGAAAAGATACCACACATGGGCTGGAATACCGTAATTCCAACGGATGATGCATTGATGAAAGGCATTGATGATCATGCTTATTTCTATTTTGTGCATAGTTATTATGTGCCAAAAGATCAATATACCATTGCTGAAACTTCCTACATTTTGCCATTTTGTGCTGCAATGCGCAAAGACCATTATTGGGGTGTACAATTTCACCCTGAGAAGAGTGCCAGTGTGGGCGAAAAACTTTTACAAAACTTTTTGAATATCTAATGATGACACAAATACTTCCAGCAATAGACATGATCGGAGGCCGTTGTGTGCGGTTGACCAAGGGCGATTATGATACTGAAAAAGTGTACCACAGCAGTCCAGTGGAAATGGCTAAAGCTTTTGAGGATGCTGGAGCAAAATACATACACTTGGTAGATTTGGATGCTGCAAAAGGGCAAGGCAATAATTTGCAGTCCATTTATGACATTGCACATCAGACTTCTTTGGTTATTGAAATGGGAGGAGGCATCAGAAATAGAGCCACACTTGAGCAGGTTTTTGAGAATGGTGTGTCAAGAGCAATCATCGGAAGTTTGGCCGTAAAAAACCCAGAAGAAGTTTTTAAATGGGTGCAGGATTATGGTACGGAAAGGATAGTCATTGGTACCGATGTTCATAACGAATATATTGCAACAGAAGGATGGTATCATACCTCTGATCAACACATTGATGATTTTATATCTGCCTATATGCAAGAGGGCGCTACCTTATTTTTATGCACGGACATCGCCAAAGATGGCATGTTACAGGGCCTTTCCACAGATTTATATCAGAGGCTGATGGAAAAACACACAGGAATTGGCCTCATCGCAAGTGGTGGTGTTGCTCAACTTTCTGATGTTGAAGAAGTCGTGGACATGGGCATGTATGGAGTAGTTGTAGGTAAGGCCATTTACGAAGGAAAAATTACCTTGCCAGCATTGTTCGGACCCCTAAATATAAAATCATGCTGACAAAAAGGATCATACCTTGCCTGGATATCAAAGACGGTCGTACGGTAAAAGGCACCAATTTTGTGGCGTTGAGAGATGCTGGTGACCCAGTAGAACTGGCAGCAACGTATGCAGAAGCAGGTGCCGATGAATTGGTTTTTTTGGATATTTCAGCAACGCACGAAGGGCGAACAACGCTGATTGATCTTGTAAAGAAAGTAGGCGCAGTCATCAATATTCCTTTCTCTGTAGGCGGGGGTATCAATAGCAAAGAAATCGTTTATGACATTTTGCAAAGTGGGGCAGATAAGGTTTCCGTCAATTCATCAGCCATCGCAAGACCCGCGTTGATTGAGGAAATTTCAACTGCATTTGGAGTGCAATGTGTCATTGTTGCCATTGATGCCAAATGTGTTGATGGACAATGGATGGTGCATACCCACGGTGGGCGAAAAAATGTAGGCCTTGATCTATTTGAATGGGCGCAACAAGCAGAAAGTAGAGGTGCTGGTGAAATCCTTTTTACCTCGATGGACCACGATGGCACGAAAGATGGATATGCACTGGAAGCCCTCCAAAAACTCAATGACTTGGTAAATATTCCTGTCATCGCCTCTGGTGGTGCCGGCAAAAAGGAAGACTTTCTGGATGTGCTCAATGGCAATATCGCTCAGGCAGCACTTGCAGCAAGTGTATTCCACTACCAAGAAATAAAAATCCCAGAATTGAAGCGTTATTTGAGTGATAATGGCATTTCAATCAGAATATAATCAGACAACCATATATAAATGAGGGCACTAGATATAGAAAATATTAAATATGATGCGGTAACTGGCTTGATTCCGGCCATTGTCCAAGACTGTATTACAGGTAAAGTGTTGATGTTGGGTTACATGAACAGGCCGGCCATTGACAAAACTTTGGAAGAAGGTAAAGTTACTTTTTTCAGTAGGTCAAAAGATCGACTTTGGACAAAGGGCGAAAGCAGTGAAAATTATTTGATCTTAAGTGAAATTTCCATTGATTGTGATTTGGATGCACTGTTGATCAAGGCACTTCCGCAGGGACCAACCTGTCATACAGGAGATGATACTTGTTGGCAGGAAGAAAACAGCAATGGCAATACAGCTTTTTTAGACTATCTGGAACAAGTCATCACTGATAGAAAAAACAACGAGTCCGACCAATCCTACACCAGCAGTTTATTCAAAAAAGGGATCAACAAAATTGCTCAGAAAGTGGGCGAAGAAGCCGTTGAAATCGTCATCGAAGCCAAAGACAACAACGATGATTTATTTCTTGGTGAGGCTGCAGATTTACTTTTCCACTACCTTGTTTTATTGCAAGCCAAAAATTTTAAATTGGCGGATGTAATAAAAGTCTTGGAAGGCAGACATGGTAAATAAAAAAAGTAATTTTATCCTTTAAATGATCTTCACATTAATTAATTGAAAGATCATCTATTCGAAAATAATCCAACAATCAACTAAAACCAAAGTGATTTTCTTTTGAAGATACCAACATTGCCCATCATCAATCAGGAGTTTACCTTGTTTATTGCGGCCAGGTTTCTCTTCATTGCTGGACTAAAAATGACTCCTGTTATTTTGGGCTGGAAACTTTATGAGCTTTTGGGGAGCAAATTAGCATTGGGTATTCTTGGCTTAAGTGAAGTGATTCCTGCCATCCTTTTGGCATTGCCAGCAGGCGTAAGGGTTGACCGCAGCAATAAGCACCAGCTCATCACTTTGTGTTTTTGGGCTTATCTGGTTGTCATGATCGCACTGCTGGTCTTAACATTACCTCAAACCATCCTTTATTTAAATAACAATGTCGTTGCGATGCTCATCTACTTCGCCGTTTTTTTAACGGGAATTATTCGGGCTTATAGTTCTCCGGCAATCAATGCATTTTTGGCTCAGTTGGTTACCGTCGAAAGTTTGGTAAAAGCCGCTTCCATCAACAGCATGAGTTGGTTGATTGCAGCCGTTATCGGTCCATTCGTTGCTGGAATTTTGATAGGATTTGTCAACGTGACTTGGTCATTTATTTTAGTTTGTGTGTTGATGTTGTCTGCCATCATCATTTTTGGCAGAATAACACCCAAAGCCATCAGTTGGAATAAAGGCAAAACGCGTACTTGGGATGGTGTGAAGGAAGGATTAAAATTCGTTTACCATCAAAAAGCATTGCTTGGGGCCATCAGTCTGGATATGTTTGCGGTTTTGTTTGGAGGAGCAGTTGCCTTACTTCCTGTTTTTGCCAAGGACATTTTGCATGTAGGCCCACAAGGATTTGGCATGTTGATGTCCGCAACCTATCTAGGCAATTTTTTAGCCATTGCCTATCTCACAGCAAAGCCCTTGCGCCAATCCCAAGGTAAATATCTGATTTACAGCGTCGCTGGTTTTGGTTTATGCATCATTGTTTTTGCTTTATCCAAGAGTTTTCTTTTGAGTTTTATGGCTTTATTGGTAAGTGGACTTTTTGATGGGGTAAGTGTGATCATCCGTGGCACGGTCTTTCAGTTGTTTGTTCCTGACGAAATGCGAGGAAGGGTCTCTTCCGTCAATAGCATTTTGTGAATAGCAGCAATGAGTTGGGTCAGTTTGAAAGTGGTGTGACTGCTGCCTATATGGGTACAATCCCTGCTGTGTTATTTGGTGGGACAATGACCTTATTGATCAGCATTTTCTCTTGGTTTAAAATCCCAGCGCTCAAAAAATTTGAATGGTAAATGCCTAGCAATGACTGTCGACCATTACCTATACATCAAAGATTCAATTTATTCAGATCGGTCTAAGCAAAATTTAGATCGGCTCATCATTTACGTTTACCCCGATAGTGAAAGAGAAAAAGCTATGGTCAAACTATTGGATGACGATGATAAAATCATAACACAGAGAGTTTCCTGGTTGATTGGCAACTATGCACAAAAATACCCGGGCAGATTGAATCCATTTTTAGAGATTTTTTGTGCACGATTGCAATGGGGTGTTGACAACAATGAACAAGCGCTTCTGCGGAACATGCTCAAAATACTGGAATATCATGAGATTCCCATCGAACAAGAAGGCTTGATTTATGATTTGTGTTCCAAACTAATACTCAATCTCAAAGCGGATATTGCTCCCAGAGCTTTTGCCATTACCTTGGCCTTGAAGGTGGTCATCAAATACCCAGAATTGGGCCCTGAATTCCTGGAAATGCTCAATATCATTAAACCCGACAAGTCAGCAGCCATTCAGTTCAGGATAAGGAAAGCGCGGAAGGCAATTAAATCAAAAAACTAGCAGACACTATTCTTTAGAATTATTATGGTTTCTAAAAGATTTTGCCAATTATTAGTAGTCTTAGTCTACTGAGAGTCAAAGCAAGAATAGCAAATAATAGGCTTCTTGAATCATATGCATTAAATTAATGATAAACCTAACCAAGGTGGCCGAGATAGCAGCCTATTACCAGGTCTAAGTGATATTAATGAATTATTGGGCTATAACAAGCAATCCAACATTAGAGGAGGTTATTATTTATTAGAATAAACTATTAAAAAAATATTTATAATAATTTACTTATTATTCTTTAATTAATATTTATTTATTACATTTACATTAATTGTATTAGCATATTTGCTAAAATAGGATATATATTATCCACCCTAACTTTATAATGTGAGTTCCTTAATTGAGAATTCTGTAATTCTCGGGATATTTTATATTTTTAAACAAAATGTTATGGAAAAAAAGTTAATTTTATTTGGTTTATTGTTTTTTAGTGGTTTTTGTTTTGCTTCAACTCCAAAGATATTACTTGGTGAATTACCATCTAATGTTATACAAGTTGAAAATGAAGTTTTCACGTGCATAATTGTTACTGTAGTTTGTCCTTGTAACACTTATACAACTCAATGGTGTGATCAAGGACTTCATGGAACATTAAGTGAATGGGGTGATAGAGTATGTAGCGGGTGTAATGAACCTGAAGAAGAAGAAGGAGGAGGTTGCGGTTGCTAAGAAATTTTTATTGAAAACAATAGTCTAGAGATATGAGCAAATTAATTTATTCAGTCATTAACAACATTCATATCTCTAGATTCTATAAGTCTAATAGAACTATGAAAATTACAATATTTACAATTTCTTTGTGTCTTTTAGGATTTATAGCAAAAAGTCAATCTAACACTGAATATACCGTGTTTTATAACTTTAAATACTCTAGAGACACAATAGCGAATTCAGTCTACACCAAAGGTGAAGAATTTGTTTTATTTAGAGTAAGGAATGATTCCAGATTTCTACCTACAGCCAGATATTACAATGATTCTATTATTCAAGATTATGATAGTGCCCATAAGGGACAATTAATAACAAATAGTTATGATGCAAATAATTATGTGAATGATTTTCTACAAAATACAAATAGGAAAACGGTATATTCTTTCATAAATATTTCCAAAGACATTACAAAGGATAGTGTAACAATGGTATATAAAACATTGGATCCTAAAAATTATTATTTTAAACAAAAATTGAATCTTAGGTGGGAAATAAGCAATGAAATTGACACCATCATGGGAATTCCAGTTGTTAAGGCAGAAACAAATTACGGGGGAAGAACATATATAGCTTGGTTTGCACCATCCATACCAATCAATGATGGGCCATATGTTTTCATGGGTTTACCAGGCTTGATTTTAAGGGTATTCGATACGCAAAAAAGATATATTTTCAACGTTGCAAAACTTGATTTTTCTAAATCAAAAAAGTTTTATACTCCTCAATTTATAAGCCTTGTTGCTACAATTATAGATAGGCAGGAATTTGTAAAACTTTTGGAAGATGAAAAAAATAGTCCATCGCTTCTTAACATGTATAATGATGAACAAAAAATAGAATTGATGAGCAAATACAAAAAGCGATATGATTTCCTCCTTGAAAGGTAACTATTTACCTTTCAAGAGGCTAATTTTTTGAATTTGAAAAATGGAATTTATAATAAAGCTTTTTCTTTGGATAGCCTTGGGGATATTTTCCAGAACACTTATTAGTCAATCAAAAGTGATTGGAAATGTTGTAGATGAAAAAAATAACCCCATTGAGTTTGTAAACATCATATTATATAGCCCTGATGGAAAGGAAATAATTAAATATTCTACAACAGATATATTAGGAAAATTTGAATTGGAAATTTTTTGTGATACTTGTGCAACTTTTTTGCTTTCTGCTAATCATTTGTCTTATGAACCCTTTACAAAAGTCTTAAGACTTCCAGAGAATAATTTGACACTTGTGATGAGTAACAGAATGCAAATGCTACCTGAAGTTACCGTTGAAAATGAACCAATTTATAGAAAAGGGAGATACTTTGATATTTAGTGTCAACCATTTTAGGCAAGTATCAGATTTAAATATTGAAGATATCCTCTCAAGAATTCCTGGAATCAGTGTAGAATCAAATGGTAAAATAAAATACAACGGACTAGACATTTCAAAGTTCTATATAGAAGGTCTTGATTTATTAGAGGGAAGGTATAAGATTGCTACAAGAAATTTAAATATTGATGCAATAAAAGAGATTGAAGTAATCGAACATCATCAGGCAATAAAGGCACTAGATTCATTAGTAATACCTGAAAATGCCGCAATCAATCTAAAATTAAAAGCTAAAATAGCGTTTACAGGAAATTTCAATTTGGGTGCAGGCTATGAACCATTGAATGGTATAGCATCAAGTGACATTTTTGGATTCCAAAAAAAACAACAATTCAATTTAATTGGATCTTACAACAGTTTAGGATATACGAAAGTTGACTTGTTTGAAAATTTATATTCCCAATCCTCCATTATTTCAGTTATGCCTTTGAGTGTAGACGCACCATTTTATCCATTAATTGATACTAAATTTTACCTGGACAATGAAGAAAAATTAATTGGATATAATTTTTTAAGAAAAATATCTGAAAGTATTCAAGTTAAATTTAGAGCCTTTTTGTCTAAAGATAAAATTGAAAAATTTGGCACTTCCACAACACAATACAGCGATCCCAATTATACCTTTATATTCAATAAAACATTGAATGTAATTGAGTTGCCTTCCAGAATTTATCAATCTGGAATTATTGAAAAAAATAGTACACGTTGGTATTTAAAGGCAGAGATTTCAGGTGAATTGATAAAAGAGGATGCCGAGGCAAATAACCTTATAAATGAACAAAATGTAAAAGAACTCTTTTCTGAAAGTACAAAAATATTAGATTCAAAAGTTAGCTCTATCATCAGGGTTGGCAACAGGGCATTCAAAATAAATTCAGATATATCATACAAAACTGGCCTCAATTTTCTCAACATTTCACCATCCAGTTTCAGGATTTTAAATGAAGAAGATCAGAAATTTGAAACAACCAGACAAGAATATTCAAAAAATAGATTCGCATCAAATACCTATTCAAATTTATATTACAGAAAAGGTCTATTTTTTGCCAATAGTAGATTTGGTCAAAATTTTATTTCAACAGATCTCATTACTGATCTATTCGAAATTGACGTGAATAATCAAAAAAAATTGCTCGGTAATAAATATAGCAATGATGTGGTGAATAAAGAAATACATTATTATATACACAATGACTTTCAAATTGATAAAGAAAAATTCAAACTACGTTTCTATTTTCCAGTTGAGTTCATTAGCTTGAAAAATGTTGATAAAATAAGTGGCAATCAATCGACATTTAATATTCTTTCATTAGAATCTAAAATATTTTTTGACAGAAAAAATCTGCATTATTTATACGGCTTTAATTACGATTATTCTACTGGAATTAAATCTTTTGATCTGTACTATGACGGATATATTTTAAATGCGTATCAAAGTATTTCTAGTTCTAATATAAATATTAATAGAGTGAATGAACACAAACTTTCCTCTTTTCTAAAACTCCCAGGAAAAAGGGGTGGTCTAAGTGCATATGTTTCCACAACAATAGGAATCAGATCTTCTAATTTAATATCTGAAAATTATTTTTCGGAAGTAGGTTTATCGGGCACGCTATCAAAAGGAAAAAATAATTCAAAGTTTTTGGATTTAACCACCCAAAGCAACATAGCTCTTCTTAAAAGTAAATTAGGCATTGAATTAAGGGTTGGTGCACTTTTGAACAAAAATGACATTATAATCAATGGCCTTCAAAATAGTATTTTTACTAGTAAACTCCAAGTAGATTCAAAACTTTCTATCTTATTTCCAAACACAGTTTTGTCTTACATTTCTAAAAATATTATGCTAAAAGGACAATTGAATAATACTATTTACCAATTTGCAAATGGCATAAGTTATTTTCAAAAGATACATAAAAATGGAAGTATTAAGGCGGAATTAAATAGCTATTATTCCATTTTTACAAATAAAAATCAAGTCAATACATTAGGTAGTATTTCCTACAAATACAAATTGATAAAGCATAAAATTGAATTGGAAGTTATCGGAAATAATCTTTCAAATAATAAATACTTCACCAATCTGTCCCAAGAGGTGTTTTTCCAAAGTACAAGTAATTACTTATTAAGAGAAAGACAATTCACCATTTCAATGAAAAAATTATTTTAAGGTTGAAACCTCTATAGGACTATCCTCTGTCCATCATATTTAGCGCTCGAAGAAATTGCGTCAATGATCCTCATATCTCTAAGACCATCTTCACCCGGGACCATTGGAGCCCATCCGTTCATGATTGCTTTTGAGTCATCATCCATTTGTTTTGCTTGCTGATTGTCAATGGTTTTGTTGAGTAATGTTCCATCACTGGCAAATCCTTTTACACCATTGTATCCCTGGAATGGACTTAAACTATAAGAACCTTTCTCACAATTTATTTCCAAATTATTGACATTTTGACCAAGGCTTGTTGTACAATTGGCTATTGCGCCACTAGGAAATTCCAACATAAATTTTGTCGTTTCGTCCACTTCAAAAAAGATATCCGGTCTGGCAATGATGGTATGGGCAGTGACAGCTATTGGTTCTTCCTGGGTTATATACCTTGCAGCATTGAGAGAATATGTACCCATGTCCATGACCGCTCCACCTCCCAAAGCAGCTCTCAATTTCCAGTTGTTTCCACCATTTGACATCCAACCTGCAGCTGCATTTATTTCCTTTATATTACCAAAAGGCTTGCTGCGTGCCCATTCTATGAGGGTTCTGTGATTGGGTTCATGTTGGAGCCTATATCCAACGGTGAGCATTACCTTATTTTGTTTGCAAACTGCTATAATCTCTGCGGCTTCCTTTCCATTCATGGCGAGGGGTTTTTCGCAAAAGACATGTTTTCCTGCATTTGCCGCAATTTTACAATATTCCAAATGGAGTTTATTTGGAAGTACGATATACACTACGTCAATGTCCGGATTATTGGCCATTTCGTGCATGTTTTCATAGTTGTAAATATTGCTGTCTTTGAGGTTGAAATTTTTCTTCCAGGTTGGAATCTTAGAAGGGGTCCCAGTGACAATTCCTGCCAAATGACAACTTTTAGTAAATGCAAATGACTTTGCGAGGATATCTGTAGAATAATACCCAAGACCTACGAGGGCAATACCTAGTGATTCTTTCTTCTGGGGAATTAAAATATTTGGAAAAAATAAGGCTGAAGAAGCTAGGGTTGTGGTCTTGATAAAATCTCGTCTATTAGTCATGATTTTTGTTTGTTTGAATTTCAATGACTAAGTTAATTCAAACTTTGAAATAGCCAACACTTTTTCTATCAGCATAGCAAATTGCTGTCAGTGGTCAACGATCAGCGATCAGTTTTCAGATTTCAGATTTTTTATTTGTAGCGTGACAAGCTGGTTCCGCTTTGCTTTCTTTGCCTTAAACAAATAAACGCATAAACAAATAAACAAACTTCAGATTGAGAATTCTAAAAAGCTCGAAGCTCGTGGCCTCTGGTTAGGACACATCTTTTTTAATAATATGAAGAATTGATTTATTAAACTGAAAGAAATTTAAGAAAACACTTCAGACTTCAGATTGGTATTATAAGGCTAATCACTTTGGAAACAATGAAGAAAACCGTTCAAATCATGAGTCCACTGCCTGTGCCTGGGGTTGTCACTTTTTTGTACCGTCAAAAAAGTAACCAAAAAACCTCCCGATACAAAAAACTCGTATCTGGCTTTTGTAATTTTGTTAAACTGCTTGGGCACTATTCGCCGTGTTTGTGTCCTGAGCTACTCGATCAGTTTTGTATCGGCCTTATTTTTTTTAGCTAACGAACTTCAAAAATACGTTTAGTGCAAAAAACTGTTCGAACTATAAGTGACCTCAAACCAATGAATCGGTGCAGATGCAGCAAAAAACATTGAAGAATAGCCAAAAGTGAGTTTTTTTTGCATAGTATTTTTGAGGTGAGGGAGCGTTAAGAAAAAAATTCAGCCTTGATTTTTTTTGCTACTTTTTGGCATCAAGGCAAAAAAGTAGAAGAAATCTAGTTTCTTGCTCTTATTTTTTTTAATGACACATATACTATTTTTAGATGTGTCCCAACCAGAGGCTCGAAGCTCGTGGCACTAGTGGCTCGATGTCATCACCGCTTAAAGCTGATCTCTGAAAGCTGACAGCTCAAAGCTAAATACTCATATAAATAGAAACAAAATGAGAAATTGTCCCAAACAAAACAAACAAATGCCAGACGGTATGATAATACATTTTATGACTCTTCACATAAAAATAAACGCCAATGCAATAACAAATACCACCTGCAATGATCCATGCAAATACTGGAGTTGGGATGGAATTGAGCAGTGGCTTGATAACAAAAATCATCATCCAACCCATGGTTACGTACAAAATCAGAGAGAATACCTTGAAGCGGTGGATGTAGAATATCTTCAAAATGGAGGCCACTACAACAATGGACCACATAACAGAAAGGAATATCATAGCGGTATTCTTTTCTAAGTATTTGATCATCAAGGGAGTATATGTTCCGGCAATCAAAAAATAAATGCTGATGTGATCTGCAATCAGTAGTATTTCTTTAGCTCTTTCTCGTTCTGTGTAATGGTAAAATGTGGAAAAAGAATAAACCATCAACATGCCTACCCCAAATGCAAAAACAGAAATGAAGGTAAGCCAATTACTTTTTTCCAGAGTATAATTTAGAATAATTGGCATGGCGATTACACAGAATAAGATGCCCAAACTATGGGTAAGTGCATTTGCAATTTCTTCCTTTCTTGATTGTTTTCTTGTCAACATGTATGAGGTACCTTTGTTTATAGAACGACTTTACAAGCCTGGAAGTTTATCCAAAAGGAATAAAGTGATAAATTTTAAAATTTTTGACAACAGCTTGCAATCTGCAAAAGCCAGTTTAATTTAAAAGTTAATCTATAATAAATTGGGTAAAAACTATATTCTTATGAATTGGCATAAGGGGAGAAAATAATTAGCCTTATTGCAAATTAAATATTTATTGCAAGTAGGATATCAGCTGTTTAATTTGATTAAAATTGAATGATTGGCAGCGTTCAGCAAAAGAAGCATGTCCTGTGCAGAGTTGAAAATTGGTAGTGCTCACTCCAGTTTCAGCCTTAAATTTGACACCATCTTTTGTGACAAATGAAATTTTCTTTTTAGGGAGTTTTTTATAGTTAACCAAATATTCAGATAGGAATTTTATGATTTCATTTTTTTCATTTGGTACTATAATCTTTTCGTGGTTTTGAAAAGCATTGTCCATCAAATTAAAAAAGCTTGCATCAATGATCAAGTTTGTATCAGTATCGCAAATCAACCGAGAAAATTTCATTTTATCAATATCTTCTAGTTCTTCATGAATACATGTTTTACCGCTGACGCTTTGATTATAAAAAACAGATTGTCCAAAACTAAAAAAGGACCAACTTAATAGAATTACAGATAGGTATTTTCGCATAAAAAAGAGGTTTGTGGCACAACATAGGTTTTGCCTTTTTATAGAAATGTTTTCAACACCATAAATAACTTTACCCTTTTTGAAAGTTTCCCTAAAATATAATTTAACACCGAATTAAGAATGATCTTTTAAAGATGGAAATAATATGACTCCTATTTCCATTGATAGAATATTAATCAACTTATAAATTAAGTAGTCTTTTGGAAATCTCTTCCAAAAATGATTAGAGCTTATTCGAAAATAGAACGAACATTTTATTGTCAATTTCATTTTCGAATACTATATCTTTACTCGCATGAGTAGGATCAAAAAAATAGGACCCGGTGCTGTCGTTGCTGCGGCTTTCATTGGTCCAGGGACAATTACTTCTGCAAATTTTGCTGGTAGTTCTTACGGATTTACCTTGGCTTGGGCCGTCCTATTCTCTACGTTTGCAACATTTGTTTTGCAAGAAATGGCCATGCGCCTAGGAATCATTGGACAAAAAGGATTAGGCGAAGCCATGCGAAATAAAATCAATAACCCTTTCCTTAAATCAGCTGTTATATTAATCATCATTTCAGCCATTTTAATTGGAAATGCAGCCTATGAAGCAGGAAACATATCCGGTGCAGCCTTGGGTTTTGAAGTAGGTTTAATACCTATTTATGGATTTACACTCAATCCAATGGTATTGGGAATTGGATTACTCGCAGGTTTGATATTATTACTTGGAGATGCACGGTTTATTACCAAGTTTTTGATGGCTTGTGTAGGCGTCATGGGTTTTGTTTTTATCGTTTCTGCTTTTGCACTCAAGCCTGATATGTGGGAATTAATTAAAAATATGTTTCATCCTCAAATTCCTAGTGGGAGTCTTAAATTGGTTTTGGCCTTGATTGGTACTACAGTAGTTCCGTACAATTTGTTTCTCCATGCTTCAGTTTCCAAAAATAACTGGAATGAAGCTAGCGATTTACCATTTGCAAGAAAAGACGCACTGATTTCTATATTTCTTGGCGGTTTGATCACCTTGAGTATCTTGATTGCTGCGGCCCTAGTCAAAACTCAAACTGGCACCTCCATTGAAACGTTGCCACAAATGGCCAAAAACATCAGACCTGTACTTGGGGAATGGTCAGGTCAATTTATGGCCCTTGGTTTTTTGGCAGCAGGATTATCTTCGGCAATTACGGCACCAATGGCGGCGGCTTTGGTTGCTTGCGAATTATTTGGTTGGTCAAAAGATCGATCTACAGCTGGGTATCGTTCTGTGTGGTTATTAATCATCACCTTGGGAATTGTGTTTTCATCACTTGGGTTTAAGCCAACAGCCATCATCATCTTTGCTCAGTTTGCCAATGGATTACTTTTACCAATTGTCGCAGCTTTTCTACTTTGGGTTGTAAACGATCAAGTTTTATTAAAGAAAAATACAAACTCTGCGCTGGCAAATATTTGCGGCTTCATAGTTATTTTGATTTCCCTGCTATTGGGTTTTAAAAGTATATTTTATGCTCTTAATTAAGTCCAGATTAATGGACTGAAGCAAATTTAGCCCATTCAAATACAATATGAAATCCTGGAAGTTTTCTATGGATGTCAAAATTGTTCAAATCATTTTTGCTTAAAAAAGGGCTTAAAAAACCGACGTTTTAATCAAAATTGAGCAAAAGAGATTCAAGAAAGTTAATGTTTGATACAAAAATCAAATTTTAACATATAAGATGTCATCTTCTGGTAGAAAAGTATTATTGTTGTAGGGTTAAGTTTATTCCAATAGCCTAAAAGTCAATCTAATATCATGCGCATTGCTACTATCATTCACAAATATTTACCACTTGGTTTACTGCTTTTTGTAAGTGTGTTTTCATTTGGTCAACCACCAGCAACTCAATTTACTGGTTCTATAAATACTATCACTCCTACTTCTATGCCTGAAAATTCGCCCTCTTATACCAATGATGGCAGCTTTTTAATTGATGTAGCATTCTCTACTTCTGCTCCATGTACAACTGCTAGCTATACAATCAATGCGGCACCTGTACCCAACAGCTCTCCACAAGGAAATACTCCTCCCCAAACTACAACAACAACTTACATTGGTTTTCCTGCAGGATCTTTTATATTTGCAAATGCTGGTGCTGGTGTATACACAGTAACTATTACAGAATCAGCTGGTTGTAATCCAGGAGTAAATCCGATTACTCTTACAGTATTAGTGCCTCAAGGTATTGCTATTCCTACACTTTCAGAGTGGGGTCTTATTATCCTTGCACTTATATCCTCCATTTTTGGAGTTGTTGCCATCAGGAAACGAGCAGTCAGCTTGGCATAACAAAAGCTTTCATAAAATTTCCATTTGTAAATGCAAAGTCATTTTTCAAGAAATCTCAGACTTTTTAAAGTTAGAAGGTTTTAGGATAAATACAATTTGGCCTATTTGCCGAATCGCATTCTATAGTCAGAACTAATTTTCCCTTTACGGATATTTTCCAATTTTCGACCCAATAATCTTTTCTTTAGAGGATTGATTTTCTCCACAAATAACTTTCCCTCTATGTGATCATATTCGTGTTGGATAACTCTCGCATTCATACCATCATAAGTTTCTGTATGAACCACAAATTGCTCGTCTTGGTATTTAATGATGATTTTTGGTTGCCTCATCACGTCTGCATGAATATCTGGTATACTTAGACAGCCTTCTTCATATGCCCACTCTTCACCACTTTCTTCCAATATCTCGGCATTGATAAATATCTTTTTGATACCTTTTCCTTCTGTACCTTCTTTTTCAACTTGCACTGTGTCCACAATGAATATTCTAATTGGGTGCCCAACTTGATGAGCAGCAAGCCCAACCCCTTTGGCATGGTACATGGTTTCCCACATGCTCTCAATGAATTCTTTTAGTTCAGGATAATCCTGATCAATCTCAACGCCAACTTTTTTCAATACTTCGTGGCCGTATGCATAAATGGGTAAAACCATCTCTAAATATGTTTTAAAAATCTCTGTAATATCAAGACCGCACTTATTTTATCAACCAATGACTTGTCTCGTCTTTTTTTCTTTTTGGTACCTGAAAAAAGAATTATTTCCTTGGCGTGAGTAGATGTGTAAGATTCGTCTTCAAACTCAATGGGTAATAAAGGATATTTTTTATTCAAATGTTCAACAAGCTTATCTATTTCTGGTTTGATTGAGGTAAAATTTCCATCCTTATGGGTTGGCAATCCAATCACCATTTGTTCCACTTCCTCTTTCAAAAAATAAGTATCAATAAAATCCCTCAACTTACTCGTTTCCACCGTATCCAAGCCACTCACGATGATTTGCAAGGGGTCGGTCACAGCGATGCCTGTTCTTTTGCTGCCATAATCCAAACCCATTATTCTTGCCACTTTTTCCTTTTTCAATATTTTAAAGCGCAAAGAAACTAATAATCTTTGTAATAACCTGAAGTCACCAATTTCTTCCTTTTCAATTCACCCCTCTTTTGTTGGTGATCAAGCGATGAGCGATGAGCGATCAGTGGTCAGCTATCAGATTGCAGTGCGGCTGAGATCCAAATCTCAAAGCTGATAAGTGAAAGTCTCAGTTTATGACACGTATAAAATGGTATATAAGTTATAAATAAAAATTATAGCAAGAAACTAGATTTCTTCTACTTTTTTGCCTTGATGCAATAAAGTAGCAAAAAAAATCAAGGCTGAATTTTTTTCTTAACGCTCCCTCACTCCAAAAATACTATGCAAAAAAAACTCACTTTTGGCATTGCTTCAATGTTTTTTGCTGCATCTGCACCGATTCATTGGTTTTAGGGCACTTATAGTTCGAACAGTTTTTTGCACTTAACGTATTTTTTAAGTTCGGTAGCTAAAAAAAATAAGGCCGATACAAAACTGATCGAGTAGCTCAGGACCCAAGCACGGTGAATAGTGCTAGCGAGGTTTAAATGAGTGACAAAAGCCAGATACGAGTTTTTTGTATCGGGAGGTTTTTTGTTATCCCTACACAGTGACACAGAGTAGGGATGACAACCCCAGTCATACGCAGGAGACTAATGATTTGGCAGGCTTTCTTTATTGTTACCAAAGTGAGTAGCCTCATAATACTTTTCTGAAGTGTTCTCTTAAATTTCTTACAGATTAACGAATTATAAAAAAAGTGTCAGCTTTCATGGTTCAGCAATCAGTTTGCAGTGCGGCTGAGATCCAAAGCTGATAGCTGATAGCTGACAGCTGATAGCCGATAACTGACCACTGAAAGCCAACAACTTCATTCGCAAATAAAAAATAATTACCTTTGAGCGCTCATAAAAAGCAAGCAATAGGCAAGCAAAAATAAAGTGCGCCAAAACCTCAGGCCTACCATCATAAATAATAAACAGTGAAAGCGAAAAAATCATACGGGCAACACTTCCTCACCAATGAGCAAACTTCCAAAAAGATTGCCTATAGCCTCTTGAGAAAAGATGGCAATACTAGGGTTTTGGAAGTAGGTCCAGGCAAAGGTATGCTTACCAAATATCTCATAGAACAAAATCTAGACCTCAAGGTCGTTGAAGCAGACAATGACATGGTGGTTTACCTGAGCAATC
This sequence comes from Saprospiraceae bacterium, assembly GCA_016715105.1. Classification (GTDB taxonomy): domain Bacteria; phylum Bacteroidota; class Bacteroidia; order Chitinophagales; family Saprospiraceae; genus JADKBO01. The sequence goes on along the minus strand of JADKBO010000062.1, from coordinate 16,856 downwards.
ATTACCCGGCATTGATACCCAACATCATAGAAATGGACTTTATTAAGGCCAATATGCACAAGGTATTTGACGACGAACAATTCTACATCATTGGTAATTTCCCTTATAATATTTCATCGCAAATCGTATTCAAGGCCATCAATGCAAAAGAATTGGTCCCAGAAATGGTTGGCATGTTTCAGAAGGAAATGGCAGAGCGCATCATTGCCAAACCAGGAAGTAAAATATACGGCGTCATCAGCGTTTTGACTCAAGCACATTACGATGGTGAAATGTTGTATCGGATACCACCAGGAGCTTTCAACCCTCCTCCAAAAGTAGATTCTGCAGTCATCAGACTGACCAGAAAAGAAAAATATACCCTTGATTGCAATGAAAAGCTGTTCAGAACTGTTGTAAAAATGGCATTCAATAGCAGACGGAAAATGATGAGAAACACATTGAAGGCATTGGTCGACGACCCTGCTGTTTTGGCGGGTGATTTTTTCAACCTGCGACCAGAGCAAGTTTCAGTGCAACAATTTGTAGAACTTACTAATGAATTAGAAAAATACGTAATAAAATGAGTTTGGAAACAAAATTAATGGAAGACCTCAAAGTAGCCATGAAATCAAAAGATCAGGCAGCACTCAGAGGTATCAGAGCCATAAAATCTGCCATACTTTTATTCAAAACAGATGGCAGTGGCAATGTGTTGGATGAAGCCGCAGAGATAAAACTGGTTCAGAAACTGGTCAAACAAAGACAAGATTCTCTGGCTATTTATGTAGAGCAAAATAGGGAAGACCTGGCAAAAGTCGAACAAGAAGAAATTGGCATCCTCATGAATTATCTTCCAGAACAACTTTCTGAAGAAAAATTGGAAGGAATCATTGCAGAGATAATCAAAGAATCTGGCGCTTCATCGGTCAAAGACATGGGTAAAGTGATGGGACTTGCCAATCAACAGCTTTCAGGTAAAGCCGATGGTAAAACCATTTCAGCCATCGTAAAAAAATTGTTAGCTTAGTTAAATATAAATTTATTGCTGTTGCATCAAAAAAGGAAAGGTCAATTCAGGGAAATTATACTCATATTGGCCCTTCCTTTTTTGTTGAATTGTTTTTTCCTTCCTGGTGAGATTGCCGCACAAAAATATGTAGTAAAATATGAGGCACCACACGAATCAAACACCATCCTTGAGAAAAGTCTCAAAAACAACTCGAGATACGATTCCATCTACATAAGGCAAACCGTTACAAAATTATCCAAGTTACTTCCAGAAGAAGGTTATATCTATCATCACCCCGACTCAGTTGCATTTGCCAAAGACACTTGTTTTATCTCCTGGTACATTGGTCCAAAATTTACTTTTGTTTTTGAATTAGCAGAAGAAGATAAAAAGTGGGTTGAATCAGCTGGACTGTCAAATATGAGGACTTCCAATATTTTCACGGATACCACCTCACAACAATTTTACACCAAAAAACTGATTGCTTACCTCACCAATCATGGATTTCCATTTGCTAAAGCACAATTGGTCAATACTCTCGGAGATTCCATGAAATACATCATCAAATTGGACTTGGAAAATGGACCCTTTGTGGTTTTCAATGAAGTACTTTTTTCAGATAGTGTCAAAATCAGTGATTCCTATTTATATCAAACATTGGGCATCAAAAAAGAAATGCCCTACAATGCTCAATTGGTTCAAGACATTGCGCAGAAAATCAAAAATTTATCTTTTCTCACTTTGCAAAGTCCTCCCAAATTGAGTTTTTTGGCAGACAGAGCTACGGTATTTTTACCCTTGCAAAATAGAAAAGCTTCAAAATTTGATTTCATCATTGGCGTATTACCCAATACCGTTGGACAGAAAAGGACTTTTACCATCAACGGTGAATTTTTAGGAGATTTCACCAATCGTTTTGGCAGAGGCGAACGTTTGACTCTGACATTCAAAAGATTATCACTCGAAGATCAATTTTTAAAATCTACGGTGTCTGTTCCATTTTTACTTTCTAGCCCATTTGGAGTCGATGGAGATTTTGAAATAAAAAGAAACCGTAACATCAGTTTGGATGTATTGGCAAATTTTGGTGCTCGATACACCATCAACACAACCAATCAGATCCGCGCTTTCTGGACACACAAATCCAGTAATCTGATCAATCCAGATTTAGAACAAATCCTCAATCAAGGCACACTTCCTAGTAATTTGGACGTGCGATTCCGAGGAGGTGGATTTGAATATGCTTATAATAAATTAGACTACATTTTCAATCCCAGAAAAGGGTGGTACTCCAGATTCAATGGCACAATCGGACTTAGATCGATCGTACAAAATCAAGAAATTTTGCAACTCAAAAATGAAAAAGTAGACTTTAGTAATGCCTACGATACCCTCAAATCCTCCAATATCCAATTCAATTTGGAAGCAGAACTAGACCATTATTTGCCCATCAGTGACCTGGGCACACTCAGAAATAAAATTGCTTTTGCAAGTAGGTACAATGATGGTAAAATCATTCAAAACGAATTGTACAGAATTGGTGGAAATAGATTGTTGAGAGGATTTAATGAACTCAATTTTCTATCTGATTTATACTTTGTTTACACTGCTGAATTCAGATTGATTTTGGATCAAAATTCTTATTTGAATTTGCCATTTATAGATTTAGCCATGTTTAGAAACAGAAACATTGTCACAGAAAGCAACTTTGTACAAGCATATGGCATTGGCATTGGTATGAATTTTTCAACCAAAGCTGGCATTTTCAACCTCTCATTTGCAGCGGGCAATTATAATAAAACTGGCTTTGATTTTGCAAATACCAAATTGCATTTTGGTTACCTCAATTTATTTTGATGTCTAATGCGATACTAGTTCGGAAGAGAAATGCCATTGACATCACTGAAATCGTAAAAGGTACGAAATAGGAATTTCATTAACAAATCCACGATTTCGTACAACCCCGAATTGGGGTTGAATTGGCGACTATTCTGTTTAAAGCATGAATAGATCGTATGCACGTTTTGAACTTTCTCTTTTTTTCATAAATCCATTTGTGCCGTTGTATAATTTAGGAGAGTATAAAATTACTTCCGAACCTGTTATTGCCAATAAAAGCCCGAAACCCTTGGCAGGAGGAAACATTAGGGTTAATAGTTTGTTAAATAAATAACATTCAAATGAAAGAGAAGTTTTATATTCGTTTCTCCAAAAAAATATACTGGATTGAAGAAGTTATCAGGCATCCTATTATTCTTACTTTTTTGCTTTACCATACAAGCTCAAGAGAGGCAAATTGATGTCATTCAATTTACCGGTAAAGTAGTCACAGAAGATCCAGACGGCAATGTCATCGGATTACCTTACACCAACGTCGCCATCGAAGGAACTACCAGAGGTGTCGTAACGGAATACGACGGGTATTTTTCATTTGTAGCTAGAAAGGGAGAAAAAGTGGTATTCTCCAGGATTGGGTTCAAGACCGTAGAATACGTCATTCCTGACACCTTAAAAAGTGACCTTTACAGCATGATCCAAATCTTATCACAAGACAACATATTACTTCCAGAAATTGTGATTTACCCTTGGCCAAGCAGAGAACATTTCAAACAAGATCTATTAGCCATGGATATTTCCGATGATTTGAGAGATCAGGCGCGCAAAAATCTTGCTGCAGATGTTTTGCAGGAAATGAGGTACGCTGTGCCTGTAGATGGCCGTGAAGCGGCGTCGCTCGTTTTCAAACAAACTGCAAATGAAGCTGTGTATGCAGGTCAATATAAACCACAGCGAATTTTTGACGTATTTGCATGGAAGCAATTCATAGAAGCCTGGAAACGAGGAGATTTCAAAAAAAAGAAGAAAAAAGAAAGCAATTATTAAATAGGTTTTAGCCCAACTTTCCACAATTTTATTGGCTTATTTTCCTTTCAAAAATTTGTTTAAACTAAACTCACATGTATCTTTGAGTAATTATTTTACTCAAAACATGATTGAGACCCTTATATCTTCTAAGACTAGGATCAAATTGTTGTTTAAGTTTTTTTTAAACACCAATACCACTGCTTACCTGCGAAGCTTGGAGTCTGAGTTTGGGGACTCAACAAACAGTATCCGCATAGAACTCAATCGTTTGGAGAAGGCGGGTATGTTGCAATCTTTCAGCGAGGGAAATAAAAAAGTATTCCAAGCCAATACCACTCATCCACTTTTTAAAGAAATACACAACATTGTCATCAAACACCTTGGTTTTGATACCATCATCGACAAGGTCGTTGGCAATCTGGGCAATGTACGGCAGGTTTTTGTGACGGGCGCCCTTGTAAAAGGAATGGATAGCCCAGTTATTGACTTACTGATGGTGGGTGATATCAACAAGGAATATTTGGTCTCACTCATCGAAAAAGCAGAATCTCTTATTTCCAGAAAAATAAGATATGTCGTTTATAATGCCGAAGAAATGAAAGCGCTTGATTGGTCACTTTTTGAGGTAGAACCTTTACTTATTTGGAATCATGAGTCATAGTTCTGCACAGACATATACGGCGAGTGCCACAGGTTGGTATGCCATTTATACACGGTACAAGTGCGAAAAGCAAGTGGTCAAGGATCTGATGTCCAAGGGCATACATGCTTACTTGCCCCTTATGGAAAGGGTAAAAAGATACACCAGAAAAATAAGAAGATATCAGGTTCCACTCATCAATTGTTATGTTTTTGTAAAAATAGAAGAACAGGACAAAGTCAAAGTTTTAGAGACAGAAAATGTGTCGAGGTTCATCAAACCCGGCGCCAAATTGGTTACCATCCCTGAAGAAGAAATCAATACCCTCAAACGCATCGTCGGTGATGAAACATTGGATGTCGAGGTGCAGGATTTCAAAGGGCAGGTAGGTGATTTAGTAGAGATCATCAGTGGATCTCTCGCTGGTTTGAAAGGAACTTTGGTCAGTGAATTAAATAAAAATACAGTCATCATTGGGCTGGAAAATTTAGGTTATCAATTTCACGTTAATGTGGATGTGAAAATGGTTAAAAGGACTACAAAGTAGACTTATCTACTTCATTGTCAATGTTTTATATGATGAGTTTTTGCGACACATCAACGGCGAAGCCATTCGCGGAATTTCTCTGGTGGCGAGACTTTAGTCTCTGCCTACTCCATGCGAAATTGCGAAATTGCGAAATTGCTGAACTGCGTAACTGCGAAATTGCGGAATCGCGAAACTGCGGAACTGCTCAGAGAAGGAGAATAAAGGGCGAACATGCTTTAGCCTGTTCAATCGCGGCAATGCTAAGATAAAGATAACGCCTCGCAAACCTCCTTCCACAAGTTCGACCGCGAAACAGCTGAACTGAGGAATTACAAAAAATAAACGCATAAACAAATAAACAAACGTGGCTCATGGCTCGCTCGAGGCTCGAGACTCGAAGCTTCTTTTTAAAGCAAATACGGATTATATATGTTAAAAATTGCAGTAGTTGGCACAGGATATGTAGGATTGGTTTCCGGGACCTGTTTTGCCGAAACAGGAAACCACGTCACTTGTGTTGACATCGATGAGAAGAAAATTGCAAAACTCAACAATGGTGAAGTACCAATTTATGAGCCAGGATTGGATGTTTTATTCGAGCGCAATACCAAGCAAGGCAGATTGGAATTCACCACCGATTTGGCAACAGGAATTAAGGATGCAAAGATTATTTTCCTTGCACTTCCTACTCCTCCAGGAGCAGATGGCTCTGCGGATCTCAAGTACATTTTGAAGGTAGCAGAAGATCTTTCCAATATCATTACCGACTACAAAGTCATAGTCGATAAAAGTACCGTACCAGTAGGAACTGCAGAAAAAGTAGCTGCGATTTTGGCTAAAAAATTAGACAGATCTCTATATGATGTAGTATCAAATCCAGAGTTTTTGCGAGAAGGAGTTGCTGTGGATGACTTCCTCAAACCAGACAGAGTGGTGGTAGGTGCAGATTCAGACAGAGCCAAGGATTTGATGCTCAAATTGTATGAACCATTCGTAAGACAAGGAAATCCCATTTATGTGATGGATATCCGGAGCGCAGAAATGACCAAATATGCTGCCAATTCATACCTCGCAGCAAGGATCAGCTTCATGAATGAAATTGCAAACTTGTGTGAAAAATTGGGTGCTGATGTGGATCAGGTAAGAAAAGGTATGGGCTCAGATTCTCGTATTGGCAAGCGATTTTTATTCCCAGGTGTTGGTTACGGCGGAAGTTGTTTTCCAAAAGATGTGCAAGCATTGGCAAAATCTGCGGCTGACCACGACTATGATTTCAAGATCTTGAGCGCTGTGATGAAAGTCAATGACTTACAAAAAGAAGTCATATTCAATAAGTTGAATGATTATTTTGATGGTGACTTACAAGGTAAAACCATCGCTTTCTGGGGATTGGCGTTCAAACCAGAAACAGACGATATCAGAGAAGCTCCAGCCATAACGATTGCTTCAAGACTGCTCAATAGAGGTGCAAAAATTCAGGCATTTGATCCAGAAGCTATGGAAAACTTCAGAGAACAAGTGACGGACGAAATCCAATATTGCGCCAATCAGTACGATGCTTTGAAAGGAGCAGATGCCTTGGCTATCCTTACAGAGTGGAGCGTGTTCAGAAGTCCTGATTATGATAAAATGTTTGCATTGATGAACGGCAAAGCCATTTTTGACGGCAGAAATGTTTATAATGTCCAGGAAATGAAAGATTTAGGGTTTGAATATTTCAGTATTGGAAGACCATAAGTATATTTATGGAATAGTTTAAAAAGATGTTGTCTCTTACTTACCACCAGAAGAACAAAATAAGGGAGTTTTTAAAAGAGTCAATACCAGGGATTGAACTCATATACTTTTTTGTCGGAATGACTGAAGAAGCAAATAATCGAGACAGTGACATCGACTTGGCATTTTTATCACAAGAAAAAATTTCTAACGTCCAAAGATTTGACATCCAAGAAAAATTGGCTTCAATACTCAACAAAAATGTCGACTTGGTGGATGTCAAACTGACAAGCACGAAATTGAATTTTCAAATTGTGTGGCAAGGTATTTTAATATATTCTATAAATGAAAAAAGAAAATCAGATTTTGAATTGTCTGCTACGGGTCAATATTTTGATTATAAAATGACCATGGAACCTATATTTGGTCAAATGTTCAGTAAGGGCATAATGGATGGTAACAACTAAATGGATATCAAAGAGCTCATAAGTCAAGGAGAAAATTCTGGAGTAGAATTTAAACAATCGGATGTAAGACCTGAATCCGTTGCCAAGGAAATTGTTGCTTTTTTGAATGCTATTGGTGGAAATATTTTGATCGGGGTAAATGATGATGGAAATATTTCGGGCATAGATAAAAGTTCAAGAAACTGGGAAGAATGGGTAATGAACATCTGTAGAGATCATGTGAACCCACCAGTTTCTGACGTGAAAGTATTATTTCATAAACTCGAGGAGCAGACAATTTTGAATATACAGGTTCCAAAAGGTACAAATAAACCATATCAGGACAACAAAAATCAATTTTACATCCGAGTAGGTTCCACCAATAGAGTTGCAAGTCAGTTAGAATTGTTAAGGCTGTTTCAAAACGCTGGTGCATTTCATTATGACGCTACCAGTGTTCTGTCCAGCGGTTTCATAGACTTGGACATCAACAAACTTTATAGATATTTTCAATTGTTTGAATTAAATTTTCAGGAAGAAGAGCATAAAACAAATCTTTTGAAAAATGTAGATATTATGGATGCAGAAGGGCAACTTACCATTGCAGGTACGCTCGTCTTTGCTATACATCCGCAAAAATATTTGCACAATGCCAGCATAACCTTTGCAAGATTTGATGGAAATGAGGTCACAGATGAAGTTGTAGACAAAAAAGTTTTTGAAGGTACACTTGATAATCAAATAGATCAATGTTTAGCAAGTATCAGAGCAAATTTAATGTACGCATCCAAGATTGTAGGAGCAAAAACAGAAGACACTTCAAGGGAATTATCCAGATAAAGTATTTAGAGAATTACTTGTGAATGCTTGCGTTCACAGAGATTATTCCATCACAGGTAGTCGCATCCGAGTTTTTATGTTTCATGATCGCTTAGAGGTAAGAAGCCCAGGTAGATTGCCCAATTCGGTTGACGTAGAAAAGATTAAATACGGCGTATCATATGCTCGTAACCCAATTCTTGTCAAATTCATGGAAAATCTCAGGTACATTGATAAGATGGGACGAGGTGTTCCAATGGTAGTAAAAGCTGCTCAACAATTAGGAAGAACATTAGTCTTAGAAGAAGTTGGAGAAGAATTTGTTGTAAAATTGGGGTTTTGAAAATCTTGATTGACTAAACCATGGAACCAAAACTAGATAGAACCTTTTCCAAAACACAAAAGCTTGAAGAACAAGGATTCAACGAAACTTATTGGTTGACCAAAACACCCAGTGAGCGTCTAGCTGCAGCTTATTACCTCACTTGTTGTGCATATGGTTTGGAATATAGTGCAGACCACAAATTGGACAGAACCTATTGCAGAGCCGGAAAGCTCGAAAACAGGGAATCTTGGGTCCCTTGCATAATTAATGCATTTACATCACCGATTTTTGCGTTATCAAAAACCCCAATAGGCCCAACAGGGGTTAAATATTAATAACCACAGATGAAATCCGTGGAGAACAAAGAAGAGATGATCATATTTTGGCGGGATTTTTGGTTTTTCCCCAAAAATCATGACAAAATGCGTGTTGAAATTCAAGTAGTTGTGAAAGTTAAAAAACAAAAATGAATAAAAAATCCATCCTTATTACTGGTGGAGCAGGCTTCATAGGCAGCCATGTTGTTCGCCGCTTTGTGACCAATTATCCAGATTATCTCATTGTCAATGCAGACGCACTCACTTATGCAGGCAACTTGGAGAATCTCAAGGACGTCACCAATGAAGCCAATTACGCATTCGAACACGTAGACATTTGTGATGAAAATGCAATCACCGCCATTTTCGAAAAATACAACATCGATGGAGTCATTCACTTGGCAGCTGAGTCTCACGTAGATCGATCGATCAGTGACCCAATGTCTTTTGTAAAGACCAATTTGCTGGGAACGACCAATCTCCTCCACATCGCCAAAAAACAATGGGCAGGAAATTTCGAAGGGAAAAAATTCTACCATATTTCAACCGACGAAGTTTTTGGTTCACTAGAAATGGACAAAGGATTTTTTACTGAAGAAACAGCGTACGATCCCCGAAGTCCATACAGCGCATCCAAAGCTGGGTCAGACCACATGGTCAGAGCTTTTTATCATACTTACCATTTGCCGTGTGTCATATCCAATTGCAGCAATAATTACGGTCCAAATCATTTTCCAGAAAAATTGATCCCTTTGATGATCAATAACATTTTGCACAATAAACCATTACCAGTTTATGGCAAAGGTGAAAATGTACGGGATTGGCTTCACGTAAAGGATCACGCCAGAGCTATAGACTTGATTTTCCACGAGGGCGTACCTGGGGAAACTTACAACATTGGTGGCCACAACGAATGGAAAAACATCGACCTCGTTTTTTTACTTTGCGACCTCGTGGATGAAAAATTATCCAAACCATTAGGCGAAAGCCGCAAACTCATCACCTATGTGACCGATCGTGCAGGACATGATTTGAGATATGCCATTGACGCAAGCAAAATAGAAAGAACATTGGGCTGGACACCCGACTACACCTTCGAGCAAGGTCTTTCAGAAACCGTAGATTGGTACCTCAGCAATGAATCCTGGCTCAAAAATGTTACTTCGGGAGCCTACTTGCATTATTACAGCGCCCAATATGGCAAATAATATTTTCGATAAACTTTCAACCTATTTTATACCTTTTGGTATAATACTTGATGGTATAATACCAAAAGGTATAAAATGAATAGTCCATTCGAATTTGGTAGCACAGTCAGCGATAAAACCTTTACCAATAGGGTCAAAGAACTTTCGCGATTGAAGTCAAACCTCACTTCGGGTGTAAATACCATCATCATTTCTCCAAGAAGGTGGGGAAAGTCTTCTTTGGTTGAAAAAGTTACCAACGAAATCAGATTGGATCATAAAACTCACAGGATAGTCATCATCGACTTATTCTCTATCAACACAGAAGAGGAATTTTTAGAGATGTATGCCCGAAGTGTGATCAAGGCTTCTTCTGGCAAATTATCAGAATGGCTAGATTTGGCGAAATCAACCTTCAAACGACTCATGCCAAAGCTCATTTTAAATACTGATTTAGGTGATATTTCTTTAGAGTTTGACAGGGCAGAAATCATCAGACACAAAGATGAAATATTAAACCTTCCAGAAAGTATAGCATCAGAAAAGGGATTCAAGTTTATCATTTGTATTGATGAATTTCAAAACATTGTCAATTATGATGCAGACCACTCTTTCGAAAAGGCAATGAGGTCTTACTGGCAAAGACACAAAAACGTCACTTATTGTTTGTACGGAAGTAAAAGGCACATGATTTCAGATATATTCAATGACAGTTCACGTGCTTTTTACAAATTTGGTGACATCATTTTACTTGACAAAATTCAAAGAAGTGAATGGGTAAAATTCATTGTTTCAAAATTCAAGGAAACCAATAAAGAAATCAGTGAATTAAATGCAGAACAAATTGCAAAATACGCACAAGATCACTCATGGTATGTGCAACAATTATCTCATTACGTCTGGTTATTAACCAGCAAAGAAGTCCAAGAGGAAATAGTGAAAGAAGCTTTTGACCAAGTAAAATACAGTCAACAGCCACTATTTGAGCAAACCATTGAAAATTTGAGCAACACGCAGGTAAACTTGTTAAAAGCTGTTTATCAAAATGAAAAGCAACTTACATCAACCGCAGTTATGCAATCATTTCACTTGGGTACGCCTAATAATGTGCGGAAAAACATCCATACATTGATTCAAGCAGACATCATTGATAAAGTTGGTGACTCCTATATATTCATGGATCCGGTCTTTCAAAACTTATTTGCTGAAATTGCCTGACCAGCCATTCATCCATCCAAGTGCCATCATCGACGAAGGCGCAAAAATTGGCAAAGGCTCGTACATCTGGCATTTCACACACATCATGTCAGGCGCTACTCTAGGGAAAGCTTGCAACATTGGCCAAAATGTCTTTGTAGGCAATGGAGTCATTTTAGGAAATAATGTCAAAGTACAAAACAATGTATCCATTTATAGTGGAGTCATTTGTGAAGACGATGTGTTCCTTGGGCCAAGTTGTGTGTTTACCAATGTCATCAATCCACGCAGTGCCATTGTCAGGAAAGGTGCGTATTTGACAACTTTGGTGAAAAAAGGTGCATCCATTGGTGCAAATGCTACCATACTTTGTGGCCATGAATTGGGTGCTTATTGCCTGATTGGTGCGGGTTCTGTGGTTACGAAAGATGTTCCACCTTATGCACTCATGGTCGGCAATCCAGCCAAACAGTTGGGTTGGGTCAGCGAATACGGGCATCGTTTAAATTTTGACGAAAAGGGGTTTGCAAAGTGCCTCGAATCCGGTGATGTTTATGTTTTGAATGAAGGTATTGTGAGTAAAAATAATACAAGCATTCACAAAAAGGAATAAAAGGAAACTTTATCCCATGTTTTATGTTACATGTTTTATGTTACATGTTTTATGAAAAAAGTTGTGAATCCATTTGAGTTGTTTTCTTACCAAGGCCCAAAATATTTTTGCGACCGGGAAGATGATGTTGTAAAGCTCAATGAAGCTTTGCAAAATAGAAGAAATACCGTGCTTTCATCTATGCGTAGATTGGGTAAAACAAATCTCATCATGCATTGGCATCATCAATTGGCAAAAATAAAAAATACAACACCTATTTATATAGATGTGCTTGGAACAAAAAATGACAATGAATTTATTGAGCAATTTGTAGTTGCCGTTGTAAAAGCTACTTCAAACAAAGAAAATTTTGCACAAAAGCTTTTGTCAATTTTTGGAAGATTGAGGCCTCAAATTTCATTAGATCCATATTCTGGCATTCCTCAAGTTTCGCTAGATATTCAAACCAATGCAGACAAGGCAGCAACATTTGACATAGCATTAAACCTTTTGTCAGAAAGCAAAGTGCAATTTCAAATAGCAATTGATGAATTTCAAGTGATTGAGACATACGAAAAACCTTCAACCATTGACGCCATTTTGAGATCACATTTTCCCAAATTAACCAACATACATTTCCTCTTTTGTGGAAGTCAACAACACATGTTGAGCACTATTTTTTCAAATCCTAAAAGGCCAATGTTTTCTTCGACTCAACACCTTACGCTTGGTCACATTCCTTATCCGGCATATTTTGACTTCATCAAAACACACTTTGAGGAACACGATATGGAGATATCAGATCAATCGATACACGAGATATTGACCTGGACACAAAGCCATACTTTTTATACTCACTTTTTAGCCAATGAGATTTTCTCCAAACATGCTGAGAAAGTAACTTATGAATTGGTCAAAAACAGCGAAGTGGATTGCATCAAACTTTTTGCCGTCAATTACGAACATCTATTATACACACTTCCAAGTAACCAAACCACTTTGCTGAAGGCCATCGCAGTCGAAAAAACAAATTTCTCCATCAATGAGAAAGCTTTTTTAAATAAATACAATTTATCGGCTTCGTCAGCAAGTTTGGCACTCAAAGGATTATTGGATAAAGACTTCCTTATTGTGAAAATGAATGGCAACATTAAATCTTACTAGATTCAAGACGTATTTTTTGCGAAATACTTAGAAATGCAATAAAGACGCTTGAATGGACTTCATGATACGACATTATTTTAAATACCCCAGAGGGGTTAAATATTAATAACCATGGATGAAGTCCATGGTATAAATCAAAAGTGAATAGGTTTTTGGCGGGATTTTTGGCCAAATTTCCAAAAATCATGACAAAAACACAACGAAAGTTTTAAGAGGTAGTGAAATGCTCCTTGATAATGGACTTCATCCTTACCTAGAGATTTAAGAAAATAAGTTAGTCATCTTAAAAATTCGCGCTAAAATTTCAGGTCAACCTGAAAAATTCGCGCTAAAATTTCAGATTGCTAGCAAAAGGTGATACTTTTGTTTTTATGATCAAAAGATTACTAGAACAAGAAATTAAAGACAACATCCTGACTGCAGACAAAGTAATCATTGTCTATGGTCCAAGACAAGTTGGAAAAACAACAATCATTGACCACATCATTCAAACCATAAACATTCCATTCATCAAAGTAAACGCAGATGATTTAATCTATGCCGATGTTTTTGAGTCCAGAAACTATAAAACCATGATGGATTTTATTGGGTCACACCAATTACTTTTTATAGATGAAGCTCAGAATGTCAAGGAAATTGGCTCCAGCATCAAAATCCTGCACGATAGAAATAAAGCACTCAAAATCATCCTTTCGGGTTCTTCATCTTTTGATCTTGCAAACAAAACTCAAGAACCTTTGACAGGCAGAACCAAAACATTCAACCTCTTTCCGCTTTCAATCAAAGAGTTGAGTTTGGCAGCAAGCCCTTTTGAAATCAACCAAAATATTGACCAGATTTTGACCTATGGTTTGTATCCGGAAGTTTATTCATATCAAAACATTGACGATAAAAGAAACCACCTTTTGGAATTAACAGAAGCCTATTTGTATAAGGATATTTTGAATTTGTCGGGCATCAAAAACAATAAAGCATTAAAAAATTTGCTCCAGCTATTGGCGCTCCAAGTAGGCAAAACAGTGTCTATCAATAAACTGAGCAATGCATTAAACATATCCAGCGAAACGGTCAATAACTACATTGATATTTTAGAAAAAGCATTCATCATTTACAGAGTGCAAGGTTATAGTAAAAACCTAGCCAAAGAAATTTCTAAAATGGATAAAATTTATTTTTATGACCTGGGAGTTCGCAATGCAGTTTTGGGCAATTTTTCATCCATAAGACTTAGAGCAGATATGGGTGGTATCTGGGAAAACTTTTTAATCACCGAGCGTAAGAAAAATCTTTCATACAAAAGAGATCATACGACCACTTATTTTTGGAGGACATATACAGGAGCTGAGATAGATTATATTGAAGAAAAGGACGGTTTACTCCACGGATTTGAAATTAAAATGGGAACAAGGCGAGCAACGGTGCCTAAATCTTGGCAAGAAAACTACCCAAATTCTACCTTCAACACCATCAATGAATCACTTTATTTAGATTGGCTACTCAACTAAAAAGCCAAGTTCAAAGGATAATTTGAAAGAAAATTCACCAAACTTTGCCCTCATCGGCGCCGCTGGTTACATCGCCCCGCGACATCTTCAGGCCATCAAGGCAGTAGGTGGCAATTTGATAGCAGCCACAGACAAAACCGATTCGGTAGGCATCATCGACAGCTACTTTCCAAATGCCTCCTTTTTCACCGAGTTTGAGCGATTCGACCGCTACCTCGACAAATTGAGGCGGGTAGGTCAAGGCATCGATTACCTCAGCATTTGTAGCCCCAACTACCTACACGACGCACACATCAGATTTGGCCTTCGCAACAATGCACACGTCATTTGCGAAAAACCACTCGTGCTCAACCCGTGGAATTTAGACGGTTTGATAGAATTGGAAAATGAGACCAACAAAAAAGTCTTTCCCATTCTCCAACTTCGCCTACACCCCATCATCAAACAACTAAAAGCAGAAGCAGCAAATACAACAGGAAAGAGAAAAGCGATTGACCTTACCTACATTACATCAAGAGGGCTTTGGTATTACGCCTCCTGGAAAGGAGACATCACCAAATCTGGAGGCATCGCGACCAACATTGGCATCCACTTTTTCGATATGCTTTTGTGGATATACGGCCCCTTGCAAAAACAAACCGTGCATCTCAATAGCCACGACAGAGCTTCAGGAATTTTACACTTGGCAAATGCCGACGTACGTTGGTTCCTTAGCATCAATGAAAAAACCTTACCCGAGGCCATTCAAAAGGAAGGCAAAAGAACCTACCGTTCCATCACCATCGATGGCCAGGAACTAGAATTTTCAGAAGGATTTACTGACCTCCATGCCGCCAGTTTCCAACACATCATGGACGGTCATGGATTTTCGATTTTGGATGCAAAACCTGCCATTAATTTGGTTCACGAAGTGAGAAACGCTGAGGTTGTTGGTTTGGTTGGGGATTTTCATCCATTGGCTAGGTTGGGGGGTGAGGCCCACCCGTTTGACCCCCAGAGGCCAAGAAAGGGGATCGTCCCTATAGGGATAGAGGTTCAATGAAAGATGGAATGCATTTGGAGCAAAAGCCCATTATTTTTGAAAGAGCAAAAAGATTGAACTACAATCAAACTTCTTCAGAAAGACTTTGTGAGGAAGCACTCAAATGGGAAACAAATTCTTGGATTAAAATTCAGAAGGCAGCATCCTATTTTGACATATATTCTTGATTTTTATTGCCATCAACTTAAGTTAGGAATTGAAATCGACGGAGATCATCAAATCTTGAAAAAGGAGCATGCAAAAAATACGATCAAAGAGGTGTACGGAATTATTTAACATCACAAGGGAATCTCACCATATTAGATTTGGTAATCAAACTTATACAAAATGATTTGGAAGGTGTAATTGCCGAAATTACAAAAACAACTTACGCACTTACCCCCTTGCCCCTCTCAAGGGGGATTGGTGAGGTTTAGAGACGGCCAAATAAGCCCCTTACAAGATAACTGCAAACAGAAGATAAAAAAAAAACCAAATACAGCAGAATTAAATAAAACCCCAAATCGACGCCGCCATCCAGGCCGTCCTCAACGAAGGCCAATTCATCAACGGAGCACAAGTCCACCAATTTGCCCGATCACTGGAAACATACCTCGGAGTAAAACACGTCATCACATGTGCTAATGGCACAGACGCCTTGCAAATAGCCATGATGGCCCTCGACCTCCAGCCAGGAGACGAAGTAATCGTACCCGCATTTACCTATGTAGCACCAGTCGAAGTCATCGCCCTACTCAAACTCAAAGTAGTATTTGTAGACGTCGACCCAGATACCTTCAACATTGATGTGGATAAAGTTAGAGCTGCCATCACTCCAAAAACCAAGGCCATCGTCACTGTACACCTCTTTGGTCAGTGCGCAGACATGGAACACATCATGGAAATAGCAGCCGAAAATAATCTCTACGTCATAGAAGACAACGCCCAGTCTCTGGGAGCAAAATATACCTTCAAGGACGGCAGACAAGTCAGTGCAGGCTGCATCGGCCACATCGGCACTACCTCCTTTTTCCCCACTAAAAACCTGGGATGTTTTGGTGACGGTGGAGCCATCATGACCCAAGACGATAAGCTGGCAGATCGCATCAAAATGATCGCCAACCACGGACAAGCAGAAAAATACCACCACGAATTGGTGGGTGTCAATTCCAGGTTGGACACCATACAGGCAGCCATCCTACAAATAAAGTTGCCCCACTTGGATGAAAACAACAAAAAGAGAGCAGAGATTGCAGCAAAATATGATGAAGTTTTGAGCACAGTGGCCGGCATCGAAATTCCAAAACGCTCGGCGAACAGTGACCACATCTTTCATCAATACACCATAAAAGTGAAGGACGGCAAAAGAGATGCATTCCGAGCAAAGCTGGCAGATCAAGGCATCCAGACGATGATTTATTATCCCCTACCGCTGCACCAACAAAAGGCTTATGGTGCAATGGCGCCAGGACTTTCTTTACCAGTTACGGAGTCCTTGTGTAGAGAGGTTTTGGCATTGCCGATTGGTCCGGAAATGGATAT
>JADKBO010000061.1 GCA_016715105.1 Saprospiraceae bacterium | reverse complement strand
GTTGTTATTTAATTAATAGTTCGAAAGAAAAAGGTCGAAAGAAGAAAGAAAGAGGTCTTTTAAAACCTACATAAATTTTTCCCTTTCTTCATTAATGCTTTTCATTGGAAAAATAATATCTTTTCTACCGTTATGTATTATTTTAAATTTAAGACTTAGAGCTAACTGGAAAAACAATTGAAGTATTTTTCATGTCAAATTTAAGTTGATGGTATTTACTGAACTTTCATCTCTCGTCTTTCATCTCTCATCTTTCATCTCTTTTCTACAAGAATTGTGAAAATTAATTCCGAACCAATGTTATTTAAGTTCTGATAAAATGATTTTTTTCTGTTTCAATGTATTTGTCATTGCCTTTTCTCTTACTGCTGGGTCATCACTGTTGATCAGATCAAAATATTCAATAGGAACGACTTGCCATGATAAACCATATTTGTCTTTGCACCGTACCCATCCGAGCAACCCCATATTGTCCAATAATTATTGACCTGTTAATTTTGGTCAAAAATAAATATACAGGGAAGATACAAAAAAGAGCAGATTGCTGCATGGCTTGAAGAATGGAAGTTGTCAGGTAAATCCCTTACTGAATTCAGTATAGATAAACCATTTCATTCTAGTTCTTTGGATTATTGGCGACGTAAAAGTTCGAAAAAAGAATTACCAAAATCGTTTATCACTATTTCAAATCCTGTTGAGATTCATCAGAAAGTGTCTTTTATAACATTGACAAATGGTATTGTCATTAACCTGGGGTACCAACTAAATATTACTCAGATAAAGGAGCTCGTTGTGTGATTGGGTTTGGGCATCATCAAAGGTTTTTCATATATACTCTAAGTGCCGATATGCGTAAGGGGTATAATGGCTTGGCTGGCATTGTGCGCAATGAATTAAACAATGATCCATTGAGTGGTGATGTTTATGTCTTCTTTGGAAAAAATAGACAGATTGTAAAAATGTTGTGCTGGGATAAGGATGGATTTGCATTGTATAGTAAAAGATTGGAGCGTGGAGTTTTTGAGAATTTGCAAGGAGTGATACAATCCCCAAGTCAGGAAATAGCCTACCAACATTTGGTCATGTTGATGAGTGGAATAAGCTTGGTTGGTTTTACGACAAAAACACGTTACTTGCTAACAAAAAAAGTGGTGTAATGTGGATAAATACATTACAATAAATTGTAATTCGATGTAGATACATATTTAAATTTACATCATGAATTACGATGCTCAAATAGCCGAATTAACAATGCAAAATGCGCAGTTAAAGCGTGAGTTGGACCAGTTGCGCAAGCTTATATTTGGTGCTAAAAAAGAGCGTTTTGTAACAGAAAATGTTACACCTGGTCAATTGAGCTTATTTGAAGATTTGTCTGTGGGCCAAGGGCCGGTTGAAGAGCAGACAAAAGAGATCATCAGTTACGAAAGGAAAAAACCTAGTAAGAAACACGAAGGACGCAACGAGATTCCTGATCATCTACCGGTCATAGAAGTTATAATTGAACCAGATCAAGATGTGACTGGGATGAAAAAAATCGGAGAAGAAATCACCGAAACATTAGAATACACTGCGGCCAGTCTTGTAAAGAAAAGAATTATTCGTCCAAAATACGCTTTACCCCAAAATGAAGGAATTATCATAGGTAAACTACCTTCAAGACCTAGAAAAGGGATAGCAGAGGCCAGTTTGTTAAGTCATCTAATTGTAAGCAAGTTTATAGATCACTTGCCGTTTTACAGGCAGATTCAAATATTCAAAAGGGAATTTGACTGGAATGTAAGCGCAAGCACAATCAATGACTGGTTTGTGGCCTGTTGCACTCTAATAGAGCCTTTTGTACGAAGAATTAAAAAGACAAGTATTATCAAGTGGATATTTACAAGTTGATGAATCTCCAATTAAAGTATTAGATAGCGACAAACCAGGAAGTACGCATCAAGGATATCAGTGGGTTTATCACAGTCCTGAAAGAAGACTTGTTTTATTTGATTACAGAAAGGGCCGAGGTATGCACGGTCCCAAAGAAGTATTGGAAAACTATAATGGGTGGCTTCAATGCGATGGCTATGGCGTATATGATAAAATTGCAACACTGGAAGGAATCCAAATTGCAGGGTGTTTGGCACATGCCCGAAGGTATTATCATGAGGCATTAAGCAATGATAAAAAACGCGCAGAATATGCCTTAGTAATCTTTCAAAATATCTATGAAATAGAAAGGGCCAATAAATCAATGAATCCCCTAGATAGAAAATTAGACAGGTTAGCCAAAGTCAAGCCACATCTGGATAATTTAAAATCTTGGGTCGAGGAAGAATGTGTAAAAGTGTTGCCAAAAAGTGCAATTGGTAAGGCGATGTCTTACACCCAATCACAGTGGCATAAATTATACAATCTTCTTGAGGATGGCAGACTAGAAATAGATAATAACCTGATAGAAAATAAAATCAGGCCACTAGCCTTAGGGAGAAAAAATTACTTATTTGCCGGGTCTCATGATGGTGCAAAAGAATTGCAATGATTTATTCCTTTATGGGTACTTGCAAAGCTAATGATGTAAATCCAAATGAATGGTTGAAAAATGTATTAGAGAAAATCCCAGATACCAAAATGTCGGAATTATCTAATTTATTACCAATAGGTAAGGTGCAGCAGGTGTAGTTGCTCGGATGGATACTTTGCACCAACCACAAGAAGATTCCTCACCACCGTTTGAAGTTAATGCATTCCAGTAGTAATCTACCTCAGCCTGGTCTTTGCAATTAATTACAAAAGAAACCGATTCATTAAATTTGAAAAATGGGCCAGCTGCCAAAATACTTAATTCCATTCCAGCAATTTCAATAAGCGCTGTTTCAAAATCTCCTCCACCTGCTTCTGGTGGATTTTTATATTTGTGATGTTCCTTCAAATTTCCATCCTTAAATATGGATAGATAGTAATCCGCTACTGCTTTTGCATCTGTTGTCTCAGCCCAAAGGCATGGGGTTATTTTTTGTTTTATCAAATCAGTTTGGTTTGTCAAAGCAGGATTTGATAGTGTATCCATTTTACTATTTTCACTGGATTGTTGTTGCGAATTTCCACAACCCATTGCATTAATTATCAGTAAAACAAACAATATTTGAAGACCATAATTTTTCATCTCGTTATTTATTATAATTTGAAAGTAATGTTTCTAATTCGTTTAAAGTCGCTGTAAAGCCTTCTTTGAAGCCCATTTGTATCATCTTCTCCATACGTTCAAGAGAATCATTGTATATGGTTATGCTTACCATCGTTTTTCCAGCATCTTCACTAAAGTTCAAATCCCAGTTGGATCCTGGCGGAAATGGATTTTCGTCTTTGTCGGCAAAAATACTTAAGAATTTAAAATTAGTTTTTGGACTGATGGAGGTATAATCTTGTATGTGCCAACCAATTTCTACACCATCTGCGTTTGCCATTGCATAAAATCTTCGTCCACCTACTTTAAAATCCATCTTCGCAGTTTTTGACAAATAAGGCTTTGGTGCCCACCATAAGTCGAGCATTTCTTGTTTGGTGAATGCGTCCCATACTAGCGCCAGTTCTGCATTAAATGCCCTGTCTATGCACACCGTTTTGGCTGCCTTGTCTACTTTAAAGTCAAAAAAGTAAGTTATTAATATATTTAATTGTTAATAAGTTGTCTAATTGATAAAATCTTGTTTGCCAATACTTTTTGTATTCTTCTATCTTCTTGTTTTTTGCGTTTTGTCAATTTTTTGAGCTTAATAAATAATGCTAAGTTTTTTACATTTTAATATCCTGTCAAAAAGTGCATAAATATTCACACAGCCTTCAAATCGTGATCCTTCCAGCAATAACATCGTCATTGCCTGTTTTGCATTAAAGATAATAGTTGCCTGTCTTGTGGAGTCAACCATAGGGTGAAAAATGTCTTTTGGCATCTGATTATTTTAATGAAACTAAACGGTTGCAAATATATGTGCAACATTTTGGTTGCACAAATTTTTCTTGAATTATTTTTTAAAAGTTGGAAAGGTGGTGGGAGTGGAAGTACCTATGAGGATATGGGAAATTTGTGAGTAAACATTTTGCCGAATTGCAATGATTAGCCTTATATCTCCCTATTTGCAGATCGTCATTCTTCTTTTTAATGGATTAATGCTTTCCGACCCTTTGTTTAAATTTGTCAATATCTAAGTAAATTATACCCCAATTATGACCATCTAAATCTTCAAGATTTCTTATTTGCATAAAACCTTCATCAATCAAAGGTGTCGATTCCGTTCTCCTGCATTTAAACCATTTGTAATAATTTCATTGACCTTGTCTAGGCTTTCTACAGGAAGTGTATATGTAGCCAACACATTTTCTTTTGGGTCAGGAATATTTTTTACGTTTCCTGATTTAAACATTTCAAGTGTCTGCAACATCACGTAAATTTGATCACCCCAAACCATACATTTTTGATCATCGAAAGTAAATAGCGGATTGACAGCAAAGCCCAATTGTTTGTAAAACTCCATGGAAGCTTCAACATCTTTTACTGGTAAATTGATAAAAATTTGCTTCATTGACCTTTTTATTTCAAAATTAGTCTGCTTTGGATTTATAATGAATGCACAATCCGCCAAATTCAGTGGGTGATTATGTCAAAAATATTTTATAAGATAATTCCTGTTTCTTTTTTACCTCCTAATATTAAGTCAACTTATTACTTATACAAATATGCACCGGTTACATTTATTTTTTACTCTTCAACAAAAGTATCTGTTTACTGCTCTTCTGGACTCTGCAATTCATGCTCTCTTGTTCTAAAGCTCTAGAAATCAAAACCCATTACACAGAAAGTATGTGGTTAGATGAAAAAAAACGGTATGGGATAACGGTTATTACTCTGATTTTGGGTAGGTTAAAGTATGTGCCCCCAAACTAATAAATAAGTAAAAAGATGATTAAAACTGGATTGGATGCACAATTTATTGGACTATTAGATCTGCCTTAGCTATTAAAATATAAATTATCAGACCGTTGAAAGCCACTAATGTTCGGCTATTATGTAAATGTGCAAAATAAATATATAAAAAAGTATTTTCATTTATAATTATTGTTATATCTTTTATTTCTAAATTATAACTTAAATAATTTAACTTATGAAAATAGGAGTTAAAACATAAAAGCTTTATTTGTATAACCTTGATAACTCTTTAGAAATTTGGATTTTCTGTGATTTAAAAATATAATCATGCGGACACTTGTTTAAATGGATTAAAATGAGCCCGCATTTAAAAAACTTTACTCAAATGTCAACTTACAACATTTTCAATGTGGTATGCCTGCTTGTGCGTACCAAACAACCTAGTGCATGTTATACCCTATGGGAAAAAGCTTATCTCATGTTTGGCCTTTTTCTGTTTACAGGTTCTTTGTGGAGCCAGTCCGGTAATGGTGTTTTATCAAGTGCAGTACCAAAATACCCACAAGATGCTTTGGCATTTCAAGAAGCAGAGCCTCAGCAACGATATGTAGAAATAGAACTTGATTTTTTATCCATGGGCCAAATTGAGGACTTCTTAAAACTGGACCTAGACTATGATCATTTTCACCCTTCAGTCGGAAAAAATAATTTGGTGTTACCAGCATCAGAGCTCAAAAAACTATTGAATGCACGTGTAGCATACCGGATTTTGGTGGATGATGTCGCTGCGGCAATAAGTCGCCGAAATGTCGAATATTTAGCAAAAAATCCAATTCTTAAATCAGACAGGGCAACTTCAGGATTCGAGTTGGGCAGTATGGGAGGGTTTTATACTTATGCTGAAGTACTGCAACAATTGGATGAGATGAAAACACTTTATCCCAATCTCATCACCAGTAGATTTAGTATTGGTACAAGTTATGAAGGCAGGACGATTTGGGCTGTTAAAATTTCTGATAATCCCGATTCGAATGAAAGTTCAACTGAGGCTCCAGTTTATTTTGATGCTTTACATCACAGCCGCGAGCCAGCATCTATGGCCACTGTCATCAATTTTATGTTCCATTTATTAGAAAATTACGCCAGCGACCCTCGTATTGGCTACATTGTGAATAATCGGGAAATCTTTATAGTACCAGTGGTGAACCCTGACGGATACGAATACAACCGTCAAACCAACCCCAATGGAGGAGGTATGTGGCGCAAAAACAGACGTATTAATTCGGGATCTTCTTGTATTGGTGTGGATTTAAATCGCAATTACAATACAGATTGGGGTGGTGCAGGTTCTAGCTCTAATACTTGCTCTGATTCTTACAGAGGAGCTTCAGTTTTTTCAGAACCAGAGTCAAAGGTCATTCGAGACTTCACATCATCCATCAATGCGCCTATCGCTTACACAACCCATACTTCAGGTGGATATTGGCTGGGACCCGATTTTAGCAATGGTCAAACAGAATTTGCAATACACGCAGAGTTGAACAATGACTGCATGTATGAAAATGAATATATTTATGGAGATGCAGCAATCTTGCTTGGATATGCAAGCGGTACTACTCAAAACTGGATGTATGAAGCTTTGGGCACACTCTCCTGACTCCAGAAAATTGGCACAACAGGTTTTGGCCCACGATTCCTGGAGATCATTCCGTTGGTAAATCAAATACATTAAACCTTATGAATATGCCTGTTGGGTAGCAGGAGCACTGGCTGATTATCAAGGATTTGAAGTTCTGAATCCTCTGGGATTGTCCACGACGCAGGACTTATCCTTGCCGTGCGCATTAAAAATAAAGGACTGCGATCAACTGCCCAAAACGTAGTTGTTACGATTACTTCGGATAATCCTGCTGTTACTGCAGTTGCCGGAAGCCAAAACTATGGGAATATTGCTTCTCGACAATATGCGACCAATTCAGTTCCATTTACATTTACTGTTGCGCCATCAGTTCCAACGGGAACAGTAGTAACTTTTCAAGTTGTTGTAAGTCAAGAAGGAGTCGTTTCTGGATCAGGACCAGTTTCGATTGATTGTGGGTCAACCTAATGTACTTTTCAGCGATAATGCGGAAAATGGCAATGCAGCATGGATTAATGGTGGTACGGGTTCCAACTGGCAAGCTTCAACTGAGGATGCCTACACAGAAATTTCTGTTTTTCAGACTCTCCGCTTGGTCATTCAGCTTCAAACAATAACCGCACCTTTACCATGGCAAATAATATTTCACTTGTGGGGGCATCTAATCCTCGTCTGGAATTTGCCGCCAAATGGGGTTTGCACACCACTACGGATTATGTTAGATTACAAATAAGCACAAATGGTGGCAGTACTTGGACTAATCTTTAGTAGCTCTGGATGGAAACTATTAGCGGGCACCAGCTTTGTAAGAAATGAACGTTGGACACACCAGGTTGCGATCTATCAGGATATATTGGACAAAATATACGACTGCGTTTTCTTTCGGTGGCCAATTCGTCTCTTCGTTCTGACGGATTTTATTTTGATGATTTTCGGAATTGTGAACTATACAAATGGAAGTACTCAAGTTGTACGGACGGAATTCAGAATGGTGATGAGACGGGCGTAGATTGTGGAGGATCAAATTGCCCTGCTTGTCCAACTTGTACAGATGGCATCCAAAATGGCAATGAGACTGGTGTTGACTGCGGAGGAAATTGTACTCCTTGTCAAAATGTATGCGATACTGTTGTCATTTCTTCCAATAATTTTGAGACAGGTTTTGGAAGTTGGGTCGATGGAGGAACAGACTGTGTCCGTACAAGTAATACCACCTTGCAAGTAGTGGAAGTTTTCCATCGCCATACGCGATAACACGACGACTTCTGTAATGTCTACTAACAACCTAAACCTTTCCACTTATGATGAGCTTACTGTTAAATTTCCTACTACCCCGTAAGCATGGACGTATCAAGTGAAGATTTCTGGCTTCTAGGTCTCAACCAATGGTGGAACAAGTTATACCACACTGTGGAAGAGTGGAATCTTGGCGATGAGTTCCAGAACAATAATAGATATTTCGAATCAGTAACAATACCTGGCCCATTCACAACAAATACACGTTTGCGCTTCCGATGTGATGCTTCAGATGATGGTGATGTGGTTTATCTGGATGATATTGTGGTTGTCGCATGTCAACCATCAGGTAATTTAACAGTGCCAGAAGTAGGTTTTTATTCCAACCTTTCAGCTAATGTTGAGCGGTCTTCTAACCCACTTCCTCAGCTAAAATCAGACATAACTGGCCTAGTAGTGAACCTTTTCCCAAATCCCGCAAGTACTGAAATGATCGTTAGTGCTGTACTTGATCAAAGCAAAGAAAGTCCAGTTTGGTCAGTGTTCGATGCAACCGGTAGAATGGTTTTAATTGGTCAAACCACTTCAGAAAATCTTCGATCAGGGTTAAACATAAATTTAGAAAACATAACTTCAGGTATTTATTTTTTTAAGTTAAATACGACTACGGAATTGATTACAAAGAGGTTTATTGTAAATAGATAATTTGATATCCCTTGTTAGTAAGTGTCAATTTTTCTAATTTCATAATTATAAAACCTGAATTCTGAACCACTTTTGCATTTATTCTAAAGCTATTAATTTTACTAAAAAATCTAATAACTTGATTATTTGAATCTAATTCTATGCTTGTATGATTTTCAGTTTTTATGGAGTTAACAACATTTAAATAATCATTTAGTTGGCTGTCAATCATGTCCTCTTCATATATAGAAATAATATTACTTAATTCGTTTTTATCAATTTGTTCTTCTTCGAATTGATCAAAATGGATCAATTTATTTCATTGTCTTGGAGCATTACATATGACGCTATTTTGTTTCGATGCTATAATGTTCTTTTTTGAGTTATCTGATATTTTAAGGTATCAGATAACTCTGATGGTACTAGATAGTTATCTACTGCAATTAAAATTCTACTATTATAAAGTAGATTATAATTAGCCATTTTGCAATTTTGTATATTTTTAATTTGTTTTTCCCAAGTCGAAATATTGCTGTAATCATTAATACTCTTAAGTAATTTTATTTTATTTTTGAAGGTGGTATTCTACTTCTTTAGCTAACTTGCATGAGTCTGCGAACACACCATCTTTTGTCTTTTTATTTTTTATGTACCTTAATGTTGGAAAATTAAAATCATTCTTGATAAAATCTTGAACTGATCTATCGTAAAGGGAATTTATTAAATCATTTTTACTCTCTACAATTTCATAAATAATTTCAGTTTTTGAGTCTTCTATACACCGGATAAGAAATGTATCTATGTTTTTTTTTCCAATATACTTCACCATCTGAAATGTTTACAATTCGTTCTGTTACTAAATATTTGTCAAAGTCATTTTTTAGAAAATTTATTTGTATTTCATCAGATTTCTTATTGTTAAGCACCTTGGTTAAAGGTTGTTGTGAATAGAAGATTGAACAACCACATATAAGAGTATTGGCAATATGTATCTTCTTATTTTTAATATTTGATCTATAACTTGTTCCATTTGATTCTCATTAATGATAGCACATGCGATGATTGCCATAAAAGCAACCTACCATATGTGCTTGATTATTATATCTGTTTACTTTTCAAATATACACTGATTTTATTTATTTTTAATGGATTTAGAACCATAAAAACATCCGTCGCAAACTCCATATCATAAATTTATCTCATTTCTTGCTTGGCACCGCTAATACCTGCTATTGTTTACTGTCCGTTCATTACATACTGCCAGAGCCTAGCCAATTTGCCCAATGAGTATTTGGTTCTAATGTCGGTTTATATAACTTCGGGTCATTTGTTACAATGACTTTAGCTATTAATTGCCAAGTCTCGTAATCACTTGGTCTATTGTTTTCCCAAATTTTTCTATTCATATTTAATTTAAAAAGTAGGTAACGTTTTGCAACTTTGCATTTTGGGCGGAATTTAGTGCTGCAATTGATAAGAATAAACGCACTCAAATATACGGAAAAAGCGTCAAACGAAGCACGAAAACCCCGTATGACGCAAAAGCACTATTTGCTGCTGAACAGTTGTCTATTGTTGCTAACAGGACAAGTCGAGATTCCAAAATTGCATACAGTGGACAAAACTAATAATACTTGTAAAGGTAAATACACCTGACAATACAAGTAATATTACTCCAAGCGTACCACCAACAATGTTAGTAAAATAAAGAGTAACCATAATTGCTGAGATTATTAATCTAATAATTCTGTCTACTGATGACATGTTCTTTTTCATTTTTTTATTTGTTTAATAAGTTTACTATTAATACAATTGAAGAAATGAATACAATGCACAACAGACACATTAGTATAAATTTGAAAATTGTTTTCATCTTCTTCATTTGAAAAACAAAGATCTATAAATTAAAATACCTGTGCAGTAACTAAAGTCACTAGAGTTTTATTAGCTCAATACTGTCGTGGTATTGCTTAAGAATATTTTGTCTTTCGAGTTTTTTCACCAATCTACTGACGACTTCTCTAGCAGTCCCAAGGTCATTTGCGATTTCTTTATGGGATATTTTTATTGGGTTTTACCAGTTAGCACTCTACTTTTCTAATAGATAATCCAATAATCTTTTATCTAGTTTGTGATATAACATTTGGTGAATTGTATCTACCAACTCGGCATATCTCAGATCATACTGCTGATAAAACAACATATTAATAGAAGGAAAATCGACAAGCCATTTCGCTATTTTATCTGAAGGTAAAAGCAAAACTGCGCTTTCTTCCTCTGTAACTGCAAATATTTGCTTTTGTCATTGTTGATACAAGAAGAGAATGACATTATACAACTCTGATCGGGCTTTTATGTAATAAAGTAGGGAGTTCTTTTTCTTCGAATTGAGTATAAACTTTTACAAGTCCGCCTAAGTACTATTGGAATATACTTGACGTATTGTCCTTCTCTGACTAATTGAATATTTGTAGGAAAAGTTTTGATAACAGAAACCATAAGTAATTCCTGTAATAAAGTCTTTTCCTAAATAGCTAAACTTTTTTCTATGTCGTAATTTTCTCTATCATTGTTTCTGTTCTTCTGAAATTTGTAATGTCTTCACCTAAGCAAATCTCTCTCATTACATTGTTTAGTATTTAGTCGTTACATTTTGCCTATTTTTTGATCGTCATTCCTTCTTTCATTTTCTCTCTGAAGTGCTGATAATTAAAATGTTATTATACGCCTTTAAATTCGTAACGGCAAACTTTGCCGGTAAACCATTGCTTGATAATTCCCACATTGTGTTATTATTTGTTTTCTTGTAAATTCCGTCCCATTGTCCCGCCAAGATTAAATTATTGTGATTTAGTACATTGAAAGTATAAAGTTCTTTCGGTAAACCACTTTGAATTGATTGCCAATTTTTGCCATCTGTTGAGGACAATAATAATTCATTGTAGGTCATTGCATATAAGTGGTTTTTGTCTGAACTAATATTGTGCATACTAAATTGTGGTGATGAATTTATCCAAGACTTGTCTGCTTTTTGTGTAAAAATGCCCCTGTTGGTTGCCAAATAAAAACTTCCGTTAAAGAAAGTTGCTCCATTGGTTTGCAATGAATTTTGGCCGAATTCTAAGTTCCAACTGTCTGAAATTTTGTCGTAAGAATAAAACCCGTCATTTGTGCATGCATATAAAACATTGTTGTACTCACAAAAACGCCTAATTGTCAAGTTTGTAAGACCTCTATTTAAGGCTGTCCAATTTTTCCTATGATCTGTTGTAGAAAAGACACCTTAAATTGGAGTTCCGACAAAAGCGTATTATCTAAAACAGCCAAAGCACCTATGTTCCCTCTATGATTTGTGCGTTAGTCGGGACGTTTTCCCAAATCTTGGACTTGATGTTGTAGATATAAACTCCAGCTTCTTTTGTCGCCAATCCAAGGATTTGATTAGAAGTAGCAATTCCACCCAAACCAATGCTAGTTTTTTCAGGCAATCCATTACTTGAATTTATCCAATTTACTCCATTGTCAAAGGAAAAATAAACAATTCCATTTTGAACTTCTTTATGGGGATCACTTGTCTGTGAATTACATGAATTCAAAATAAATATTGTAAAATCAGAAAGTAAAGTTTAATCATTTGTCTGTTTTAGTGTCGGTTTTCTTAGGTATGGACCATCCTTTCTTTTAAAGTCCGTGAGTTTTTCCATCATAACTAAAACGTTCTGATCCGATCCAAATACTGTTATCATCAGACCAAAACATCCCAAAAGGCAAATTTCTGCGCCCTTCATATTTTGTCTTTATTACTGTTACTTCTGGCTTTTTATCAGACAATGACTGTGCATTATAACGGTAAATAGGGCCACCTATGCTGGTGAGAATGTTACCCTTTTTATCGTTGATTATAACACCAGCACCCATCTGATCAATTTGGGTAAAGGCATTGCCGTCATAACGCCAAAGAACATCGGTACCGAACCATATATTGTCATTTTTGTCTTTGGTGATAGCCCATACATTCCAGAAAGTTTTTCCATCTTTATCGGTGAGTGTGGTAAATGTTTTTCCATCATAAATGGTGATATCACCCCGTGTACCAAACCAAATTTTCCCCGTTTTGTCTTGGACAATAGCATGTACATCATTATTGGTCAGTCCATCCGAGGTTGTAAAATTTCGAAACGTTTTGCCATCATAGCGACTTACTCCACCTCCGGTACCAAGCCAAATAATGCCAGCTTTATCTTCGTAAATAGGCATGACCGAATTATGTGCATGCCCATTCCTGGTTGTAAAATTTTGAAAAGATTTCCCGTCGTAATAATATGTACCAGAGCCGTAGGTACCGAACCAAAAGTTTCTTTATCTTCTAAAATGCAAAAATGGGGACTGAGATCAGTTTGCCTGCGATATTAGTAAAAGATTTTCCATCGTATCGATAGACACCTGTCACTTGCTGCAAAACCAAAGGTTCCCATTTCTATCTTGCTTGATATCCCCAAACGGTAGTAGTAATTGAGTCTTTGATTTCGGACTTGATAGCTATCGTGTTCAGTTTTCTTTTGGTCGTTTGGGTTTGGGTCCATAAGAAGCGCAAAAAATAAAGAGAAGAGCAAACTAGATATGCATTTCAGTTTTTCATATTTTAGTATCAATTTACCGCAAGCTTACAAATCTTTGCGCGCTTATTAATGCGATTGTAAAAACATAAACGAAGTGTAAAAGTTGCTTGGATGGCAATATCTATCTGGTCAAGGACTGAAACAAAACGTTGGGAAGAAAACAATAGACCTCGCCTCCGGCAAAAAATATCTGTTTGTGGTTCTTCCGCATCCGCTACCCAATCATATTTTTCGGCGCAATTCCTTCTTGGAAAACAAAATCGATTGGAAAAAGTATGTAGCTAGAATTTTATTTTCATATTGTAAGAATACAATGGTTGGGGATAAAAATAAAAAAGCATGAGGGATAAAAAGAACAGAGCGGTTGTAGCTGTTATTCTTTACTTTCCAATATTTCTAATAGTGTTTGGTTTAGTATAGTTTCTCTTTCCCGACTTTTCTGATTTCCAAAAAAACCGATCTTCCAAGCAATCAAATAATTTCCGACTGACTTTAAATCTCCAGATTTTACTCTTGTCATCAATACGAGAGTAACAATACTAAAAAATTACTCTCGTTAGCATAATGAAGGTAATAATTACCCTCGTTTAAGTTTAAAAAGTGGTTTGTTTGTGGATTTGTGATTCCAATTTTTTTATTTTTCGTTGAGGATTAATGCTCTCTCTTTACGAAAATTGTCAAATGAAACTTTAAGCTTTTCAGATCTAGTTTCAATTGACTCCAAATCCTTGTCTCTGTAAAGTTCTTGATGTGATTCACTATAATGATATCGGAATCTATATTCAATTTTACCATAATCAGCTATATAAATTTTGTTTCTTGAATAAATATCAATTTGGATATAGAACCTGAGCTTTTTTATATCTTTTACTAAAATCTCTTTTAAAATTTTATTGGCTACTCTAAAAAATTCATAAGGTGCATTCATATCCGTTTCCCCTTCTAAAACTACCATTAATTCATTATTGCATGGTAAAGATTTTCTAGACGATTTTACCAGTGATTTATGCTAAGCTTTGAAATATTTCTCAAATATTTCTCACAATACATCTCAAATTTTTCAATGGCTACAATGTAGTTTTCCTCTGTTGGGGCTGACCCAATCAATCTTGATAGTATTATGTCATTAAGATCTGATGGTATTGATCGTGAGAGAAAATTAAAATATTAATAGTTATGGTCCTATCTAATCCCCATTTCTAACTAGTTTAAGAATGTCAAGTTGGATTTCGCTTTTACTCATTCAATTCTAGAAATATAACTCTTCTTAGTTCCCGTCCTTTTAGCTAGCTCTTCTTGAGTTACATTGTGGCTCTTTCTTGTTTCTTTCAACAATACACCTAATCGAAAAGCGAGAGATTCTGCATTCATAAGATGTCCTACTTTCAGAACCTTTTGCCATGATATTTGTCTAGATGATCTTCAAATGATTTAAGCTTTGTTCATTATCTTTATTTTAAAATATTCCTTTTCACTTATTGGCCAATTCTAAGGTATTCTTGGGAGTTTTTTTGAGTTTTTTTAATCCAGCAATTTACCAAAAATAACTAAGTTTTTGATCGGAAAAAACTAAAGATTTTATTTCTTTAAATGTTGTAGAAACCCTTATTTCATATAAGCTATCTGTACCCTCCATGTGTTTTAAGAACTTGTTTGGCACAAGCTTTTTCATGCTTAATTAAATCAATACAAAGTTTATCTTATCACGGCTTTTTGATCCTGTTCTTGTAAAACGCATCAAAAACCTCTTACAGAAAAGATTTTTCGTATCATCAAGCAAAGTTAACTATATGGTTAACATTTTTAAATGGATTTTAAGTTTATTATTTTGAAAATTATTCCATTACATTTTTTTTCTTTTTTTTTTTTTTTTTTTTTTTTTTTTTTTTTTTTTTTTTTTTTTTTTTTTTTTTTTTTTTTTTTTTTTTTTTTTTTTTTTTTTTTTTTTTTTTTTTTTCGGGTGCTCCAATTTCTTTACTTGCTCGTGCTTGAGGGACAAAGGAGAATAGGTAGATGGAATGAATGAACGATCTCCGCAGGAGGCTTGCCATATGCGGTATTAAGGAACCGCGAAGCGTGGATGGTGGAAAGTCTAATTTCGGTTCTCACCACTTGCGAGTAGAAGGAACTGGCAAACTATGGCTTGCAGCAAATCTTATGGTGCAAACCAACAAGCACTCGCTCTTTAGATGCTCAGGCTGTGGGCTCATGCTGCTTATAGTCGGCTAATCGATTAAAGTATGTTTCTTTTTCTTATTCATAGGTATCTGAACTGACTTTGAATTAATTGCCGATGCCAAAAATAACAATCTATCAAACTATTTTCACTTTTGGCAGATTGAATACGGGCAGCGATTAGCCAGCATGATCATCTTGTACATTGTTATCTCACTTTTCTAAGTGTAATATTCTCATCCCATGGTTCATGAAATGAGATTGTTGAACTTGGTTGTTCATTAATCGAATTCATGATTGCTATAAGTCCAAATTTTCATTATCAATTGTTACTTCAAATAATTCTATGATATATCCATGTATTTTACTTTTGCTAATTCTTTCACCATTTCATCAAGTTTGATACCAAGGATTTAATTCACTATTTGAATTTTCATCTTCCAATATTCATATTTGATTAATTTCCTTTGAATCAAAAGAGGCAAACCGCAAATCTGTCCTAGTAGGTTTGTTACCTACATTTTTAATTACGAAGGAATATCTCCCAAAATAATTTGTCCTAATCAAATTTTCCTAAATAATGAGTATGGTATTTTTACATTTCTTTGTGAGTAACTTTTTAGGAGGGAAGCAGTCTCATAATTCCTTTTAAAAAAGTAAAAATATTCATAAGTTATTTTGAGTATGGTTTATGTGTTAGTTAATAATCATATTATTTATAGTGTTTGTGATATGGAGTGGACGCAGTGATATTAAGTCTGATATCATATCACTTGTTAACTTGTCGTTTTTGTTTTATAGTTTGTTAGATCTTTTTTCACAAATTCTGGACATTCAAAAAATAGTTTTGAATTATCGCTCTTTGAAGCTATTGAATAAAGTTTACCAATTCTTTGACGTGGGCAGGGTGCTCTCCATCCCTTCCAGATAAATTTTATTTTTTCATCCTTCACAATCATTGACAAGAGAAATGCATCTATTGTTTCGTCTAAATTGATGTTGCAGTTCACCCAAATTTCGTTTTTCAGAACAGGTAAATGTAGGAATTTAGAGTCAAACTCTTCCTCAATTGGTTTGCCTTTTATATCAATTCAAATATTTCTGCATCTGTTCTATTCTCAAATTCATCATGATATAGTTTTCAAAGTCTTGAGTTAATAAGTTTAGAATGTTCTGCATTGCCTGCATCCATGCCTACCAAAGATGTTTCATTTTTATTTCCGATTAGCTGTCCATCAAGCAAAGATGAAGTTTAGCAAAATAGAGGTTGCTATCCTTTGCTTTCAAACCAGGTACATATCTGATCCCAAATTCTATTATTTCAAATATTTGTCAGTCATTTATATTTTAAAGCATACTAACGATTTGTAAATGTTATAAGCGCCCCTATAACAGCCTACCATATGTGTATGGTTATCCCCCGCCTTTACTTTCTCAAATATACACAGTTTACATTTATTTTTTACTCCACAACAAAAAGTATCTGTTTGCAGCTATTCAGCATCCGCTACCTGTCATTTTCGGTAGCTACGTTAAAAGTTTTGTTTGAGGTTCTCATGAGTATAACTTAGTTAGTTTAGTCTGATAAAATTCTTCTTGCTTAGATATTAAGGATGATAGTTCCTTTTCAAAATCCTTCCTAATTTGACTAATTGGATTTATTCGATTTTTACCAACTGGTCTGTGTGTTCATCTATTTCGTCATATCTATACCACGGCCTGATTATTTCATGAAATTGTGTATGCCATCATATAAGTACTCAATGCTATCAATTTGTCTCGGAGTTGTCCCAACATTCATTCTTTATATTATATATACAGTGAAATATTTATTTCCACCTTTTTTAAAGCTATTAATGTATGAATTGGCGAGAATGAATGCTGCATCAATTGGAATGATATGATTTAACCTCAATTCCTTAATGACATTGTCAAGATATTGTTGAATTTCTAATGAATTATCATTTTCATTCATGCCCAGCAAGTATTATCAAAGATTCACTTTCTAACTTGGCATAACTGCATTTCAAAGCTATCTTTTGGGCTGTGTAATCGGCAAGTTCTCCTAAATTGAATTTTGCTGTTGATTCTTCAAATGTCATGTTCGGCTTGAGCAATATCGATAGGCACATGCAATTCATTTCCAATAACAGTATATTGAATGTTAATTGTATCCTGCCTTTACTTTCTCAAATATACACAGTTTCATTTATTTTTACTCCTTAACAAAAGTATCTGTTTGCGGCTCTTCCGGCTCTCCTTTACTATTCTCGGTGGCTCCAATTTTTTAACTGCTCCTGCGGTGGGGTTTCGTTGTGGCCACAAATAGGAAAGAAAAATGGAACCTATACTTTTCAGTTGTACGAATCAATTTTCTGGCCTCAGGGGTTGCTTTCCATATGCGATCGACTTTGAAAGCATTTTTCGGCTGCACTGATTCTATGGAAATCAAACCAATTGGATAAAAAATTATGCGGGTTAGTATTCCATTTTTGTTTTGTAAGATTCTATTGGTTGGTTAAAATAAAGAAAAACCGAAGGGATAACGTTTTCAGCTACCTGAAGGTGGCGATTTACCCACAAATTTAATTCGGGAACTGTCGTTCAAATATACACAAAACTGTCCTACGAAGCACTGCAAAAACCGCCACTTGCGGGTAGGTGCTGTTAGCCGCTGGCGGTTTGTCGTCTGTGTCCTGGAAACGCTTTACTGTCAATGGTTTCAAGTCCGTCATTTTTCTGTCTGGGTTTGCGTGTCGGGGTATTTTTTTATTTTCAGAAAGGAAGGAAATTTTTTAATTCAATTTTTCCCGAAAAATAAGCACACTTTTTGCAGCTTTGGTTTGTGTGTTGGATTGAGCGGCTGCAAAATGCGTGTGCTATGTGAGTTGGCTATTTGCGTTGTAATATTCTGTATGCTCCCGCTGCAATGATAAATACAATAAGCTCCAATGATTCGTCGGGATAGGATGAATTAGGTCAATTCACCAAAACTCCTGCTGTGATTACTCTGTAATGATGCACATCATTTGAAGTGAAAATCATACTCTGCTTGCATATGTGCTTATTGCTTTTGCCCTTTGTAGTAAATACAAAGCCAATATTCGCAATCAAAAGCAAAATGAAACGATAATCATTATTTGAAAGTCAGGCATTTTTTTCATGCCGATAAACCGTCTGACTACTTCCGTAAACCCGATAATTGCAAGTATAATTTGAAAACCCCCTGAAAACTTTGCAATGCTCTTTTTCGCAACAGTTCCACCAACGGCAAATAGGGCAAGTCCTGTAACCTTACCGTCTGCGAGCATATCCAAACTGTAGCTACATAAACCCATTGAATTGGAAAAACGCAACAGTAATTTTTCAATGGCAAACGAACATTGATGATTAAAACAGACCAAAGCAATTTTCTTTCTTTCCGTGTGGTTCAATTTCTAAAGTGCTCCGGTTTCTTCTGTTGAAATTAATGTAGTATTAAGGTTCAAACTTTGCTAGCAGAAAATTATTGGTCTTTTTGTCATTGGATAAACCTTAGCTCTCTCTTTGGAATATCAAATTCAAGATTTTATTTGTTCATATCCTGAAGTTTCATTCTCACCATTTGCTCTCACTTTGGGCAGTCCATTTTTGTGTTTTGAATATTGTCTTTTTATAATCCTAAGTTTAAATTTTATTCCTCCGTTGATTAAAAATCCGTCAAGGGTGCGTAAATGTCTCTGAAAACAGGATTAGTTATTGCGCTGTGTAAATAGTGTCAAATCTTGTCTGCCGGCATCATAGAAAATTTTCAGTTGAGATATACTGAAAAAGTTTCTAGTTTTCTGCCATAAAACCACAAAGCACATATTAACTTTCCTGTTGCTCCATCACCTAATTTTTGAGGACTGAAATAATACGCTTCCAAACCTCCTTTCCATTTGTCCTCTACTTCATACATTAAAACTGAATTTATCCTGTGCTTGCTAAGCATTGTGTTTGTCAAAATTCCGTTTTGATGCAAGCGGGTATTGGTAAATGTATAACCTAAAAACAATTTAAATCATCATAGCCGATTTTGATATTGGTTTCCGTTCCTCTCTGTATCAATGTCCTGACGAATTGATAAATTGGTATAATCGCCCTGTTAATTCAAGCAACAAAGGGTTATCCAAATAGGTAAAAGAAAGTTATTGATATCGAACCTATTTTTCATCTTCAAACCATTACAAACAATCAACATTCCTCCGTAAATGCGAATTTCAATTTGTTGATGTTTTATCACTGGGCATTACATTTTGTATTGTGGCGTTCGCTTTCCTCTGTAAAGTGGTTGTGTGTTTATAAGCCAAAAGCCACCCGGCCAAGCCGTGAAGAAAATTTGTCTGTTAACTTGAATATGCTGAAACTTTTGGCAGCAAAACAATACCATAATCAATACCATAGTCCGACTCTGAAACCTGTTTCAAGATTGAGCCATTTGGTTTGCTTTCCAAGAATTTTTGAGCAAATGCAAAAAGCAGTTTGGTTGTAATTTTCTCAACTTAAAGTATCCAACTGCTTTCCCAGAAAATTATCCGACCAAAGATTTGCACCTGCAACCCATTCAGTTTTTCTTTTATGTGAAATGCTTTGCTTCGCTGAAAGATGCTGTTTGTTTTACTCTCAAAGCTATAGAGTGGAATATTGATTATCCTGTTAAAGTAACTCCCCGCTGTTCTTAAAATTGAAAAACTTTTGTCGTGAACTTATGGTCAAAAGATAATTGCGTGGAATAGCGTTGTGGTTTGTTTTCTTCAAAATAACTGTGGATAGTGTCGCTTTTTCCTATGCATAAAATGTATCCGCCACCGATACGGTTTTCAATAGCTGTGATTATTCCAACTTATTCAGTTTTGTTTTATCGCTGAAATAAACAAACAACTTGGGATTGAAAACATACCTGTCAAATTTTGGAATAGCTGAAAAATCACGGGGAATAAGCCCAATTGCGGTTATGTGCGGGCATAGATTGTCCCGATTTTGTTAAATCGCTGTTCGTAAAACCGTTAATGTCAAAACCTCTGCTGAACTTCGTTTGAATGAAAACCTAATTCTTTTTCATCTGTATCGGTGTTTGGAAATAAGGTTTACCAATCCTGCTCCGCCTCCGTAAAGTGTAGATGAAGAAACCTTTAATAATTTCCTACGCTTTAAGTCAAGCGGTAAGTTTGCAAAGTCCAAGTCCGCTTGCTGCTCTGCATATAGGGAAATCCGTCTTTATAGAATTTGTGTATATCGTCCGTCAGGCCCTGAATACGAATGGAGGAATTAGCAGATCTGCGGAAGTTTGTTGCGTTTGTATGCCTGTAACGCTCAAGCATCCGAATATCACCTGCTTTCCGTTATTCGCTTTTTTCTCTAATTCTTCCCCTGCAATGAATTCATTCTTGCATCGGAATGTCCTTTATGGGTTCTGGAACTTGGTGATAGAAATCACTATCTTGTCTAACTCGTCTGTTTCGATTGCAGAAAAATTTCAATCGGGTCTGATGTAGCTAAAGGAAATTCAAACATGTCTTTTCGTATTTCGCCAACCGATATAACGAAATTCAATTATTTGCTTTCCGTTCGGAATGCGATTAAAGTTATTAACCGTCAATGTCGTGCAGGTTGCTCTGTTGTTCCGATAAATAGCTGTCGCACCGATTAACGATTGCTTTTGTTTCGCTGTCTTTTTATGACCGCTTAAATGTATTCTGTCCGAAAACGTCAGCATGTATGTTGAATGCTGCCATTAGTAGCAAAATGATTTTTAAACTTCATCGCTCAAATGATTATTAATGTTTTGAAAATAAGGGTGGCGGTTCGAACAACACCGCAATCTGTTATGTGCCAAAGGCACGGAAACATTAACTAATCTTGGGCGGTTGCCAAATGGAAGAGAAAAGTCAGCACGTTGTATTTTCCTCGTAAATAGAAACTTTTGTCTGAATAAGTGTGAGGATAGAGTGTATTGTAAAATTTGCTATTGGAAAACTAAAACCTAAACAGATGCCAAACTCCATAAATGGTGGACAACAATCGCTGCAATCTTTGTCGTTTTGTATTGTTTGTGATTAGTTGGTTTCTTCTCCTGAAAGCATATTTGTCCTCCACCAAATTTGTAGTGCTGCTGTCAGCAACAAAACATAAAGGGCTAATATGAAGGAGAAATATTTCACGGTAAAGTTAGTATGATTTCATTATTTGATTGTCCAATCGTCATTATCATTTTCATTAACAGTTATTTACCATAACAGCGTTTGCTCCTGAGTCTGTGTAGTGTTCCATACCCATTGGACAGCATGCCTTTTAGCTCCGTCTTCTGATTTGTCATTGCGTATAAAATAGTTTAACTTTCCAAGTAAGTCGTTTGTCCTGTAAAACATATATTTTGTCAACAACGATGTCGTTCAAATCCAACTTTTCGCCTCCTTTTTGTAAGATATGTTTTCTTCCTAACAAGTTAAAGTCTCTGCATAACCACGTTGTCTTCTAGTATTTCCTATTACTTCTGTTGATAATGTTTTCCAGGTTGATAGCATAGTGTTCTCTTTATAGATGCTTATAAATGCAAAGTTAAAAAGCGTTGGGAAAATGGTTTTTGATTTTGCCGAAGTGGGCTTTTGTAATGGGGCAAAAGCCAATGCGCCATTGTAAGTGGTAAGTGTACTGAATAAAAATGCAAGGTGGGGAAAAGAAAAATACAGAAGCGGTCTATAAGGTGTTTGGCTTCCTTGCCCTGTCCGGTTGTAATATGGTTCGTAAGGCTTTGTTTTTATCTGTCAAAATGGTTTACGCTTCTCTTTGTCTGTCTGTCTGCGCTACGGTTGGGGTTGCATTTGTTCGTCTTTTTGCTGCTTTTGTAGTTAACGTTTTTGCTGCTTACAAGGCGGGGGTTTTTCAGCACTAAACTTCATTAGATGCAAAATTTTAACTCCAGCACTTCACTTATAGAAGACGAAACCCCTGCTTGCCAAACGGTTGTTGAACTAAACCTTCGGTAGTTCTGGATCAATTTTCGCCAAAGTTATTTTAATTATTTATTCCATTTAAAAACATAAACA
Source organism: Saprospiraceae bacterium (assembly GCA_016715105.1). Classification (GTDB taxonomy): domain Bacteria; phylum Bacteroidota; class Bacteroidia; order Chitinophagales; family Saprospiraceae; genus JADKBO01. The sequence goes on along the minus strand of JADKBO010000061.1, from coordinate 2,385 downwards.
AAATGGCAACAAAAAAAGAGACTTGAAGAATTAGGCCAACACACCATCATCGCCCAAGTTGAGCTAAAGTAAAAGGATTTCGGAGCAATTAGACAAGCTTGAGAAAAACTTTCAGTTTTAGGACGTAGTCTGAGCACGCGAAAATTATGCCCGCCATATTTCAAAATGGTACTTCATTTGACTGTCCGCTTCCACAGAACTTGAAGAAGATCAAGTCGTAGATTACCTGTATTTACCCAGCAGGAGCAACAAACCCATCACCGATTCTTACTTCAAACATGCTGGTACGGACTGTGTGCTATGTAAGGTGGAAGGTATTAAACCCATGATGTAGGACTCCCAAGTATCAAGGTCTGAATAAATTACCAGTAAAAGTGTTTCCAAACAAGAAATGTGGTTATTAATTAACGCCCCAGATTTGCTCAAGCACAAAATTCTATTGGTTTACTATATATGGATGTGGGCTTCGATGTTTTCAATCTCGAAGTGTACGTCTGCAAGACCCCGATTTTGATAGGAAGGTACCCTGTTGTTCAAGGAAAGGAAAGAAGGATCGATATGTGCCATTGAGTGACCGTCTCATTCGTGGATTGCGCCATTACATAGAAGCAGAAGGACCAGAAGAGTGGCTATTCACTGGACAGCTGTTAGAAAATCGGTAAAGGTGGAGACTTTGATTCACGATACTCGGAAAGGGGTGCAATGTTTGTTAAGTCTGCTGCTAAAAAGCAGGAATAATTAAAAATGGAATGTACACACGCTAAGACACACTTCCCGCTACGCATTTACTTGAAGATGGAATGGACATTATGACCCTGAAGGAAATGCCGGCCCATGAAAGCATTGAAACGACATTGGTATACTTACACATTATTCAAAGCGGTCGGACGTAAGCCATTCAGTCCATTGGGTAAAAGTACGCTATTCGCAACATGCGCTCCGAGTACGAAACAGTGACGTTCTAGCTCGATTAAGGATAAAGTAGAAAGTTTAAGACTTTGTAGGTGGCAAATATGAACTTGTAAGAGCAATAAGGATTGTAGGACCGCGGATCTTGAGGTCACATTGATAGTTGTGACAGCTGCGGACATATCCAAATCCTTTACAATAGTTGTAGATCGTCATTGTCCTAAAATGTCAAGGTCTGGTGGATCCAGTGGATTCAAGCCAGAGAAGAAGAACTACTTCCTGTTCCTTATTTCCATGCTGTTTTTCCTTGCTGAATGAGTTAAATATTCTAGCGTTACATGTAAACCGAAAAGTTGTGTATGACGCCTTATTTAAAGTAGCTTGGCAGACAGTAGATCATTTGCGGGTAAACATAATAAGGCTGGTGTGATCCTATTTTGGATACTTAGGGCCAAAATCTGAGCTTACATCCACATATACACTGCATCCCATCCCTAGTGGATTTGTGGACAGAAGTGGTAAGGGAGGTTATCAAAGACTAAAGGCAAATTTCTGTCTCCTGTCAAGGTAATGAGCAAGGTGTATCGGGCCAAATATGTCGCACTTTTGCGAGCTGCAGATATTGAAGTAGAACAATCTTGAGACCATACGATGCGCGTTATTCAAAAGAATGGGTCGTATGCTAAAAGACCTTTTTTGATCACCTAAATCTGTGGTAGAACATCTTGGTCGCTACACCCATAAGATAGCGATCTCGAATCACTTATCCTTGGTCCATCAATGACACTACAACGACTACTTCCATATAGGGATTATCGCACAGATGGTGAAAAGTAAATACTCACGGTTAGCTCGAAGAGTTCGTCCGAAGATTTGCTTTGCCCATCCTGCCCAAACGATTCGTAAGAATAAGGCATTTTGGAATCCTAGCGTACGTGGAAGCTCGACAAATTAAAAGAGCTCCAAGTTCAGCTTAATGATTAATACTTTCGGTTTTGCCAGTGATACAAAGAACATATCATGTTTTTGTCCTTGTGTAAACGTGGCATAGTGATCACGCTATTCAACTTTCGGTGTGGGCCGCCAGCCGAGTTTTACGCTAAGAGGCTATAAAAATCTACATCCTTGTTTCAATCTGATATTGTGGGGAAGGTATGTCCTAAAATAGATGTTGTGCAAAAGTAGATATCCATAAAGCCAAAATCAGTTCAAAATCCACCAATTGTGACTTTGTATTCTGTAAGCAAAGAATCGTGAGTAGTTTGAAACTTCCACGATAAATCCATAATCAGAAAAAAATTGTTTTCATTCTTGGTATCGCAACTGAAGCTTTCCGAGTTCAACAGAGTTTTCATGGCATGTGCTGTGCACACCACGAAAACCTTAGTTGTTACCTGTCATGTCTTGTCCGTCTACCATTTAGTGTGTTGTTTATCAATTCAATGATAGTCCAGTCACCCAATCCCATATCACTGT
>JADKBO010000060.1 GCA_016715105.1 Saprospiraceae bacterium | reverse complement strand
AGCTCCCGTGATCTTGCTAATATCTTCTTCGTACCCATCCGGACAACCCCATATTGTCCAATAATTATTGACTGTTAATTTTAACAAAAAATAAATACGCAGGGAAGATATACAAAAAGAGCGATTGCCGCATGGCTTGAAGAATGGAAGTTGTCAGGTAATCCGCCACTGAATTCAGTATAGATAAAACCATTTCGCCCTAGTTCTTTGGATTATTGTCGACGTAAAGTTCCTTCCGAAAAGAATTACTAAAATCAAGCTTACCACTATTTCGCCCAAACTTGTTGAGATTCATCAGAAAGTGTCTTTTAAGTAACATTGACAAATGGTATTGTCATTAACCTGGGGTACCAACCAACATTACTCAGATAAAGGAGCTCGCTGAGATTGGGTTTGGGCATCATCAAAGGTTTTTCATATATAATCTAAGTGCTGATATGCGTAAGGTGTATAATGGCTTGGCTGGCATTGTGCAATGAATTAAACAACGATCCATTGAGTGTAGTGATGTTTATGTCTTCTTTGGAAAAATAGACAGATTGTAAAAATGTTGTGCTGGGATAATAGTGATTGTGGTTTGTATAGTAAAAGATTGGAGTGTGGGAGTTTTTGAGAATTTGCGGGGAGGATACAATCCCCAAGTCAGGAATAGCCTACCAACATTTGCCCATGTTGATGAGTGGAATAAGCTTGGTTGGTTTACGACAAAACACGTTACCTAAGTTAACAAAAAAGTGGTGTAATGAGATGAATACATTATAATAAATTGTAATTGATGTAGATACTACTTAAATTTACATTTTGAATTACGAAGCTCAACAGCTGAATTTAACAATGCAAAATGCACAGAAAGCGTGAGTTGGACCCAGTTGCGCAAGCTTATATTTGTGCTAAAGAGCGTTTTGTGGCAGAAAATGCTACACCTGGTCAATTGAGCTTATTTGAAGATTTGTCTGTGGGCCAAGGGCCGTTGAAGATAGACAAAAGAGACTACCAGATAGAAAGGAAAACCCATTTGTAAGAAGACAGAAGGACGCAACGAGATTCCTGATTATCTACCGGCCATAGAAGTTATAACTGAACCAGATCAAGATGTGACTGATGAAAAATCGGAGAAGAAATCACCGAAACATTAGAATACACTGCGGCCAGTCTTGTAAAGAAAAGAATTATTCGTCCAAAATACGCTTTACCCCAAAATGAAGGAATTATCATAGGTAAACTACCTTCAAGACCTATAGAAAAAGGGATAGCAGAGGCCAGTTTGTTAAGTCATCTAATTGTAAGCAAGTTTATAGATCACTTGCCGTTTTACAGGCAGATTCAAATATTCAAAAGGGAATTTGACTGGAATGTAAGCGCAAGCACAATCAATGACTGGTTTGTGGCCTGTTGCACTCTAATAGAGCCCTTGTACGAAGAATTAAAAGACAAGTATTATCAAGTGGATATTTACAAGTTGATGAATCTCCAATTAAAGTATTAGATAGCGACAAACCAGGAAGTACGCATCAAGGATATCAGTGGGTTTATCACAGTCCTGAAAGAAGACTTGTTTTATTTGATTACAGAAAGGGCCGAGGTATGCACGGTCCCAAAGAGTATTGGAAAACTATAATGGGTGGCTTCAATGCGATGGCTATGGCGTATATGATAAAATTGCAACACTGAAGGAATCCAAATTGCAGGGTGTTTGGCACATGCCCGAAGGTATTATCATGAGGCATTAAGCAATGATAAAAAACGCGCAGAATATGCCTTAGTAATCTTTCAAAATATCTATGAAATAGAAAGGGCCAATAAATCAATGAATCCCCTAGATAGAAAATTAGACAGGTTAGCCAAAGTCAAGCCACATCTGGATAATTTAAAATCTTGGGTCGAGGAAGAATGTGTAAAAGTGTTGCCAAAAAGTGCAATTGGTAAGGGATGTCTTACACCCAATCACAGTGGCATAAATTATACAATCTTCTTGAGGATGGCAGACTAGAAATAGATAATAACCTGATAGAAAAATAAAATCAGCCACTAGCCTTAGGGAAAAAAATTACTTATTTGCTGGTCTCATGATGGTGCAAAAAGAATTGCAATGATTTATTCCTTTATGGGTACTTGCAAAAGCTAATGATGTAAATCCAAATGAATGGTTGAAAAATGTATTAGAGAAATCCCAGATACCAAAATGTCGGAATTATCTAATTTATTACCAATAGGTAAGGTGCAGCAGGTGTAGTTGCTCGGATGGATACTGTGCACCAACCACAAGAAGATTCCTCACCACCGTTTGATTAATCATTCCAGTAGTAATCTACCTCAGCCTGGTCTTTGCAATTAATTACAAAAGAAACCGATTCATTAAATTTGAAAAATGGGCCAGCTGCTTAAAATACTTAATTCCATTCCAGCAATTTCAATAAGCGCTGTTTCAAAATCTCCTCCACCTGCTTCTGGTGGATTTTTATATTGTGATGTTCCTTCAAATTTCCATCCTTAAATATGGATAGATAGTAATCCGCTACTGCTTTTGCATCTGTTGTCTCAGCCCAAAGGCATGGGTTATTTTTTGTTTTATCAAATCAGTTTGGTTTGTCAAAGCAGGATTTGATAGTGTATCCATTTTACTATTTTCACTGGATTGTTGTTGCGAATTTCCACAACCCACTGCATTAATTATCAGTAAAACAAACAATATTTGAAGACCATAATTTTCATCTCGTTATTTTTATAATTTGAAAGTAATGTTTCTAATTCGTTTAAAGTCGCTGTAAACCTTCTTTGAAGCCATTTGTATCATCTTCTCCATACGTTCAAGAGAATCATTGTATATGGTTATGCTTACCATCGTTTTTTCCACGTCTTCACTAAAGTTCAAATCCCAGTTGGATCCTGGCGGAAATGGATTTTCGTCCTTGTCCGCAAAAACACTTAAGAATTTAAAATTAGTTTTTGGACTGATGGAGTATAATCTTGTATGTGCCACTCAATTTCCACACCATCTGCGTTTGCCATTATAAAATCTTCGTCCACCTACTTTAAAATCCATCTTCGCAGTTTTTGACAAATAAGGCTTTGGTGCCCACCATAAGTCGAGCATTTCTTGTTTGGTGAATGCGTCCCATACTAGCGCCAGTTCTGCATTAAATGCCCTGTCTATGTACACCGTTTTGGCTGCCTTGTCTACTTTAAAGTCAAAAAGTAAGTTATTCATATTTTTAATTGTTAATAAGTTGTCTAATTGATAAAATCTTGTTTGCCAAGACTTTTTCTTCTATCTTCTTGTTTTTGCGTTTTGTCAATTTTTTGAGCTTAATAAATAATGCTAAGTTTTTACATTTTAATATCCTGTCAAAAAGTGCATAAATATTCACACAGCCTTCAAATCGTGATCCTTCCAGCAATAACATCGTCATTGCCTGTTTTGCATTAAAGATAATAGTTGCCTGTCTTGTGGAGTCAACCATAGGGTGAAAAATGTCTTTTTGCATCTGATTATTTTAATGAAACTAAACGGTTGCAAATATATGTGCAACATTTTGGTTGCGCAAATTTTTCTTAGATTATTTTTAAAAGTTGGAAGGTGGTGGGAGTGGAAGTACCTATGAGGATATGGGAAATTTGTGAGTAAACATTTTGCCGAATTGCAATGATTAGCCTTATATCTCCTATTTGCAGATCGTCATTCTTCTTTTTAATGGTTTAATGCGTTTCGATCCTCTGCTTAAATTTGTCAATATCTAAGTAAATTATACCCCAATTATGACCATCTAAATCTTCAAGATTTCTTATTTGCATAAAACCTTCATCAATCAAAGGTGTCGATTCCGTTCCTCCTGCATTTAAACCATTTGTAATAATTTCATTGACCTTGTCTAGGCTTTCTACAGGAAGTGTATATGTAGCCAACACATTTTCTTTTGGGTCAGGAATATTTTTTACGTTTCCTGATTTAAACATTACAAGAGTCTGCAACATCACGTAAATTTGATCACCCCAAACCATACATTTTTGATCATCGAAAGTAAATAGCGGATTGACAGCAAAGCCCAATTGTTGTAAAACTCCATGGAAGCTTCAACATCTTTTACTGGTAAATTGATAAAAATTTGCTTCATTGACCTTTTTATTTCAAAATTAGTCTGCTTTGGATTTATAATGAATGCACAATCCGCCAAATTCAGTGGGTGATTATGTCAAAAATATTTTATAAGATAATTCCTGTTTCTTTTTTTACCTCTAATATTAAGTCAACTTATTACTTATACAAATATGCACCGGTTACATTTATTTTTACTCTTCAATAAAAGTATCTGTTTACTGCTCTTCTGGACTCTGCAATTAACGTTCTCTTGTTCTAAAGCTCTAGAAATCAAAACCCATTACACAGAAAGTATGTGGTTAGATGAAAAAAAACGGTATGGGATAACGGTTATTACTCTGATTTTGGGTAAGTTAAAGTATGTGCCCCCAAACTAATAAATAAGTAAAAGATGATTAAACTGGATTGGATGCACAATTTATTGGACTATTAGATCTGCCTTAGCTATTAAAATATAAATTATCAGACCGTTGAAAGCCACTAATGTTCGGCTATTATGTAAATGTGCAAAATAAATATATAAAAAGTATTTTCAATTATAATTATTGTTATATCTTTAGTTCTAAATTTTACTTTAAATATTTTATCTTATGAAAATAGGAGTTAAAACATAAAAGCTTTATTTGGTTATCCTTGATATCTCTGGAGAAATTTGGATTTTCTGTGATTTAAAAATATAATCATGCGGTCACTTTTTTAAATGGATTAAAAATGTGCCCGCATTTAAAAAAACTTTACTCAAATGTCAACTTACAACATTTTCAATGTGGTATGCCTGCTTATTGCAGTACCAAACAACCTAGTGCATGTTATACCCTATGGGAAAAGCTTATCTCATGTTTGGCCTTTTTCTGTTTTACAGGTTCTTTGTGGAGCCAGTCCGGTAATGGTGTTTTATCAAGTGCAGTACCAAAATACCCACAAGATGCTTTGGCATTTCAAGAAGCAGAGCCTCAGCAACGATATGTAGAAATAGAACTTGATTTTTTATCCATGGGCCAAATTGAGGACTTCTTAAAACTGGACCCTAGACTATGATCATTTTCACCCTTCAGTCGGAAAAAATAATTTGGTGTTACCCGAATCAGAGCTCAAAAAACTATTGAATGCACGTGTATCATACCGGATTTTGGTGGATGATGTCGCTGCGGCAATAAGTCGCCGAAATGTTGAATATTTAGCAAAAAATCCTATTCTTAAATCAGACAGGGCAACTTCAGGATTCGAGTTGGGCAGTATGGGAGGGTTTTATACCTATGCTGAAGTACTACAACAATTGGATGAGATGAAAACACTTTATCCCAATCTCATCACCAGTAGATTTAGTATTGGTACAAGTTATGAAGGCAGGACGATTTGGGCTGTTAAAATTTCTGATAATCCCGATTCGAATGAAAGTTCAACTGAGGCTCCAGTTTATTTTGATGCTTTACATCACAGCCGCGAGCCAGCATCTATGGCCACTGTCATCAATTTTATGTTCCATTTATTAGAAAATTACGCCAGCGACCCTCGTATTGGCTACATTGTGAATAATCGAGAATCTTTATAGTACCAGTGGTGAACCCTGACGGATACGAATACAACCGTCAAACCAACCCCCAATGGAGGTATGTGGCGCAAAAACAGACGTATTAATTCGGGATCTTCTTGTATTGGTGTGGATTTAAATCGCAATTACAATACAGATTGGGGTGGTGCAGGTTCTAGCTCTAATACTTGCTCTGATTCTTACAGAGGAGCTTCAGTTTTTTCAGAACCAGAGTCAAAGGTCATTCGAGACTTCATCATCCATCAATGCGCCTATCGCTTACACAACCCATACTTCAGGTGGATATTGGCTGGGACCCGATTTTAGCAATGGTCAAACAGAATTTGCAATACACGCAGAGTTGAACAATGACTGCATGTATGAAAATGAATATATTTATGGAGATGCAGCAATCTTGCTTGGATATGCAAGCGGTACTACTCAAAACTGGATGTATGAAGCTTTGGGCACACTCTCCTGGACTCCAGAAATTGGCACAACAGGTTTTTGGCCCACGATTCCTGAGATCATTCCGTTGGTAAATCAACACATTAAACCTTATGAATATGCCTGTTGGGTAGCAGGAGCACTGGCTGATTATCAAGGATTTGAAGTTCTGAATCCTCTGGGATTGTCCACGACGCAGGACTTATCCCTTGCCGTGCGCATTAAAAATAAAGGACTGCGATCAACTGCCCAAAACGTAGTTGTTACGATTACTTCGGATAATCCCGCAGTGACTGCAGTTGCCGGAACCCAAAACTATGGGAATATTGCTTCTCGACAATATGCGACCAATTCAGTTCCATTTACATTTACCGTTGCGCCATCAGTTCCAACGGGAACAGTAGTAACTTTTCAAGTTGTTGTAAGTCAAGAAGGAGTCGTTTCTGATCAGGACCAGTTTCGATTGATTGTGGGTCAACCCAATGTACTTTTCAGCGATAATGCAGAAAATGGCAATGCAGCATGGATTAATGGTGGTACGGGTTCCAACTGGCAAGCTTCAACTGAGGATGCCTACACAGGAAATTTCTGTTTTTCAGACTCTCCGCTTGGTCATTCAGCTTCAAACAATAACCGCACCTTTACCATGGCAAATAATATTTCACTTGTGGGGGCATCTAATCCTCGTCTGGAATTTGCCGCCAAATGGGGTTTGCACACCACTACGGATTATGTTAGATTACAAATAAGCACAAATGGTGGCAGTACTTGGACTAATCTTAGTAGCTCTGCGATGGAAACTATTAGCGGGGCACCAGCTTTTGTAAGAAATGAACGTTGGACACACCAGGTTGTGGATCTATCAGGATATATTGGACAAAATATACGACTGCGTTTTCTTTCGGTGGCCAATTCGTCTCTTCGTTCTGACGGATTTTATTTTGATGATTTTCGAATTGTGAACTATACAAATGGAAGTACTGCAAGTTGTACGGACGGAATTCAGAATGGTGATGAGACGGGCGTAGATTGTGGAGGATCAAATTGTTCTGCTTGTCCAACTTGTACGGATGGCATCCAAAATGGCAATGAGACTGGTGTTGACTGCGGAGGAAATTGTGCTCCTTGTCAAAATGTATGCGATACTGTTGTTATTTCTTCCAATAATTTTGAGACAGGTTTTGGAACTTGGGTAGATGGAGGAACAGACTGTGTCCGTACAAGTAATACCACCTTTGCAAGTAGTGGAAGTTTTTCCATCGCCATACGCGATAACACGACGACTTCTGTAATGTCTACCAATAACCTAAACCTTTCCACTTATGATGAGCTTACTGTTAAATTTTCCTACTACCCCGTAAGCATGGACGTATCAAGTGAAGATTTCTGGCTTCAGGTCTCAACCAATGGTGGAACAAGTTATACCACTGTGGAAGAGTGGAATCTCGGCGATGAGTTCCAGAACAATAACAGATATTTCGAATCAGTAACAATATCTGGTCCATTCACAACAAACACACGTTTGCGCTTCCGATGTGATGCTTCAGATGATGGTGATGTGGTTTATCTAGATGATATTGTGGTTACCGCATGTCAACCATCAGGTAATTTAACAGTGCCAGAAGTAGGTTTTTATTCCAACCTTTCAGCTAATGTTGAGCGGTCTTCTAACCCACTTCCTCAGCTAAATCAGACATCAAAGAAAGTCCAGTTTGGTCAGTGTTCGATGCAACCGGTAGAATGGTTTTAATTGGTCAAACCACTTCAGAAAATCTTCGATCAGGGTTAAACATAAATTTAGAAAACATAACTTCAGGTATTTATTTTTTTAAGTTAAATACGACTACGGAATTGATTACAAAGAGGTTTATTGTTAATAGATAATTTGACATCCCTTGTTAGTAAGTGTCAATTTTTCTAATTTCATACTTATAAAACCTGAATTCTGAACCACTTTTTGTATTTATTCTAAAGCTATTAATTTTACTAAAAAATCTAATAACTTGATTATTTGAATCTAATTCTATGCTTGTATGATTTTCAGTTTTTATGGAGTTAACAACATTTAAATAATCATTTAGTTGGCTGTCAATCATGTCCTCTTCATATATAGAAATAATATTACTTAATTCGTTTTTATCAATTTGTTCTTCTTCGAATTGATCAAAATGGATCAATTTATTTCCATTGTCTTGGAGCATTACATATGACGCTATTTTTGTTTCGATGCCATAATGTTCTTTTTGAGTTATCTGATATTTTAAGGTATCAGATAACTCTGATGGTACTAGATAGTTATCTACTGCAATTAAAATTCTACTATTATAAAGTAGATTATAATTAGCCATTTTGCAATTTTGTATATTTTTAATTTGTTTTTCCCAAGTCGAAATATTGCTGTAATCATTAATACTCTTAAGTAATTTTATTTTATTTTGAAGGTGGTATTCTACTTCTTTAGCTAACTTGCATGAGTCTGCGAACACACCATCTTTTGTTATTTTATTTTTTATGTACCTTAATGTTGGAAAATTAAAATCATTCTTGATAAAATCTTGAACTGATCTATCGTAAAAGGAATTTATTAAATCATTTTTACTCTCTACAATTTCATAAATAATTTCAGTTTTTGAGTCTTCTATACACCGGATAAGAAATGTATCTATGTTTTTTTTTTCCAATATACTTCACCATCTGAAATGTTTACAATTCGTTCTGTTACTAAATATTTGTCAAAGTCATTTTTAGAAAAATTTATTTGTATTTCATCAGATTTCTTATTGTTAAGCACCTTGGTTAAAGGTTGTTGTGAATAGCAAGATTGAACAACCACATATAAGAGTATTGGCAATATGTATCTTCTTATTTTTAATATTTGATCTATAACTTGTTCCATTTGATTCTCATTAATGATAGCACATGCGATGATTGCCATAAAAGCAACCTGCCATATGTGCTTGATTATTATATCTGTTTACTTTTTCAAATATACACTGATTTTATTTATTTTTTAATTGATTTAGAACCATAAAAACATCCATCGCAAACTCCATATCATAAATTTATCTCATTTCTAGCTTAGCACCGCTAATACCTGCTATTGTTTCCTGTCCGTTCATTACATACTGCAGGAGCCTAGCCACTTCGCCCAATGAGTATTTGGTTCTAATGTCGGTTTATATAACTTCGGGTCATTTGTTACAATGACTTTAGCTATTAAATGCCAAGTCTCGTAATCACTTGGTCTATTGTTTTCCCAAATTTCTCTATTCATATTTAATTTAAAAAAGTAGGTAACGTTTTGCAACTTTGCATTTGGGCGGAATTTAGTGCTGCAATTGATAAGAATAAACGCACTCAAATATACGGAAAAAGCGTCAAACGAAGCACGAAAACCCCGTATGACGCAAAAGCACTATTTGCTGCTGAACAGTTGTCTATTGTTGCTTAACAGGACAAGTCGAGATTCCAAAAATTGCATACAGTGGACAAAAACTAATAATACTTGTAAAGGTAAATACACCTGACAATACAAGTAATATTACTCCAAGCGTACCACCAACAATGTTAGTAAAATAAAGAGTAACCATAATTGCCGAGATTATTAATCTAATAATTCTGTCGGCTGATGACATGTTCTTTTTCATTTTTTTATTTGTTTAATAAGTTTACTATTAATACAATTGAAGAAATGAATACAATGCACAACAGACACATTAGTATAAATTTGAAAATTGTTTTCATCTTCTTCATTTGAAAAACAAAGATCTATAAATTAAAATACCTGTGCAGTAACTAAAGTCACTAGAGTTTTATTAGCTCAATACTGTCGTGGTATTGCTTAAGAATATTTTGTCTTTCGAGTTTTTTCACCAATCTACTGACGACTTCTCTAGCAGTCCCAAGGTCATTTGCGATTTCTTTATGGGATATTTTTATTGGGTTTTTACCCGTTACACTCACTTTTTCTAATAGATAATCCAATAATCTTTTATCTAGTTTGTGATATAACATTTGGTGAATTGTATCTACCAACTCGGCATATCTCAGATCATACTGCTGATAAAACAACATATTAATAGAAGGAAAATCGACAAGCCATTTCGCTATTTTATCTGAAGGTAAAAGCAAAACTGCGCTTTCTTCCTCTGTAACTGCAAATATTTTGCTTTTGTCATTGTTGATACAAGAAGAGAATGACATTATACAACTCTGATCGGGCTTTATGTAATAAAGTAGGAGTTCTTTTTCTTCGAATTGAGTATAAACTTTTACAAGTCCGCTAAGTACTATTGGAATATACTTGACGTATTGTCCTTCTCTGACTAATTGAATATTTGTAGGAAAAGTTTTGATAACAGAAACCATAAGTAATTCCGTAATAAAGTCTTTTCCTAAATAGCTAAACTTTTTTTCTATGTCGTAATTCTCTATCATTGTTTCTGTTCTTCTGAAATTTGTAATGTCTTCACTAAGCAAATCTCTCTCATTACATTGTTTAGTATTTAGTCGTTACATTTTGCCTATTTTTTGATCGTCATTCCTTCTTTCAATTTTCTCTCTGAAGTGCTGATAATTAAAATGTTATTATACGCCTTTAAGTTCGTAACTGCAAACTTTGGAGGTAAACCGTTGCTAGATAATTCCATAGCGTTATTATTTGTTTTTTTATAAATTCCGTCCCATTGTCCCGCCAAGATTAAATTATTGTGATTTACTACATTGAAAGTATAAAGGTCCTTTGGTAAACCACTTTGAATTGATTGCCAATTTTTGCCATCTGTTGAAGACAATAATAATTCATTGTAGGTCATTGCATATAATTGGTTTTTGTCCGAACTAATATTGTGCATATTAAATTGTGGTGATGAATTAATCCAAGATTTGTCCGCTTGTTGCATGAAAATGCCCCTGTTGGTTGCCAAATAAAAACTTCCGTTGAAAAAAGTTGCTCCATTGGTTTGCAATGAATTTTGGCCGAATTCTAAGTTCCAACTGTCTGAAATTTTATTGTATGAATAAAACCCGTCATTTGTACATACATATAGAACATTGTTGAACTCACAAAAACGCCTAATTGTCAAGTTTGTAAGACCTTTATTTAAGGCTGTCCAATTTTTCCCATGATCTGTTGTAGAAAAGACACCTTTAAATTGAGTTCCGACAAAAAGCGTATTATCTAAAACAGCCAAAGCACCTATGTTCCCCTCTATGATTTGTGCGTTAGTCGGGACGTTTTCCCAAATCTTGGACTTGATGTTGTAGATATAAACTCCAGCTTCTTTTGTCGCCAATCCAAGGATTTGATTAGAAGTAGCAATTCCACCCAAACCAATGCTAGTTTTTTCAGGCAATCCATTACTTGAATTTATCCAATTTACTCCATTGTCAAAGGAAAATAAACAATTCCATTTTGAACTTCTTTATGGGGATCACTTGTCTGTGAATTACATGAATTCAAAATAAATATTGTAAAAATCAGAAAGTAAAGTTTAATCATTTGTCTGTTTTGGTGTCGGTTTTCTTAGGTATGGACCATCCTTTCTTTTAAAGTCCGTGAGAGTTTTTCCATCATAACTAAAACGTTCTGATCCGATCCAAATACTTCCATCATCAGACAAAAACATCCCAAAAGGCAAAATTTCTACGCCCTTCATATTTGTCTTTATTACTGTTACTTCTGGCTTTTATCAGACAATGACTGATGTATCATAACGGTAAATAGGGCCTATGCTGCGTGAGAATGTTACCCTTTTTTATCGTTGATTATAACACCAGCACCCATCTGATCAATTTGGGTAAAGGCATTGCCGTCATAACGCCAAAGAACACTCGGTACCGAACCATATATTGTCATTTTTGTCTTTGGTGATAGCCCATACATTCCAGAAAGTTTTCCATCTTTATCGGTGAGTGTGGTAAATGTTTTTCCATCATAAATGGTGATATCACCCCGTACCAAACCAAATTTTCCCCGTTTTGTCTTGGACAATAGTATGTACATCATTATTGGTCAGTCCATCCGAGGTTGTAAAATTTCGAAACGTTTTGCCATCATAGCGACTTACTCCACCTCCGGTACCAAGCCAAATAATGCCAGCTTTATCTTCGTAAATAGGCATGACCGAATTATGTGCATGCCCATTCCTGGTTGTAAAATTTTGAAAAGATTTCCCGTCGTAATAATATGCACCAGAGCCGTAGGTACCGAACCAAAAGTTTCCTTTTCTATCTTCTAAAATGCAAAAAATGGGGACTGAGATCAGTTTGCCTGTGATATTAGTAAAAGATTTTCCATCGTATCGATAGACACCGTCACTTGCTGCAAACCAAAGGTTCCCATTTCTATCTTGCTTGATATCCCAAACGGTAGTAGTAATTGAGTCTTTGATTTCGGACTTGATAGCTATCGTGTTTAAGTTTTCTTTTGGTCCGTTTGTTTGGGTTTGTCCATAAGAAGCGCAAAAAATAAAGAGAAAGAGCAAACTAGATATGCATTTCAGTTTTTTCATATTTTTAGTATCAATTTCAACAAAGCTACAAGTCTTTTTGCTGCGCTTTATTAATGCGATTGTAAAAACATGTAAACGAAGTGTAAAAGTTGCTTGGATGGCAATATCTATCTGGTCAAGGACTGAAACAAAACGTTGGGAAGAAACAATAGGACTCGCCTCAGCAAAAAGTATCTGTTTGTGGTTCTTCCGCATCCGCTACCCAATCATATTTTTCGGGTGCACTGATTCCTTGGAAAACAAAATCGATTGGATAAAAAGTATGTAGCTAGAATTTTATTTTCATATTGTAAGAATACAATGGTTGGGGGGAATAAATAAAAACTGTATGGGATAAAAAGAACAGAGCGGTTGTAGGCTGTTATTCTTTACTTTCCAATATTTCTAATAGTGTTTGGTTTAAGTATAGTTTCTCTTTCCCGACTTTTTCTGATTTCAAAAAAACCGTATCCTTCCAAAGCAATCAAATAATTTCCGACTGACTTTAAATCTCCAGATTTTACTCTTGTCATCAATACGAGGGTAACAATACTAAAAAATTACTCTCGTTAGCATAATGAAGGTAATAATTACCCTCGTTTAAGTTTAAAAAGTGGTTTGTTTGTGGATTTGTGATTCCAATTTTTTTATTTTTCGTTGAGGATTAATGCTCTCTCTTTACGAAAATTGTCAAATGAAACTTTAAGCTTTTCAGATCTAGTTTCAATTGACTCCAAATCCTTGTCTCTGTAAAGTTCTTGATGTGATTCACTATAATGATATCGGAATCTATATTCAATTTTACCATAATCAGCTATATAAATTTTGTTTCTTGAATAAATATCAATTTGGATATAGAACCTGAGCTTTTTTATATCTTTTACTAAAATCTCTTTTAAAATTTTATTGGCGACTCTAAAAAATTCATAAGGTGCATTCATATCCGTTTCCCCTTCTAAAACTACCATTAATTCATTATTGCATGGTAAAGATTTTCTAGACGATTTTACCAGTGATTTTATGCCAAGCTTTTGAAATATTTCTATCAAATATTTCTCACAATACATCTCAAATTTTTCAATGGCTACAATATAGTTTTCCTCTGTTGGGGCTGACCCAATCAATCTTGATAGTATTATGTCATTAAGATCTGATGGTATTGGTCGCATGAGAAAAATTAAGCAATATTAATAGTTATAGTCTTACCTAATCCCATTTCAACTAGTTTAAAGAATGTCGAAAGTTGGATTTCGCTTTTGCCTGTTTCAATTCTAGAAATATAACTCTTCTTAGTTCCCGTCCTTACAGCTAGCTCTTCTTGAGTTACATTACAGCTCTTTCTTGTTTCTTTCAACATTACACCTAATCGAAAAGCGAGAGATTCTGCATCATAAGATGTCCTACTTTCAGAACCTTTTTTGCCGCGATATTTGTCTAGATGATCTTCAAATGATTTAAGCTTGTTCATTATCTTTATTTTTAAAATATTCCTTTTTTAACTTATTGGCCAATTCTAAGGCATTCTTGGGAGTTTTTTGAGTTTTTTTAACTACGCAATTTACCAAAATAACTAAGTTGCCTTGATCGAAAAAACTAAAGATTCTTATTTCTTTAAATGTTGTAGAAACCCTTATTTCATATAAGCTATCTGTACCCTCCATGTGTTTTAAGAACTTGTTTGGCACAAGCTTTTCATGCTTAATTAAATCCAATACAAAGTCTATCTTATCACGGCTTTTTTGATCCTGTTCTTTGTAAAACGTATCAAAATAACCTCCATATGAAAAGATTTTTCGTATCATCAAGCAAAGTTAACTATATGGTTAACATTTTAAATGGATTTTAAGTTTATTATTTGAAAATTATTCCATTACATTTCATTTTCGGGTGCTCCAATTTCTTTACTGCTCGTGCTTGAGGGACAAAGGAGAATGGGTAGATGGAATGAATGAACGATCTCCGCAGGAGTCGATGCCATATGCGGTATCGAAAGGAAGGAACCGCGAAGCGGATGGGTGGAAAGTCTAATATTCGGTTCTACCATTACGAAATGAAGGAACTGCAAACTATGGCTTGCAGCTTTCAATCTTATGGTGCAAACCACAAGCACTCGTCTTTTGGAGGCCAGGCTGTGGGCTCTATTGCTTATAGCCGGCTAATCGATTAAAGTATGTTTTCTTTTTTCTTATTCATATAGGTATCTGAATGACTTTGAATTAATTGCCGATACCAATAACAATCTATCGAAACTATTTTCAATTTTTGGCAGATTATGAATACGCGGGCAGCGATTAGCCAGCATGATCATCTTGTACATTGTTATCTCCACTTTTCTAAGTGTAATATTCTCCATCCCATGGTTCATAAAATGAGATTGTTGAACTTGGTTGGGCATTAACACAATCGAATTCATGATTTGCTATAAGTCCAAATTTTTCATTATCAATTGTTACTTCAAATAATTCTACGGATATATCCATGTATTTTACTTTGCCTAATTCTTTCACCATTTCATCAAGTTTATACCAAGGATTTAATTCACCATTCGAATTTTCATCTTTCCAATATTCATATTTGATTAATTTCCCATTTGAATCAAAAGTATATAAAACCGCATAATCTGTCCTAGTAGGTTTGTTATCTACATTTTTAATTACGAAGGGAATATCTCCCCAAAATAATTTGTCCTAATCAAATTTTCCTAAATAATGAGTATGGTATTCTTTCATTCTCTTTATGAGTAACTTTTTAGGAGGGAAGCCAGTCTCATAATTCCTTTTAAAAAAGTTAAAAATATTCATAAGTTATTTTGAGTATGGTTTATGTGTTAGTTAATAATCATATTATTTATAGTGTTTGTGATATGGAGTGGACGCAGTGATATTAAGTCTGATATCATATCACTTGTTAACTTGTCGTTTTTGTTTTATAGTTTGTTAGATCTTTTTTCACAAATTCTAGACATTCAAAAATAGTTTGAATTACTTGCTCTCTTTTTGAAGCTATTGAATAAAGTTTACCAATTCTTTGACGTGGGCAGGGTGCTCTCCATCCCTTCCAGATAAATTTTATTTTTCATCCTTCACAATCCATTGACAAGAGAAATGCATCTATTGTTTCGTCTAAATTGATGTTGCAGTTCACCCAAATTTCGTTTTTCAGAACAGGTAAATGTAGAGATTTAGAGTCAAACTCTTCCTCTAATTGGTTTGCCTTGTATATCAATTCAAATATTTCTGCATCTGTTCTATTCTCAAATTCATCATGATATAGTTTTTCAAAGTCTTGAGTTAATAAGTTTAGAATGTTCTGCATTGCCTGCATCCATGCGCCTACCAAAGATGTTTCATTTTTATTTCCGATTAGCTGTCCATCAAGCAAAAGATGAAGTTTAGCAAAATAGAGGTTGCTATCCTTTGCTTTCCAACCAGGTACATATCTGATCCCAAATTCTGTATTATTTCCAAATACTTTGTCAGTCATTTATATTTTAAAGCATACTAACGATTTGTAAATGTTATAAGCGCCCCTATAACAGCCTACCATATGTGTGTATATATCCCCCCTTTACTTTCTCTCAAATATACACAGTTTACATTTATTTTTACTCCACAACAAAAAGTATCTGTTTGCAGCTATTCAGCATCCGCTACCTGTCATTTTCGGTAGCTACGTTAAAGAGTTTTGTTTGAGGTTCTCATGAGTATAACTTAGTTAGTTTAGTCGATAAAAATTCTTCTTGCCATATAGATATTAAGGATGATAGTTCCTTTTCAAAATCCTTCCTAATTTGACTAATTGATTTATTCGATTTTTTAACCCAATCAGTGTGTTCATCTATTTCGTCATATTCATACCACGGCCCGATTATTTCATGAAATTGTATGCCATCATATAAGTACTCAATGCTATCAATTTGGTCTCGGCAGTTGTCCCAACATTCATTCTTTATATTATATATACACTGTGAAATATTTATTTCACCTTTTTTAAAGCTATTAATGTATGAATTGGCGAGAATGAATGCTGCATCAATTGAATGATATGATTTTAACCCCAATTCCTTAATGACATTGTCAAGATATTGTTGAATTTCTAATGAATTATCATTTTCATTCATGCCAGCAAGTATTATCAAAGATTCACTTTCTAATCCTGACATAACTGCATTCAAAGCTATCTTTGGAAGCTGTGTAATCGGCAGTTCTCCTAAATTGAATTTTGCTATTGATTCTTCAAATGTCATGTTCGTATTGAGCAATATCGATAGGCACATGCAATGCATTCCAATAACAGTATATTGAATGTTAATTGTATCCCCCGCCTTTACTTTCTCAAATATACACAGTTTACATTTATTTTTTACTCCTCAACAAAAAGTATCTGTTTGCGGCTCTTCTGTATCTGCTACCATTCCTTTTCGGTGGCTCCAATTTCTTTAACTGCTCCCGCGGGCGGGGTTTCGTTTGCGGCTACAAATAGAAAGAAAAATGGCTCTTATACTTTTCGGTTGTACGAATCAATTTTCTGACTTCAGGGGGTTGGCTTTTCATATGCGGACCGACTTCCAAGCATTTTTTTCGGTTGCACTGATTCTATGGAAATCAAAACCAATTGGATAAAAATTATGCGGTTAGTATTCCATTTTTGTTTTGTAAGATTTCATTCGTTGGTTGAAATAAAGAAAAACCGTATGGGATAACGTTTTGCAGCTACCCGAAGGTGGCGATTTTACCCACCAAATTTAATTCGGGGAACTGTCGTTCAAATATACACAAAACTGTCCTACGAAGCACTGCACCGCCACTTGCGGGTAGGTGCTGTTAGCCGCTGGCGGTTTGTCGTCTGTGTCCTGAAACGCTTTACTGTCAATGGTTTCAAGTCCGTCATTTTTCTGTCTGGGTTTGCGTGTCGGGTATTTTTTATTTTCAGAAAGGAAGGAAATTTTTTTAATTCAATTTTTTCTTGGGTAGGAAATAAGCACACTCTTTTTGCAGCTTTGGTTTGTGTGTCTGGATTGAGCGGCTGCAAAATGTGTGTGCTTATGTGAGTTGGCTATTTAGCAAGTTGTAATATTCTGTATGCTCCCCTTGCTACAATGATAAATACAATGGCTCCAATGATTAAGTCAGGATAGGATGAATTGAGCCAATTCACCAAAACTCCTGCTGTGATTACTCCTGTATTGATTATGACATCATTTGAAGTGAAAATCATACTCGCTTGCATATGTGCTTCATTGCTTTTGCCCTTTTGTAGCAAATACAAGCAAATTACATTCGCAATCAAAGCAAAAATGGAAACGATAATCATTGTCTGAAAGTCAGGCATTTTTTCTATGCCGATAAACCGTCTGACTACTTCCGTAAACCCGATAATTGCAAGTATAATTTGAAAATACCCTGAAAACTTTGCAATGCTCTTTTTTTTGGCAACAGTTCCACCAACGGCAAGTAGGGCAAGTCCGTAAACTATACCGTCTGCGAGCATATCCAAACTGTCAGCTACTAAACCCATTGAATTGGCAATTAAGCCTGTAATTATTTCAATGGCAAAAAACGACACATTGATGATTAAAACAGACCAAAGCAATTTTCTTTCTTTTCCGTGTGGTTCAATTTCTAAAAGTGCTTCGGTTTCTTCTGTTGAAATTAATGTAGTATTAAGGTTCAAACTTTCCAACGCAGAAAATAATTGGTCTTTTTGTCCATTATGATAAACCTTTAGCTCTCTCTTTGGAATATCAAATTCAAGTTTTTCTATTTGTTCATATCCCTGAAGTTTCATTCTCACCATTTGCTCCTCACTTGGGCAGTCCATTTTTTGTATTTTGAATATTGTCTTTTGCATAATCCTAAAGTTTAAATTTTATTCCTCCGTTGATTAAAAATCCGTCAAGTGGTGCGTAAATGTCTCTGAATACTGGATTGGTTACTGTTCCTGTGTAAATGGTGTCAAATCTTGTCTGCCGTGCATCAAGAAAATTTTCAAAGTTGAGATATACTGAAAAAGTTTCCCATAGTTTTTCTGCCATAAAACCACAAAGCACATATTGTTTTCCTGTTGCTCCATCACTCAATTTTTGAGGACTGAAATAATACGCTTCCAAACCTACTTTCCATTTGTCCTCTACTTCATACATTAAAACTGAATTTATCCTGTGCTTTGGCGTAAGCGGTGTGTTTGTCAAAATTCCGTTTTGATGCAAGCGGGTATTGGTAAATGTATAACCCAAAAACAATTTAAAATCATCATAGCCGATTTTGATATTGGTTTCCGTTCCTCTTGTATCAATGTGTCCTGACGAATTGATAAATTGGTATAATCCGCCCGTTTGATATTCAAGCAACAAAGGGTTATTCAAATAGGTGTAAAGAAAAGTTGGTTGATACTGAACGTTACTTTTCGCCCAAAACCGTTCTGTAATTAAAATCAACATTTCCTCCGTAACTGCGTTCCAATTTGTTGATGTTTTTATCAATGGGCATTACATTTTGGTATTGTATGCGTTCGCTTTCCTCTGTAAATATGGTTGGTGTTTTATAGCCAAAGCCACCGCCAAGCCGTGAAGAAAATTTGTCTGTTATTTTGAATAATGCTGAAACTCTTGGCAGCAAAGCAATACCATAATCAATAACATAGTCGGCTCTGAAACCTGTTTCCAAGATTGAGCCATTTGGTTGCTTTCCACGAGTTTTGAGCAAATGCACCAAAAGTAATTTGGTTGTAATTTCTCAACGGAAAAGTATCTAACTGCTTTTCCTGAAAATTATCCGACCAAAGATTTGCACCTGCAACCCATTCAGTTTTTTCTTTTATGTGAGTATAACTTGCTTCGCTGAAAGATGCTGTTTGTTTGCCCTCAAAGCTATAATTCGGAATATTGATTATCCTGTTAAAGTAACTCACGCTGTTCTTAAAATTGAAAAAACTTTTGTCGTTAAACTTATGGTCAAAAGATAATTGCGTGGAATAGCGTTGTGTTTTGTTTTCTTCAAAATAACTGTGGATAGTGTCGCTTTTTCCTTGTATAAAATGTATGTCGCCACCGATACGGTTTTCAATAGCTGTGATTATTCCAACATTCAGTTTTGTTTTATCGCTGAAATAAACAAACAACTTGGGATTGAAAACATACCTGTCAAATTTTGGAATAGCTGAAAAATCACCCGATGGGGTATAAGCCCAATTGCGGTTATGTGCGGCAAAAATAGTTGTCCCGATTTTGTTAAATCGCTGTCCGTAAAAACCGTTAATGTCAAAACCTCTGCCCGAACTTCCGTTTAAATGAAAACCTAATTCTTTTTCATCTGTCGGTGTTTTGGAAATAAGGTTTACCAATCCTGCTATTGCTCCGCCTCCGTAAAGTGTAGATGAAGAACCTTTAATAATTTCTACTTGCTTTAAGTCAAGCGGTGGCGTTTGCAAAAGTCCAAGTCCGCTTGCTGCTCCTGCATATAGCGGAAATCCGTCTTTAAGAATTTGTGTATATCGTCCGTCAAGCCCCTGAATACGAATGGAAGCATTGGCAGATGTTGCGGAAGTTTGTTGCGTTTGTATGCCTGTGCTTTCGCTCAAAAGCATACGAATATCACCTGCTTTCATATTCGCTTTTTCCTCTAATTCTTCCCCTGCAATAAATTCAATTCTTGTCGGAATGTCCTTTATGGTTCTGGAACTTCGGGTAGATGAAATCACAATCTCGTCTAACTCGTCTGTTTCTGATTGCAGAAAAATTTCAATCGGGTCTGATGTAGCTAAAGGAAATTCAAACGTGTCTTTTCGTATTTCATAACCGATATAACGAAATTCAATTATTTGCTTTCCGTTCGGAATGTTGATTAAAGTTATTAACCCGTCAATGTCTGCGGTTGCTCCTGTTGTTCCCGATAAAATAGCTGTCGCACCGATTAACGGTTCTTTTGTTTCGCTGTCTTTTATGACCGCTTTAAATGTATTCTGTCCGAAAACTGTATGTATGTTGAATGCTACCATTAGTAGCAAAATGATTTTAAACTTCATCGCTCAAATGATTATTAATGTTTGAAAAATAAGAATTGGCGGTGCGTAGCACCGCAATCTGTTATTGTGCCAAAGGCACGGAAACATTAACTAATCTTGGGCGGTTGCCAAATGGAAGAGAAAAGTCAGACGTTGTATTTTCCTTGTAAATAGAAACTTTTTGTCTGAATAAGTGAGGATAGAGTGTATTGAAAAAATTTGCTATTGGGAAAGTAAAACCTAAACAGGTATTGCAACTCATAAATGGTGAACAACAATCGCTGCAATCTTTGTCATTTTTATTGTCTTGTGATTGTTGGTTGTTTGCTCCTGAAAACATTTGTCCTCCACCAAATTTGGTGCTGCTGTCAGCAACAAAACATAAAGGGCTAATATGAAGGAGAAATATTTCACGGTGCAAAGTTAGTATAATTCATTATTTGATTGTCCAATCGTCATTATCATTTTCATTAACAGTTATTTTACTGATAACAGCGTTTGCTCCTGAGTCTGTGTAAGTTCCATACCCATTGACAAATACGCCTTTAGCTCCGTCTTTCTGATTTGTCATTGCGTATAAAATAGCTTCATCTTCCAAGTCGTTTTGTCCTGTAAAACGATATATTTTGTCAATAACGATGTCGTTCAAATCAACTTTTTCGCCTCCTTTTTGTAAGATATGTTTTCTTCCAACAAGTTAAAGTCTTCTGTATAACCACGTTGTCTTAGTATTTCTATTACTTCTGATAATGTTTTTCTGTTGATAGCATAGTGTTCTCTTTATAGATGTTTATAAATGCAAAGTTAAAAGCGTTGGGAAAAATGGCTCTTTGGATTTTGCCGAAGCGTGGCTTTTGTGTGTCGGGGCAAAAGCCAATGTGCCATTGTTGCGGTGGCAAAAATTGAATAAAAAATGTGCGGTGGGGAAAAGAAAAAAATACAGAAGGGTCGGCAAGGTGTGTCGGCTTAGTTCTTGTCCGTTTGTAATATGGTCTGTATGTCTTTGTTTATCTGTCAAAATGGTTTACGCTTCTCTTGTCTGTCTGTCCGTTACTGTCAGGGTTGCACGGTCTGTCTTTACGCTTGCAGCTAACGTTTTGCCGCTTTGCGAAGGCGGGGTTTTTCAGCACTAAACTTCATTAGATGCACAAAACTTGAATTTAGCACAAATTTCATAAGAAGACGAAACCCCCCTTGCTTTTGCCAAAACCCCTGTTGAACTAAACCTTCGGTAGCTCTGGATCAATTTTTGCCAAAGTTATTTTGATTATTTATTCATTTTAAAAATATAAACAAAATGGCAACAAAAAAAAGAGACCTGAAGAATTAGGCCAACACACCATCATCGCCCAAGCTAGAGCTAAAGTAAAAGGATTTGGTGAGCAATTAGACAAGTTTGAGAAAAAACTTTCAGTTTTAGGACGTAGTCCGAGTACAGCGAAAAATTATGCCCGCCATATTTCAAAAATGGCACTTCATTTTGACTGTCTGCCTACAGAACTTGAAGAAGATCAAGTCATAGATTACCTGCATTTACTCCAGCAGGAGCACAATACTCCATCAGATTCTTACTTCAAACATACAGTATATGGACTGCGTATGCTATGCAAGGTGGAAGGTATTAAAACTCATGATGTAGGACTCCCAAGTATCAAGGGCCCGAATAAATTACCAGTAGTGCTATCCAAACAAGAAATGTGGCTATTAATTAATGCCCCAGATTTGCTCAAGCACAAAATTCTAATTGGTTTACTTTATGGATGTGGGCTTCGATGTCTTGAATCTCGAAGTGTACGTCTGCAAGACCTGGATTTTGATAGGAAGGTACTCCATGTTGTTCAAGGGAAAGGAAAGAAGGATCGATATGTGCCATTGAGTGACCATCTCATTCGTGGATTGCGCCAATATATAGAAGCAGAAGGACCAGAAGAGTGGCTATTCAATGGACAGCCGTTAGAAAATCGCAAAGGTGGAGACTTTGATTCACGATACTCTCAGAAAGGGGTGCAATGGGCAGTTAAGTCTGCTGCTAAAAAAGCAGGAATAATTAAAAATGTGAATGTACACACGCTAAGACACACCTACGCTACGCATTTACTTGAAGATGGAATGGACATTATGACCCTGAAGGAAATGCTGGGCCACGAAAGCATTGAAACGACATTGGTATACTTACACATTGCCCAAAGTGGCCGACGTAAGCCATTCAGTCCATTGGATACGCTATTCGCAACATGCGCTCCAAGTACGAAATAGCAGACGTTCTAGCTCGATCATGGGATAAAGTAGAAAGTTTAAGACTTAGTAGGTGGCAAATACGAACTTTAAGAGCAATAAAGGATTGTAGGACCGCAGATCTTGGAGGTCACATTGATAGTTGTGACAGCTGCGGACATATCCAAATCAGTTACAATAGTTGTAGGAATCGACATTGTCCTAAATGTCAAGGTCATAAGCGTGTCCAGTGGATTCAAGCCAGAGAAGAAGAACTACTTCCTGTTCCTTATTTCCATGCTGTTTTTACCTTGCCGAATGAGTTAAATATTCTAGCGTTACATAAACCAAAAGTTGTGTATGATGCTTTATTTAAAGCAGCTTGGCAGACAGTAGAAGCATTTACGGGTAAACATAATAAGGCTGGCATGATCTCTATTTTGCATACTTGGGGCCAGAATCTGAGTTTACATCCACATATACACTGCATCATCCCTAGTGGATTTGTGGACAGAAGTGGTATGTGGAGGTTATCAAAGACTAAAGGCAAATTTCTGTTCCCTGTCAAGGCAATGAGCAAGGTGTATCGGGCCAAATATGTCGCACTTTTGCGAGCTGCAGATATTGAAGTAGAACAATCTATATACGATGCGTTATTCAAAAAAGAATGGGTCGTGTATGCTAAAAGACCTTTTGGATCACCCAAATCTGTGGTAGAATATCTTGGTCGCTACACCCATAAGATAGCGATCTCGAATCATCGTATCCTGTCCATCAATGACAATACAATAACTATTTCATATAAGGATTATCGCATAGATGGTAAAAAGAAAATACTCACACTAAGCCATGAAGAGTTCATCCGAAGATTTGCTATGCACATCCTGCCCAAACGATTCGTAAGAATAAGGCATTTTGGAATCCTAAGCAGTACATGGAAGCGTGACAAATTAAAAGAGCTCCAAGTTCAGCTTAATGGATTAATACTTTCGGTTTTGCCAGTGATAATACAAAGAACATATCATAAAGCTTGTCCTTGTTGTAAAACGGGGCATATGATCACGCTGTTCAACTTTGGTAGGCGTGGGCCGCCAGCTGAGTTTTACGCGGCGGGCTATGAAAAATCTACATCCTTTGTTTCAATCTGATATTGGGTAGGGGAAGGTATGTCCTAAAATAGATGTTATGCAAAAAGTAGATATCTATAAAGCCAAAATCAGTTGAAAAACCACCAATTGTGACTTTGTATTCTATAAGCAAAGAATCGTGAGTAGTTTGAAACTTCTACGATAAATCCATAATCAGAAAAATTCGTTTTCATTCTTGGTATCGCAACCGAAGCTTCCGTTCAACAGAGTTTTCATGGCATGTGCTGCGCACACCACGAAAACTTAGTTGTTACCTGCTGGCGTTCTTGTCCGCCCACTATTTAGCGTTTTTTTAATAATTCAATGATAGTCCGAAACCAAGTCCCATATCGCTGTCATAATGCGCTCTTATACTCATATTTTTGTTGATAATGTACTTTAACTCTGCCATATATTCAAAATCGGTATTGACCATAAAACCTGCTCTTATTCTTTTAGAAATCGGTATGTCCTCACGCATTAGCGATAAACGGACAATTCCATCGTGATATACTTCTGCCTGAAAATTAATGAGCATTGGCAAAGTGTACATAAAACCTAAACTAACGGCTCTGCGGGTATCTTTCTCGTTTTTCTGACCGAATAAATTGGTTTCGTGTTCGTCCATTCCCATTTTTCGGTATCGGTAATCAAAACCGATAAACGGCATAAACCATTGCGCTTTTCCTATATATCTTCCTAAATGGGTTTCCACCTCGTAACCGTGCATATCATTGTAACCTAAACGCCATTCTGTTCCTAAAGACCATCTTGCATTTTGAACCATCGCTTCTCCATCATTTCCATTGGTTGCAAAATCGTTTTGAGCCATAAAATGTGGCATATTGCTTTCTCTTTGCAATTTATTGTAGGCTTGTTTTTTGTTGGGTAAGTATGGATTTTGGTAGTCATCAACTGCAAAAACTCTATTCATCCCGCCCATCATATGATATAAGATATGACAATGAAAAAACCAATCTCCTTCTTCGTTTGCTAAAAACTCAATGGTATCCGTTTCCATTGGCATTATATCCAACACATTTTTTAGTGGTGATTTTTCGCCTTTACCATTGATTACCCTAAAATCGAAACCGTGCAAGTGCATTGGGTGTCGCATCATTGAGTTATTATGAATGGTAATGCGTAGAATTTCGCCTTTCTTAACTGGTATTTTATCAACTTCTGAAAGTATTCTATTATCCATACTCCACACATAGCGGTTCATATTTCCTGTAAGGGTAAATTTGAGTTCCCTTACTGGTGCATCTTTTGGTAGTGTTGTGTTGTATGGCGATTGCAACATTGCATAATTTAGGGTTTTAATTTCTCCTAAAGCATTAGCATTATAACGGTTGGGGTCGTTGTCCATATTATGTTGGCTATGGTCTTGTTTTTGCTTGGCTTCTCCTGTAATTTCGGGATACATTACCACGTTCATATCCATTTGGTTCAGGCTCATTTTCATTCCCATATCGTCAAGGTTGCCGTCCATCTTCATCATATCGTTCATCATCTTCATTCCTTCAAAATATTTCAATTTGGGAAGTGGAGAAATGAGTTGTTTGATGCCATTACCCACAAAATAGCTTGCAGATTGTGTTCTGTCTTCGGTGGTTGCTAAAAATTCATAAGCAACACCATCATCAGGAATGGTAATAACAATATCATAAGTTTCAGAAACTGCAATAATTAGTCTATCGACTTCGACAGGTTCTACATCGTTGCCGTCATTGGCAACTACTGTAATTTTACCGCCTGCATACCGCAGCCAAAAATAAGACGAAGCACCACCGTTAGAAACTCTTAATCTTACTTTATCGCCTGCTTTCAAGGTTTTTCCGTCAACCGTTTTTAAATCGGTTGTGTGGTTTCCGTTGATTAAAATTTTGTCATAATAAACATCGCTTACATCCATTGCCAACATTCGTTTCCATTCGTTCTTTATTTTTGTTTTAAAATGTCCTTCTCTAATGGCTTCTACGTAAGACTGTGTTGCATTTTTTTTAATAGCTGACCAATCATTGGCATTATGCAACATTCTATTGATGTTGTCGGGGTTTAGATTTGTCCATTCGCTTAAAATTATGGGAACGGTTGGTAAATCATCTATTCCTTTTCTAAAGGTTTTATCATCATCCTTTTTCTTCATTACAAAATTGCCATACATTCCAATCTGCTCCTGTAACCCTGAGTGTGAGTGATACCAATGCGTTCCGTGTTGAATGATTGGGAAACGATAAGTATATGTTGTTCCAGGTTCAATTGGTTTTTGTGTAAGCCAAGGCACACCATCTTCTTTATTGGGTAGGAATACACCGTGCCAATGCAATGAAGTACTTTCCTTTAATTGGTTGTGTACTACAATTTCAGCAGTATCGCCCTCCGTAAAAGTTAGGGTAGGCATTGGTATTTGACCGTTTACTGCAATGGCTCTTTTTTCTTTTCCTGCATAGTTTACAAGTGTGTCTTTTACGTACAAATCGTATCTCACAACCTTTTGAGCGAAAAGAGAAGTTGTCGCCAATAATATTAGAGCTATCGGCAACAGTTTTTTATAAATATTTTTTTTATTATCCATTTTAAGAATTTCATTTTTAAATTTTAATAGTTCTCAATCTTAACGCATTAACAATTACAGATACCGAGCTAAAACTCATTGCCAAGGCGGCTATCATAGGTGATAATAATATGCCGAAGGATAGAAATAACACACCTGCTGCGATGGGAATGCCCAATACGTTGTAGATGAATGCGAAAAACAGGTTTTGCTTGATATTTCTCATTACTGATTGACTCAATTTTTGAGCTTTTACAATGCCGTGTAAATCGCCTTTCACCAAGGTTATCATCGCACTTTCGATAGCGACATCCGTACCTGTACCCATTGCAATGCCTACATCACTTTTTGCTAATGCCGGGGCATCATTTATACCGTCTCCTGCCATTGCTACAACTTTACCCTGTTGTTGTAACTTTTCCACTTCTCTCAATTTATCTTCTGGCAGCATACCGGCTTTAAAATTTGTTAGACTAAGTTCAGTCGCTACGGCTTGTGCTGTGTCGTGATTATCGCCTGTTAGCATTATCACATCAATGCCTTGCTTTTGAAGTTCTGCAATCGCTTTCTTACTGGTTTCTTTGATTTTGTCGCCTATGACTACATAACCTACAACCTTTTTATCGACAGCTAAAAATGATACGGTTTTACCTTGTTGCTGATGTTTTTTCGCTTCATCCTGCATAGAAGATGTAATTTCAGCATTCGCATATTCCATCATTTTCGGATTACCCAAAGCCACTTTTCTACCTTCAATTGTAGCCTCAACTCCTTTGCCGGTAACTGCACTGAAATTTTCCGATTTTATAATTTCTGCATTTTGTTCTTTGCTATACTTCACAGTTGCTTCTGCTAAAGGATGTTCGCTGTTACTATTTACAGAAGCAATATATTGTAACACTTTTCTTTCATCGTAGTCGGCATTAAAAGTACCTATTTTTACTACCGTTGGCTTTCCTTCGGTAATCGTTCCTGTTTTATCTATGATTAAGGCGTTTACCTTGTTCATCTTTTCAAGTGCTTCTGCATTTTTAATCAACACTCCATTCTGAGCACCTTTGCCTACGCCAACCATAACCGACATTGGTGTTGCTAATCCTAATGCACACGGGCAAGCAATAATTAAAACAGCAATGGCATTGACCAAGGCATACACGTAAGCAGGTTCCGGACCCCATATCGCCCATACGGCAAAGGTTATCAGAGAAATTATAACCACAACCGGAACAAAATATCCTGAAACTTTATCTGCTAAATTTTGAATCGGTGCACGGCTTCTACTGGCATCATTCACCATCTTAATGATTTGAGAAAGTAACGTGTCGCTACCTATTTTTTCTGCTTTCATCAAAAAGGATTGGTTGCCATTGATGGTGCCACTACTTACGTTATCGCCATTGGTTTTATTTATGGGAATAGGCTCACCCGTAATCATAGATTCGTCAATAGTGGTGTGGCCTTCGGTTATCACACCATCTACCGGAATTTTATCGCCTGGTTTTACTTTGAGAATATCGTTTAATTCAATTTTATCTATGCTTACTTCAACTTCTTCATTATCGACCATTTTAATGGCTTTGTTCGGGGCCAATTTCAATAATTCTTTTACTGCTGAATTGGTTTTGCTGTGGGCACGAGCTTCTAATAATTGTCCTAAAAGTACCAAGGTTAAGATAACGGTAGCTGCTTCGAAATACACGTGAACTGCGCCAAAATGTGTTTTGAATTGGCTTGGAAACACATCCGGGAAAAGCATTCCAAACACGCTAAATAACCAAGCTACACCTGCACCAATTCCTATTAGCGTAAACATATTGAGCTTCCACGTTATGATGCTTTTATAGGCACGTTCAAAAAACATCCAGGTGGCATAAAACACCACCGGAATGGATAATGCAAACTGAACCCAATTCCAATATTTTTGATCCATTACTGCATACAATGGATTACTGGGAACCATTTCGCTCATTGCGATTACGAAAATGGGCAAGGTGAATAGTGTAGCTATCCAAAACTTTTTTAAAAGCTTCTTATATGTTTTTTCTTCTGCTGAAAGGTCGGGTTGCATAGGCACTAAATCCATTCCGCAAAGAGGACAAGCACCAGCTTGGTCTTTTACTATTTCGGGGTGCATCGGGCAGGTCCATTGTTCTGATGAAGTACTCGATAAGTTTTGCTCTTCAACTAAATCCATTCCGCAGACAGGGCAATTGCCCTCTTTGGAATATGTTTTATCTCCTTCGCAATGCATCGGACAATAAAATGTACCTGTTCCATTTCCTTTTGATGTTTCTTTTTTAGCTTCGGAAATGTGGTGGTGTTCTCCCGATTTGTGAATGCTATATTTTCCACCGTCATTCTTTAAAGCCTCTTGAAAGGTTTCAAGTGGAATGTGTTTTTCCATTTCAATCGTAGCTTCGGCTTTTTTTAAATCAACTGTTGCTTTTGAAACTCCTTTAACTTTTGAAAGGGCTTCTTCTACGTGACTGCGGCAACCGTTGCAGGTCATACCGTGTATATGATAAGTGTATTTCATTTTTTTGTTATTTAATAAAAGCGTAGCCGTAAAAAATGACTACGCTTTTGTGTAAATTATTTAATTGTTTCTGTTGTTTTGCCACAAGAAAGCATAGAAGAACCGTAATACGGGTTTTTGATTGCATTTTCCTTACTCAACCAATTGGCACCTTTTCCATCGTTAAACATTGGGCAATGCTGATAATAAACAGAAGTTTCCTGTTTTGAAACTTTTATCAGTTTGTAGATATTGTCGGAAAGCGATGTAAAGTGGTCTCGCTGATGTCCTACGTCTTTCGTTTCAGCAATATGTTCTGCGTCAAAGGCAAGGTCTTTCATTACTTTCATCCAAACAGTGTGTTCCTCTGTCGTCAATGTTTCCATTTTTACTGATGAAATAGCGTTACTCAAATCTTTGGCTTTTGCAGACGCAGTATTGCCGTCTGATTTTACCAACGCATCTTTTATGGAAAAATAATTGTCAAATACCGCTTTCAGTTGGTTAGCATTTTGCGGTGTTCCCCTCATTGCCGAATGGTCGTGCATTTCCATTTTTGAAGTATCGTTTTTTGACGTTTCCGTCTTTGTAACTGTTTTATTTACTCGTTCGTACTGGCAACATTCAGGCAGTTTTGCATACACGTCATCAGGGGCAAGAAATTTATCACTGTCGTAACCTGATAATGCAATGCGTTTCAAGATTTCGTCTTGATTGGTCTTTTTTTCATCGTATGTAATGGTCGCAATTTTTGTGTCTTTGTTCCAATCCACTTCGGCTGTTTTTTTAAGGTTTCCTGCTTTTTCTATGGTAGTTTCACACATACCACAATTACCGTAAATTTTTACGCTTTCGGTTTTAGCGTTTTTAATTTGAGCGTTACTCGCTATGAATGACAACATTGCTAATGCGGTCATTAAATATTTTAATGAGTTCATTTTTGAAAATTTTAAATTTTTGAAAATAATTAATTGTGAAAGCAATTTATTTGCTTTCAATTGGACAAACCTATGGCTATCAAAGCAAGAGATTAGCCTATTTTTGGCGGTAGCCAAATAGAACGGAAACCTGAAGAAATGTAGGTTTCTGTGTATGCAATTGTTACCTTTTCGAGAAAGATGTTATGATATTTCATTTCGGTAACAAAAGGAAGTGCAATAGTAAGAGGTGCAGTCGGGCAATGACAAGAAGGATTTTTACATTTCCCACCGCAACCATCATCGTTTTTGTCTTTCTGTGAATGACTTTTACAACAGTCTTTCTTTTCTGTTTGGGAAGTTTCTTTTTTGCAACAAGACTTTTCGGTTTTTTCTGCTGGTTTACCACACGCATAAGTCAGCGTTGGTGTCAAAAAGAAACCAAGCATCACTATCAGCAATATGGAAATTTGTCTTGTCATACGTTTAATGTTACAAAAGTACACATTTTTTTCGTTCGTTCGGTTTTGTTGGCACGGTCGTTCTTACGCTTGCAGGTAACGTTTAGTACATGCGGCGTGCCGACGTTAGGAGGCATGATCGTCATGTACATTGTGTGTGCCTTGAATGGTAAATATAATATTTAAAATATTTCAAATCGAAGGATTTGTCTAGAGAGTGAAAGTCTCTTATGCGCCGTTGTAACGCACGGAAGCATTAGTAAGCCGCAAGGGTGTTTCGAGTGATCGGAGATCTGAAGTAAGCGGACTACAAAAGCCGGTACCGACGAACAGGAACTGGATATGAGGCTAATAGAAATGGGTAAGGTAGCACATCGTACTAAAGCCCAAACTAGATATTTCTATTAGTAGATCCAGCGGGAATCGGCGGAAAGATATTTGCCTTACCAAGGGAGATCTCTGTAATCATGAATTGATAAAACAGAGAAGTCAGCAGAGGTCATAGTACTTTATAAAAGGAGGAAGGACCGAACAAGAAACAGCTAAGAGCCGCGGGAATCATCACCGTTTTGAATCTGAACAGACAATGACGATGAATCGACCTTGGGGAAGAAGGCAAGATTAAATTTAGAAGCAATGAAGTATGACAACTTGATGGACAGAATACTAGACTTAGACAATCTACGGATTGCCTACAGGAAAGTAGTGTCCAATGATGGATCTGCAGGAATCGATGGCATAAACGTCAAAGAACTTAAGGACCACTTGAAGGCGAACATGCTGAGTATCATCGTATCACTACGATCAGGAAGGTACATGCCACAAGCAGTACTGGGCAAACCGATACAGAAAAGTACGGGAGGAACCAGACTACTAGGTATACCGACAACGACAGACCGAGTGATACAACAGGCGATACATCAGGTATTAAGCCCGATGTGGGAAGAAGAGTTCTCTGAGTTCAGCTACGGGTTCAGACCTAAGAGAAATGCAGGACAAGCTTTAAGTCAAGGATTAGAGTACATCAACGCTGGTTACCAAGACGTCATCGACCTAGATCTTAAAAGCTTCTTTGATGAAGTAAACCATGACAAACTCATGGGCCTGATATCAAAGAAAATCAGTGATAAGACACTCTTACAACTGATTAGAAGAATACTAGAGTCGGAGATAGTGATTGAAGGAAAGTATCAAAAGCGAAGAAAAGGGGCGCCACAGGGCGGACCATTGAGCCCACTACTGTCAAACATCCTGCTCAACGAATTTGATGTAGAACTAAGCAGGAGAGGGCACAAGTTTGTAAGATACGCTGACGACTGTAGCATATTCTTAAGGAGTAAGCGATCAGCATTGAGGGTACTTACCAGCATAACTCACTACTTAGACTGCACTCTAAAACTGAAGGTGAATGCAGAGAAAACAAGCATTTGCCGCCCAGTGAACTTTGAATTACTAGGTCATAGCTTTACATCTACCTATAAGAAAGGGGAAAAGGCAAATACAGACTGAGCATATCAAAGAAAAGCTGGATGAGGTTGAAAGAGAAAATCAAAGTAATCACAAAAGAAGACAAGTCCGATCCCATTCACGGAAAGGATACAAAGACTAAATTGGCTGATGCGAGGCTGGGTAAATTACTTCAAAGTCGCCACAGGTTATGAAAAGTTTAAGTATCTGGACAGCTGGATACGGTGCCGATTAAGGTACTGCATTTGGAAAGGGTGGAAGAAAGCTAATCGCCGATACCGAGCATTTAGACAACTTGGCCTAGACCATGTGAAGGCAAAGCAATTTAGCAATAGCCGACTAGGGGGATGGCGAATCGCTTGCAGCCCAATAATGGGAACAACTGTAACTGAAGAAAAGCTTAAACTACGTGGCTACGAGTCTTTCAGGGATTACTATCACAAGGTACATTCTAAACTAATTGTTACTTGAACCGCTGTATACGAGACCCGTACGTACAGTGGTGTGAGAGGTGCACCGTGGGCTCTATTGCTCACGGCCGCCTACTCGATTATCTTTCGGTCTTTTTTCTTCAAAGAACGAATTGAATTTTGGGTTTTCTATTTCATTCCAATTGTTTTCTATGGTTCTTATGGGATAATATCCTTCGTAAAAGTTGTGTTTGTTAACTTTTATCCAATTATTTAATTCTATCCAGTCTTGACTGGGAATTTCACTTAATTTTTGATTAATTGCGTTTTCATTATCAGTTGCATATACTATTGGATTAGGCATTACAAAATCCCAAAAATTTTGATCTTCGCAATTTTGATAGCCACATGACGATGGAATTCTTTGATTTAGTTTGTTGTACTTTTTTGGCATTTCCATTTTGCAAACTCTTACTAATGGATATTTACCAAATCCCATACTTAGGTTTGTTAATACTGCTATTCTTGTTGGTTTT
This sequence comes from Saprospiraceae bacterium, assembly GCA_016715105.1. Taxonomy (GTDB): domain Bacteria; phylum Bacteroidota; class Bacteroidia; order Chitinophagales; family Saprospiraceae; genus JADKBO01. The sequence continues at coordinate 30,685 of JADKBO010000060.1, read as the reverse complement.
GTTGTTATGACAAGAGATGCATTTAATGTCCCCATATTATAATTGTCAATTGAGCCAATCGTTGAAAAATATTCGTAGAACAATACCCAAAATAAAAGAATAAGAATTCCCCAAGAGATTGTTAAAGATAGAAATAACAATAACGCGTTGAGCCATTAAAATAGATGAGAAAAAGATCGTACATATGGTTGAAAACCAGTATATTAAAGGATTATACGACTAATCTAAAATATACCATTATGCACGATCTGAAGGCAATATACGTAAAAGTCAAGGGAACTATAAAAGAGCATTGCAAAGAATATTTTGTTTTTGAAGAAAATATCCAGAAATACCCAAGATCGCCTAAAATGACAGATCTAGAGGTAATTTCTTTAAGTATTACTGCTGAATGTTTACAGATTGATTCTGAAAATCTATTGTGGTCAAAATTACAAACAGATTATTCAGAGCTATTTCCACAATTGCCTCATAGAACAAAATTCAATAAAAGGCGCAAGCGGTTGGTTGATATCCTTGGGGGCTGTATTAGAAATTTATCTGAGATATTGTGTGCTGGAACTAATTCAAAAATATTGATAATTGATTCAATGCCCATACCAACATGCAGGCTTGTTAGAGAGTATAATTCAAAGGCTTGTAGGCAGTCAAAATTTGATGAAGTGCTTGCTGATAAAGGTATAAATGCAATAATGGGAGGTTGGTTTATAGGATATAAATTCCATTTAATAACCACAGAAACAGGAATTTATAAAGAAATGATGATATCTTCTGCAAGTGTCCACGATAATTACTTTTTAAAATTATTGGATGATAATCATACTCACTTAAAACAACACGAACTAGTTGGTGATAGAGCTTATATTGGCAAGGCAATTCAACTGAGTTTATTTGAAGATCTTGAAATAAAATTAAATGTTCCATATCGAAGCAATCAAAAGGACTTCATAAAATACGAACCTGAAAAGAAAATAATTCGTAAAACGATAGAAGTTATTTTTTCACAATACTGTGATGAATTCAACATTAAAAAGAATTACGCCAAGAGATTTGAAGGACTTTACACAAGAATTGTAACAAGGTGAGTGCAAAGACTTTAAGCAATTTATAAACTTTATCAATGGCAAACCAATTAATCAAACCAAACATGCTTTGGCTGCTTGGCTCAACGCGGTTAACAATAGTATAGCAATTAAGGCAATCTTGATATAATGTTTTTTTCGATTTTTGATATATGTCCACGTATCAGCACTGAAGTTTGCTTGATTAGTAGCTCTAGCACTTGTATCAGTAAATATACTTTTCGTTTTATGTAGTGGATTTATAAATACTTTTCCGTTATCATAATCAATATGTATAAATTTTTCATCCTGTTCTTCTAATTGATTTTTTAAAGAGGGAATTTTATGATAAAGATCTTCTTCTTCCATTATCTGAAAGTCTTCTGGATTTGGATCAGTAAACTCATTTTCAATATAGAAGCTTTCTTTATCCTTTTCTGATATAGCAACCCACAGAATACCATTGCAGAATAAATAAGCAATTTTATTCCCTTGTACAACACTTGGCGATAATAGTATAGTTTTCATTTAATCCACATTATTCGTTCTAAAAGTTTTTGACTATATATGAATATTGGAAAGAACAATATAATTGATAAAATTATTCCACCCAATGATTGAGGTGTTACAATATGATATGCTACAATTATTGACATTGCTAAAAATGACCAATGTTGATATTTGGTTACCTTTTCAAATAATTTTTCTGCTTTACTATTCATTGTCTATCTTTTTTTGACTGGAACATAACTCGTTTATATACGCAACTACCTTTTAAATGCCAGATTCTTATTATATTGAATATTAAATAAATATATATTTATAAATTATTAAATATCATCAATCAAACTTTCGTTTTTAAACGTTTATATACGTTTAAAAACGGCTCTGCCAAACTTCTCGTAGCTCGATTCGCCAAATATAAGTGAAGATACTCATCATTTATATGGTAAGTATTAAATTTATTTATTGAAAAGGTTTATTTAGATGTTGAGGTACTTGTTGACTTTCAAAGAAAAGAGCTTTCCTTTGTATGAAGTGTATGGTCTCTTTTATAGATGACCTTCCCTCTCGATCCAATCTCAACTTATTTTTTACCACTACATTGAGATTAATTTTGCAAATGGTATCACATTTTGATGCTTTGAGCAAAATATTTCTTGCCATATCATTATGTTGGAAGTTGGAACGCGGAAAATAAAGATGAAATTTATTTGAGTTTTTCAATAGTTACTCATTCAAAACCTTAAATCGCTGATAGATGTTTCTGTCGGGTGCATTTCATCACTTCTTAAATTTGTTGTTGGGATTTTGTCATGATTTTTGGAAGCTTCGCCAAAAATCCCGCCAAAATCATATGCTCTTTTCATTTTTCGCCATGGACTTCATCCATGGTTATTAATATTTAACCCCTCTGGGGTATTTAAAACGAAGTGATGAAATGCACCCCCTTCAAGTTTTACTGATTCAACAAATGGGTTGTAGCAGTGGGTAAATTATAACATTAACCAAAGTTTCTTTTTGTATAGTTTCCAATTGTTTTTATTGTCTTTTTTTAGAATTACTCCTATTTTTTCATAATAGGTCTTTGTATCTATTTTTGTTTTTGATAAATTTTTGTGAACGTAAATGTCAAGGAAAGCAAATTGATTATTTGAAGAATAAATTGGCTTTAAAATCTCTATCAACGAATTCAGCAAGCTTTTCAAGTGAAGATTCCGTTCCGTCTTCATTGTCTTTTAAGTTAATACCTATTGGAAGATTGTCAAATGTAATTGTGACTTTTGTTGCATTTTCCACTGATTCGAGATAAACTGACATTTTCATCTCACCTTTCATTTTTGAATCTTCGGTATCAAAGGTTATAGTTTGCACAATCTTTTCAAAAGGTTTTAGTTCTACAAATTTAGCTTTGTACCTATCTTCTTTCCCTTGTGTTTTTCCTTTTGATTCTTTGTCAGTATCTGGATAAAACAAAGACATTTCATATCCACCGCCAATGCTCAAATCGAAACTATGGACTTTCCCTGTCATTTCTCCTGGAACAAGCCAGATTTCCAATGCCTTTGGTTCTGTGAAAGCACTGAAGAGTTTTTCCTTTGTTGCTTTTATAATTTTTGAATTTTTAGTTTTCCGCTCCATGTTTTTCTTTTTTAGTACTAAACGTGAATTTGGTTGCCGCTAACGACCCAGCCCTAGCCGTTGTGCCGTCTCGATAGAGCGGCATGATGTGCTACGGCTTGTTCTCGGCTGTTTTACTTTTAAGTTTAGTTATTGCGTTCAATATTTCATCTCTATTCTTTTTACTTGAAACCCATTTAGGTAATTTTTCAACCATTGATTGATATTCTCCTAAGTGACGTTTTCTTATTTCTGCTGATACATAATACTCAATTTCATTTAAGTGATCTAAGTTGTATGCCCAAAAGCAATTGCTTTTGAAGTTAGTCATGTACCAAAAATCTAAACCAAAATATTGGTCTTTAGCTTGTTGATTGTACATTCCCCCGTTTTTGTATAAATCAAATTCTACCTCTACTTGATTTTGGTGTTCACAATCTGGACATTTACAATTTGTCTTTTTTACTGTCCTTAAGAGGTCTTTAGTTTCTAAATTGAATATTGAGTTGCATTTCTCACAAACAATTTTCCGAATATTTGAAAAAGTTGAGTATTCAAACCCTGTTTTACTATAATAGCAATTCGAACATTTTAATTCGGGTTTACTTTGATTTTGATTTGGTGTAAGCAGAGTTGCCTTACTTGTACATTTAGGACAAACTACTTCAATCTTGCTAATGTAGTACCATTTTGTATTTCCTTTGTCTTTATATGTATTTTCTGTTTTCATTTTTTCTTAATAACCGAGAACGGTTCTCAGCTATACGCAGGCAGGGATTTTAACCACTGAATTTCCTACGAAGAACTGAACTTTAAATTTACCACATAACTGTCCTACGAAGCACAAAACCCCTGCTTGCGTATAGGTGATGTTATCGCTTCGGTGTTCTTTTTCGTCCGTTGGTTTGTCGGTCGTTTTGGTCGTGCGGTTGGACAGACACACTCTTTGCCAAGCTTTGGTTTGAGCGTTGGCTTGTGCGGCTTGGCAATGTGTGTGGCTGTGAAGCGTTGGGTTATACATTCAATTCTGCTTTTAAAGTTTTGATTGTGTTTAATGCACCCTGTATTTCTGTTGTTATTTCGTGCTTGTTAATGTCGTGGTGGCTCAAAGGATTTAAAACTAAGCTTGTATAATGGTCTATTAGTGTTGTGGTTGCTGGTGTTAAACCACAAGCTGGATGAGATGCTTTATACTTTTTAACAGAACCCCAGAATTCATCAGTCTTCATTTTAGAACTATCAATGTAAAAAGGTACGGGGACTTTTTTCCCGAAACAGAATCTCTTCAAAATGAATTCAAAAGCAGAGCGAAGATAAACTCCTGCTGCTTTATTGTCGCCTTGATTGAAATACTCTTCTGCCTTGTCTATATAATTTTGAACGTGTGAATTTGAATTATTCTCTCTTACGATTGGAATATCAAATCCTTTTCGAGTTCTGCGAGCATAAAACTCTAAGCTTTTCCAAGCATTATTCCCGTCCAAATAAGTTGATTTGACAAATTCGTACCAAGGTTTATCATAAGTGGTAATGAAAACCTGATATAGTGAACAATCATCATCCAGTATCTTTAATAACGGTAACCGATTTCCAATATCGAGACCGATAAAATATCATCAATGAATAAAACTTTGCACGGCAATCCTTGCGTGGCGTTTAATCATCCCCAAATAAATAGAAATCGCAATGGCTGAAAGTCTTGCTTCATTCAAGAAGATATGCGGGCTTATCAATCTCTTTCCGAGATATTTGATTTTTTACTCTTACGTGATTACGTTCAATGTCTTTATAATCGGGTGTTGGTTTTGCTTGGGTGTAATTAAGTTTGAGTTCAATGTTGTGACCGAACTTATCCAAAATTGGTTGGGCGTATTTCAGAATATTTTCAATACTGGCTGTCTCAAATAATTTTTTGAAAGCAGTATCAAAAGCGTTGATAGTTTTATCAACTTCATTTTTCTTTTGGGTGATGTTAAACGCTTGACCTGTTTCTTTTGCAATCGCAGTTTCAACATCTTCCCAAAGTTCATCTCTTCAAAATGAATTCAAAAGCAGAGCGAAGATAAACTCCTGCTGCTTTATTGTCGCCTTGATTGAAATACTCTTCTGCCTTGTCTATATAATTTTGAACGTGTGAATTTGAATTATTCTCTCTTACGATTGGAATATCAAATCATTTTCGAGTTCTGCGAGCATAAAACTCTAAGCTTTTCCAAGCATTATTCCCGTCCAAATAAGTTGATTTGACAAATTCGTACCAAGGTTTATCATAAGTGGTAATGAAAACCTGATATAGTGAAAAATCATCATCCAGTATCTTTAATAACGGTAACCGATTTCCAATATCGAGACCGATAAAAATATCATCAATGAATAAAACTTTGCACGGCAATCCTTGCACGTGGCGTTTAATCATCCCCAAATAAATAGAAATCGCAATGGCTGAAAGTCTTGCTTCATTCAAGAAGATATGCGGCTTATCAATCTCTTTACCGAGATATTTGATTTTTACTCTTACGTGATTACGTTCAATGTCTTTATAATCGGGTGTTGGTTTTGCTTGGGTGTAATTAAGTTTGAGTTCAATGTTGTGACCGAACTTATCCAAAATTGGTTGGGCGTATTTCAGAATATTTTCAATACTGGCTGTCTCAAATAATTTTTTGAAAGCAGTATCAAAAGCGTTGATAGTTTTATCAACTTCATTTTTCTTTTGGGTGATGTTAAACGCTTGACCTGTTTCTTTTGCAATCGCAGTTTCAACATCTTCCCAAAGTTCACCAAGTTCTTTGTTTCCTGTTATAGCTACACTTTTGAAATGTTTGAGTACTCCTTTAACCAACAAGTCAAATAAGTCTATTTCATTGTCTTTTTTGATGTAGTGAATTCCAAGCAAGTGTTTGTAGGTCAAAAAACTTTTGAGTTTGATGGCATCCCGAATGCTGGTGTCTCCTGCCGCATAGGTGTTTTTTGAGCTTTTCTTTACGGTGTATGCTTTATCGGTGGCAGTTCCGTCTTTATCAGGATTGAAAGTAACTGTGATATAACCTTTTCCTTTTTGAGCTTTGGTCAGGAATATGTTCTCGGTTTCATCATAGCTCAAAGTTTCGGTTGAAGATTGAAAAAAGTCTTTCAGAGCATAGTAGAAGGAACTTTTACCGCTTCCATTTTCTCCGTAGATAAACAAGTTTTTGCCATCTACATTGAATTCATTCTTTCCGTAAGATGCTTGTAGTCCTTTATTTCTACCTTCTTAATCCTCATTGGTATAGATTTTATTTCCCAAATAGATTCACAAATAGATTGATACAACTTTTGCCTTTCTGATATGTCAGCCTTTTAAATTCTTCGTGTGCCTTAAATGGAAGATTTAATCTGCTTTTCATTGAAAGGAAATTGGGGTTGTTTTGATAGTTGAGCGGACAAAGACTCTGAACCAATAAGTTCTCTTTGATGTAATGACTTAACTTTTCATTGTATGGTTTGGCACCAAACGATTGATTCGTGCCTCTTGGCAATAGTACTAAAGCACCTATGCGGTTTCTGTATTCTTGAAAGTCTGATTCCTGCTCAAATTCATCTTTATGCTTGGCAAATTTATCTGCCCAAATATGTTCCACTTCAAAAGATTTGCCTCCAGGGTTGTGGTAGTACTTTTCAAAAGATGAATTAAAACCTGATTGCTGTTCAACATAGGATGTAATTCTAGAAAGCAAGAATTTTACAAATACCCTGTTTTGTCCGTGCAAACGGAAATTTTGAATTCCAGTCCAAGGCTCTTCCATTTCATCCAATTTGCGTTGCAATATGGCTTGTAGTTCGTGTATTTCGGTTCTTCTGATTTCTTTTACCAACGTGTACATTGTGTATCGAATGGAACTGGATGCAAACTTTCTGAAATTGACCGACCTGCGAACAACAAATGCTTCAATATACCGTGCGACCATATCCATTTTCGCTAAAACAGTTTCTGAATTATCGCTAGCCTTCAATGAAGCAAGTAATAATGGATAACTGAGCGAGTTGGCAATGCCCCATCTTCTGATGTAGAAAACGTGTTGGAGTGAATCAGTTAATTTTCGCTCAGCGGTTAAAACGTGCTTATACGCATTCAAAAAGAATTTGAAGTCTTTATCAATGAACGCTTGAAAAGCTTCTGAATCGTCTTGTTCGATTCCTACTTTATCTAAATTATCCCTGAACCAGCTGTGAAAGCGTGTTCCTATTTTCTCAAAATCTTCATTTTTAGAACCTGCTTTACCCGGTCTTATGGTTTCGGCATACTGTGCCCTGAACCAAGCCTGAATAAAGCGTTGGTCTTCATCTTTGTCATAGATATGCAGTTCTTGCATTGACGTTTTCCAAAGCTCATTGGCTTTTTGTCGTTTCTTGCTGTCTTCAAACTTCGATAGAATGAAGCCTTTTAGCATTTCTGTTGGGGTAAGATTTAATCCCCTATCGTTCATTGTTTCAAAAATGGTGTAGGCGTTTTCATCTGAGTAGGCAATAATCTCTACCAATACCACATTGTATTTCAACCAGTCTATGAAAAATGGCAATACGCTATTTTTGATTTCTTCGGGAAATGCCTTTTCAATATCCGAATAACGAGCAAGCATATTCAGCGTGGACTCATCATCAGATTCCTTTGGCTCATATTCTCCTGTTTTGAACAAGAATTCCATACAAGTAATGCGTTCATCTACCTGAATATTGAAAGACAATTCTCCAAATTTTTCAGAGAAAATCAACGATTCTAATTTTTCAGATATGCCGAGTTCTTTTTGTAGGTTATTCAGATAAATCAGTAGCAATGTCAAAGAAGTAAGACGTTGCTGACCATCAATAATGCTTCGCTGACCATCTTTCACACTGACTACAAATGGACCTAAGTAATATGAATTGTAATTTTCAATGTCCTTACGTTTATGCTCGGGTCTGTATTCATTCAGGAAGGATGAAGTTAAGTCTGATACTAACTGCTCAATATGGCGTTCTTCCCATTTGTACTCCCGTTGAAAGTAATCTACGGTGTACTTTTTATCGTCCAACACTTCGGTAATGGAGCGGTCGTGGGCTTCTATTTTATTGCTAAGTTTACTCATTGCAAAGTGCTTTTTCCGTGTTTATTCTCTCAATTAATCCCTCAGTTATTCCCTCATCTATCAATGTGCTTTTTCTCGCCACTTTGGCGAGATTCTGGCGAGAAAGCTGGATTAAGAGCTTTAGGGTAATTTCTTTCTCGCCACATTGGCGAAGAAATGGCGAGATTAATATTCATTGTACAGGTATTTAGTGCTACGGCCTGAGCCTACAATTGTAAGAAGTCCTTTGTCAACCCATTCTTTTAAATGGCGTTCAGCCGTTCTGGATGCTAAACCACTAAACTCAACAAATTCGGCCTTAGAAACAGGACGCTTCTCTCTAAAAATTTCAAAGTTCTTTAGTTCCTCAGTACTCAAATCATCAATATTGCTCTTGCCTATAACTTCTTTTACGGCTTCTGTTGTTCTGGGAAAAGTCAGAGTCAAGAATGGTTCCTTAAAAGTATATTTCGGTATTGGTAACCCATATTCTTTATTCAATGATTTGAAGGTCTTCATTCCAAATCCTTTTTCCTCTACATAATCCATCAGGCTGAAAGCATAAGTAATGATATGGTTGCGGCTGGTGAAGAAGCTTCAAACCTATTCAGGTCATCCAAAGAAATGGACGGCAATGGTTTTCCGGGACTGGTTACGATAATTTTGTTTTCGTCAATCTTGATTTCACATTTTGCTCCTTCAATTGCATAATCTCTATGAACCAATGCGTTTACAATTGCTTCACGGAGTACACTTGGTGGAAAGTCAGGAACATCTTTTCTTTTGAAACTACTAGTGTCTTTGGAAAGGGGTAAAACTTTCAATAGCCATTCTTCAATTTGGTCAGGTAAAAGCACCAAAGCCTGATCAAAATCTTTCGGTTCTATTTTGCTGCTACCATACGAAACGTGAGCCTTTAGAACGGCATTTTTGAATTTAGTTCTTGGGTTCTTGCCAAAAAGCAATACCCCATAACCTGTTGGAACGTAAACTTTCTTTTCTTTGTCCCACTCCATTGCACCAAAATCAGCCAAGTATTCCAGAAATGCCTCATCCGTATGTTTGAAATCCAATTTTGCTTCTTTGATAAACTTCTTCAGGGCTTCATCCGAGAATTTGCTGACATCATAATTGGCAATAGGCATTTCAATAGGCGTACGCAAATCTTCTTCCTCTTCGGCTTCCTTTTTGCGCTGTAGGGCTTGCTTTAAAAAGGCTTTGTTCTCTTCTTCTATTACTTGTTGAAAATCTCGTTTGAACATTTCATAAGGCACCTTATGCTTTTCTAAATGCCGAATACCTTTGCCTTTGGGGTCTTTATCTTCAATACCGATATACACTTTTTTAATCCGGGCATTGGTAACTCTGCGGCAACAAGGCACCTTTGGTGGATTGCGTTCCATACAAGGTTCAAGCGTGGTGTACAGAATACAACCTTCCAGGTTTTCGTTATGCAATTTTCTTTCCAGCAAAGTGTATTCAGCGTGGTCGCCTTCTCGCAGTTCGCCACGGTATGCCGTTTCAATTCTACCATCAGGAAAAAGCAAAACCGCACCAACTTTGGGTGGCACTTTACCATCTTCTCTTGGCTCATTCACGCTTTTGTTCATCACGTCAATGGCCATTTGCATCAGTTCTGTATGTGTATATTGTTTCTTTGCCATATCAACCAATTTACTTCAACGCCTCCTTAATAATCCTCACTTCCTCCACACTATCAAGCGTTTCTATGGCAAAGCGTACAGGGTGGTTGGGGTCATACAAACGCTCAAACTCACTTTGGATGATGGCGAGCTTTTCTTCTTCGCTCATATCATCGGTTATGGGTTTTAAATCTCCCAAATGCTTTAGGATTTCTTTGCCTGCTGATTTGATTTCTTCAGGGAAGTAAAGCTCGAAGACAATGGCATCAAGTAAGGATTCAAAAAACTTAAACACTATATCATCTGCTTTTGACTTTGCAAGAATCACATAGTCCACGAGTTGTTCGTAGGGTAATTGCTCTTGTTTGGTTATTAATGGAATTGGAATTTGCTCAACATATTGTTTGGTATATCTTTTTCTTCCACCTGCAATTTTTGCTGTTATTTGAAAAAAGTAATAATCAGAAACAGAAGAGTTGAGAACAGAAACTAAATATTTCAAGTTTTCTCCAGATAGAAAATAAGCTGAATTAGTCAGGTAAAAGCCTTTAGTATCTAAAGCATAGTTTGCTCGGTCTGATATTTCAATCCACACAATTTTTTGCTTTTCAAACTCATCTAAAAAAGCACAATTTCTTAAATTAGTCCAATGTTCCCCTTTGTCTTGTCTTGCCACAAGTTCCTCTTTCCATTGATTTAAATAGTTATAAATTGAAGGGTAATCTCTTTTGACATTTATTGGTTCAAGAGCAATTTCTCTTATTCCGTTATGCGTATTCAGCATATACCAGTTTTGATAAGCATATAGCCATCTTTTGATATCTTTTCCTCGAAGTAAGGGTTTTATAATTTCTTTATTTTTTGAATCCAACTTGATTAATTCAGCTTTAGTTGCTTCATTGATATGGTAAGCAGGGTTAAAAGCAGTTTTAATTCCAGCATTGAATTCTATTCCCTTCCAATCTTTTAACCTTAGACCTATATCTTCTATTCTTTTTATCCTAAACTCTTTTTGACAGACCAATTTTCCTCTTCTTTTTTATAGAAAGGGTAACTTTTGTCTAAAAAAAATAATTTTGAAGGTGGTATTGAAGGTAAATTTTTCCTTCAATTGCTACTGCCATCTTCTTTGCCATTTGCATTGCTTCTTTCAATCATCAAAATATTCACAAACACAGTGGCATTGGAAAATCCGAACCTTAGCAAAGTCAATGAGTTGTTTTGGATTCAGTTTTTTTGGCGAAGTAATTTCTTGTTTTTTTACCGTAAGAAGCATTTATCCATTTGTTGGATGTAATCAGATTAACATTCCCGTTAGGTTTTAATGATTTGTATCCGTTTTCAGAATCCTTTGATTCATCAAATTGATTTTTATTTTGCATTGTTATCCAACTTTTGAAGTGCAACCTAAGGCGGGATTCCCAATCACCACATCAAAGCCACCTTTTTCACGCCACACTTCTGAGAAAAAGAGTTTGAAGTCAAAGTCTATTTTGTAGCCGGCAAACTGCTCGGCAGAATCTAATAGTTCCCGTATTTTGGTATTAATTTCTTGGCGTAGGGCTTTCTTTTGGGTTTCGTCTGTAATGTCGTAGAACTTTTCTTTGAGCTTTTCCAGTTCGGCTTCTAACTACAAATTTTGCATTGCACCATCAGGCAAACCAATCAATGAATTACCCGCAACAATTTTGTAATCCAAGTTGGGCAAAGTTTCAATTGGGTCAAGGTCGTCTTCATCTACAACCAAGCTCAACCACAAACGCAAACGGGCTATGTCAATGGCAGAGCTGTCAATATCCACTCCGTAAATGCTTTCTTGTATGATGTGGCGTTTCAGGCGGTAGATGTAACGGCTATCGCTGATGCTTTCTCTGTGCGTAAAGCCAAAGCCTTTTAATTTCTCTGTCAGGTAATCATAACCCAGATGCGGTTTCAACACCAACATTGCATTTACCAATTCGTGCAGCAAACCCATAGGGAAAGCACCCGAACCAATGGCAGGGTCGCAAATTTGGATGTCGCTTAGTTTTTGGTCTATCAGGTCTGCATTTTGGCGTATGCTTTCGGGCAGTTGGTATTTGTAGGTTTTGGTTTCGCCTTTGGTGGCTACCCGTTCGTCATTTTCTAAGGCAAAATGCCCTTCACGGATGAAGGTTTCAATGTCTTTTTTGGAGGATATTGTCCGTGTGTTCAAATTCAATTTTAGGTTGCCTTTTTATCGTGCTTCCGCAAAAAGTTAATTGGTTCTACCAAGGGCTGATAACTACTTGTGCCGGTGTTTAAAGCATTGTCCAAATAATGAATCAAACTTTCCTGACACATATAATGCACAATTTCTCTTGGCGTATAGAAAGCACCTTTGCTTTTTCGCTCGGTAATGTCGAGCATATTTTCAAATACTTTCCCCAACATTTCAGGGTCAACGGCTACTTCCTTGTCAAGCGGTTCATCTTCCTTAATGGTAAAGTTGTAGCGGTCGAACACATCCAAAACACCAGTTCCAACATCACCCGATTTGTTTTTTTCTTCGTTGCGGAACAAGTTTTCAGGTATAGTAATATTGGCTTCCTGCCAGTTGTAATCTGCTTCAAACAACCCACCATTCAAAAACGGGATTCGACAATCAAAACGTTCGTAAAAGGAGTTTACATTATCCCGCTCTTTGGCAAGGGCTTCATAAAAAAGGTATTGCAGTTTGTCTTTGAAAGAAATTGACTTTTTCTTTTGTGCTTGTTCGTTTAGTTCCTGCACAAAGCGTTTTTTGCCCGTTCCCCAGCGTTCGTTTTTAGCTACACCCAACCAACCTTTTTTCTGCAAAAAGTACAGGAATACAATTTGCCCCAATAGCTTTTTTGTAAATCGGGTATTGTCAATTTCAGCTTTATCAATTGCAGCTTTAACTTTTTTGTCGTTTTCAAAATGCTCGTAAAGTTTGATGTATAGGTCTTTGTATTGGTTGAAGAATTCGTCAGTTACCTTTTCTATGCTGAAGGCGGCTTCCAGTTCATCTATGGTAGGGTTGTTGGCTATGTTTTGCAACAAGGGCAACAACTGATTTTTGGCGGTATGGGCTTTTTCGTATTTGCCCACCAAAAAGGAATAGCGTTTGGCAGGGGTAGATTCTTTCTTGGTTTTTACTTTGCCCTTTTGTTCGTCCATAAAGGAAGTTTGCTCAACCTTTATGAATGAAAAACGCCAGTCAATACCGTTATCTTCTTTTGAATAGAAAGCAACAAGAGCATAATCTCTGGACTTAGATTTGTTTTTATCAGATTGTAGCCACTTAATTACAAAATTTCTCATTGAAGTTCTTGCCCTTTCAAGCATTTGAATCTTCTGAACTTCTATTATGAGAACTTCTAATTCATTGCCTTCGGGATCCGTGTAAAGCCCAACTCGTTTATATTTTGAGACTTTGTCTTCAAAATCGTCATAGATTAAAGTTGACCAATTTCTGCCGTGAGAAAAATCAATATCATTTAATAGCTCCTGAGAAAAGCGGATAAACTTTTCTTCGCTAAACGAATCATTGAATGTATCTTCTATCAGGTTTTGTGCTGTTTTCTTGTCCATATTACTTGGTTATATATCCTGAAAGGATGACTTCTCGTTTTTGAAACTTCTTGGCATTTTTTGCCCCTTCAATCGCCACAAAGCGGATGTGTTTTTCCAAAATATGCAGCACTTGAAGCGGGTCAGTGGTTTTTTCCAATTCGTTTTTATCAACTGTGCCGTTTTCTTTGCAATAGTTCCTTGTGACAACATTTCTTTCACGCCATTGATAAACTCATCATTGGAATCCGTAAAGCCTTTGAAATTTTTAAATGACTTGTCTTTCAGTCGGTTTTCAATGTATTTGGCATTTGAGCGACCACCGCTACCTTTGGTTTCTTCATCTCCTACAGTAGTGTCCAGTTCAAAACGGGTTTTGTTGGTTTGCAGTAAATGATAGTACTCATTGGGAATGTTAGCTCGTTTTGTATCGGGCTTACATTCCAATTCCTTCACTGCATCAAAAAAGGTAATCTCGCCAGATTTGCCGCTTTCATTGATGTAGAACTTTTTGAGTTTCCCAATTCGGAAAAAAGTAACCAATTGGTCGGCATCCAACTTTTCTTTTTTGAAACCTGAACGTGCTTTTTTCGGCAGGTTTTTGATTTTTTCAAACAAGTCGGGTTGTTCGTCTCTGATTTTTCGCATCATTTCCAGATACTTCAATTCAGAATCGCCTTCGCCATCTTCTCCTGTGTAAGCGGTTTTGCTATTCAAAGTATTGAATAATTCCTGACTTCCGAATTCTTCACCATCACTCAGGTATTTGGCATCTTCTCCCAAAATGTCGTGAAACATTTGGATTTTGTTGGTGATGTTCACTTCAAGCCCAAGATGTTCATCTGATTGTGTAGTAGGGAAGAAGTTGAAAATATGCACTCTTGGAAACTTGCTTCCCAAACGATTTACACGACCTGCTCTTTGCAAAACACGAGTTGGATTCCAAGGCAAATCGTAATTGACCAACACATTGGAACGGTGCAAGTTGATACCTTCTGCCAATACATCTGTGGCAATTAAGATTTTCAAATCATCTGCCTGTTCTTTTCCTTTTCTATTCGGGTCGTAATTGGCTGTTATCAAATCTCTTGAAACGGTATGATTAGAAGTTAATTTTTTGTCGGTATGCCTTCCACCAGTACTCGAATAGAACATTACTTTACCTGGGAATTCATCAATCAATGCTTCGTAGATGTAATCGCCAGTTTCCTTTGATTCAGTAAATACAACCAGTTTATTGCTTTTCAGTGCTTTGGTTTCTTTTAAGTCACGAATAAACTGTTCCAGTTTTGGGTCGGTATCTACTTTCTTCCAGAGTTTTTTAATCTCTTTCAGAATTTCTAAATCAAATTCCAGTTTGGTAACAAACTCTTTTCTGAAATCCTTTGAATCATATTTGTGTGCCTTTTCATCTTCCACAAAAGCTTCCAGTTTTTCAATATTGTCACTTTCGATCAAGTCATACACATCTACTTTTTTGCTGATGTAAACAGTTCCGTTGTGGTACATCTCTATGAACTTTTCATAAGAGATAATGAAACGGTCAACACTTTGGCGAAATGCGTGGAAACTACTTTCCAAACGCTTCACCAAAATACCTTTCATAAAGCCACCAACGTTTCGTTGCTGTTGTCTTTCAAACTCACTTAATGTTTTGTTTCCAATGTAATAGAGCAAAGGTGTGTAACGGGCGTATGTAAACTCAGCAAGTTTTTTGATGGTTTCAATAAATGTTTCTTCCAATTCACCTTCATACTCGTAAACAATTTTTTGCGGATTGTCTAAATCAGGGAAAGTCAATCCTTGCATTTGCATATCCTGTTTGAAATAGGTCATTACATCTTTACGAGTTCTACGAACCATCACGTAACGAAGAATGCTGTTTCGGATATCGTCAGAAACTTCTTTGATTAGTTTCTTGTAATCAGGGTCGTTTTTTTCAAGTTTGTTCAACTTGGTTCTGAAACCTGCAAAGTATTTTTCAAGATTTGGTATTCCGGGAATCGTGGAGTTTTTCGGAGCTTGGAACAGTTTTAATTGAGCAAAAATGTCGTCAACGGTATTGTTCAATGGTGTTGCAGTAACCAAAATCACTTTTTTGCCACGGCAGATGTCCAATAAATTGGCATAGGATTGAGTTCCTTCATTTCTAAAACGGTGGGCTTCATCCACTACAATATAATCATATCGTTCTAAGCCCTTTTTGATGATGTGTTCCAGCTTGCCCAAAGACTCCACTTCAAAACTTCTGATGCCAAAATCAAAAAGAGAATCCTTCCAATAGTCTTTTAACACAGGCGGGCAAATAACCAGTGTTCTGCCTTGCAGTTGTTGCAGCAATAAAGCTGTGATAAAGGTTTTACCCAAACCAACCACGTCTGCCAAGAAAAAACACCGTTGTAAGTTTCCAAAATCTTCTTTGCCTGAATAGCTGCCTGATTTTGGTATTTCAATTTCATAAAACCATCTGGAAGGAAGGGCTCAAATTCATCAGCCAAATTGATATCTTCTTCCAGATATTCGTAAATCAGCTTTAAGTATAGTTCATAAGGCAGAATTTGGTCGTTCAACCAAGTTTTATTTTGGATGGTATCTATAAAGTCATCTGAAATATCAACCGATTCTTTCCAAAGAGTATTGAATTGGTCTTCTGCAAAAAGAACATCTCTTTTACTTCGTAACTCAACGTTAAATTCACGATTTGCGACAAAACCCGATTCAGAAAAGTTACTCGAACCAGTAATTACAAATCCATAATCACGGTCTTCTGGTTTGAATTTTCCGATATAAACTTTGGCGTGAATGTTTTTAGATGGATATGCTCGTATTTCTAATTTCTTTCCGTTTCCATTGTATGCCTTGTCCATTGCAGGGTCTTGGCAATCGGCTTTTAAAAACTCAATAAACTTGCGTATTCCTATTTCAAGTCTATTGTCGTTTTCATCACTGTTTTCAATTTCTTCTTTTAGGTTTGCCTGATATTTCTTTTTAGTTCGTTGATGCGATTCAAAATCAATCATTCCTAATTCCTGATGATACTGCATCATATCGTAAGACTCTCTGTCAATACTTAAGCCAACCAGAATTCTGATTTTCTCAACAGGTTCTAGCGCATCATACAATTGATAAAAACCACTAGCTCTGAAATAGCCCACCAATACGTCAAAAAGCTGTGTGTCTTTAAGTGTTGATTTAAACCTGCTTAATAAAGTATGACCTTCTTCATTGGTGAAGAAAGTCAAGTCTGTTTGGTCTATTTTATTTTCTAAACTCATATTTACTTGCGGCTTTTAATAGTGTTAAGCGTTTCTTCCAAGCCGCTTTTTAAAAATTTCAATTCTCCTAAGTCAGATAAAATGAACGCTTTGATAAATTCAATTTCCATTTCTTTCTCTTGTATTTCCAAAGTCTTAGCTAGAGTCGGTAACATTTCCTTTGTCGCCACACGTTCGCTTCTCTCAATTTTGCTCAAAATAGAAGTGTCGATGTCAAGTTCGGCAGCAACCTTTCTAAGAGGAAGTCCCAGTTGTTCTCGTCTGTTTCGTAAATATTCTCCAAAAGAATTCATCTTGTCGTTATTGTTTGGACTAATTCGTCAAAAGTACGATTTATTTTTATTTCTGTCGTCCGTGCGTTGGGAAAATTCAAGCTCTTTTGGTTTTTTAGTTTGGGCTATGCGTGTCGGCAAAAAACCAAATGTGCTTGAATGTGCGGCTGGCTTTCTACACTGAGCGATAACTCGTTTATATACGCAACTCCTTTTAAGTATCAAATTCTTATTCTATTGATTATTAAATAAATATATATTTATAAATTATTAAATATCATCAATCAAACTTTCGTTTTTAAACGTTTCTATACGTATAAAAACGGCTCTGCCAAACTTCTTGTAGCTCGACTCTCCAAATATAAGTGAAGATACTCATCTTTTATATGGTAAGTATTAAATTTATTTATTGAAAAGCTTTATTTAGATTTTGACTTACTTAGCTAAAACAAACTATAGTGTGTTTTTATTGGCCAAACCTTTTGATTTCACATATTGGAAACTTGAAAATCATCTGATAAGGTGACCTTTAAATGAACAGTACTTGGGTTTTTGATAGTTACTCATTCAAAGCCTTAAATCGCTTGATATATGTTTGTGTCAGTGCATTTCATCACTTCTTAAATTTGTAGTTGGGATTTTGTCATGATTTTTGGAAGCTTCGCCAAAAATCCTGCCAAAATCTTATGCTCTTTTCATTGCTCGCCATGGACTTCATCCATGGTTATCATACTGATCGGAAATAGATTTGACCATTTTCTTGATGCAAAATTTATCAATATCTTCATCGTTCAATCTCGCCGTAGCTCAGGCTATGCCTCGATTTCACTTTTCGATCTTGATAAATTTTCCTGCTCAACAATTCTGGTCAATCCATATTCCGATCAGTTTATATTTAACCCCTCTGGGGTATTTAAAACGAGGTGATGAAATGCACCCCCTTCACTACTTTGGAATAATTTCTTGGGCTCAGACAATAACAAAAACTACCTTAAACCGTTTGATGATATTATCATGTGAGCCTGTTACCACACTTTTTTTATTTTCTCAACTATTAACTTCTTTGTACTGCCTTCTGTTTCAACAGTTAAATTCAGTTTTTCAAGTTTCTTTATATTAACCCATTCATTTTCCCAAAAGGCACATAATTCATCTTTTCCAAATGAACTAACATCATAATCGTTTATGTAGAGCACTTTAGTATGTGGTTTTATTTGCCCCAACAAGCTACTCTCTTTGTTAATGCTACTTATCAAAATTTCATTTTCACCATAATCTGGGTAAAGTGACATTTCAAAAAGATCGGGCGATTTAAATTCAATATCTTTTTGAGTGTCAAAAAGTAAGAGATCATTTTTCCAATCAATGGTAAGTGTGAAGTTTTTATAAAATTCATTGCCTAAAATGGACGAGTTATTTGGCTTGATCAGAAATAAGGAAGGACTTTTAAATTCAAGATTATTTACCGCAAAAGATTCTAAATATCTGAAATAAGTTTCTCCTTCTTTTTTGCCACTATAATCTCCGCCAGTTAATCCAATTGTCGTTATATAACTTTTATTTCTTAAATATGCCGTATCACCAGTCTGCATAAATCCATTAAAACCAGTGTCAAATGTGAATTTCTTAATTTTATCGTTTATCTGGACATTTAGAAACACATTCCCATAGTTGCCTGAATGCATCACTGTTTTTTTAGCATTATCAGAAATATGGAAATTTGCAAATTTATCAGAAATTTTTATTTTTTATTCTTGTAATCTATTTGCCAAATTGCTTTTCTCATTAAATTATTACTAATAATGCCGTCAATCTTTACACAGCCAACCAAATTAGCAACTTTAGTCATATCCCATACCATTCCAACAGTCTCAAAAAATTGAACTCCTCCAATTTCAATGTTATTTATTTCAACTCTTTGTATACCACTATTTGAATTTTTACCATTTGAAATGGTTCCTTTCTTTAATTTTTTCAGGTTTAGGCTGTCAACTATTAAAGGGTCGAAGATATTTAATTCAGCTCCTGTATCGAATAAAAAATTGTATTTTTTTGTTATCAATGGTTACAGGAATAAATATTAAGTCATTTATGTAATCAAAGGAAACTTCATTGATAAAATCTTCTTTTAAGACAAAACCTTGCTTTTTATATTTTATAGTTGCACAACTAAAAAAGGGTAAGGATATAAAAATTAATGTTATTTGTTTTTTCATTTCAGACTAAATGTGTGTATTAATGTTTTGCCATTCTGCGAAGCGGGGATTTTTAGCACTTTATTTTCATAGAAGAAAGTAAGCCCTGCGCAAGGGCTGTTAGCTCTTGTTTTTCTTTGTAGCTGTCACTGCATATACCATCGGTATTTTGTTGCCCAAATGTTTAATTCTAAATTTCTTCGGTTCAAACTCTATGGTTTTGCTGAAGCAATTGTAAGGTGAATAGTCAAATTCGTCAAGAGCATTAATTTCAAGCCCATTACCGATTAAATTATTTATTACTTCACTTATACCGTGATTCCACATTACATATGATTGCGTAATGTCAGCTTTTTTGTCTGCGTAAGTTCCATTTTCTGTTTCTATAATGGCACCTGAATTAAAATATCTGTAAGCAATTTTTTCAAAGTTGTCGTCAAACATCCAAACAACAGGATGAAACTCTACAAATACAAATTTTCCATTAGGCTTTAAAAACTGTGCAATAATTTTTGCCCACTTGTCCAGGTTGGGTAACCAACCAATTGTTCCATAACTTGTAAAAACAATATCAAATTTTTCGTTTAAATGGTTTGGTAAGTCGTAAATGTCGCAACAGATAAACTTTGCATTTGAATTTGTGTCCTTTGCAATTTGTTTTGCACTATCAATTGCTTTGTCTGATAAGTCAACGCCTGTAACGTCTGCACCAAGTCTGCTCAACGAAATTGTGTCTTGTCCAAAATGACATTGTAAATGCAAAATTGTTTTTCCTTTTAGGTCACCAAGCAAGTTTAATTCAATTTCATTTAAAGAGGTTTTCCCGCTTAGAAACCCGTCAAGGTCGTAAAATTCCGATTTTAAGTGTGCTTCAGTTCTGTTGTTCCAAGACTGTCGGTTTATCTCAATATAATTTTCTTCCAAGTTCATTTATACTTTCTCCCCCTTTTGCCACACCGAGTTGGCAGTAGCTATTTTTGTTTAATATATTCTTTTAAACTTTGGTTTTTAAACGTTTAAATACGAATTGGCCATACATCTAGGTACTTGCCTTTTCAAATATAAAGGAAGAAACTTATCTTATATATGAAGTGTATGAAATTTATTTAGGGAAGGGTTTACTTATCAGAACTTATGGCTAGACTTTCCAAAAAAATGTCCATTATGGATTGATCAATATATTTCCAATATTTTCCTCAACTAAACGATTTCTTTTTCAGGTATTTTATAGCTTGGGTTTGTTCTGAATAATTTTACGGTTTCGTATCCTGGTTTATTTAATCTTAGAGGAATAGATCTTCTCGGTGAGTAACTTATAAAACAAACGGATTTTGCCCATATTCTTACTGCAAATTTAAATCAGACTTAAATCAAAAGCATATTCATAACTGATTACACTTTTATCTTTTTCATTATTTTTCCAAGCCTCTTCTAAGTGGCTTAATTTAATAATGTCATTGGTGCTTGTATCTTTAAATACACTTGCTACTTTTTCTAAAATGGCTAATTCATTTGCGTCAAATAGCTCTGTTTTAAACTTTCGGTTTTCTCTTGGTTTAAATTGTTCACCTGTGAAGCCTCCTTGAAATTCAGTTGTGCAAATTTCTATCTCATTTTGGTTTGATAAATATTCAAATATACTTTGAAAATTATTGGGAACTGGACCCATGTCAATGGCCTTGTACCTAACTCCACTTATGGAAAAACAACTTTGTTTGAACATTAAAAAATCCGAATAGAATAAAAGTTTGTTCATCTTGGTTTTGAATGGGGATACCTTTTCTGAAAAATAGACGACCATTTCCGTAAACTTTTCAAAATTTGGGTTTCTGTAACCCGTATAAATATCAGCTAAATGATTGCCCAATAAATATTCCTTGAAATTCAAATTGAAAGTATTTCTTTTCTTTTCTTCTGCTAACTGTTGGGCTTTTTGAATGTATTTGGCCTTTACTTTTTATATCTAATGTACCGCACAACTCTACCATGTCAATAAATTTCTTCGGGTCGTCTGCCATTTGAATAAGCTTTGCATTTGCCACACTCGGCATTTCACCTGCTTCATACTGTCGGTAGCTGTTTATACCGAATCCTAAAATTTCTGACATTTTTATAGCTGATAAGCCATACTTTTCACGAATGAGCATGATTTCATCAGGAAACGGTATATTGAATTTGTCCCGGTATTGGTTATAAACCTGATTCATATTCACTTCGTCTAATGATGTGGTGGTAAACTGTTCTCCAGTGTCTTCACATTTGAAATAATGAAAAATAATTTCAAATGTTTCTTTTCTAAAATCCATAATCCTGCGTTCTTTGGTCAATTTCATTTCTGTACCTGTGATTGGACTTTTCATTTTATTTTATTTAAAGGGATAGTTAATTTTATGCTGTGCCAAGTGAAAGGAAATGCAGATCACGCTGCTGTTCATAGCCCCCATAGTAATTTTAATATACACTTCCTTCTTTTTTACAGTTTTGCCAAAAAACCACATATCTGCACCTCTATATAAAGTTTCGGCCAACGGTCCTTCGCTGTAGTCTTTTATATCAAGTGTTTCTAGAACGGTAATTCGATCTATTGGGCGAAGTTCCAAATCAATAAGTGCTTGGGCATTCTTATTTCTGTCATCACGAAAGACTACATCCCAAAACTTCATCTTTTCCTTGAAGTTTCTTAAAAATGAAGTTACTTCTACTACTGAGGTCATACATTAATTTGGCGCTGCAAAGATACAACTATTTTATAAATATCAACTTTAAAGTTGATATTTTGCTAATAATGTCTTTATAATCAACTATAAAATGAATAGATAATTAATTTTTCAAACGATATTTGTTGCTTGGAAGCTGGATTAAGGATTATTATTGAGCGTAAATCTCCTCTTGGTTTTACTCTATTGGTACAACTACAAGAATATACAACGATAAAAGCCAAGGTTAATATCAATCTTATGTCATTAGTTCTTGGTGTTATATCATTGATTATCCTCAGCAGGAAACCAATCAATGACAGTTCCATTACAATCAGGTGCGTTTGGGCAGCAAATGAACTCATCTCCACTTTGGTTTTTAAAAACTTTATAGTTTCCAACATAGAAAACCGAGTCGCAATGAATGCAAAGCTTTTTATCCATAAGTTCTGGGGTATCCTCAAAGGGGTAGTGTTCGTTGAGGTACTTTTGCTTATCGGCAATGATTATTTCTTTCATTCTTTCAATTTAGTAAGGTTCGCTCTCTTAAACCGTGAAGTCAAGGGCTAGATTGTATCCTTTACAAATATAGGTAATTTGTAAAAAGGTAGTTGTATTTTATTAGGGAAAATTTAGCTATGGATTGGAACTAAATTTAAATATTGTTCATCACGAGTGAAGAATGACTAAAGACAAAAGACGAAAGTTCAAAATCGGACTGCACCCTCATTCTGATAGAATTACAATTTATGTATTCTAAAATTTAGACCTAATTATGAACTTCAAAATTAATAAAATAAGGGGCATAAATGCTTTTATATTTGGTTCTGTGTATTAGGAATACCAAATTGCTTTGCTTCGATTTTCGACCTCCAATATTTATACAAAAGTGACATATTATTACAATCTTTCTAGGTTCGAAAAACATGGTGACCAATTCAACCCAATTCAGGGTTGTAGGAAATTTGAGTTTTTATTCCCCGAGCTTCGCACGCCTTAATGAAATTGAACCCATTCTGGGTTCTACACATTTCTCGACCTAGATCTATCCCAGATGTTAAAAGATTGATAAGCGTAAAGAAAATTATTGACACAATTTCCTATAAGTGCCTTTTAATATTATATGGAAAGGTTTATCGACTTTTGTCTTTTTTCTTGTGCACCTTGTTTAAAGATCTATTTTCAAGAAAAAAAAATGGCAGAGCCTTGTACTCTGCCATTTACATTTTACTTCACTACCGTAGCCTCCAATTCTACCGTCAATGTGGCATAAAGTGCCTTCACCTCCAGAAATGTAGTGGCTTGTTGGATGCCATGTTTTGTAAGAAAGGGTACATAGACGTCCATACAAGTTGTGAAAAACTCGTTGGTGTTTGTAGTGAAAACATTGAGTCTTACGATGTTCTTGCTGGCATAACCCGACTCACTCACCAGTTGCTCTAAATTTCCAATGGTTTGGATCAACTGACTGCGCATATCCGCATCACTGGGTGCTCCATGGTCATCAATGGCTGCCTGGCCCGAACAATACAAGGTGCCTTCTACGTTTTTTACTTCTACAGCTTGAACCGAATTGGTGTATTTACCCCACGCCCAAGGGTCAAATGATGTTTTTTGCATTTTACTTTTTTTAGTGTGAGACAAAAGTAAAATGGCCTTTTGACAGCGGTATGTCAGGGGTATTCATGGGGTCTATGATATTTATCAAAAAACTCTTGAAGCGTCATTTTATGAGGTTCGAATTTTTCTGAAAGGAGGTGTACTTTTTGGATTCTATCCAATCGAAAAAAACGAAACTCTTGTCTCAACTGGCAGTATGCTACCAACAGCCAATTATCTGTACTCAATAGGGCAAATGGCTCTATGATCCTGGAAGAAACTTGATCATCTGCATTGACATAGTCAATTTTTGTAAATAGAAAATTGGTCAATGCAAATTGTAATTCTGATAAATTGTTGCTATTTCTTTCTCGGTTGATATTTTGATGAAACCGGGTTCTTTCAGAAAGCAAATTAACCTTGTCCTTTTGGCTATATTTCAAAACGGCTTTTATTTTTTCAATCGCTTCAGCATAATCTCTGATGAAAGAAGCGTCTTTGTTTTGGAGGACTAATTGTTCTGCGGTGATTAAGGCATTTGCCTGGGCTTCTGTAAACATGACCGGTGGAATATTATAACCTTCCATCAACGTGTAACCTTTGCCTTCTTCTGTGAGGATTGGCACGCCTGCTTGTTCCAAAGCTCGAATATCTCGATAGATTGTTCTTACACTTACTGAAAATTTGATGCTT
Source organism: Saprospiraceae bacterium (assembly GCA_016715105.1). Lineage (GTDB taxonomy): Bacteria > Bacteroidota > Bacteroidia > Chitinophagales > Saprospiraceae > JADKBO01. The sequence goes on along the minus strand of JADKBO010000060.1, from coordinate 6,494 downwards.
AATTCTGTTGCTGTCAAAAGCCTTTTTGTCTGCAGCTGATTGAGTATGGCTGTCAGACGAGAAAGTCGTTTTGGTTCATTTTCAATCATTTATCTATTTGATGAAAACGTAATGAGATCTTTGTAAAAACAACTAAGCCAATTTAGCAGTTTGTTTTCTCAAATGAACAACACTCATTATTGATAAAGACAATAATAAACAAATAGAAGCCCATTGTGATAAGGTAGGGATAGGAGCTGCAATTGTGTAGGAAATGTCATCTAAAATTCCAGCATTCTCAATGGTTACTTGTATTCTGCTTACATTACTTGCTGCGATGGATACTGGGGTTAATGTTGTACCTAATACATTAAGGTTTTGTACTTCCAGTGAATTATTTTGGTCATCAAAAGCTTCAATCTGAGCCATTCCACTTGGATAAAAAGAGCTTATTCCTAAATTAAAACTCACTGAATGAACAGGGCTGCTGAAATTGATAGATTCTACATTAGAAGTAGCTAAGGTATTAAATTTAAGTCCATTAGGAGCTGAGAAGCCTGCTATTAAAAAAGTTGCACAATCCAATACTTTCCAATTTCCAGTAAAAGTCACAAACCCATCTGAATAATCATTGGTCGGTATAATCTGACTGTTAAACAATGTTGGTGCAAACATTCCATCAAAGTTGACCAGGCCAGATTGTGCATTCAGAAATTGAAAACCAAAGAAAAATGGGAGAAGTACTAAAGATTTGAGATTCGACATATTATTGGGAATTAGACTATTAAATTGAAACAAAAGTAAAAAAGTTATTCTAACTTTTATCAAAACCTTCTATCAAATGATTTTCCATTGAATTTATAAACTCCACCATCTGCCATTCCAAAAAGCAAATCGTTATTATTGTCTTTGCAGATTGACCAAATCATTGAAGTTGAAAGTTTATCATTGATCGTGTAGTTTGTCATACTCTTACCATCATATTTCCATGCTCCAGTATCTCTATCGCCAAACCAAATGTTTCCTGCTGAATCTTCTTGAATGACAAAAACGTGCTCAAGTGTACCTGGCATTGACATATCACCTTTTCTTGAGCTCAAGGGATGTATCAAGTTATGCTTTTCAGAAAAATTAATGATAAGATCATCCTCCTTTAACAATACACCGATGCCATTATTTCCAATCCAAAGTCTGCCTTTTGAATCTTCGAATATACTTCTTACATGGAGAGGTTCTTTTTGAAGGTCAAGCCCTAATGTTTCGTCGTTGATGATCGTAAAATCTTGGCCATTGTAGCCAAAAACGCCTGCATAGGTGGCCATCCAGAGCATACCATTCTTTCCTTTTGAGATACCTGTTACTGCATATAAATTGTTTGGATTGATGGATTTAGGATTGGGAAAAGCTAAATAAGTTAATTTTTGTCCATCGTATTTATATACGCCTTCTTTATTTCCGTCATGGAACCATAGGTCGGTTTCCGCTTTCTTCCATTGACTTTGTGAAGTTTCATTTACTGAGGCCATATGGTTTTTAAAAGTAATTCCATCGAAACTATTCACTCCATTTTGAGTGCCAAACCAAATAACTCCGTTTTTGTCTTCCTGTATGGTGTGAATTTGATTGTGAGATAAACCTTCATTAGTTGTAAGGTATTGAAATGACTTTCCATCAAAGCGGCATACACCTTCCTTATGACTTCCAAACCAATAATTGTTTTTACTATCTTGAAAGATAACGCGTATTCCCGAAATAAATTGAAGGGTGTCGGTTATTGAGGTAATTACCATTTCGGGTTTGTTGATTTCCTTTTCTAAAGATTTATTTTCAACGCAAGAGGAGCTCAGCGTTACAGTTAAAATAAGGTAAAACAAAGTTCTTTTCTTTTCAATTCCAAGGTCCATCTATTGCTACGTTTAATATTTCGCCTTTTGAAGTTATTCTGTAAAGACCTCCGGCGCAGCCAAGCCACATATGTCCATTTTGGTCGTGTAAAAAGCTCATGGTTGATTTTGGGACTTCATAATGGATGAATTCTGCATTTGTATATTTATAAACTCCATTGCTGGTCGTGCCTATCCACAAATTGTTTAGGTTATCTTCGTAAATGGCATACACATCATTTTCACTCAGACCTTTAATTTGAGGAAAATGAGTGAAATTTTTGCCATCAAATTTGTTTAATCCACCTTTACCAAATCGTTTACTGGCATCTGCATTGTCTTTTTCTGCCACTCTTGTTCCTATCCAAATAATACCTTCGTTATCTTCCACAATTACCTGCACATTGTTTGAACTCAAACCTTCTTTGTTTGTGATATGCTCAAATGATTTTCCGTTAAATTTACTAATACCATGGCCATCTCTACCAATCCAAATATTTCCTTTTAGTCTCCATTATGTCCGTTATCCAATCTTTGGTATCTTGATTTATCGGAGTTTCATGGCTGGATATGGAATGGGTAAGACTAAATTTTTCTCCGTCATAAATACATAATCCGCCCCAGGTACCAATCCAAAGAATTCCTTTACTGTCGAAAAAAAAATTGCTGATTAGATTGCTACTTATACCATCTTTTTCTGAATAATTTGTAAAAGTTTTCCCGTCGAATTTTGATACACCATTGCCTGTGCCAAACCACAGATTTCCTTTAGCATCTTCAACCATACAAGAAACTCTATTACTTGGTAATCCATCATCCTCTGTAAAATACTTGAGCCCTGTCAAGTCATACCTAGCAACGCCATAAGACAATGTTCCAAACCACAAGCTCCCATCTGATGCTTGAACTGTTTCCACTACATATTCGCCTATTTGTTGGGATGTGTCAGTAGGTTGACGACCAATTCCAGTTATACTGTCGGGAACTGACAGGTTGGTGAAAACCACTGATCGTTTTCACTTTGGAAATGCATGAATTCAAAATAAGGATCTTAGGATAATAATGAAGTATGTTGTATTTTGAAGAAGTAACTCATCTTAATTGGTTTCAGAGAGTTAAATTAATTTCTAATCCAACATAATTACCGATAACTTTGCTTTTGGTAGAAAGTCAAATCGTGTTCTCTTGAAATAAAAATTATGCTCATGTTATCTATTATTAATCTGGCCAATTTGTAGTGCGTAATTATGCAGCTGCATATTTGACCTTATTTGCATGAAAATATTTAGCGACTTGCTTTTTATTTTGCTTTCTTTCTTGCATAAAACTATCTAATTTTATTAATTCTTGTTTGTCTTTTTGGCCTAAGTGACTTTCCCAACATGTTTGTTTTAATATCTTGATTCAAATATTCATCAGGGTTTAATTCTGGGCTATATGGAGGCAAGAATTTAAGCTCTATTTTTCCTTTATTTTCTTCTACCCATTCTTTTACCAAAATAGCTTTATGCATCGGATGACCATCCACAATTAATATTATTTTCCTCTTGCTCCCTTTAATTAATTGCTTCAAAAAATTTAGAAATATTCCAGCATTTACTCTACCGTCAATTATGCAAAATGACAACTTGCCTCGATTACTTAAAGCTGATATCATATTCACTGAAAACCTTTGTCCAGTTCTGCGTATCACAGGTGTTTTTCCTCTTTTAGAATAGCTCTTTCCTGCTTGATGATCACTTCTCATTCCCGTCTCATCTCCCCACATTATTATTGCATCTTCTTGATTTGCTTGCATTTGTATCTGTGGATAATCCTCCTCCAACCATTTCGTTACGTTCGCTGTCTGCTGTTCATATGCTTTGTATATAGGCTTCTGACTGCTATACCCCCATTCATCCAACAATTTCCTAACATGACGTGAGCCATAAGTAATCCCTGTCACTTGCTGAATTAAAATAGAAATTGCTTCGCTTGTCCAAAGAAAATAAGAAATACCATAATGATCAGGAGTATTTTTGTTTATCTTTTCCTGTATTTCCAGCCTTTGCTCTTCTGAAATACCTCCACTATTCTTCTTAACTCCACGCTTTTTTAATTCAATACCCTGAGTACCTTCCTTCTTATATTTACCCCATATCTTATTTACAAATCTTATGCTAACTCCAAATAATTCAGCAACTTGGCCTTGAGTACCTTGTTTATTCTTAGGAACTCTATAATTTGGATTCGAATGTATTGTAAAGTGTCATTCAGTATGTTCGAGCATCATTCTTTTGCATTCCTCAAAGATAAATATTATATTTAACATACAACAAATATAAGAACTATTTTAATTCTTATTAATATAATAATTTCTGACGAGAATGGAAGAAGTTTACAACACGAAAAGTATTATTATTTTGGTTCCAAGTAAATACTTGGAATTTAAACTTAATGAAGTATACATTGAAAGCCTTTTAAAGTTCTTAAATATTCATTTTAGAAACGAATTATATTATATTAACTTTCCAACAGTAAATAAAAACTTATGTCGATGGGAATATGGAATTGTTGAGGTTAGTTTGCTTTATGGTTTTTGGATATAAATGAGAATAACTACAAACAAAATATTTCTTTGTTTCTGACAATTAAAATTAGCTTTATTAAAGCTTGCAGAAATGAAAAATAATCCATTATCCTTGGATATTATCGAAGAAATATTCTCCAATTTCCCATTTGATGATAAAATCACTCTTGAACTATTAAGCTCTGAAAGCTTATTATATAAATGTACTTTATTTGCGTAGTCTTTGACCCGAAAATATGGGCTAAAGTTGAAATTCATGATAAGGTCAAAATGAGTCAAGAAAAATATTTCTGTTAAATGTAACCTCAGGTGAAGAGTTTTTTATTGATATGTTTAAAAATTGAAATTGTAGAAGGCGCACAGCATCAATTGACGGCATAAGAGATGCTGGAGTTTTTCCAATTTTAATTAACATAAATGATGTAATGGAATAAATTCTAGATAGATTACAGATTAGTGCTGAGGTTAATACCAGGTCCTTTGTGGCTAACAGTATAATGCTCTTGTTCATGCCAAGCAAGCTCCTTGTCCACAACCGCGATATATTCTGGGGGTTTCAACCAATAAAGCACATCCTGCCAATACCTATACAACGCCACGGCAATCTCATTTATGACCCCCAATAAAAACTGGCATTTGCCTACAATTATCTAAATTCTGCTATACCGCATCATTGGAGAGGAAAATGATACCTTGTTTTTCACTTATAATGCTGGTGGTACCATTGCAAAAGCGGTATGTAAGGGGATAGCTTAGTAATTGATAAAGTCGATTATCTGGGCAACATTGAAATACGAGACAGTAATGGGATTTTGCACGCGAAGACGGCGGATAAGAAAGGTTGGCTCAATTTGGAAATATGAAGATTAATTACATCAAGGATCATCTTAAAAATATTAGGGTTGTATTTGAGGACATTACGGAAATGAGATCATTACTCCAGAGGATATAAAGGGGCGATATATCACTATTCGTTCGGAATGCAAACATGCTGGAAATGGGCTTGGTTATCTTGGAAGTGATAAGGAAGGGGAAGTCTATAGCTACAACGGCAAAGAACTTGTTGAGGAAATGAACGCTGGATTTGCTTTTGTACGGAGCAAGATGGTGATGGATGGGGCATTGGAAGATGGTTCGACAGACGCGCTTGCAGAGGAACACCCATCGACAAGTCCATACGTTTACGCCTTAAATAATCCTATTTATTTTCTTTGACCCAGATGGCATGCGTGTGGGATAGTTCTTACCTCGTCAATACTGAAACAAATGTAGTTACTCCCTATTGACGATCGTGGTGGAAATGCTGCTGATTTACTTTATTTTGGAATGGAAAACCTCTTAGCAGAAGAAGGCGGGAGAATGGAACTACTCGTAAAAATGTTGAACCCATTTTATACCAATGAAGTATATTCTCCAGCACAAACAAGGTTGCTTGGCCATATAATCTATAATAGTAAAATCTCCAAAGAATGATGCTGTTACCAGTGTTGATGATCCGATTACAGGAGGTATTTCAAAGGCAACATTTGGCATTCTTGGTCTATTGTATACTTTAATGAGGAATGCAACTAGGTTGAGAATGGCCACTACTAGAACATTAGGAACAACACAATGGAGCAAGCATTGGGAATGACTGGACCGAAACAGCAATAAATGTTGGTAAAAAAAGAACCAGATTTCCTGATAGGATTTCAAAAATGGACTTCTTGAAGAATCAAAAATGTAAAGCACTTAAATTTGACTTCTCAGTTAAGGATTATTTAACTTATTCACAATCAAATGGGCTAAAGTTGATTTTGCTACACAAGACATAACACAACCTTCAGTAAAACTACTACAACAATTAATTAATAATGGTACAATTATTCAAAATAAGGTTCCGCTTCTAAATATTAATTTATGGGTTATATTGAAAATTTAGAAAAAAGATGGAGTGAATTGTTTGCAAATACTAGTAAAACTAAATCAGCTAAAGAATTGCAAGCATATACCGCTGAAGTTTTTGCACTAGTAGCAAAATTGAATTAGAGCGGGCAAAAGAATACCAAGGTCTAATTTATGAA
>JADKBO010000059.1 GCA_016715105.1 Saprospiraceae bacterium | reverse complement strand
GATTGTGATCTTCAAATTTTTATCTTTTTTGTTATGTGGTTCACTGAGCGTGTTTACAGTATTTTGAATTTGTTTATCTTTTTTACTGCATGAGGCAAAGGAAATGGATAGTGAAACAAATATGGCCAATGTTATGAAGAGGTATCTCATATTGTTATTTTTTATTTTGAAGGTGTCTTCTTGGTTCATGTATCCCTGAGTTTTTTTCTTAAAAAACCTTGTTTGATTAATTATCCTTTTGGAAGTAAATTTCTAAAGTTTTATTGAATTTTTTTGATGACTTTGGCAGGAATTCCACCTACAATTACATCATTTGGAACATCTTTTGAAACAACTGCACCCGCAGCAACAATCGCATTTTCACCTATGGTTACTCCAGGCAAAATGGTAGCCCCAACGCCTATCCATGCTCCTTTTTTAATTAATATTGGATTGGATATGGTTGCTTTTCTTTCTAACGGATTTGAAGGGTGGTTGGTCGTAATCAAATTCACTTTGGGGCCGATCAAAACATTGTCTTCAATCGTTATGCCACCTCTATCCATAAAAGTGCAAGCGTGGTTGACAAATACATTTTTGCCTATTTGGATATTTTCGCCAAAATCACTGTAAAATGGAGGAATCAGGAAAAAAGTCTCGTCTACTTTTTGACCAATTAGTTCACTGAAAATGGCATTGATTTCCTGTGCATCATTTGTAATTAAGTTGTTGAGTTTTGAGGTAGTGTAAATCGCTTTCTTGATCACTTTAAAAAGTTCGGGGTATTCTGGGTCATCAAGTTTTATGGTTTCTCCAGCTTTATCTCGTCTAAATATTTCCGCCTTTTTCATTTTCTTTTACAATATTAAATGATGCAAAATTACTTTATTAAGTTTTTGATGGGTTAGTGGAAATCAAACTTAAACGTAAGAATTTCATACTAATTCTGCCAATAGCAATAAACCTTTCTGTAAATTCAGTAAATTCAAATTCATTAAATCCATTTTTCATGTGTTTTTTGTAAGGGTGAGAACCAATTTATGTATTGAACAAGCCGGGGAAAGTTTGCATTATTAGGACTGCCACTGTGGGGCAATTTGTGAATCCAAATGATAAAGTCTCCAGCATTTGCCGCAATAGATATTTTTTCAAAAGATGACAAATCAACTGCTCGTGGATGTGTATTTTCTGGCAATGATTCAAGCCAGGATTCAATCTTGTTATGAAAAGAGGGTATGAGCGTCAGAGCTCCTTGATCAGCTGTAGTGTCTGTTAAATACAAAATTCCCTGAGTTCCAAATGGTATAGGTAAAGCAAGACTTACATCCCAGTGAAGTCCTATGCCTCTATAAATATGACCATTTTTTTGAGGTGGATTATAACCGCATTTATCTGTTGTGACTATTAATCCTTTTTGTCCCCAAAGTTGCTCAAAAGCTTTCCTGATTTTTGGTGAATTTCTGTTTTTATCAATTGCAGGATGTCTGTAAAGAGGTACCATGACCCCTTGTAAATTGCTGGAATTGTTATACCAGGTTGCTTCATCAAACTCATCCATATTCAAATAATTCCAAATGGCGTCTCGGGCTTCTTTACAATCTTCCTTTGAGATGGCATTAGTAAGCACAATGTATCCAAATTCATTCCAGAAATTAATGTCTTCTTCTGTAAGTAAATTTTCATCAGCCTGCTCAATTGTCTGACTTTTTGGGATAAATAATTGATTGCATTGTTTTTTTATTTCATCTGAAATGATGCCTCCTCCTTTTCCAATACCCATTTTTCAAAGTCCTCGAGACTTGGTTTCTGTTCAAATAAAAACTGATAGGTAGGCAATAAGCCAAGTCCAAGTATATTAATAACCGCATTGTCCAATTCATGCTCTTCTACAAGTTCATCCATGAAATTGTTTCCTTTCATAGCTTTGCCCCACAATCTTTTATGTGACAGATTCCTGTGCTGCCTGTATCTGTGCTTTCGGCGATGTCAATTTTGGAAAATATATTCATTAACTATTTTAGATCAAATTTAATTTAAGGCTTATTTAATTTGCTAAATTATACAAGTTCAGCAATTTATTGGCATACAATTATTGCTATCTAGGTAATTTTAAACAACTTCTATGCATGATACACTCCAAAAAGTAAAATGGGACTCCAATATCTATTTGATTGAAGTCCCATTCTCGTCTACTTATTTTCAGAAAAATTGGGCTCGAATTTATCTAGCTAAATAACCTCCATCAACAGGATAGTAACTTCCAGTCACAAACGAAGCTTTATCACTTGCAAGCCAAAGAATTAATTCAGCAACTTCTTCACTTGTTCCTAGTCTGCCAATAGGGTGAAGTGATGCAAGTTGACTTTTCATTTCAGCGTCCAATGCATTTAAAAGAGGCGTCTCAATAAAACCTGGGCCTACTGCATTTATGCGAATTCCTTGGGAGGAATATTCCAAAGCAGCTGCTTTCGAAATTCCTAAGACCCCATGTTTGGCTGCTGTGTATGCCGAGGAACCAGCAAAACCAACGGCACCTAAAATAGAGGCTATATTGACAATGCTTCCACTTCCATTTTTGAGCATGGCTTGTATTTGGTATTTCATACCATAGAAGATGCTGTTTAAATTCACTTCGATGACCTTATTCCAGCCCTCAATGCTCATATCGGCGATTGGATTGAGTTCGCCACCTATGCCCGCATTGTTGACTGCAATGTCCAACTTTCCATATGTTTTTATTGCGAAATTGACCAAGGCTTCCATTTCTTCTGGTCTCGAAACGTCAGTTTTGATAAAGGAAGCTTTGCCGCCATTGGCGATAATGTTTTCTGTGGTCGATTTCCCTTCTGCTTCTTGGATGTCAGAGATTACGACACTTGCGCCATGTTTAGCAAACAATTCTGCGGTTGCTTTTCCGATTCCTGATGCTGCACCAGTTATGATGACTACTTTATTTTTCATTTGTATGATTTTATTTTACCTAATTTAAGCTATTTCGAGTCTGGTATGCCTTGTGATACATCAGCAACAGAGATGACCTTGATCAAAAATGGGATTATTTGCTGGAAAAGCCACTTGGATTTTTTAGAAGGATGTCTTTTGGGTGAAACGGGCTGCTTAGGTTATTGTTTTGGTGCTCATGGATTTCACGGATTAGCACAGAAATTTCACAGATTTTGGTGCTCACGGATTACACGGATGGGCACAGAAATTCCACAGATTTTGGTGCTCACGAATTACACTGATTAGCACAGAAATTTCACAGATTTGTTCCCTACAGATTTCACGGATTGGCACAGAAATTTCACAGATTTTTTGTGCTCACAGATTACACGGATTTACACAGAAATTCCACAGATTTGTTTATTCCAGATTTCACGGATAGGTACAGAAATTTCGCAGACTTATTTCAAGGAAATATCTATTTTAATTCAATTTTCCAGTGGTCGGCGATGGCCTTTAGCTCTTTTTTGGTGAGGTAGGTAACAGCTCCATGTTTCGGGCTTTTGAAATTGGTAGTTTTCATAATGCCTTCATTGAAATGTCCAATGTCTTTGAAAGTCACAAAGTCTTTTGTTTCGCTGAAGCCCATGTTACTTGGTCTTAGGCCATAAATGTCGTACATCAAAACGTAAGTGTCGGTTCCTAGTCGTTGGAAGACATTTGGTGCTTCTGTGTTTACTTTTTCTGGATCAATCCTGGTAGTATCACCACTGAAGTTTTGGTTGATTTTATCTGAAACGGCGTGTTTGATTTTGGCACCGCCTACATAAAACATTTGGTATTTATCGCCAACTTTGGTGATGTCGGCATCGATTCCCCCGATGTTTGTGATGCGCTCAGGTTTGGTTTCGAGTTTGGTGAAATCATCGTTTGTGTAACCATAGTAAATGTGGGCGTCTTTATTGTTATATCGAATGGTGAAATAAACCATCATTTTTTTCTTCAGTGGGTCGTAAATAGTTTGTGGTGCCCAAGAGCAATCAATGTCTCCAAGTTCTGGATATGCTGTATCTACTCTGAAATCAGCGTGAGTCCAATGGATCAAATCATAAGACTTCATCAATACTAAGGCGCGATTGTTGCCCCAACCATATTTTTCAAGTGGTCGCTCCCAATCTGTATCTCGAAAACCTGCTCTTTTACCAAATATATGTAAGTCAGTCATGGCTAAGTAAAAAGCACCATCAGGTCCGCGGGTAATGTGTGGGTCACGCACTCCTTTTTGTTCTGCTAATAACGAACCGATGAATATTGGTTTGCCATCATTGATGTCAGTAAATGTATAACCATCACTGCTGATGGCCATGTAAGCTGATTGATTTTGATCTTTAAAATAGACTAGTAAATAACCAGCCAGGTCTTTTTCATTAAACTTTGCTTTGCCTTTCGGCTTATCCAGTTTTGATACTATTTTAATTCCTGTAGAATCTATTGGAGTTTGGGCACCTTGTGCTTGTAAAAACGTTACCAAATAGAGACCAACTAAGGCCAAAATGGATCGACAAAAAGGATGCTTCATAGAAGAAGTAATTTAGAAATTGTTTTAAAAACAGACTTCGCAATATTAAATACTTTTTCCAAAGTATTTGGAAAAACTTTTGTTACTGAATGCACTATTCCAGTTTTGAAAGCATCAATTCATCAAAGCAAGCTGAGATTTTTTCTAATCCGTCAGTTTATAATTCTCTGTGGTATTTAAAGGGAAGTTATAAAATGCACTCGAATATGAAGATTGGCTTAATCGAAATACTCTAAGAAATGATTATTTCGATTAACGAATTATGTGTGCTACCATTCTTGCGGTTGATTTTGATCTGCCCACCATGAAAATCCCGAAATTTCTAAAGCTTTGAGTCGCTCAATGATTTGTGCGGTGTGATGTTGAATATGCCTTATGTTATTGATATGCAGCTCAAAACGAGTATAGGGATACCATTCAAAACCTGAAGGACTATCTAGTGGAATTGATTCAATGTTGTTTTGAAGTTCACTTTTAATGTTTTCTATGAATGTAAGTATTTCGGATTTTGTATGAAATCCTTCAACTTTAATACCCTCTGTAGGATTTTCCCAATCTTGAACTCCGCCCAAACTTTCTGCTCCTTCAATGGCATATTCAAATGGAACATAACTTTCCGTATTTGGTCCAAGATAAAATTTGAGTGCCCATAAACTGTGATAGGCAATTTGCCAAACCGGATTTGGATACTTTTCATTTGCCCACACATCTTCGGGTACTTTTTCGATGGTTTGAGAGAGGGTACCCAAACATGCCATATACTGGGATGTCAAAACATTAGTTATAACTTTGTTGTCCATTTTTTGATTTTGATTAGGACAGCAAAATTAGGAATGGACATGACAGGGGTATGTCAGCAGCAAATTGAGATTTTTATTTTTCTGAGTTAAAAGCTATAATACCTTGTCTATTTGATGGAATGAAGCCCTAATTTATTACCTTCTGTATCCATAAACAAAGCGAAATAACCCATTTCTGGACTAATTTCTGTTTTTGGTAAAATTACTTCGCCGCCACTTTGAGCCACTTTATCCAACATTGGTTGTAGGTCATCCCCAGCATTTAAATATAAAACTGCACCATCTGTAGTTGGTTTATAATCACTTCCTTTTGCCAAAACAACATTAACAGTACCTAAATCACTAGGCAAAATGCCCATTTGGGTGCCTTCCATTTCAACTTCTTCGATGGTCAAGCCCAAAATTGATTGATAAAATGTGACTGCTCGATTGAAATCAGAAACGGGTATTTCTACAATTGATATTAAATTTTTCATAGTTGCTGATTTTTGATTTGAGATTTCTGTCACCGCTGTTTCTTGAACATTATTTTTAGTTTCTTTACGGTTTGAACATGCACAGAAACCAATACAAGATAGGATGGCGATTTTTGCGAATAACTTTGTCATTTATACTATATTTTGATGACAAATGTAAAGTCGTTTTAAAACCTAAAATTGTACAAATACGACACAATGATTAATTTTTGTAGATTCTGGAAGAGAGTTGCATTGTTTCATCATTTCCAAATTCTGATGGTGTAATTCCTGTAAATTCTTTGAAATCTCTGATGAAATGTGCTTGGTCATAATATTCATTTTCATAGGCTATATGTGTCAAATTTTCACTTTTTTTATTCAGCAACATTTTTAAAGCCGCTTGTAATCTGATGACTTTTCCCAATTGTTTGGGACTGATACCTATCTGTTTTTTGAATTTTCGCTCAAGTTGTCTTCTTTTTGATAGATCATCTTTTACCAGACTATTGATAGAAGTATTTCCACTTGTTGAAATCATGGCATCAATGGTGGTTTCCACTATTTTATCAATGGTAGTTTTATCATTGAGCGCATCTAATAAAAATGATTCTATAATGGCAATTCTATCTGCTGTGTTTGTGGCTTGAATAATTTTATTTTCTAATATCTTCGAAACTTCCTCTCCAAAAAGAAGATTTAAAGGCGTTTCTTTATTTGCTAGATTCTTTATGGGTTTGGTGATGAAATTGGCAAATCCATATGGATAAAAACGGATGGCGAAGGTATTAACTTGACCTGTGGGCTGTATATAAAATGGTTCAATTGTTTGGCCAAGTATCATTGCCCTAGGTTGTAAAATGAAATCTGTCTCAGTGGTATATCTTTTGATATCATCTCCAAGAATGAAGGCCATTTCAATACATCCATCAGGTATAATTCTTTGCTTTGCTGCATTTATGTCAGCTGGAACTTCGAGTGTCCAATAGCATTGCACGAGTGCTGCAAGATCTGGATGTGGTGGATAGGTTTGGTATTCCATTTTGTAGCAATATTGTTTTGTGCAAAGGTAAATAGTGAATAGTGAATAGTGAATAGTGTGAGATGTGAAATGTGAAATGTGAAATGTAAGATGTAAAATGTGAGATGTGAGATGTGAGATGTGAGATGTGATATGTGGAATGTTGATATGCTTCGATGTAGAGAAATGGTCGACTTTTTTATCGAAAAAGAGTTTTATAGTAATTTGTAAAAGGAGCTGTTGGTGAACCAAGACATGTCTCAGCTCTAATATAATTTGAAATGGCATTACAGGGCTATTAGCTATCAGCTATTATAATTCCGTTGTCTTGTGTTAGTTTTCAGTATTCGTGAGGTCAGTTTTTGAGATTAAATCTTGTCACTAGTGTACTTTTTCAAACTTTATGTCATCAACCCAAAGGATCAAATCAGTGTCTTTGGAGTTTGCGGTAATTCCGATTTCGCAACTGCTGTACATGCCTTTTGTACCTTGTTGGAAATAAAGCAAATCTTTGGGTAATGTGCGGTTGTTTTGACTTTCGATGATGCGTTGTCCATTTTGCCAAAGCATCACGGATCCTTTGTTTTGTTGCGAAAGTTTTATTTCCAAAATCAATTCTACCCATTGATCTCTTGGGAAATCAACTTCCTGTCCAAGTGCTTGTGTAACATCTTTTTCATTAAATTTATATTCAATTCTCAGTTTATTATCTACTAGGGCCAATCTCATTCCAGGGCCAGCTCCAATGGGTGTACGCTCTTCAATATCCATCAAAAAAAGCCAATTGAGAGAATGATTTCCTTGGATAAAATACCAAGCGCTGATTCTGATGGTTTCACCCTCCCAAAAAGCCATGTTCTGTTTGGCGATACTGCATTTGGAAAGTAATTCATTATTCGATTGTTTAGCATCAAATTTTAATGACTTTTTTCCAGAGAGGGCATGGGTTGTGTCTACAGAAATACGATTAAATTCATTTGTCAGTTGCGTGAATGACCAGAATGTTTCATCTGGTAATAAGGCATCATTCAATGAAGCATAAGATTCAAAATTATCTTCGAAATAGTTTGGCCCATCAAATAATTTTTCTTTATCACAACTGTGGAAAATGAACATACAAAAAAGAAAATAAACGTATTTTTTCATTTACCTTTCTTGTTTAAAGTATAACCAATACTCAGGCCAGCCCATTGTTGTATTTGAAAATCAATAAGATAGGAAATAAGGGGTGTATAAGTAATGCGGTAAAACCAATTTTTGGATTTTGGTTGAAAGCGATAACCAATAGCCGCCGTGGTCAATGCAAAAAACGACCCTTTTGTGGTGACAGTAAAACCTTGTCCCAAACCCAATTCTAATTGATGCGCGTTTTTACCCAAAAGTGCATTGACCATCAACGGAAAAACAATTCCTGTGCCATTATTTTTATCAATGGGAGCGCAGCTAAGACCAGCCCGCCATGTCAGTGTCAACCTATTTTGATTGAAAAAGTGTTTTTCATAATTTATAGATCCCAGTCCTCCACTGCCAGCAATTTCAACAAAAATTGACTTTCTAAAGTTTGTTGGGATCTGACCATAATTAGAATTGGAAACAAAGACCAAAAGAAAGACCAGTGAGGTTTTTTTCACAATTGTTTTAAATAATTCCCAAAGGTGAGGGGACATTGTTTATAGCCGTTTTTTAGTCAAACGTCTGTTAAGATATTTAAAGTGTAAATGCGCTTTTTTTTGGAAATTATTTGTCAGCTTGGTTTGAATTGGTATCTCTACTTTTTATATATAATTCTTGCACTAAAACCATAATGATCAATACAATTGGGGTGGCTAACACCAGTCCCCAAGCTCCCGTCAAAGTACCCATAAATAATTGTCCAATCATGATGAGTGCTGGAGGCATATTGATGAGTTTTTTCTGAATTGTGGTTGTAATGAAATTGCTTTCAATAAATTGAATGAGGATATAAAGGCCAAGTACTAAAAGCGCAGTTTGAGGGCTTTGGGCCAGTGCCAATAAAACGGCAGGAATTAAAGCAAGTAATGGTCCAAAATTTGGAATAAAGCTGATGAGTCCAGCCAATAGGGCCAGGACCAACCACAAAGGCATACCAATGATGGCCAATCCAATTGCTGTAAATGCAAATACTACAAACATCGACAATAATGTTCCTTTCAACCACTTTCTAAGTTCCGCACCAAGTGTATCTAAAACCTCTTGGCCTTTTTCTTGCCCTTTTTGCGGAATGATGTTTACGATGCCTTTGATGTAAATTTCAGGGGAGATGGTAAAGAAAATGCCCATAAATAAGACAACATATAAATCACCCAAAACACCAAAAGTTGACTGAAAAAATTGTTGCAAAAAACCTTGAGCTTTGCCAAGAGATTGACTCGACAAGGCATCTTCTAAAAGTTTTGCACCGGTCGTGGTTTCATTTAGCCAAGCTTTTGCTTTATCTACGGTTTCAGGGAGTATTTCAATTAATTGAACAAACTGAGATTGTACTTTTGCGCCTATGAGCCAAAATAAAGCTACCAGAATCAGCAATGTACTGCTAACAGAAATGGACACGCAAATACCTTCTTTCCAGCCAGTTTTTCTTTGAATTTTAGAACTCAGTGCTCTGAAAAATATAGCAATGAGGCTGCCAGCTAGGATTAATAAAAATACATTAAAAGTGGAATGTATGAGTAGAAACAAAATGACAATGAATGAAAAAATTGCCACTGTAATCCAAACTTTTTTTTGAAAAGCAAGATCTTCTGTTGCATTTGGTGTAGTATTTTTTTTCGTTGGCATCTCTTAATTTTTACGGGTAATCCAGTTTGTCAATAGCTATAAGTATATTATTACTTGATATTCAAGCCTTTAAGATAATAAATGCAGCTATGGCTTGCCATGTCAAAAATAATAATTCAAAATCTTTTATCAAGAATGGATTTTTGAGAAGATGCATACTTATCATTCTCGACATGGATTTTGTTCAATCAGAGCTTTGTGTTTTTATGAATTATGGCAAATAGTAAATAATGATAGCGCTGTCAAAATTACTGCATCAGTCAACTTTGTGATTATGTGTTATTTACCAAAATTTCTAATATTAACTGAATAATTAACGCAACCTGATTTCAATATCTCAACTTCAGAGTCGGAAATACAAATCTCATCTGCAATGGAAATGTTTATTTGTTTAATCGTTTAACGGTTTATGTTTGCCAGAATCTAGATTGCTTCAACCTCTGCAAGAGTAAGCCCAGTCGCATCTGCAATTTGCTGGTTTGTAAGCAAACCCAAAGTTTTAAAATTCTTAGCGGTTTGTCTTAATCTAGCCTCGCCCTTTGTCTCTCCTTTCGCCTTACCTTTTGCCTCACCTCTTGCTTCAGCATCAGCTATCAAAGTTTTCTCAGTGCGAATGGCATCAATGTATTTGTCATAGGCAGCCAATTGCTCAGGAGTATAGTTGCTTTCGTGAGTTAACTCTATTGCTTGGAGTATTTCTTCAGGAAGTGAAATATTTGCTTTTTGCATGTCCATCAATTTATATTTTTCAGCTAAGTCATGCAGCTTGAGAATTAAAGGCTATTAATTTCAGAAATAGAAAGACCAGTCGCATCTGCAATTTGCTGGTTTGTAAGCAACCCCAAAGTTTTAAAATTCTTAGCGGTTAGTCTTAATCTAGCCTCGCCCTTTGCCTCTCCTTTCGCCTGACCTCTTGCTTCACCTTTTGCTTCGCCCCTAGCTTCAGCATCAGCAATCAAAGTTTTCTCAGTGCGAATGGCATCAATGTATTTGTCATAGGCAGCCAATTGCTCAGGAGTATAGTTGCTTTCGTGAGTTAACTCTATTGCTTGGAGTATTTCTTCAGGAAGTGAAATATTTGCTTTTTGCATGTCCATCAATTTTTCCATTTCAGTTAAGTAACGTAGCCACAAGATATTAAGTTTCTTGTCATTTAGGTTTTTCAATTTGTATTTTGGCAATTCTACAAAGATCAGTTCCATGCCATCAATGGTTTTGGTTAAATCATTTTGATTGGTCAATTTATAATGATGGTAGGACTCCTCGCTTTCTTTATCGAAGGTATCATCAATTAAGGACAGGGCATAAACAGTTTTAAGTTTTATGTAATCTTCTGTCTTTTGTAGTTGTCGTACAAATGTTTTAGATGCATTGAATAAAACACGATATTTAAAAGTTTCCGCCCATATCATCTGCATTTCTACAATAAATTGTCGCTCAAATGAATCTTTACATCGGACATCTACAATTGAATTTTTGATGAGATGCGGTTTTTCAGGCACCAATTCAGTTTGCATGTATTCAATAGAAATAATTTCATTGCCATCTCCGAGTGGCAGCAAGGCATTAAGGAAAGAAATGGTAATGTTTGGGTGCTCTCCAAAAACGCGTTTGAAGATCAGGTCATTTTTTGGATCTAAATATCTCATTTTTCATAGTTTTACTAATGCAAATATAAATTGGAAAATTAAAGTGTTTATAAAATTATCCGTTTATAAACGTTTATAAACGTTTATAAACGGAAATGAAAATTTAGAAAATGAAAATTAGTTTCCACTTAGATTTTTAAACCTAGAATATAGCATAATATTACTTTGCTATTGGTTGGGCAATATATCTTTGAACTAGTTGGAAAAGTATTTGGAATCAGATATTTTCTGCAAGCGGGAAATCAATTTCAAATCCTGTCAAATTGTGAATATAATTGCTTATGATTTTATCGCCCACAACAATGATAACATCGATCATATTTGCTTCATTGTAGCCTGCTGCAAAAAATCCTTCTTTGCTTTCCTCCGTTGCTCGACCTCTATTTTCTACTACTGAGGCTGTAAATTTTGCCAATGCGTCTAATTTAGTGTCGAATGAAGCCAAACCTTCTCGTATTTCCAATATTTGTTCATCGGTAAATCCGTTCATCTTACCTATAGCGGTGTGTGCGGATTGGCAATAGCGACAGCCATTGATTTGGCTCGTTACCAAATTAATTACTTCTCTTTCTTTTGCTTTGAGAGTACTTTTTCGATTTTGAAAGGTGAGGTAATCCCCCAATGCTGTTTCATTTTTTGCATAATAAGCATACAAGTTAGGGACAAAACCCAATCCTTTTTTGAGATGGTTAAATAATGTTTGATTGTTGGCAGAAACTTCTGCTCTGGTTGGAACTGTGAAAGTTCTTTTTTGCATTTGTGTCATTTTCTTCACTTTTAAATTTGTTTGTCATGATTGACGTGGCAAAGTTGCAGTGAAGTGCAAAGTTTAAAAATGAAGTAGTTTAAGAAATTTGGTTGATCTAGTTCAACTTTTCTTTGATATCCTTTTATTCCTAATTCTAGATAAAAACTCTGTGGTCATTCCAAGGTAGGAAGCCAGAGCATATTGAGGTACTCGTTGCACTATTTGAGGATAGTTTGAAACAAAATGTTCATATCGTTCTTCTGCAGATTGTGTCAAGTTTGATAATAATCTTCTTTGTTGGAATGCCAATCCACGTTCTGCAATGATTCTGAAGAAGGTTTCAAATTTGTGATTTTGCTTTTTGAGTGATTGTTCTTTATCATAATCAATTTGCAGAACGGTACTGTCTTCGAGCGCAACCACAAATAAGGTAGCTGGTTGTTGGTAAATGTAACTATTATAGTCAGTTATCCACCAATCATCGATTGCAATATTGATGGTATGATCTTGACCTTCGTCCCCAATGACATAGGCCCTAAATGCACCTTTTAAAACATAATTTCGGTGTTTTGCTGTAAAATTGGGTTGAACAATAAATTGTCGTTTTTTAACTTTTACTTCTTTAAAACTATTGCAAAATAGCAAAGCCTCTTCTTCATCTAATTTTACAAATTTTGCTATATACTCCAATATTTTACTTGGCATGCAGTAGATCTAGGTGTTTATTTATGTTAACTATTTGCGCATCAAAACTAAATAAATCATTTGGAATTTTGGTTTTGAAGCAGTGATTTCATAAAAAGAATGCCAGCAAAAGCTTCATAGAGTGCTTATCTTTTTTAATAATTTCATATATGTAGTAATTCTCCATAATAGCCGGTTATATTGCATTAAATATGGTTTCAATTTGTCTTTTTGGTCCCTGTCCAATATGAAGTAAATTTCCTTTGGGAAGAATAAGATATTCCAGTTATTTTTTCACCATCTATAAATCCCGCATGATAATATTCATTATCCAAATCACCTGTTTTGAAAGCAAAATATAGATATTCCCAATCTTTATTAAATACACCATTGTCAAAAAGAGTACCATAAAATTCACCTCCAAAACTATTATCTTTAATAGGACTTATTATAAAGTCTTTCAGGTATGGTTCGCTTGTAGGATCTGGTTTTAAATCAATTATCCAAGTTCCTTTGATTTTATTAAGATCAAAATCAGTTGTTTTGGCAATAGTGTCCACTTTTGGTATTGTGGAATTTTGGTCTGTACTCACTAAATATAATTGTTCAGATAATTCATAAAGATTGGTAGCATTGGTATTGCTTAATACTATGAAAGTTTTTTTGTCTTCAATAGAATGTATCCAATTGCCAGTTGATCCTAAAATTCCGCCTGTGCGATATATGAATGGTTTACTAAATATACCATACCCTCCAGCATACCATACCCCAAAAGCAACATCATTTAGTTTTTTATTTGGTTGTATCATCAGTGCTGTATTTGACTTATTAAGTAATCGGTAGCTAAATATACCATTGTTGAATTTCAGTAGATCTTCAACCGTTGAATACATTGCTCCCGCACCAAAAAAATTCTCAATAAAGTATGGCTCATCACTTTGTATGACTTGAGTACTATCGATCATTGTATAGGAACTGGTCAAACCTTGTATGATATCTTTTGAATTTAAAAGGTTTGTATTTTCCATTTGTAAGGGAGTTAATATTTTTTCCTGAAGTACACTGCTGTAAGTTTTACCAGTTACAAGTTCTATGATTTTATGCAAAATAATGTAATCTGTATTGCTGTAATTGCTTTGTGTGCCAGGTATTGCTTCCAATTTGCTGCTACAGTATTTATCAATGTATTCATCAATAGTAACGGGTATTTGGTACGATTTCATTTTAAGTTTTTCTGCCTCATTTGGTATTCCTGAACTATACGTCAGTAACTGTTCTATCGTCACTTTATTTTTGGCTTCACCTTTGTATGTTGGGAAATATTTCCCAAAAGGTGTATTTAAATCTACAAGTCCTTGTTCATAAAGTTGGAGAATAAGAACGGCAGTAAATGTTTTTGTAATTGAAGCAATTTTAAATTTGGTTTTAGTATTAATGTTGGTGCCAGATTGTCTATTTGATACTCCTATGGCATCTAAATAATCGATTTGCCCATCAGTTGCCGCTAAAACTACTCCGTTAAAATTTTTGTGAATATTGTAATACGTTAATACTTCTTTGTATTTATTTGTTTGGCTATGTAATAGTTGAGTCGTTAGTAGCAGTGTAAAAAAGATAATTTTGTTCATGATATTTCGTATTTGATTGATGCAGGAAGAGGAAATGCAATTAGAGAATGATAAAATCAATTTCACAAGTAATACATAATTTATTTAATTTCTAAATCTGGTCAATTTCAAGGCATTTGAATAATAATACATCAGTTGGGTTTTAAATAAGTCTTACTTTACAACACACACTCAGCCTAATTTCTTTTGCCCAATCTACTTTATAATCTTTTATACCTGCTATGCTTACTCCTTGAACATTATAATATTTCATTCTATTAAAAATATTCCAACTTTTAAAACCTTTAATTGGTACAAACGGAATTAAATTATTTTCTACCCCTTTAATTTTACTTGTATCAGATTGGTTCTGACTAAAAACTGGAGTAACTGAAAACAACATTAAAAAAAAGACAATTTCTTTCATAATTTTGGATTGGGCAATTGCCAAATTATGACAACTCAATTGGAAAAAAGTTGAACTAAAAATGTCATTTTTTTTTGAATATGGGACAGGAATTATTGTTGGCCCAAACCAAGCTAGACTATTGTTCCACCATTTTAAATCTAAAGTCGCATTTCTTTGCGCCATTGGCAATGGTACCTGAGCGAATAAGTTGAAGACCTGCTAGTCCTGAGGTAATTTCATCGACTTCACAAAGGATGGAAGCATATTTTGAATAATGGTGTTTGTTGAAAAGTTTACAAATGCCACATTCAATGATGTCAACCCCATATCCTAAGCCAAAGGTTTGGTGTTTATTGGTAATGATATTAGCAATAAAACCTTCTGGGCTTTTATTAACACTTACTCGTTTGTGAAATGATTTGACTAAAATTTGGCCAAGCAAAGTTGGTATTAATTTGGGAATAAAACGTTTAAAATAGGATTGGAATCTGTTTTTTGGTTTGACGTATTCAGTTGTAATCTGGAGACAGATTTTACGAATGTTTTCAAATGTTTCGCCTCTTTCGTCGAGAGTTTTTATCAGAGCTAGGAAATAGGCACAAAAATCCAAGCGTTTATCTACAGGATTTTTTGAAGTTTTGGCAAATGCAATATCTCTTGAAATTATGGTAAAATGCTTTTCTATTTCAGGAAGTATTTTTACATGAATGTTGGGATAGTTTTCTTTAACAAAGTGAGCAAAATACTTTCTGTAATTGTCCATTTCAAAAGTACAATTGTTTAAAGATTAATAGCATTATTTTACCCGCATCTTATTTCCTTTGGCATCATGGGTAACCTCTGCAAGTCCAAGTGCCTCCATCAATGGCGGAATGTACATTCCAAATCTGCCACGAAATCCTTTTTTCAAACCATACCAACCCCCAACAGGATTATTTTCAGATCTGCCCCAAGCCTCTACAGTTCCTTCTTTAGCTGGTTTTTGTTCGTCAGCACTTCCGAGTTCCATCCAGTCGCCGTGAGCAAGTAACATTTTATGCAGGTCAATCAGACAATCCATATTGTAATGTAGAACCGTTTTGCCTACGGTACAAACTAAAATGTCTTTGCCCTCTTTTTGGTCAACATGCATGGTGTATTCACTTGACATGGGAGGATTTTTTAGAAGCAAGGGTTTTCTTTAGTTCCGATTTTGAATTCCATGTGCTGAATTTTGTCGATTTTACTAAATATCGGTTTGAAATGCATGAATACGTTCATAAATGTAGTGATTTTTAATTAATTCCAATGTTAATCGAAAGTTATCATTAATGATGGACTTTTGGGTGGCATGGAAGCATAGACTGAGTTATGATGTATTTTGGTACAATTGTTTTATTGAAAAGAAAATTTGAAACATTTTGTAAAAAGGGTAGCACATTAATTGTAAGGTACAATTAATGTTTTGGTTTTAGTTTTTATACAAATTGCTAACCTGCGGCAACAAAGCAACTAAAATGAGAGGAATTGCATAAAACATGTAAAAGTTTGTAGCCAACCAACTCCCTGCACATAGATCGTTTCTACTTTTATCCAGATAATGAGTGCAAAGCCACATAAATACTGTATGACCAAGCCCAGTGTTTATCTTTGAAAAAAGTTAAATTTTCAGCAAACGGAGAGTTGGTTTTTAAGTAATGCAAATATTAGCAATATTGGACTGAGACCAAGTATGACAAATAATATAATACCGGGCACTAAAAAATTGTAAAAGGAGAATTTTTAAAATTGACAAGGTAAACCTCCGAGCAACTCTGACGGAGAAATAATTGCTCCCACCACCGCTACGCTAATACCTAGGAAGCCAAGTAAACAAAAATGATGTTGCGTGCTGTAATTGATTCATTTATTTCCCAATTTATGTTCTTAAACCTCTCCAATGGACTTCTCAATGAAACAGGTTTTGGATAATTTTAACCAATACGTAAATGAGCTGAATTTGTTGGGCTAGTCCTGGTTTGAGCAATGGTCTGGTCTCTTCTAGAATTTGAGTCATCGGGTGAATGGCAATATTTCTTTCTTGATTTTCAATAATAGTCGTTGTAGACGTTTGCCAGTTTCTAATAAGGATGCAACTGTATCATCTTTGCTAGTAATGAGCAACCAACCTGTGAATGGCCACTTGTTCTTTGACTCGTTAACACTTTTCTTTAAACTCTCCTTCATCACATCGGACTTTTGTAAAAATTTCCAGTACCAAGCTGTTATACCTTTTATTTCCATACTTGCCACGGTCAGCCCATCAGCGTGAGTTTGGGCATCTTTACTAGAAAAACGGATCCATTCTGATAACTCCTTTTGTGCATCAGCTCGATTGGTTTGAATCTTATTGGCTACAATGGTTTGTTCATTCAGCCATAGATGCTCTTTCGAGGTATTTGGAATGTAATGGATGAATTCAGTTTCATTTCGAGTTAAATAATTTAAATCATCTTCTTTCAAAACAACATCCAAAAATTTTGATCTTACCGTTCTTCTTTGTTTTATTTTTTGAATGTCAATGCTCAATCGACTTGATTTTATTAAATGAACTTCCATCATGTTTTCGTCTTGATTGGAAGACGCCAGTAGCGTAAAGTGGCAAGAATATCCTGAATCCTGGGCTGCGTATTCTATATTTTTGCAAAAAAGCGCAATAGACATCACTGTTCCCTTTGTGTAGGATCTACAGCGGAAGCCATTTGCTTTTATCGTTTCCAATGATCCAATGATATGGTTTGATGTAAATTACAAACCAAGGTTGTGTATTGTGTCCACTTGGAGCACGAGATGCTAAAAATAAGATATCTCTCTCAAAAGCATCTTTGATGGGTATGTTTTTGTCGGATTTATTCCTAGTGTCGGCTCTATTGAAGTTCCCGTATCACTTGATAAATAATAAATACCACTGGCAGTTACAATGGTCGTTCCAGCCAGTGCAATGAAATTTCTTCTTTTCAAGTTGATATTATTTTGTAACAAGATTTGTTACTTCACAAGTTGAGCCAATTATTTTATAAATTGTTACATATTTAAACTGAAGATTTACAATATTTTATGGGAGATATGGAAGCGGTCATTAAAATATCATTTGTTAGTAGTTTTTTTTTAAGTACTATTTTTATTCCTGAGGTGATGCATATTTTACCAAGTCAATGCCAATACCATTTGGGTCTTCAATAGCAAAATGCCTATCTCCCCATGGCTCGTCTCGAATGTCAATTTTGATATCTATTCCCTGTTTTTTTAGAGTTAAATATAAAGAATCCACATCCTCCAATTCAATGGTCAAATAAATTCCTTGTCCTTGAAATGGCTGATGAAAAAAAGGTTGTTGACTTGGATGTTCAGGAAGTAAAAAGCTAATTTCAGCTTCCTTGTTTGGTGTATGCATGAGTAAATAAAATTCATTTTCGAATGTCACTCCAAAGCCAAGGACTTTGGTATAAAATTCCTTACTTTCTGCCAATTTTGACGTTACAATGCCTGCGTTTAATTTCATCTTTTTTAGTTTTATTTTATGCAAAGCTCAATTAAACTTTAGGACAAGTATTGTAAAAATCGGCCATATTCACCTGCCAAATGCCTTGCTTGGACTTACGCCATAAAAATTCTTGAATTCTTTGATGAAGTGAGCTTGGTCGTAATACCCCACATCGAAGAAAAGTTTGTTTTGCCGCAAACTTTGGGTAGAAGGTTTTGCCCTTAGAATATTTTGAAATCTAACTACTTTGCTGAAAGTTTTGGCCGTATCGCCAATATAGTATTCAAAAAGTCTGCGTAATTGCCTTTGGCTGATGCCAGTATTTAAATCTCTTTCTATATCCAAAACACCAGACCTTAGGAGGATAATTTCAAGCGCACCATAGAGTCTGTTGTCGTCATCAAACGTTGATTTTTTTACCAATTCTAAGAAATAGGTATCAAATTTTTCTTTTATCAGTTCTAACTTTTGGCCGGAGTGAAGGTTGTCCGAAATAAAATGGGCCATTGAAGGCACTACCAAGGCCAATGATTCAAAACGATTGCTGATTTCAGAAGCATCTATTTTGAATAATTGGGTAAACATGGTCGGTAAAAAACGCACGCCAATATAATTGAATGAATGGGCGAGCGGGAATTCTGTGAATTTTTTGCAAAATCCCATGACAAAATTTTCTTCAGGTTTATCGAGTTCAAAAAAGATATCAATACAACCATCTGCAACCACCCTATAGTAAAATGGTGTTGATAACGTTTCTTTCGTTTTGAGTTGCCAATAACAATAAATGATGTTCTGAAGCCCTAGGTTTGGTAAAACTTCATCGTATGTGACCTCTTCATCCGAAATTTTGATTGTCGGTTGAATGGGTTTAAAAAGTTTCCTTATGTCCGTTGATATTTCCAAGTTATTTGGCAGTTAAACTTTTGATTACATACCAAGTAATGGAAAGAAAGTTCTTATAAACGCGACAATATTTCAGCCTTTTTTGCTTCATATTCCTGTTGGCTGATCAAGTCATTTTCAAATAATGATTTGAGTTTTTTCAACAGAGCCATGATTTCGTCTTCTGCAACGGGTGGAGTTGGGGCCGCAGGTGCAGGAGTACTGGCACTCAAACTGATGTTACCCGCAGCAGCTCTTTTGTCTTCAAGGTCCAATTGGCGACGATATTCTCTTTGTTTTTCTTCTTGTTCTTGTGCAATGGCATAGAGTTTTCTAGCCTGAGTTTTTGGCAAGTAATCGATTTTATCTTCCCCACCTTTTACAGTTCTCATCGTAAAATCTGAACCCAACATGCCTTCTTTGACGTGACAATCCGTAATATCTTTCCAAAGATAGTCTGTAAAATCCATGGATATTCCCAAATTCCTTGGCCTACAGAAGATTATTCTTTTATTGGTCAAAGCTATCGAATCAGGTGCAATATTTACAGCTGGCTTTTTTTGTACGGCTATGTATTCGACGACTTCACCGCTCATCAAAAGTTCATTTAGCTTTCCAGCAATTTTTTCAACTGCGTTGGGGTCTTGCTCCTCGTTCAAAAACTTTTTCAAATTGTCAATCATCGTTATTTTTATTTGTTTAATGTAAAGCTTAGTGAATATATTGTTTGATTCGTTGAAAAATCAAGGCATACTATAGCGCACCAAAATTAGGAAATTTGTCAAAGTAAAAATAAGAATGTTTGATTTGAGAGTGATTTTCATACAATTATAGAGCTTAACCCTTATTTTAAGTCGTAATTTGAGTTTGATTGATAAATTTTCTTATGCTGCTCTTCTATAATCTTCTACTTAAAATTCCTGATTCATATTTATGGAGACAATTACTTCGTTCCTCCTACCCAAAACTTGATAAGGCGGATTATATCCTAAGTATCGAAAATTGCCATAATAAGAAATGCCTTGCTGTTGCAATAATTTTTCAAGTTTGGCTTTTTGTTCGTTTATTTTTGAGGTGGATGCAAAACCGTCAAATTTTATGACCGCAACATTTTCCGGTTCTGAAATTTGAATTTTAACTTCTGCATTATTTGGGGTTGGTAAATCCTCTTTTGTGAAATTGGAAGGCATCACAAAAGACATTGTTGAAATAGAATCTCCAATATTCATGTGAACGGGCGATGTCATGGCAATTTGTTTTTTATCGCTGTTGCCGCCAAATATATAATTTGCCAACTTGCCAAATCCAGAACTTCCCAAATCTCGATATGATTTTGAAGTGGAGGAAATTTGAGCCATGGTTGCTGCCGGATAATGCCTTATTTCGAATTGATCTTCATTTTTAATAATGGTGTAGGGTTGAGTTTCCGACTTTTTTGTTGACATGAATGTATATATCTGAAAAGCAAGAAATAGCACAAATGCGATGAGAAGAATTACTAGAAAAATTTTCATTTTGATGTTTATAATATTACTTCCCATTGGTTTGCTTTGCAATAATGGAACATTAAACAGGAAAGATAACATCCATCAGTACTCAAATTCTTACACAAAAAAGTATAATTGTTGTATTATTTGTTTCTTGGGAAATTGGCCTTGAGTTCGAAAAAGGAAAGTAAAATTTTTCACTTTATTAAATCATTGAAATCCGCCTATCCAACCACACGTGTCCCTGATTATGCACGGGGTTAAACTAATATTTGTGAATATGCAAAATTTTGGCGTTTCTACCAATGTTCCTATAAAATTCATTGACATAATAGAAATAACGTTTCCCTGCTTCTGCAAAGGAATGACCAACCATTGAATGTAAAAAATATAGAGGCCCAATATCGAGCCTCTATATTTTTGTAATAAATTATATTTTTTAATAGCCCTCCCACTACATTTTATCTGGAGTAATTGGATTTGGTACGATATTCTTAACAGGTTTAATGCTTTTCAGATAACTGTAAATTGCATGAACGTCATCGTTTGTCAATGATTTGTAGTTTTCCCATGGCATTGGAGGCAACAAAGTACGACCGGTATCAAGTCCTTTGAGTTTACCTTCGGTCAAAGCTTTTTTAAATTGCGCTTCCGTCCAGTTACCAATACCTGATTCATCAGGTGTGAGGTTTCCAGCAAATGAAACACCCCACGGTCCGGCTGCTGCACTCAAGTCAGGGTAAAACATAGAAAATCCTTCTTTAATGAGTGGGCTATCAAACTTTAAAACAGGTCGATCGCTAGGGTAGCCTGACAACATGAGGTCAGCAATGATTTCGGGACCTTTTGCGCCTATTTGTTTGGGGGAATGGCAATCGTTGCAGCCCATGATGGTTACTAAATGTTCTCCTTGTTTGATGACTTCTTCTTGGGTTGGCTCAGCAATGACTGGGCTAACTATTTTCTGTTCTGCTCCACCTCCTCCACCGCCTGAACAAGCATGAAATGTTGGCGCAAGCACAAAAAAGCCGAGCCCTAATTTAAATAGAAAAGTTTTTTTCATTTGAAGTTGATTATTGAATTGGCCTACTCTTAAATGGTTTTCGGCATCCCTATTTATATCCGGTTTTATGTTAGAAATGTGTAATTGCTGCTTAGAAATTAAATTGACCTTAAACTCGAAATTTTATAAATTTTTGATTTTAAAGCTCATAGATTGATATTGGCATAAAAATAATAAATTTGGGAATATTAAAAAAATTGGCTTATTAAGTTTTGTCAAATGGGGTTCTAGAAGTAATATTATTTGATGGCAGGGCTCGTGATACTAGAGGTATCCTTTACGACTAAAGGTTTATTCCTTTTGGATTTGACTTTAATTTCATCATCAATATCTTGAATGACCTCTTTGATTTCTCTTTCAATTTGGGAGTAGAACTCAAGGATAAAGGATCTATTGGTTTTAATTTTCCAGAAATACACCAACAGTTTATTTCTATTTTTTGGTTGAATTTGTAGAGGGGTATGAATTCCATTTATTTTTCCATCACTGGTAAATTTAAAATTTGGTGCTAATTCCTCATTTAATTCTTTAAAATAGGTTTCATGAAATTGCATTTCTGAATATTCTTCCTCTAATTTTCGCAAAGTATTGTATTCATATTCATAAATGGTAATGATTTTAAGTCTTAAAGAATCATTTTTGATCAATTCCAAACCTCTAGATTTTAAAGTTTCATATCCAGCGATGTTTTGAATATTGATGAAATCGCGAGTGATGGTATAATAATACAACATGAAAGAGTCAATGTTGACATTTTTACCCATAATTGCTTCCCTAAAATAATCGCAAGCAGCAATACCCATATGGTGACCGCCAATATTGTCCTTAATATCCACTAAGTCTTTTTTGAGCCCATTTGAAATTTCTGTGAGTATTTTGTTCTCTGAAAGTGCATTTTTTCTATTTTCATTCCAATTGTTTAGTGCAAATGCAGAAATAACGGCAATAAATATGGATAAAAATTCAAAGCCGTATTTGGTACTATTGGAAATGGACGTCATAAAATTGTCTTAGTTGATTTGGCAGATTGTTGATTAAATGAAGAGTGCTAAAATTGTCTCAAATATTATTAGTTTTTTGGACTTTTATAGTGAAAAGTAGAACTTTATCTGCCACATAATTTTCAATCTCCCAAAATTACTTCAATCGCCTTTTCCATTAATTCATCTTTACCAGCTCTAATGCCTGCAATTGTGGGTTTGCACACAATATCAGGAATTATACCGATCCTTTGAGTTTCTGTTCCATCGGGATAATATACTCCAATACCAGAGATCATTGTCCTGAGGCCTCCTGGTAATAAAATCGTTGAGACATTTCCATCTGCTCCAGCCGTGGTACTTCCTATAATGGTTGTATTAGGACCGGCTCTAAAAGCCATAGAGGTGTATTCTGCCTGGCTTTGAGTCAATTCATTGACCAAGATGATTAATTTCCCTTTGTATGTATTGTCTTGAGAAGGTATTTCTAGGTTTTCAGAATAGGTGAATGTTCCAGGATTACTGATATTTCCTGAAGTGAATTTTACAAAAGGTGTTGAGTGGGAAACAAAAAACGAACCTAAACTAAAGGGGACAAAGTTAGCTGGATAATTACGGATGTCAATGATAATTCCTTTGGTGTCTTTAAAATCAACCATAATATTGGGAATGTCCTCTGCTTGAATGGTCTGTAATGTAATGTAGCCAATTTGATCGGATAGCTTTTTATAAGATTTTTCATTACTGGTTTTGTACCAATGGTAAACTGCAGCTTCATTTTTGGGATAAAGTTTTAACGTCATTTTTTGCTCCACTCCCTTTTCAGAAAGATAATTTATTTCAATGTCTGGAGCATTTGATCGAAGTATGTCTCCAGAAAGATCTCTCAGCATAGTAGGCAAATTGGAAGCAGGATAATATTTGGATTTTTCTTCCATAATGGTCGAGATGGGCACGTCATCGATTTTTGTGATCACATCTCCTACTTTTAAGCCAACAATTGAGCTCATTTCTGGCTTATAATAATCTGTAACCACCAATTGATTTTCTATGAAACGCACATGTATTGAGGGATAATTTGTTCCTTTCCAAGCCTCTATCTTATCTGCTCCGCCCCAGAGATTGGCGTGTGTGTCTTGGATTTCTCCAATAATTTGTATGGTTGCCATTTCATATTCCAACTCATTCCTTGCATTTATAAAAGCGGGTATATACTCACCTAATGTGTTATTCCAATCTTTATCCATTAAGTGTTTGTATGGGAAAAAATAATTGATCATGTTCCAATATCTGTAAAGTGACAAAAGCCTAAAACCATCATCAGGGTAAGTCATCATTATATATTGATTTTCATTTTTAAATTCAGGATTACCAATTCCTGGAGCTAGGCCTACATAATAATTGGATTCTTGTGAACGATTTTCGTAAACGAAAAGTAATTTATTTTTTAAACCAAGTCCTAAATTATCAAGCCATTTTAAATCAGGTTTGATTTTAGCGTTTTCAACTGTTGATTGGCAAGATGTGCATTTTTCTATTGAACCCAAGGAGTTGATCCAATGGATTAATAAATCTTCTCTTTGGTCTGAATTTTGAGCTTCCATATATTTTGGCAAAATTCTGAAAAGTTCATAGTCCCAATTGTAATTTCCTTTAGCGATTTGAGGATGATGATATTTTAAAAAGCCCCAAATGCGACCCATTAATTCGAGATTAGTGTTGGTTTCTAAACTTAGACTTGAAATTTGAATGTTGGACCCTTTATCAAATTCTTTATCGAGTGATGCTTTGGAAACTTCTTTTTTAATTTCTGGCAAGGTTTGAACATTATTACCGTCAATTGTCAAAGTAAAATCATCAAACCAAGCTTCACCTTTGCCGGAAAGAATTCCTGCAACAAATATGTTTTCGGCGTCCCTCGGAAAATCGAGCGTAATGCTATATTTTTCCCAATCCTTTGTTCCTTGAATATTTTGGTTTTGCATGTTGTCAAATCCAAGAACGTTGCCATTGCCATCAACGCGTAGTAGCAAACCAGCGAAGCCATTTTTTACTTCTTTGATTTTCATATAGCCTTCCAGCATAATGGAATCGCCTTTGTAATTAGCTGGAATTTTGTAAGCGATGCTTCCAAATGAACCGTCTTCAGATGAGCTGATTTTACCAGAACTTTTACCAGAATGTGCCATATCATCTGCAGCCAAAGGATAATATCCCCATTTAATCCATCCATCAGGAAGGCTGTCCATTTTACTCTTATTTTCGAAACCAAGATTGAATTTTCCCACAATTTGGCTTTGGCAGCAAATTGAGACTAGGAACAATAAAAACACGAGTAGTTTTTTCATTGCTTTGTTAATTAGGGTGTAATTAGAAAATTAAAAGGATGATTATTCCATTTTATTTATGGGCAATAAAATCTTCAAATGTTGCCAAAATGTAACACTTTGACTTACACTAGCATAAATAACATATAACTAAACGGCTATTGGAACAAAAAATTATAATGTACGCAAAGAAAATATAATTTATTCTTTTGGGGTACTCTGTGTTTCAATTAGTTACCCTAATTGATTGCCATTATTTTGATGATCTCATTGGTGTTCTGTCGACTTTGCAACCATAAAAAGTATTGCCCAGTAGGTAAATTGTGTTTGGTAAAGTTGAGTTCTGAACTAATAACTGATCCTTTTTCAAGGAGTTGGCCATAAATATTGATCAACCTGTATTCAGTAAATTCTTTTGATGGCAATTGGATGATCAAATTGTCTGAGTGTGCGACCTGGCTTTCGTTTCTTTGGGATGTTGGTTGTTCAAAATAATCTATGGGGATAATTTTGCTATAGTTCCTGCTTCCATCAAAATCTACTTGTGCAATTCTGGCATATTTTGCAAAAGCTTTTAACTGATATTGGTATTCATTGTTTTGTGTCAAATCCAAGAGAGGTGTAACGATTCCATCAGTGAACCAAACTATGCCATCACTTGATATTTCGATGATATATTTTGCATTATTCACTTCCGTACTAGTGGTCCAAAAAATGATGTTACCTTCTGCAGAAATGTGGCTATAAATCACTGGTAGTGGTATGTTTTCACAGGTACTACTTCCTGGAGAATCAATAATGAAAAAGGAGGAACCCAAAGCACTGCACGCTAATGGTATATAGAAGGAAGCGGAGGCAGTTTGTGCATAAGGGACAACTGTTGTAAAACCAACATAAAAAGACCCTGAGCTTCCAGAAGGACTAGTCGACCAAAGCCAACCAGTGTTTACGCAAGACAAATCATTGGTGTTGATGGTAAGATTTACCGTTACGTTGCAACCCGTTGCAGGACTTTTTGAAATGCTGGTTATAGTAGCTGATCCGCAGGTACCACAACTATAAACTTGGGCATTCAGATGCGGTGTATTCAAAAAGAAAATTGTAATATAAAATGTAAAAAGCAAAAATAGCCTTGTAAATCTACCATTCATTTTTCGAGCATTTATAAACAGTTAAATAAATGTTGGCTATTGGAGTATTGTACTAAATGTTAATAATGTGAATAACAAAAATTGGATACGATGGTTCCGTAGCTATAAATATTTTGTAATAATGTTGGTTTATTTTAATGTAGGATGCTCAAAAGTTGTGTGCGGCAACCAAACCCTATTATTTTCGAGCGTCGATTCAAACTTATTAAACCCAATAATTTGGTTATTTACGCACTTTTATATTATCAAAATCGGAAAGACATCAAAGTACATTTAGAGTTTAAGTGGTGATTTTCCACATAATGCCAAATTTGTCCACACAGATTCCATAATAGGAGCCCCAAAAAGTCTGATTCATGGCTACTTTTATAGTGCCTCCTTCGGCAAGGCCATTAAATAGTTGATCGGCCTCTTCGGTGGTGTCGACATGAACGATCAATGAGAAAGTATATTGATCTTTTGATTGGGTATAAGCTTGTAAATTGTCGGAACCCATTAAAGTGGTTTCGGAACTAATGGGTAAGGTGACATGCATGACTTTATCATCAGCTTCTGCAAAAATAGGTCTGTCAGAGGTAGGAACATCTCTATATCTTCCCAGATGGGTGATTTCTTTACGAAAAATTGCGCTATAAAAATTAAAAGCTTCTTCGCAATTTCCATTAAAATAAAGATATGGATTGACTGTTGCCATTTTGTATCGCTAGGTTCAGGTAAAAATAGCTCCCTTATTTCATCAACTTGGCATTCTTAAGAATATAAACCAATTGTTGCACGAAATCCCTTTTGTCTTTGCCAGGCCCATAAACAAAAGCATCTACGAAAATGATTTCGTTTTTAGGAGCGTTGAGGATGGCGAAAGTTACAAATGGTCCGCCCATAAAATCGTTTTCCATTTCCCAAGTTCCGCGTAATTCAATCGCATATGCACCATCAACTTTGGCGCTGTATTCATAAACTGGTAAAAATTCTTCGTGAGTGCGCATGTATGAACCTTCTTGTGTACTTTGTATGTATTTACGACCATATTCATTGCGCATGGCTATGATGCTATCTTTGCTCATTTGACTTTGACTACGATAAGGGAATTTACGCACTACAATATCTTGCTCAACTGTTTTGATGTCTCTTTTGAGCCAAATGATGTTGTCATTGTCAACAGTAGTGGCTTTTTTAAATTCGGGTGGAATACTTAGATCTATGCCAAATAGTTGCTTGACTTCATCGTTCGCCTCATAATTTAACTTTTTCAAGGGGTAAATATTAGCATACAATTGCGTATCGTCGTGTTTGTTGATTCTGGCTGCAATTGCGGGATAATTTTCTCTGAGACTATTACAAACACCATTGACACCTCTACCAAAAATATAGACAATTAATTGGCCATTCGCCCATTTGTCTATTCCAACACTACTATTGTATTCATCAATGGATTTTGCTCTCAAAAATTTTTCTTCACCAATGTCTTTTCTCAACATCTGAGTGGTGGGACTTGATTCATTATTGACATCTGCAACAATGACAAAAGTGCGTAATTCTTTTATTGTTTTTTTTGCTTCTAAATCCTCTGGTGTAAAAAAACGTATATCAAAATATGGTTCGGGAGCAGGCATAATTGGATAAGCAGATTCAAAAAAATAGGAGATAGAGTCACCTACGATGCTTTCTGAGAGATTTTTATCCGCAATAATGACCACATCATTGAGTGTGCCAAAGGCATTTGGTTTGGGAGTTAAATTGGTTCTTACTTCTTCACTGCATGAAAACATAAAGGTAAGCAGTAAGACTACGATTAATTGACGCATGAATTTATTTTCTATATGTTTGAATATCAATATAAAATATATTAGTAGTTATTGTAATGAAACGAAAGTTGCTCCATTTCACACTAAAATACATGGATAAGATGAATTTACAAGCCTTTGTGGTGTATGAATCCTTTTAAAATTCCATCTCCACAATAGCCTTCTCCACCTTCCCACCCAATTGTGGTCCCAACTTTTCCATGCGAACTTTACCAGCTGTAACATTGTGTAAATCGTGTTTGAATCGATTGATGATGTTAAAAACCACTGTTTCCAATAGTTTTTGGGTGACCTCCATCTCACTCTTACAGATGTTGTATAAGTGTTCGTAATTCACCGTATCAGTAATGTTGTCTTCATTGCTGTCAAATGATTTCAACTCCACTTCAGCGTCAATGAGAAAATGGGTTCCGGCTTTACGTTCTTCAGCATAAAATCCGTGGAAGGCAAAAAATGCAGCACCTTTGATGGCCACTTTTGTTTTCATAATTATTATTTGTAATAGCAAATTTAATGGAGATTTGCCAATGATCGTCATTTCAAATCATATTCTAGTTGTGAAACCAGGGCGATTATTAACCAATAAGGCAAAAATGCAATAAGCAAAAATGCAATAGGGCAAAAATGCAATAGGCAAAAACCAAACCATGCACCAGGCAAAAATGCAATAATTATTAACCTTACAAACAATAAACCAATTCCTTGCATTAACCATTAACCATTAACATCATATTTACAAAAACATTACACTTCATCAGTAATTTTTCCAATCTGAATATAATCAACCTTCGATTTCCGCATCAAATCATTCAACATTGGAATCAAAGAAGAATGGATGGCACGCCAATCAGACAATTGTTTATCGATAGCCCCAACAAGTTGATCCCTTACAGCGACCATGGAGGTAGTTGGTCCAAAATCTTGAGTACCCATTTGACTTAGCGCGTTGAGGTGAGCCAGTTTATTGGTCAGTTTTATTGGATAATTCAATGGATCTTGATTGGATTTATTTTGGGTTTGGTAAAGTTCTTTCTCTATGATAGAAGCCATGTTTCCTATCGAGTCGGACCAAATTTTGAGAGAATCGACCTTGAGTTCCTTTTCATATAATTTTATGCTTTTTTGTAAACTTCTGATGTCAATGATGGCTTGATGTGCTTCATTGATCTTGTCGTCAATACTTTTTACAAAATTGAATTGAGCACGCATGCTGGCTTCATCGCCTTCACTCACCGGACTTTTTAAAATTTTGAATGGAGTGGATAAGGTGTTGTTATTGACCTTTAATGAAGCTTTGTACTCCCCGGGGACGGCAAGCGGACCAGAAAGATCGGACCACCAAAGGATCATGCCATCAAATGATTTTGCATCGGGATAGCGCATATTCCAATTAAAAGTATTGGCTCCTTTTTTAGGCTTAAGGGTAGTCGATTTTTCCTTGCTTTTATTACTGTAGGAAATGATAGTATCACCAGCATTTCCCATTATCGTGATGGCAATCGTATCTTTTTTATCATCATAAGTGGGTAATAAGTAGTGTAAGACCAAACCTGCCGCATGGTTGGTACCTTGTCCATTTTTTGCTGCATTAGGCGAACTCGAACCAGGCATTCTATAAACATCTTTGGGTGTAAATAGTCGGACTGCCTTTTCTTTTGGCATATCTATGACATGATGTAATACTTTCAAATCATCCAGAATCCAAATACCTCGACCTTGTGTGGCAACAATGAGTCCGCCCTCTTTTATTTTGAGATCTGTGATGGGAACAATAGGCAAATTGAGCTGTAAAGATTTCCAACTTTCCCCATCATCTATAGAAAAATACATGCCTGTTTCTGTGCCTGCATAAAGCACTCCTTTTTTCGAAGGATCCTCCCTGACCACTCTCGTAAAATGTTCCCCAGGAATTCCTGAAACAATCTTTTTCCAGGTTTTGCCATAGTCTTTGGTTTTGAAAAGATATGGACTATAATCTCCCTCTTTATAAGAAGTACCAGCTACATAGCAAACAGCTGGGTCAAAAGAAGATGGTTCTACACTGTTGAACATCAAGTACTTAGGCATTATTTTGGGATCAGTGACATCATTCCAACTTTTACCTCCATCTCGAGTGATGTGCAATCGGCCATCATCAGAACCTACCCCAAATCAAACCTTCTTTGAGTGGCGATTCATCGGCAGCAAAAATGGTTGCATAATACTCCACACTGGTGTTATCTTTTGTGATAGGACCGCCAGAAGAAACCAATTTTTCAGCCTCATTGCGTGTTAAATCCGGACTTGCCAAATCCCAGTTTTGGCCTTCATCGACCGTAACATGTAGATGCTGAGAGCCTGCGTATAATTTTTTCGGATTATGTTTGGAGAAGAAGATGGGAAAATTCCATTGGAAACGATACTTCATACCTTCTGCGCCATAACCCATGGGATTGTCGGGCCAAACATTGATGGCTCTGACACTTTTGGTTTGGTGATTTTCTCTTGTGAGAAATCCATCGTAACTGCCACCATAAACGATTTCATCATTCAGAGGATCCACTGCAATGTGTGCTGACTCACCGCCAGCTGTTTCTTGCCAATCAGTTTCGGAAATTCCTGATTGCAAACTTCTGTGTTGAATTCGGATAGTAGAATTGTCTTGTTGGGCGGCATAAATTCGATAAGGGAAGTGGTTGTCGGTAGTGAGTCTATAAAACTGACCAGTGGGTTGGTTGTGGTAGGTAGACCAGGTTTCACCCCCATCATAGGTCACTTGAGCACCGCCGTCATCCGCTATGATCATTTCGATTTGGGTCTTCTGGAGCTATCCACAAATCGTGATGATCGCTGTGTTCAGCATATGCTGATTTAAAAGTTTTACCACCATCGTTGGATTTATGGTACGAAACATTCAAAACATAAACCACTTCATCGTCTTTGGTATCGGCATAAATACGTGTATAATACCAAGCACGTTGTCGCAAAGACCGGTCATCGTTGACTTTTTTCCAAGTTTTACCAGCGTCGAGTGATTGATAAACGCCACCGTTTTCATTTTCTATCAAAGCCCATAATTTGTCACTAGTTTTATAGGAAACTGCAATAGCGCTGATGCCCCAAACCCCAGAGGGCAGCCCTTCGTTGCCCGAAATATTTTGCCAAGTATTGCCACCATCTGTACTTTTCCACAAGGCAGAACCTTCACCTCCTGAAGAAAGATCGTAGGGAGATCTGGTTACTCGCCATGAAGTTGCGTAAAGGATTCTGTGATTATTTGGATCTATGACCAAGTCAACAAAACCAGCTCGGTCATTGACAAATAAAACCTTGTTCCAATTTTTGCCTCCGTCGATGGATTTATAAATACCTCTTTCCGCGGAAGCCTTAAATAAATCTCCCATGACCGCTGCAAATACAATGTCCGCATTTTGGGGATGCACTTTGATTCTCCCAATATGACGGCTTTTATCCAGACCACAAGACTTCCAGGTTTTACCTTTGTCTTCTGTTTTCCAAACACCATATCCAAAAGAAACATTACCTCGTACAGTTTTTTCACCGCCACCGACGTAAATCACATTGTCGTCTGAAGGAGCCACGGCAATAGCCCCAATCGAACCACCAAAATAACCATCACTGATATTTTGCCAAGAGCGACCTCCATTTTCGGTTTGCCAAACGCCACCACCTGTCGCTCCAAAATAAAAAAGATTGGGTTTACCAGCAACCCCAGCCACTGCGCAAGAACGACCACCCCTGAAAGGTCCAATGTTTCGGTAACTGACTAAGTCCAAAGTGGAATCTTGCTGAGTTTTATTCGAAACCTGAGCTGAGGCGGGTAGGAAATAGCAGAGCAATAATAGGATAGATGCAAAAGATAAATGTTGTCTCATGTTGGCAATTTTAAGCTTGTTTGGTTTGGTATATGATTAAGGCCCTATGTTTTAGTTTTCTGAAATGTAAAACATAAGTTGACACTCCTTATTCAAACAACAAATAAAAGAAAGAATATTTGTTGTGTTAGATAGGAAAAGAGAATCGATGTCAAGATAATAAGAAAGTGATTATTTCAATGGCTTCTGGAATTTTTTCATAGGATCGTTTCAAATCTGGCTATATTCGTTTAGGCTAAATTGCATGTAACTGTAGCTATTTAGTCAATTTTCAACCATTACCTTACACCAATTTAACTTTCAATAAATGACTTTTGAGCTCAAATACTTCCTGAAAATCCTGTGTTTTATGTTGATTTTTCCATTGTTGAATGGGCAAGAATACACGTTGATCAAAGCTAAGTGGGTATTTGACGGCCATGATTTTCAGAATAATAAGGTCGTTTTGATTAAAGTGGACAGCATTGTAGCATTTGATGAAGAGCGTAAAATAACCATTGCGCCAAATTGCAAAAGGTTGAATTTTCCGGAGGGGACTCTGATGCCTGGTATGATTGAAGGTCACGCACATATGTTGCTCCATCCATACAATGAAACGTCTTGGAATGATCAAATTTTGTTGGAATCTCAAGCTGAAAGGTCGATCAGAGGTGCAATCCATGCTCAAAAAACCTTACTTGCCGGGTTTACAACCGTGCGGGACTTGGGTTCTGAAGGCGCTGAATATGCAGATGTTGGATTGAAGGAAAGCATCAATAAGGGCATTGTCCATGGTCCGAGGCTTTTGGTGGCTGGAAAGGCCATAGTTACTACTGGGAGTTATGGTCCTAAAGGTTTCGCTGCCCATGTGCAGGTGCCGAGTGGAGCTGAAGAAGCGGATGGGCACGACAATCTTATCAAGGTCGTGCGTGATCAAATAGGACATGGAGCAGATGTGATCAAAGTTTATGCAGATTATAGATGGGGAATGCTTTTGACAGCCATGCCAACTTTTACGCAAAAAGAGTTGGAAACTGTGGTTGAAGTCACGAAGAGCAGTGGTCGGGTTGTGGTAGCTCATGCGGCCAGTGAAGAAGGTATGCGCAGAGCCATTATGGCGGGGGTACATACCATTGAACATGGGGATGCTGGAACTCCAGAAATTTTTAAACTTATGAAAGAAAATGGAGTAGCGTTGTGCCCAACGCTTGCGGCAGGTGATGCAGTGTCGCAATATAAAGGGTGGAAAAAAGGGGTTGATCCAGAGCCAGAAAGAATTAAAGAAAAAAGGCATTCATTCAAAATGGCATTGGAAGCTGGTGTAACCATCGTTGCTGGTGGTGATGTAGGCGTTTTTAGTCATGGTGATAATGTACGCGAACTGGAAATGATGGTGGATTACGGAATGGCTCCATTGGATGTTTTAAGGTCGGTAACTGCTGTGAATGCTAAAGTTTTTGGGTTGAATCATTTAGGTGAAATCAAAACGGGTAAACTCGCTGATTTAGTGGTTGTAAAGGGCAATCCGTTGGAAAATATCAGTGTCTTACGAGAAATTGAGATGGTTATGTTGGGTGGAAAAGTGGTCGTAAAGTGATTTTTTTTGAATGAAAAATACACGATATTTTTGGCAATTACACTTTGATAAACTTCTAATTTAAGGAGGAAGCATTCGATTAGCAGTCCAGATTATT
Source organism: Saprospiraceae bacterium (assembly GCA_016715105.1). Lineage (GTDB taxonomy): Bacteria > Bacteroidota > Bacteroidia > Chitinophagales > Saprospiraceae > JADKBO01. The sequence goes on along the minus strand of JADKBO010000059.1, from coordinate 356,913 downwards.
GAAAAATAAAAAATACCTTGGAATTCGTTCAAACGAAATAGATTTTGGTGTTTAAATTGCGATTGCTGAATATCTTTTCAGTTCCCGAATGTGGTATCCTAGATTAATAACATGATAAAACGATGATAATGATGCGAAATGCTTTTCTATTGATTTTTGGAATCTGTGGCCTGGTGTTTTTGAATGGTAGCTGCAAAAATGCAACCGTCGAACAAGTAAGTACAGATACACCTGACTTTAAATTTTTGGAATACGATATTAATCAGATGCAGTCTGGTTATGCAAATGGAGATTTCACCATTGCGCAGGTTGTCGATGCATATTTGAAAAGAATAGCGGAAATTGATCAACAAGGCCCAGCACTTCATTCAGTCATTGAGGTAAATCCTGAAGCTTTGGCAATTGCGGCAGCTTTGGATGTGGAGTTGAAAGCTGGTAAAAAAAGAGGTCCATTACACGGCATTCCAATATTATTGAAAGACAACATTGATACCCATGATCAAATGTCTACAACGGCTGGATCAAGGGCTCTAGCTGGTTCGCATCCTCTTCAAGACAGTGATGTTGCGAGTAAATTGCGCAAGGCTGGGGCAGTCATCATCGGCAAAGCCAATATGAGTGAATGGGCGAATTTCAGGGGTGAAATGTCAACAAGTGGCTGGAGTGGTTTAGGTGGACAGGTCAAAAATCCATACGTATTGAGTCGTAATCCGTGTGGTTCGAGTTCTGGTTCCGGGGCGTCAGTTTCTGCAAACTTGACCATGTTGGCCATTGGCACAGAGACCAACGGTTCTATTGTTTGTCCATCTCACGCCAATGGTATTGTGGGCATCAAACCAACTGTGGGTTTGGTAAGTCGCAGCGGCGTTATTCCGATTTCGTACACGCAAGATACGCCTGGTCCTATGGCTCGCAATTTGACGGATGCAGCCATTTGTTTGGGCTCTTTGGTTGGTGTCGATTCATTGGATGATAAAACGTGGGCAAGTGAGGGAAAATTTCATTTGGATTATACACAGTTTTTGAAAAAGGATGGTTTGAAAGGTAAAAGGATTGGCTTATTTAAAAAACCTTTTGGACGCATTAATAAGGTGGATACTTTGATGAATAGGGCAGTCGCTTTTATGAAAAGTCAAGGTGCAGAAATCGTAGAAGTAGATAACATTGGAGATGATGCTGTTGGTGAACATTCTTTTGAAATCATGTTGTTTGAGTATAAAGATGGTCTTAATAAATACTTTAAATCATTGGGACCCGATGCCAAAATCAAAAGTTTGGAGGAGTTGATAGCTTTCAACAAAAGTGATTCCATCGAATTGGAACATTTTGATCAAAAATACCTCGAAATGGCTTTGGCGAAGGGTGATCTCACGGATCCAAAATATAAAAAGGCTTTGGAAGCACTGATGCTTGGAAGTAGGAAAAATGGAATGGATAAAGTGATGGATTCTAATAACTTGGATGCCATCATTGCACCAACAGGCAGCCCTGCATGGCACACAGATTTATTGAATGGCGACCATTATACTTTAGGAACTTCTTCTCCTGCTGCTCAGGCTGGATATCCCAGCATTACTGTACCCATGGGATTTGTTGGTGAATTACCCGTAGGTATTTCGTTTTTTGGCAGAGCTTGGAGTGAGCCTGTATTGTTGGAAATGGCCTTTGCTTATGAAAATGGAACCAAACACCGCAAGGCTCCAAAATTCCTGGTTGCTGATTGAGAGACGAAGGATGAGAGAAGAAAGATGAGAGACGAAGGATGAGAGAAGAAAGATGAGAGATGAAAGATGAGGGACGAAAGATGATAGAATTTTTATAGTGATTTTGTTGATTTCGGTTTCACAATGGTAAAAAATCTAGCCTTTAATTGTTATTAAACTTCAGGCATTTTTTAGGATTTATGCATGAGTTTTTTTTATAAATCAACATCAAACTTGGGAACTTCAATTACTTCCCCGGCTTTGAGTGCGCCCAGATGGATATTGCCAATCCTTACCCGCATGAGCCGTAATGTGGGGAAGCCAACTGCGGCCGTCATTTTGCGTACCTGTTTGTACTTGCCTTCGCGAATGGTAATGGAAGCCCAACTTGTTGGTCCATGATGTTCGCCTCGGATGGCTTTTATGCGAGGGGGAAAACAAGGGGGCTCCTCCAGTCGCCTGGCAATACATGGTTTGGTCAAATATTTGACGCCATCAATTCCTATTTCAACACCCGCTTGCATTTTCTGAATGGCCTCTTCGTCAATAATTCCGTCAAGTTGTACATAATATTCCTTTTCGATTTTCCGACTACAAATAGTGAAACTTACCATACCATCAGTAGTCAACAAAAGCAGTCCTTCTGAGTCTACATCCAAACGTCCGATGGCCATTGTACCTTCAGGAAAATCATGCAATTCGCCCAACACCCCTTTTTTGCGCTTATTGGTATTGACAAATTGGGTGATGAAACCAAAAGGCTTGTGGGTGATGAAATGGCGGTGAATTTTCTGCTCCCCGACTACAGCTTCTGATTCTGCTAACAAGGTATTTATTTCTGGGGTAGGAGAGTCTGATTCGGAAAGCATAAAACATGATTGTGGGGACAAAGGTACTTATTTTAATGGGGAAATTTGGTTGGATAGGTTTGTTAAGTGACGAGTACATATTTAAGAGATATGGTGCTCAAAAGTGAATAAAACCAATTTGTACTTGAAATTTATACTAATAAAAAGGTAAATTTATTCAAACAACATCAAATGGACAGAAATACAACAATCATATTGGGAGAGCATTTTGATGAATTGCCAATAATTAATGAAGCATTAGTGATAGGAGAGCAAAGTGGTGAATCTGTGGAATTTGATAATGAGCAATTTCAAAGAAAGAATGCGCAAGAAATATGATTCAACGCATAACCTTAAAGTTTGATCACCACCTTTATATTATCAAATACAATGTGGCTTTAAATTTCCCTGAAAGACTAGTGTTTTTCTTTTTTAAAGTCATTTTGTTGTGCAAATTGCATGCTCTTGCTAGAGTTTTCTGTAATACCTCTTTGGGCAATTGGTTTAAATTATTGAAAGAACAAAGTTTGCAACAACAGCGAAATAAATTTCGCAGTCCACCGAACTTTCTCAACCCAGTGGATGACCAAATATACCCTATACTCACTTCGACCTAATATTTGAAAAAATCATACTTAAAACCCAGATAATTCCAAATAGCGACCTATATCTGGAAAAATGTGGTTAAAAACTATAGATAATTCCAAATAAAGTCATTTATTTGGAAAAATGTTACTAATTTTGGTAGATAATTCCAAATATAAGTTATAAAAATATCATGGAAGTTGTTGGAAGGAAGCAAGTGACACGCATACTTGACCAGTTGATGTTGAGTAAACAGCCGGAGTTTCTGGCTGTCTATGGCAGACGAAGGGTAGGCAAGACCTATCTCATACGACAATATTTTGCAGATGTGCTGGTTTTCGATTTTTCTGGAGCTTATCAAGCAGAAACGAGTACACAACAATACAACTTTCACAAAGAATTGATCAGAGTCTTTCCCACTGCAGCAGGTAGGCCTGTACCAAAGAGTTGGGAAGAAGCATTCCAGAACCTAGCAGATTATCTCTATTCCATAGAAGACCAAAATCAGAAAATGGTCGTTTTTTTGGATGAAATTCCCTGGTTGGATAAAGCCAGAAGCGGTTTCCTTTCATCATTGGAATATTTCTGGAATCAACATGGCTCGAAAATGCAAAAATTGATCCTTGTAGGCTGTGGCTCTGCGGCTTCCTGGATGATACAAAATATGCTTGAAGCAAAAGGAGGACTTTATAGACGTATTACCAAATCAATTGAACTCTTGCCTTTCTCACTCTGCGAAACAGAAATGTATTTTGAATATTTGGGGTTGTCGTACACGAAATATCAAATTATACAATTGTACATGGCTCTGGGCGGCATACCGTTCTATCTTAAAATGATACCACGTGGATCTAGTGTTACTCAAGCGATAGATGCTTTATTTTTTGCACCAAACGCTCCTCTTGCAAATGAGTTTGAGCCATTGTATCATTCTCTTTTTGCAAATGGTAAGGAGGCCATTGAAATCGGTGAAGCTTTATCCGGAAAAATTTATGGACTTACTCAAGCAGAAATTTTAAAGCAGGTGAGTGTCGCTGCTGGGGGAAGTTTCTCAAGAATTCTGAAAAGTATGATCGATTGTGCATTCATTGAAATGATCACCCCTTATGGAAAAAAGAAAAAAGATAGTATTTATCGATTGACAGATTTTTTTACCCATTTTTATATAAAGTTTGTCAAAGATTCACCAAAAGGTCGCGCAAATACTTGGGAAAGCTACGCATCTAGCTCGGCCTTTATGGCATGGACAGGTTATGCTTTTGAGAATATATGCCTTTTGCATATGCCACAAATTCATCATAAACTAGGAATACAAGGTGTGTACACAGAGATCAGTTCCTGGAGATTTTCTGGAAATGATGAAATTCCTGGCGCTCAGGTAGATTTAATCATTGACAGAAAAGACGGAATTATTCACTTATGTGAGGCCAAATTTTCCAACAATGAATTTGTAATTTCAAAGGATTATAACACAAAGCTCCGACAAAAAAGAGCAAGTTTTCAGCATGTTACAAAAACAAAAAAGCAGGTAGTTACAACATTGATGACAACTTATCCTGCTATGCGAAATAAGTATTATTTAGAAGAGATTCATACTGAAGTAACGATCGATGACCTATTTGTAGATTTCATTAATTGAATAAAAATCAAATAATCATTCAGCAAATCGTGTTTTAACTTTTGGAAGAAGTACCATACTTATTTGGTAGGAAGAAAATCCAGTGTCCATAACCTGTTGATTATCAATTATGAAGGATTTTGGACGTACTCAAAGGAGCATTGTAAATCCAAAACAAAACCAAAATGCACTATTGATTGAGCAAAATTGTAAATAATTGCTCATTTTGTTGTGCAATATTGCATGCTCTTGCTAGCAAGTTTTCTGTAATACCTCTTTGGGCTTTTGGTTTAAATTATTAAAAGTACAAAGTTTGCAACAATAGCGAAATAAATTTCGCAGTCCACCGAACTTTCTCAACCCAGTGGATGACCAAATTTATTTGGTCGCAAGCAATCTCAAAGTCCATATATCTTAGTCTTTTTCAATCTTTATGCTTAAGCAACAGCGAAATAAATTTCGCAGTCCACCGAACTTTCTGTTGAATGTCAAAACCCAGTGGATAACCAAATTTATTTGGTCGCAAGCAATCTCACATCATCTATATTTTAGTCTCTTTCAACTTTGTGCTTATGCAATAGCGAAATAAATTTCGCAGTCCACCGAACTTTCTCATAATATGAAAAAAACAGAGGATGATCAAAGTTATTTGGTGGCTGCAATCATATTATCCAATTCTGTTTAAATTTTTACAGTGCCCAGCTTGACTCTAAATTAATAATAAGGATATTCTTCGATCTAAACTAAACAAATGTCCTCTTTTACTTATTTTTGGCATAACCAAAGCTTTTTGATATGTCCAAACCATTGATTGTTGTTTTTGCATTTCTATTGTTCGCACCGCTTTTGAGCGCTCAAACAAAATTAGATTCCATACAAAACGAATTCCAAAATTATTTAAAACCTGTAAAATGGCGATGTATAGGGCCGTTTAGGGGTGGACGATCTGTAGCTGCTTGTGGTGTCATTGGTAATCCCAAAGTTTACTACATGGGTACGACCGGCGGTGGTCTTTGGAAATCAACCGATATGGCAATGTCTTGGGACAATGTATCCGACGGTTTTTTTAAGTCTGGGACGGTGGGAGCAGTGAGTGTTGCTGCTTCAGATGATAATGTAGTTTACGTGGGCATGGGAGAACACGCAATCAGAGGAGTCATGACGCACTCAGGTGATGGTGTTTACAAGAGTACTGACGCTGGGAAAACTTGGAAACACATGGGTTTGGAAAATACCCGACACATTTCGAGGATCATCATCCATCCACAAAATCCAGACGTGACCTATGTGGCAGCACAAGGGGCTTTGTACGGTAAAAATCCAGACAGAGGTGTATTCAAAACCAGCGATGGTGGCCTCACATGGAAAAAAATCCTTTTCGTAGATGAAAACACGGGTGCAGTTGAATTGTCGATGGATGCCAACAATCCGCGCATTTTGTACGCTGCTATGTGGGAACACGGCCGTAAACCATGGCAAGTCATCAGTGGTGGCCCGGGAAGTGGATTGTATAAGTCAACCAATGGTGGAGACCACTGGGAAAAAATGACTGAAGGTTTACCCAAAGAAATGGGTAAAATGTCCATTGCCGTTTGCCCTTCAAACAGCGAAAAAGTATATGCTATGATAGAAAGTGATTGGGAAAAAGAAGCGGGTGGTTTGTATCAATCGCTCGATGCAGGAAAGTCATGGTCCAAAGTTTCTGGCGACCACAGGCTGATTCAAAGAGCTTGGTACTACATCGAATTATTCCCTGATCCAAATAATGAAAACATTCTTTATGTATTGAGTGCACCTGCCCTGAAGTCCATTGATGGCGGAGTCACTTGGGAAGACATTTCTAATACCCATGGTGACTACCACGATTTGTGGATCAATCCCAATGATTCAGACAACAGGATTGTTGCCGATGATGGGGGAGCAGCAGTGACATTCAATGATGGAAAGTCTTGGTCTAGTCAGATGATTTATCCGACGGCGCAATTTTACCGCATCAATGTGGATAATCAATTTCCTTATAATATCTACGCGGGTCAACAAGACAATACTTCTGTAAAAATAGCCAGCAGAAACATCAGTGGACGCAGCATTACCACCAATGATTGGACAAGATCAGCGGGTGGAGAAAGCGCATTTTTAGCCTTTGATCCAGATGATCCAAGATTTGTTTTAGGGGGCAGTTACCAAGGAACGATTGAAGTATTGGACACCAAAAACAAAGCCAGCAGAAACGTCATGGCCGCTCCCATCCAATATTTGGGAAAAGATGCAAAGGACATGAAATACCGATTTAATTGGAATGCGCCCATCATTTTCAGTAAACATGAAGGCAATACTTATTATCACGGATCACAACTTTTATTGAGGACAAAGGACTTAGGTGTCACTTGGGAAGAAGTTTCGCCCGACCTCACCAGAAATGAAAAAGAAAAACAAGGTCGGCCTGGAGTTCCTTACACCAATGAAGCTGTTGGGGCTGAAAATTATGGAACTTTGGCTTATATCATAGAGTCTCCATTGGAGTCTGGAGTCATTTATACAGGAAGTGATGATGGTCTGGTTTACCTCACGAAAGATGCTTGTAAGACTTGGGTAAATGTTACTCCCAAAGGATTACAAGAATGCCTCATCAATGCTATTGAGGTTTCACCTTTCGATAAAGCAACTGCATATATTGCTACGACCAGATATAAATTCAATGATCATCGGCCGGGTTTATACAAAACAACAGATTATGGAAAGACGTGGACTGCCATCAACAAAGGCATTCCAGACGGTGCATTCACCAGAGTGGTGAGAGCGGATGACAAAGTTAAGGATTTACTGTACGCGGGCACAGAATCAGGATTGTTTATTTCCAGAGATGGAGGATTGAATTGGTTGCCTTTTCAACTCAATTTGCCAGTCACTCCTATTACAGACTTAAGGGTACATCAAGGCAATTTGATAGCAGCCACATCGGGAAGGTCTTTCTGGATTTTAGATGATTTGCATGTGGTGCAAAATTATCAAAAAGGTGAAAAGCAATTATCCATTTTACCGCCCTCTTCAAATTACTTGACCAATAGTTCCAGCAGTATGGACGATATGGACGCAAGCTTTACGGGCATAGTTGGCACAAATGGTGTCAATGCAGCCTCAGGTTTAGTCATTTATTATCACTTGCCTGAGGTGAAAGAAGGGGAGGAAATACAAATGGTCATCAAGGATCAGTCAGGAGCTATTGTACACAGTTTTAGTTCAAAATCAGATAGTTTGTACGCCAGATATGATGGAGGCCCAGATGCAGAACCTGTCTTAAGCACAGAAAAAGGATTGAATAGATTTGTGTGGAATATGCGGCATGGAACAATGTTGGGAGTGAAAGATGCCTACATCGAAGGAAGTTATCAAGGGCACAAAGCTTCGCCAGGAATGTATGAAATTGTCCTCACCAATGGGTCAGATACAGCAATTGCAAAAGCAGAAATATTAGCAAACCCAACATATGAGGTAACTCCAGCCGATTACCAGGAATATCATACTGTTATGAAAGGCATGGAAGACAATTACAATGAGATGATTATATTGGTCAATTCATTGGATTCAAAAAGAAAACAGCTCGAGGATTTGGTTAAACACTTACCGAAGGAGTCCGAATACCAATCTTTAAAAACAGAGGGTGATTCTTTGATCCAGAGAATGCTCAAGTGGGACGAAGACATGGTACAACGCAAGTCCAAGGCCTATGACGACGTTGAAAATTTTCCAAATAAATTTACAGCAGATTATCTTTATTTGATCAATCAAACGGAAAGCGAATTGCCAAAAGTAAATCAGCCTTCAAAGGATTTACTTTTGGAATACAATACAAGGTGGACGGCTTATTTGGCTCAAGCCAATCAAATCATAAAACAAGAAATACCGGCTTTAAATACTAAGTTATGGAAGGCTGGAGTTGGGGCAATTTGGATGAAATAAACGCAAATAAAAAATTGAATTTTTGGAGAAATGTTAAAAATGGAAATGAATTTAACGAGTATTTGCAGAGCGCCTCTACAATTCATATTATTCATTTGTATTTTTTTTAATAGCTGTATAGAAAGCAAACATAAAAATGTCGATTGGTTGGCTTACAATGGTGGTGACGATTGCAATCATTATTCTGAAGCTGACGAAATCAATAAAGAAAATGTTGATCAATTGAAAGTAGCCTGGATATATGAATCCGAAGGTGCGGACACTGTTCATCATTCAACACAAATGCAATGTAATCCCATCATCATCGATGGTATTTTATATGGAGTTTCAGCTGGATCTCAAGCTTTTGCAATTTCAGCCCAGACAGGTGTAGAAATTTGGAAAACAGCTATAACGGAACCTACCTTTACCATGACGAGTAGGGGAATTACCTACTGGTCAAATGGAGCCGAATCCAGAATCTTTTTTGGCTACGGTGCTTATTTATATGCGCTAGATGCTAAAACTGGTACGATCATCAAAAGTTTTGGAAAAGAAGGTAAAATCCACTTGATCGAAGGCATTGAGCGAGCTGGAGCGGATGCATATGTTGTAGCCAATACGCCACCCATTGTATTTGAAAATATATTGATTGTGGGTGGTCGAGTTTCTGAAAGTGCAGCAGCCTTGAAGGGAGATATCAGAGCCTACGATGTGATCACTGGCAAATCTTTGTGGACTTTTCATACCATACCACATCCAGGGGAGTTTGGTTATGAGACTTGGGAAAAAGACAATTATAAAAATACAGGAGGAGCCAATAATTGGATGGGTATGGCCTTAGATAGGAAAAGAGGCATTGCCTATGTTCCAACAGGATCTGCTGCTTTTGACTTTTATGGAGGAAACAGAAAAGGAGACAATCTATTTGCAAATAGCCTTTTAGCCCTGGATGTCCGCACTGGAAAAAGACTTTGGCATTTCCAGACGGTGCACCATGATATATGGGACCGGGATATTCCAGCTCCCCCTAATTTGTATTCCATTCAACAAAATGGGAAAAAACTGGACGTGGTTTCCGTAGTTACTAAACAAGGTTATATTTTTGTATTTGATAGAGTGACAGGGCAGCCGATTTATCCAATTGAGGAAAAATCGTTTCCTGTATCAACAATACCGGGGGAACAAACATCTGAAACGCAACCTGTCCCCCTATTGCCCGAGCATTTTACCCGCCAATCTTTCACACATGAAGATATCAATGATTTTGCCTCTAATAAGGAAGAAATCATCGCCCAATTGAAACAAACAAATACGGGATCACCATTCATACCACTTGGTTTCAATCGCACAGTTTTTTATCCTGGAACGGACGGAGGTGCTCAGTGGGGTGGCGCAGCTGTTGACAAAAATGCTGTCATTTATGTGCCGGCAAAAGAAAATCCGGTTTTTAGTTCGTTGAAAGCATCCGATCCAAAAGCTGGCAATATGGGCAACACGACAGGTAAAAAATTGTATGAAAATTGGTGTATGTCGTGCCATGGTGCTCATGCCGAAGGTAATGAAGATGGTACTTATCCTTCACTTCAAAAATTGGATTTAAAGTATGTAGATTACGAAGTGGCAACTCTTTTGAAAAGAGGTAGAGGTAGAATGCCTGCTTTTACCAACTTGACATCGGAAGAAATCAAAGCCATCTATGATTATTTGATTGGCAAAGGCGGTGAGGTGGTCCAAACCTCAAAAAGTGAACTTTCATCAGCGCCATACAGTGCCACGGGTTATAATCGCTGGTATGACTCAGCTGGATATCCAATTAGTCAGCCTCCTTGGGGAACACTAACTGCAACTGATATGAATACTGGGAAAAGGATTTGGCAGGTTCCGCTGGGGGAATATCCTGAATTGATGGCCAAAGGTTTGCCTGCTACTGGAACAGATAATTATGGTGGACCAGCAATTACAGCGGGTGGAATACTATTCATTGCCGCCACCAAGGATCAGAAAATTAGAGCATTTGATACTAAAACAGGAAAGATTTTGTGGCAGAGTGATCTCCCAGCTGCGGGTTATGCATCACCAAGTATTTATATGATTGACGGCAAACAATATGTCGTAATTGCTTGCGGTGGTGGAAAATTAAAAACCAAGTCAGGGGATCAATATGTAGCATTTGCTTTACCCTAAACAAGGAGGTGTTTGATGATAAGTATCTTTTGTTACCATTGCTTTGAAAAATTTCGCTCATTTTTGTAATAAAATAAGTTAGTTTGATTGTAAAAAAGCAGGTAATCATAGGCCTTTTGTTCGCTGTAGCACTGGTTGCTGCCTACTTTGGTTTGAAAAAGATATTGTACCACTTCAAGACAATTGGGAAAAGGCAGTTCCATTTCAGGAAGTGCCGCAAGGTTTGGTGTCTATAAGGTCTGAAGATTGTGGGGTTTGTCACCAGGCTCATTATGCGGAGTGGAAGACTTCTACTCATGCGCATGCTTGGACAGACATGCAGTTTCAAGCCGAACTTAAAAAAGAATCTAGCCCATTTTTGTGTATAAATTGCCACATACCTTTGGAGAATCAACAAGAATTTTTGGTGGAAGGGCTTTATGATGGAGATATCTATCAACCTGTGCGCAAAAAGAATCCCCGTTTTGACGCTTCGATGCAAGCAGAGGGCATTGGCTGTGCTTCTTGCCATGTGCGTGATGGAGCCATCATCGGGACAATTGGTTCTGACAAAGCACCACATAAAGTAAAAAAAGACCCCAAGTTTCTCAATGAAACTTTGTGTATGTCGTGTCATAATGCCAATGCAGTGGTGACGCCAGAATTGGTTTGTACTTTCCAGACAGGTGATGAGTGGGCTGCCAGTTCATTTCATGGGCAAAAGAATTGCATTTCTTGTCACATGGATACCCTACAAAGACCTTTGGTTTTTGGTATGCCTGTGAGAACTTCCCATTTACATAGTTTTTCTGGATCAGGCATTCCGAAAGTGAAAGGTCTGGTCGTCAAAAGTCTGAATGGAATGGCTTTTTATCCTTCGAAAATCAAAGAAAAAATTGAGGTAACCGATAGCATTCATTACCAATTGACTTTAAAAAATGAATTCGCTGGCCACCGATTACCAACAGGCGATCCTGAGCGATTTTATCTCATCAAATTGGAGATTATGGATCAATCTTCTGGAAAAACGGTATTTACCAAAACAGATAGAATTGGAGAAACTTGGGAGTGGTATCCTACTGCTAAAAAAATAGCTGACAATAATATGAACCCTGGAGAAAGCAGAACATTCCAACTAAATTATAAGCCTAAAACTAAGGGGAAATACGTCATTAAATCGTTGGTGACCAAACACCGTATGGATGCTAAAACTGCTGCTTATAATGGTTTGACGGATGAGTATCCTTTGTTTATCAATGCGTTTGAGGAAGAGTTGGCTGTGGAAGTTTATTGAGGAGGCAGCTTTCAGCTATCAGTTTTCGGCGGTCAGCTGCGAGCCACGAGTTTCGAGCCTCTGGTTAGGACACATCTTTTTATTTATAATATGAAGAATCTGTTTACTAAACTGAAATAGATTTAAGAAAAACTTTAGAAAGGTATCATAAGGCTAATCACTTTGGAAACAATGAAGAAAACATGCCAAATCATGAGTCCACTGCATGTGCCTGGGGTTGTTACTTTTTTGTACCGTCAAAAAAGTAACCAAAAAACCTCCCGATACAAAAAACTCGTATCTGGCTTTTGTAATTCATTTAAACCGCACTAGCACTATTCACCGTGCTTGAGTCCAGTGCTACTCGATCAGTTTTGTACCGGCCTTATTTTTTTTAGCTACCGAACTTCAAAAATACGTTAATTGCAAAAACTGTTCGAACTATAAGTGACCTCAAACCAATGAATCGGTGCAGATGCAGCAAAAAACAATGAAGCAAAGTCAAAAGTGAGTTTTTTTTGCATAGTATTTTTGGAGTGAGGGAGCGTTAAGAAAAAAATTCAGCCTTGATTTTTTTTGCTACTTTTTGGCATCAAGGCAAAAAAGTAGAAGAAATATATTTTCTTGCTCCAGTTTTTCTTAACAACACATATATTATTTTTAGATGTGTCCTAACCTCAGGTTTCGAGCCACGAGCTTCGAGCCACTTAATTTACCTCCTTTGCTCACTAGTCTCTTTTTCTGCAAGGGGATCGACCTACATTGACATCACAGATTCTACATCGCCAATCTCCTTGGGTAAATTGACATCACCCAATTTTTTGGAGCCTCCAGCTACTACTGCATAATCGTCCTCAATTCTGATGCCACCAAAATCGAGGTATGATTCCAATGTTTGATAGTTGATAAACTCAGAAAATTTTTGTTCATCTTTCCACAAGGCAATTAATTCCGGAATGAAATAAATGCCAGGCTCTACAGTAACAACATGACCTGTTTCCAGTTTTTTGGCCATGCGAAGAGATCTCAAACCAAATTGTTTGCTGCGGCTGAAAGTTTCATCATAGCCAACATTGTCCTCTCCCAAGTTTTCCAAATCGTGAACATCTAGTCCAATCATATGGCCGAGTCCATGGGGGAAAAATAGAGCATGAGCTCCAACTTGGACTGCTTCGTTGCTATCTCCTTTGGTGATGCCCAGTTGTTTTAAACCATCAAATATGTAGTGCGCTGAAGCTAAATGGCAATTTAAATATGCTTCACCGGGTTTGATAAGGTCAATGGCAGTTTTTTGAGCACCCAGTACAATTTCATAAACCTCTTTTTGCTTATTGGTGAATTTTCCTGAAACAGGATAAGCTCTGGTAAGATCTCCTGCGTACCCAGAAGGCAGTTCACAGCCGCCATCAAAAAGTAAGATTCGATCCTCCGTCAACTCATTATGATGACCATGGTTGTGTAAAGTTTGCCCATTGATGGTCATAATGGGCGGAAAAGACCAAACCGTGCCATGTTCTCTGGCTATTTTGGAAGCCAATGCGACCAATTCATACTCTTTCAATCCAGCTTTGGTGGCTTTCATGACGGCTAAATGCATAGTTTCACTGATGGTTGTAGCTTCATTCATTAAAACCAATTCCTCAGCAGATTTGATGGATCGTTGTGCGATGATGGCTTTGATCATGGTTTTAGAAGCACTTTCTGTGATGCTGTGAACGTCTTTTCCAAGCATTTTAGATAAAAGAATAGAATGGACAGCTCTATAAGGAGGTAAAAAATGAATATCTGATGAAACAGATTTTTCAAAAGCTTCAACCTTCAAAACCATGTCAATTCCCACCTTTTCAGCCAAGGATTTCATAGAAGGCATTGGTCCTGTCCAGATGACCATATTGATGTCAATGTCATCAGCAAATAGGGTAGTAGTGCCTGCATCAGCATCGATTATTCCATAAATTCCAGGAAAGTCAAGGCCAAAATAATACAAAAAACTGCTGTCTTGCCGATAAGGAAAAACATTGTCCGTGTAGTTATATGCTACCTCGTCATTGCTCAGAAATAGGTATTTTCCCGATTTTACAAAGTTGATAAATTGGGTTCTTCGAGCACGATAAGTTTCTGCTGAAAATGGGAAATGAGTGGTCATATTCAATTTTATTTTTGTCCTAAACTAAAGTAAATATAGAGAATATTAGTTTATGGGCTGAGAAAATGCTGAACTGCTGAATGAGTTCATAAAGTAGAAAGTTCATAAAGTAGACATGTTGTAATAAACGCAGAGACGCAGGGCCCTGCGTCTGAACTGGGTATTATAAATTATGGAGAAACGCAAGACCTTGCGTCTTTACAAAGTAGAAAGTTCATAAAGTTGTCTTAAATAAATTAACATCTTATAGCTCGTGGTATCAGCACGAATCATCAATACTGTCGGCCAAAAAAGCTGACGGCCAATCTATGATCGCTGAAAACTGATCGCTGACAGTTAATCCATGGATTCACAGTAAAGTTACCTGAATGGATTTCAAAATTTTTGTAGTCCTTAATGCAAGGTATTCCTCTTCCTTCAGAAATATCTTTTCAATTTTAATGATATACCAGTTACCATTTTTTACTTTTGTGCCTCGAAGAGCTTAGATATATAATAAATAAATAGAATATGATAAACATTACTTTGCCCGATGGAAGTGTAAGGCAGTACGAAAGCGGTGTGTCAGCTATGGACATTGCCCTATCGATCAGTGAGGGCTTGGCAAGAAATGTGCTGAGTGCTGATGTAAATGGAGAAACTTGGGACGCAAGCAGAGCCATCACCACGGACAGTAATGTAAAACTCAATACTTGGAATGACAAGGCGGGAAAGAATACTTTTTGGCACTCTTCCGCCCACTTGTTTGCCGAAGCCTTGGAATCTGCCTTTCCTGGAGCTAAGTTTGGTATAGGGCCAGCAATCGAAGCTGGTTTTTATTATGATGTGGATTTAGGTGACAGAGCGCTTGCTCCAGCAGATTTGGATAAATTGGAGCAAAAAATGTTGGACTTGGCGAGGGAGAAAAATGCCTTCGTAAGGAAAGATGTGGGCAAATCAGAAGCAATTGCTTATTTCGAAGAAAAAGGCGATGAATATAAATTGGAATTGCTAGAAGGATTGGAAGACGGCAAAATCACTTTTTATACACAAGGAAATTTTACCGATCTGTGTAGAGGTCCGCACATTCCCGACACTTCACCGATCAAGGCTGTAAAGCTGACAAATATCGCAGGTGCCTACTGGCGCGGTGATGAGAAGAGAAAAATGATGACTAGAGTATACGGCATTACCTTTCCAAAACAAAAGGAATTGACTGAATACCTCGAAATGATAGAAGAAGCCAAAAAACGTGACCATAGAAAATTAGGCGCGGAATTGGAACTCTTTATGTTTTCTGAAAAAGTGGGTAGTGGGTTGCCATTGTGGTTGCCAAAAGGAACTCAACTCAGAGAGCGATTGCAAAATTACCTTCGGGAAGAACAGGAAAAAAGTGGTTATCAAATGGTGGTCACTCCGCATATTGGTGGAAAGGCATTGTATGAAACTTCTGGCCATTATGCAAAATATGGTGCTGATAGTTTTCAACCCATCAAAACACCAAGAGAAGGGGAAGAGTTTTTGCTCAAACCTATGAATTGCCCTCACCATTGCGAAATCTTTGCACATAAACCTAGGTCATACAAAGAATTGCCTTTGAGAATTGGTGAATTTGGTACGGTTTACCGTTATGAGCAAGCAGGAGAATTACATGGTCTGTCCAGGGTTAGAGGTTTTACTCAAGATGACGCCCATATTTTTTGCACCGTGGATCAGGTAAAGGGTGAATTCCTCAACGTTTTGGAATTGACGACCAAGGTCATCAAAAAAATGGGTTTTGATAATTTTACGGCTCAGATTTCTTTGAGAGATCCAAATACTCCAGAAAAATACATAGGCAGTGATGAAAATTGGGATGCTGCTCAAAAAGCAATCATCGAGGCAACAAGTGAAGTTGATTTGATAACCACAACAGCACTTGGGGAGGCTGCATTTTATGGTCCCAAACTTGACTTTATGATCAAGGATGCTTTAGGTCGTTCTTGGCAATTGGGAACCATTCAGGTAGATTACAATTTGCCAGAAAGATTCCAATTGGAGTACGTTGGTTCAGACAACAAACCTCACCGACCAGTGATGATTCATAGAGCTCCATTTGGCAGTATGGAAAGATTTATTTCCATCCTCATTGAGCACACTGCGGGCAAATTTCCACTTTGGCTTACCCCCGATCAATATGGCATGCTTCCCGTTTCTGAGCGCTTAATTGATTATTGCAAAACAGTGGAAACAGCACTCAAAAAATATGACATCAGAGGCTTCATTGATGATCGAAATGAGTCTTTGGGTAGAAAAATTCGCGACACTGAATTGAAACGCGTGCCTTTGATGTTGATCATTGGTGATAAAGAAGCAGAAACAGGAACAGTTTCTGTGAGAAGACAGGGCTTGGGTGACATTGGTAGCATGACAGTGGCAGAATTGGCCGCATATGTTCAAAATGAAATTGATGCCACGGAATCACAGATTGAAAAGTAATGGAATAGAAGTATGGGCGGAATGCTTTCCGCCCATACGACATAAAGTTGAGACGTAAGGCCTTGCGTCTTTACTATTTAAAGCAAACCAGACCAACCTAGTTTCCATTACCTTGTGCACAAATACAACTCTACAAAAGTATTGTCAATCGCATACCCATGATACTTTTGACAAGTGTTATTAATCTTTTCTATCACTTCTTGACGCATGTGTCTTGATTTGTGTGTTGGCCAAGTAACCCAAGTACTTTGTTTTTTGGACAGCAGGAAATTCAATTGTCCGAGGCCCAATTCCTTATCTTTTGGCATTGCAATGAGTGGAGTATTAGGAGCCATTTCATCTAGATAAAATTCTTCTGGGAATAAAGCCAAGATTTGTTGTGTTTTGGGGTCAAATTGCCTTTTCATCGTCCTATAGACCTTCTCAGTAAACTGAGCTTCTGGGTTTTTGTAATAGATGGATTCCTTGGAATTGACAAAATTTAAAACAATTACAGTCAGGCATGCTAAAGGAAGCACAAAAGAAAAATATTTTGGTGCTGCCTTTTCATTGTAAATGCTTAAAAGAGAAAACATTAAAATATAGAAAAAAGGCATTGTGTAGGAGATATACCTGAAATGGATATCATATTGAATGCAATAAACAAATAAACAAATTGTAGACAGGACCATTGCATACAGTGCGGCCAACATCTGTTTATTTTCATTTTTAAAGATGAATAAAAAACCCGATGTAAAAACTGCTAAAGTGAAGTTGATGCTAAATAAAGGCTTTAATAAAAAGGTAAGGTAGATTTGATTGTTTTCTTTGAAAAAACTGAATTTATTTTCGAGTCCACCAGAAACCTCTGGTTTTATCATTATTAAAATAAGTATGATAACTCCCAGGCCAAAAATGGTCATCAACCTGAGGCTCTTTTGTAAGATTACTAAATAGATAAAATAGATAAACAAGGCTACAAGGCTCAGTAATGATAATTGATGCACATTGAATGATAGAAAGAGAAAAAACAAGGTCACTCCCAATAATGGCATTTTGAAATCTAGTAGCTTTCCCAATAATACAGACCCAAATAATTTATTTCTTCCACTAGGCTCATTTAAAACCCGGATGGCAAAATAATAAAAGAGTGCAAATACGGGTAAAAGCATGGAGTACATCCTAATTCTACGAAAGTAAACTAAGAAATAGGGACAAAATAATACAGCCAAGGTAGTCAACAATGACGCCGTGTAACTTTTGGTAAAATACATGGAAATTCTGAATATCAGTGGGACGAAGAGTACACCAAACAACGCAGAAACCAATCGGGCATTTTCAACAGAAACACCAAAAAATTTATAAACAATTGAGATGAGAAAAGTATAAGACCATGCTCGATCATATGGCTCTCCAGTTTTGTTTAAAAGAAAGTCCCACCTTTTGAAACTTCCCGTCTCATTAAAGCCTTTGGCAGCTTCTATGTGTAATGTTTCATCTGGTAAAATATCGAAATATCCCAGATCAAAAAAACACAACAAACCCATTAATAAACTCAATAGTAGTACTCCTCCATTGATAAACCAAGGCAACTGTTTCCAAAACGTAAATAATCCATCAAAATAAGCATTGGACTGTTTTTCATTGAGTATAGGTTTTGTTTCCGTTGCAACTAAATCTTTATCTTTATTTAACAAAATGATGGCTGCAAAAACACAACAACAAATGAGAAAATAGGCAAGGTTGAAATTCAGATTTTGACTAAGTTGAAGAAGGTCTCGTTTAGTCGTATAAATTTGGAATATTTCATAAATAAGTATAGCTACAAAACCTATATAGCTTATGTTGTTAAGAATATTTTTTTTGGAGCTGGTCAAGATTAATTGGAATTGATAGACAATAATAATGATTATCAACAACCATCCCAAATTTATTATTACTTATCCGCTAAACGAAAATAGGCCATTCAGGCTCCTTTATACCCAACTTTAGCTCAATCTCATGAAATAATCGTGAAGCAGCCATCTTACCATGATCGCCCAAATCCATCGAATAAGGAGTTACATACAAGTCAATGTGTGCCTGCATGACGAAAGGATCCATTTCTTGAGCGTGTTGTTTGACAAAATCCATTGCGCTATCTCTGTGGTCATAGGCATATTGTAAACTTTCTGAAATGAGTTCATTGATCCTTTTTTTGGTATTTTCAGGTAAGGTTTTTTTGATCGCAATGGCACCCAATGGAATAGGTGTTCCTGTATATTCTTCCCAGAATTCGCCTAAATCCCGCACTTTAAATAATCCATTTTGCTCATAAGTAAATCTAGATTCGTGAATGATGAGCCCAAAATCATATTTTCCATCCTGTACCCCTTTTTCAATCTCAGAAAATAATACCACCTCCTTATTGGTGCATTCAGGGTAAGCCAAGGTCAATAAAAGATTTGCAGTGGTGTTTTCTCCAGGAATGGCAATGACATCTTTTTCGGAAGGGATTTTACCAGGAGTTTTTGAAATTACCAATGGTCCACAGTTGGTGCCTAGAGCTCCACCCGAAGTCAAAAGCTGGTATTTATCAGCAAGTTTTGTAAAAGCAAAATAACTAACTTTCACAACATCCAAATCGCCAGCCATTGCAGCTTTATTGAGATATTCGACATCCTCCATCATATATTGGAAGGACAAGTCCTTGTGCATCAACTGATCGTTGACCAGAGCTCCAAAAATAAAGGTATCATTGGGGCAAGGCGAAAATCCAAGTGTGATTACTTCCATTTAAATAAGTATTAAACTTTGAAGCTAAAATTGATCTAAAAACAATACAAATATCAACATTATAAACGTTAGCTAAGGGAAATTGATCAATATTGAATGAGTATCTCCATAACTTTGATCAAATGACTTACTTTTGCTCCGCACTTTATATGAATTTAGAAAATTTGATTTTGAAGAGAATTTTATCTTATTTATTCGTCATTTTAGGTTTTTCTACAACGGTCATTTTTGGTCAACAACCAATGAAAATAGGTGAGTGGGCCACTTATCTCCCCAAACGGGAAGGTGCTTGGGTGACGCAGAGTGATCAAAAAATATACTATTCGACCAAGAGATCCATCTTGATATTTGACAAAGAAGATCTTTCTTTTGTAGAACTCACGAAAATGGACGGCTTGTCTGAAACGGTGATTTCTAAGATCAAGTTTGATAAATTCAACAAACAACTCATCGTCTTGTATGAATCTGGGGGAATCGACATTGTGTCTGACGAAGGAATTTATACCATCACTGATATCAAGGACAACAAAAACATCATTGGACGTAAAAACATCAATGACATATTTATATTGGATGAAAACACCGCCTATCTCTCAACTGATTTTGGCATCATAGAGTGGGATTTGAAAGCGCTGGAATTTAGATTCACAACTTTTACTTCCTTTCCTGTCTACGCCATAAGTGCTAGTAATACCCATTTATTTGCAGCTACCGACGATGGACTTTTTAAAATCAGAAAAGATGATATTTCTAAAATCAACTTTTCAAGGTGGGAATTTTTAAGCGGTAACGCAAACTTACCAGCAAGTTACGAATCAAGAATGGTTGCTTTCTTCAACGACAAGGTGTACACAACAGTCAACAATAGGGTTTTTGTCAGTGATAATGGAATTGCTTTTACACCATTAGCAATTGAGGTAGGATTCTCATTTCAACCAATTTTCATGACGACAGAAGGCAGTCATCTGTTGATTGGCTTCAGAGACAATAATGTATCTTCTTCGATCAAGGCCATCGATAAAAATGGAAATATTTTACCAGCAGGCGGAAACTGTGCCAACAGAGTAGTTTATGGTATTGAAGATGCTCAAAACAGGGTGTGGTTTGCAGACATGTGGAGATTATTCAGATTTACTACTGGAGGACTCAATGCAGGATGTCAAATGGTAGAGTATGATTCCCCTTTGTCTTTTGAGACCAGCCAAATTGAAGTAAAAAATGACAGAGTTTACTTTGCAAGTGGGGGAGCATCCATTGATAACTATGCACAACTATCCAATCGAAATGGAGTTTATGTTTTAGAAAACGATGAATGGTTAAACCTTGCAGGGCCTTTTTACAATACCATTGATCAAAATGATTTCCTCAATTTTCTTTCTGTGGCACCACATCCAACGGAGGATAAGATTTATGCAGCAAGCTTTTATAGCGGCATCATGATTTATAATTTTGAAACAGAAAGTTTTGAGTTTCTCAATAATACCAAGTTACCCATCACTGGTAGGGTAGCTTTTGTAAAATTTGATAAAAACGGAAACTTATGGGCCACAGCTTATTTGTCGCCCAAACCAATATTTGCCGGTACCCCAGACGGCAATTGGTATAGCTTTGTACCTCCTATTGCCAATAAAGCCATAGCTAAAATTGCTTTTGATGATCGCAACTACAAATGGTTTACCGTGATTGGTAATCCTGGAGGAGTTTTGGTTTTGGACGATGGAGAACGTGTCAATGACCCATCTGATGATCGATATCGTTATTTTGACCAATCAAACTCAGTGATTGAAGGTGGAAGTATTTACAGCATACAAGCTGATCAAGATGGCGAAATATGGGTCGGAACCAATGAAGGTCCGGTAGTTTTTGATTGTGACCCCTTTGATGAAAATTGTAAGGGCAATGTCATCAAAGTATTGCAAGACAGTATTGCAGCCATTTTGTTGAAAACAGAGGATATACTTTCCATAGAGTTTGATGGAGGAAATCGGAAATGGTTTGGTACCAGAAATGGCATTTTTGTACAAAGTGCAGATGCGATCAGCCAAGTTTTGAGATTTACTACTGCAAATTCGCCACTACTAGACAATACCATTGTGTCTCTAAAATTTGACCAAAAAACAGGCATCATGTACATTGGTACGGCGCAAGGTATTCAAGCTTATCAAACTGAGACAGTTGGTGCAAAACCACGACATAGCGAAGAAGTTTATGCTTTTCCCAATCCAGTAAGACCTGGTTATGAAGGTACCATTTCTGTGAGAGGTTTGGGAAGAGACGCCAATGTAAAAATCACAGATATCAATGGAAAACTCGTCTATGAGACAACCGCATTGGGTGGTCAGGCAAATTGGGACGGCAAGGACTACACAGGTAGGAAAGCTGCACCAGGTGTTTATTTGGTTTTCAGTGCTTCCAGAGTCGACTTCGAAACAGTAGATAGTTATGTAACTAAAATATTGATTGTCAATTAAATGACCATTTTTAGAAAGGCTTTTTACACTTTGAATCGTAACTGTGCAGCTATATCCAATTTTGATCAAAAATGATCCATTTTCCTATCTTTGATCAATATCTTTCTCACATTAAATCATTTTCTCTATAAATAGCGTTCTTTTCAATGAATCCGTTATTTTTGCGCAGCTATGAGTTTTTTATATCCGAGTTTTTTATGGGCTATTGCTGGTCTTTCGATACCAATCATCATACACTTGTTCTATTTCAGAAGGTTCAAGAAGGTTTACTTTTCCAATACTAAGTTTTTACAGGAGATCAAGGAAGAAACCTCATCTAGAAGTAGGTTGAAAAATTTACTGGTCTTGTTGATGAGGTGTCTGGCTTTGGCAGCACTTGTCTTTGCCTTTGCACAACCTTTTCTCAAGAAAGATGATAAAGTGCGCGTAGGCGAAAAGGCCATTAGCATTTTTGTAGATAACTCTTTTTCTATGAATGGCGAACGTCAAAATATACCGCTCATAGATATTGCCAAAGAAAGAGCTCGAGACATCGTCAATACTTACACGGAGAGTGATAAATTCCAAATTTTGACTCAGGATTTTGATGGAAAATACCAACGCACCCTTACAAAAGATGATGCATTGACTACGATCGATCAAATCACACCTAGTCCAGCGGTGCATCAATTGACCCAAGTGATCAATAGACAAAAGCAAGTTTTAAAAGGCGAAAATCAAATCTCCTATCTCATTTCCGATTTTCAAAAAAGTATTACCAATTTGGTAGGTTTGCAAGACACTACCATGGAGGTAAACCTCATTCCAATACAAGGGATCAATTCACGAAATGTTTCTATTGATAGCGTTTGGTTTGTATCTCCGGTCCCAATGATCAATCAAAACAATGCGTTAGTTGTAAGATTGCATAATTATGGAGATGATGATGTAGAAAGCGTAAAACTATCTATCTTAAAGGATGGCCAAGAAAGACCCATCGGTCTGATGGATGTGGCTGCTGGATCGTCAGCAACAGATACCATCAATCTTAGCATTGCAACCACAGGGACACACCAGGCTGAGATCAAAATATTAGATTATCCTATTCAATTTGATGATAGTTATTTTATCTCATTTGAGGTAGCAGAAAATAAATATCCTTTCTATTGATGAAGGAGGAGCCAATCGATATTTGGATGCCTTATTCAAGGGCATTTCTTACTTTCAAATCAATCATCAAAACCTGTCGCAAATCCAATACCAGGAGTTTGATAATAATCAGTTGATCATCTTGCATGATTTGCGGACGATATCTTCTGGTTTGGCTTCCGAACTTTTGCAATACATCAAAGCAGGTGGTAAAGTGTTGGTATTTCCAGGGGCGAATGCCGACATAAATTCATACAATCAATTCTTGTCAATGAGTGGGGCAAATACCTTGGTTTCAGCACTCAATGACAGCAAAGAAATTGCCAACATAAACACTGGAGAATTTGTATTTTCCGATGTATTCGAAAATAATAACCGCAACCTGAAACTACCTACAGTCAACCTTTCATACTTGATAAGCACCGTTTCTAGTATACAACCATCTGAGAGTATCATGTCTTTCAGAGATGGGAATGCTTTCATCAATAAATACCGCGTCGAAGAAGGAATACTATACTTGTGTGCTAGTCCACTTGATGAGACCAAAAATGATTTGGTAAGACAAGCTGAGATATTTGTGCCAATGACATACAGAATGGCCATTTCAAGGACCAATCCAGAGATTATTTCTTATAAGATTGGCGGTGATAAATTTGTTGAAATGGAAAATAAAGCTGGTGCAGGAGGTGACATCACCTACAAAATTACCGGTAAAAAAGAATTTATCCCTGGTCAACGCAATTTAGGAAAGAAGATGATTTTGGATGTAAGTAACCAGATTGTAGAAGGTGGTTTATATGATGCGGTACTCAATGACCAAAAAGTAAAAACACTCGCATTCAACTTTGACCGGGCGGAATCAGACCTTAGCTTTTACAGCAATTCTGAATTAGCAGATCAAATTAAAACCAATCCTGCAATGACGGTGATCAGTCAAGAACAACAGGCTGGAATAAATGTCGCCATCTCAGAAAAAGATCAAGGAATAGTATTGTGGCGTTGGTTTTTATGGGCAGCAATTGCATTTTTGCTCGTTGAAGCGCTGCTCATTCGTTTTTTAAAAACTTAGAAAAACCAACATTGCCAATTAGGATATAAACAACTGGAATATGAAATTGCTGATACAAAAAGCCAAAATTGTTGACAAAAATTCCCCTCAAAATGGAGAAATTGTTGATATATTTATCAGTAAGGGAAAAATAGAAAAAATAGCCAACGACATCGCTTTACCCGGCGATATCAAAACGATTTCTTCCCCAAATCTTCATGTTTCAGCTGGTTGGCTCGATATCGGTTGTCAAATTGGTGAGCCAGGTTTGGAATACAGAGAAACTTTGTCTTCGGCAATTGCGGCAGCAAGAGTGGGAGGATATACAGGCCTTGCACCATTTCCAAATACAGTTCCAGTTTTGCAGCATAAAGCCGCACTCAATGTATTGAAAGAAGCTGCGGAAGAATATAAAATAAATATTTACCCAATTGCTGCTGCTACCACAGATTGTAAAGGTGAAAACATCACTGAAATGTATGACCTCCATAAAGGCGGGGCTTACGCATTTACAGATGGTTTGAAATCAATCACCCACAATGCAGTTTTACTCAATGCCCTCAATTATGTGAAATCATTTGATGGTTTGATCATCCACTTCTCTCAAGATGGTAATCTTGCTCATGGTGGTCAAATGCATGAAGGAAAAATAAGCACTTTTTTGGGAATGAAAGGAATTCCTACCATAGCGGAAACAATCATACTCAAAAGAGACCTCGCATTGGTACAATATGCTGATTCAAAATTGTGTGTTTATGGTGTTTCTTCAGCGGATGCTGTGAAAATTCTCAAAGAGGCTAAGAATCCCAAAGTGAGTGCTACAGTTCCTTATCTCAATTTGATCAATGACGATGCAGATTTAATAGATTTTAATAGTAATCTCAAGGTTTCACCACCACTAAGGTCTAAAAAAGATGCACTTGAGTTATTGAAGGCATTGAAAGAAAATACCATTCAGGCCATTGTAAGTAATCATTATCCCTTGGACGAAGAAGCTAAAAAATTGGAGTTTCCATATGCAAAATTCGGTGCATCAGGTCTGGAAACGGTTTTCGCGACGATCAATACATTTTTACAAGATAAAATTGATTTGGCACTTTTGATTGCTAAACTCTCAGAAGGTCCTCGATCCATTCTTGGCATTCCTCAAGTGGAAATAACAGAAGGGGCAAACGCAGAACTGACATTATTTGATCCTTCCATTGAATGGAATTTTAATAAGACAGTCTCTGCTTCGCAAAATAATCCCTATTTGGGACAATCATTTATTGGTAAAGTTTTGGGTACTGTTGTTGGAAATGCTTTCCACAAAGTTTAGAATTTACTCATTGACTTTAAGATTGCGCCGACTAGCCTTTAAGCTAGTTTCACACCATTTGCTACAGGACCTTTTGGACCTTTGCCAAGCTCAAAGTAAACATGATCGTTCTCTTTGATTTCATCAACCATAGAATCGATGTGTACAAAAATACTTTCTCTACTTTCATTGTCTGTAATGAAACCGTAGCCTTTATCAGGGTTGAAATATTTCAAAATGCCCTTTCTTACAAAATTGGGTAGATCTGATTTTTCTTGCTTTGGTGTACTGATGACAATGTCTTCGAGTTTGATGTTTTCTCTTCTTGCTATCGGATCTGGAGGAGTTGAAGTAAGATTGCCATCTGCGTCCAAATACATAAATTCTACCGGCTTTGGTCCGTCCAATTTACGTTGTTCTTGTTTCTCGATTTTGTCCTTTTTCTTTTTTTGTCTTTTCTTCTCTAATTCTTTTTTATTGAATGTGTCTTGTGATCTTGCCATATTATTATATAACTTGTTTTTTTGATGATGAAAGAAAGGAATGAAATGCCCATGATTGATGCAGTCTGTAAAATTGCAACTCAAAAGCCAACCAATTGGTTCGAAAGTTTGCAAGATAAAGAAAAAACGACAGAATTTCATTAATTTTTGCAGTGTCTGATACCCTCACATCCTATCAAAGCCACTTGTTATGCTGTAATTCAATCGGCTTTCCAATTATATTTCAATCCATTTAAAAACAGCGTGCACTTTTTTTAAGAAGAATTGCCCTGTACTTCACTTATATTCGATCTAGATATTTATCATTGCATAAAATGAAATTTCATGTCAACCAAAATTACAGTATTAAGCAACGGATCATTGAGACTTGAAGGCGATTTCGAAATCGTTGATGTCACAGGGACCAATTACGAATTGCAAGGGAGAACAGTTTTAAGTCTTTGTCGCTGTGGCCTTTCCGCAAACAAGCCATTTTGCGACGGTTCACACAAAGGAGGTTTTGATCACGACGCTGTGGCCTTTGCGCTTCCTCCAAAAAAAGTATAAATTGCTGGCTTCATTTAGACAGTAAGGTAAAAGGCAATTTCCATGTGGTATAATTCATTAAAAATAAGGCTGCTTTTTTTATTTTTTGCTTCGCAATTGAAGGCTCAGATTTATTTGAGTGAGTATCATCAAATGTTGGCAGACAGTATGGGCAAGCCTTTTTTTTGGTTGGGAGATACCGATTGGGAATTGTTTCATCGGTTGAATAGGGAAGAAGCCGCGGAATTTATACAACTGAGGAGCGAACAAGGGTTTAATGTATTGATGATTGCGACATTGGCAGAGGAGCAAGGCATTCGGTCTCCCAATCGTTACGGTGATTTTCCCTTAAATAACGAAGATCCTACACAATTCCTGATTACCCCAGGAGCAAATCCAGAGAATACATATGAATATGATTATTGGGATCACGTGGATTACATCATTGATCTTGCTGCCAAACATCAAATGTATATTGGACTTTTGCCGATCTGGGGTGACAAAGTTGCTCGATTATGGGGCAAAGGACCAGTTATATTTAATGTGAAGAATGCGAGGCAATATGGTGTTTTACTTGCCAAACGGTATGAAAACAGGAAGAATATCTTGTGGATTTTGGGTGGTGATCGATTGCCAGTTTATGATGGTATTTATGATGGAGAAAAACAAAAAGGAAACGACATTGCACTTTGGAGAGCAATGGCAGAAGGTATAGAATCTGTTTTAGGAGCAGATGCCTTTATAACATACCACCCAGCTGGTGGAAAAGTAAGAACTTCTGATTTTTTTCATGAAGAACCTTGGTTGGATATGAATGCTTTCCAATCTGGTCATGGTGCCAGAGAAAGTGATCCTTGGAATTGGGTCAGCGCTGATTTATCCAAGAATCCCAAAAAGCCTACATTGGACCTCGAACCCTGTTATGAAGATCATCCAGTAAATCCATGGGATGGTAAATGGACAAGAGCAGGCCGAGGTTATTTTGACGCCTATGATGTGAGGGCAAGAATATATCGAACTGTTTTTGCAGGAGCATGTGGAGTGAGTTATGGCCATCATCAAGTTTGGCAATTTCTCAACGCAGATCTTTATCCACCCATCAATGTGGGAGACACCATAATAGGCTGGGAGACAGCCGCAAAATCGCCAGCAGCTTATGAAATGGCCTTTTTGAAAAAATTGATGTTGTCACGGCCATACTTTTCGAGAAAAGTTGACCAGTCCATTATTGCATCACCAATCGACTCTTCTTATCAAGAATTAATAGTAGCATTCAGAAATGAGGCCAGTAGTTTTGCAATGATCTATTTGCCACAAAATAAAGAAGTGAAAATTGATTTCAGTAAAATCACGGGAAAACTCAAATACATTTGGTGGTATGACCCTCGGACAGGTTCTGCTACATCAGAAAAACCCAGAAAAGGTAATAAAATAGAGACCTTCATTCCACCTCCGAGTGGCAAAGATTGGGTTTTGGTGATTGATGACGCCTTCAAAGGTTATGCCGCACCAGGCAAGTTTTGAAATAGATTTTTCAAATTGCGTCAAATAAACAGTCATTCCATTATCCATTTTAATCATAAAACATAGATTAACTGAGTCTTATGAATTTTTATTATTTGTTTTAAGTATAGTTAAAACAAATAGCTGAAATTTCAATTGTTTTAAGTATAATTAAAATAGTAGCTTAAAAAACAAAATGTTTTAAGTATAGTTAAAACTTTTTTCATAGCAATATTAAACAAAAGAGATATTTGACCAATCAGCAATTTCATTGATATACAAATTAAGGTTAATAAAGATCTTCCCATTTTTAACCCCATATTTCACAAGAATTGTATTTCAAAACATTACAACCTAATCTCAACAATGCCTTTATAAAATACCAATTTCCTCACAAAACCAACATTTTTCTAAAACCCATTACAAAACGATTACCTAGGTTTGAAGTTATTGGCTATTATTGTATCCTAAAACTTGAAAAAAAGCAAACGCTCCAAAAGCGCTTATTTACTCTTGAATGATAAATTTTCTCACCAATTTTATAGATACTTTCTATTTCATTTTTAGAAAGTTCATGCCGCTGAAAACCTACAGGTACGCCGTTTGTGGTGGGGGGAATCTGGTATTTGACATTCTGCTTTATTTTGTATTCTACCATTTTATATTTGCCAAACAAAATGTGGATTTGTATTTTTTAGTTTTGAGTCCACACATTGCTTCCTTGTTTTTTGTTTTTCCCATCACGTTTACAACCGGTTTTTTGCTCAACAAGTACATCACTTTTCAGGATTCTACACTTGGGGCATCTGTCCAATTTTTCAGATACCTCATAGTTGGACTTGGAGCGATGTTGCTCAGTTACATTTGTTTGAAATTATTTGTAGATGTGCTTGGCTTTTATCCAACACCTTCCAGAATGCTTACCATTTTAATTACTGTGATTTACAGTTACTTATTACAAAGTAAATTCAGCTTCAAGGCTAGTACTTGATCTATTCCATCTGGATTACCTCCAAAGCCCAAAACATATCCCTTTATAATGATTATATTAGTCAGAATATGCGAGCTCCTTGCTTTATTACTAAATGATTTATAAGCCTCAACAAAGGCAAAATTTTAATTTTTTAGCTTGTGTTAAAATCTTCCAATTGTTAAGAAAATTGGCTTTTCCGAATTATGGTATGGCGTTGTTAATATTTTAACGAATAGCTCTAAAAAATGTGAAATTTTCGATTTTATATTTTACATTCAAGTGCACTTTCTTTATTATATTCTTGAGAATCAGCTGTAAGAAGGAATTATATGGTTTTGGGTCATATTTTTTTTATTACTTTTCTCATTAATAATTGAAAAAAAAATAATAAATGTTACTTTTACACTTAACAAAACGTTAATGACATTCGTTAACATTTTAATATTATTCAAATCAAATCATTTTTTATGTTAAAAGCTACACAACATTTAAAACCACCTTTCCTATATAGGTGTAAAATTATAGGAGTTTTTCTAGCCCTTTTCTTGCCAATTTCTGGCATTTTTGCACAAGTTAGCGGTACGGTAACAACCCCAGACGGAGATCCGATGATAGGTGTTACAGTATTGGTAAAAAATTCATCAAATGGTACCGTCACCGATATTGACGGCAAGTATTCAATTGGTAATACATCAGCAAGTGATGTACTCATTTTTAGTTTCATTGGTTACACTACAATAGAAGAATCGATCGCTGGTCGTAATTCTATCAATATTGTTTTGGCAGAAGACGCTGAAGCATTGGAAGAAGTAGTCGTAGTTGGTTATGGAACTCAAAAAAGGACTTCCATCACAGGTGCAGTTTCTTCAGTACAGTCAAAGGATATCAAAGCCTTACCTGTAGGAAGTGTTACACAAGCCATTCAAGGTAGAGTACCGGGAGTATCCATCACCAATGGTGGTAGCCCAGGTTCTGACCCAAGAGTGAGAATCAGAGGTATCGGTTCAATCAGTATTGGATCAGATCCATTGTACGTAGTAGACGGTGTGCCACAAGGAGCACTAAACAACATTGACCCTAAAGACATTGAGTCAATAGAAGTATTGAAAGATGCAGCCTCTGCTGCAATTTATGGTTCAAGAGCTGCAAATGGTGTTGTATTGATCACAACAAAAACTGGTAAAGCAGGTAAAGTTCAAATCAACTTTGATACTTATTATGGAACTCAAAGTGCATGGAAGACTTTGGACTTACTCAATAGTGAGCAATACAGACAATATGGTACTGCTTTACTTACAGCTTCAGGTCAACCAATCCCAGGAAGGTTCAATAACATGGACGTTCCAATTTATGAAGGAGCAACCACCACTTTTGCACAAACAGACACTGATTGGCAAGATGTGATGTTTAATCCAGCTGGAATGACTGATAATCAATTATCACTTTCTGGTGGTAATGAGAGATCAAGATTTTATACATCAATAGGTTACTTCAAGCAAGATGGTATCATGCCATTTACTAGTTTTGACAGAAAAAGCTTTAGAGTGAACTCTGACCACAAAATCAATAAGTATTTCTCTTTTGGACAAACTTTAATGGCAACAACAACTAAGCGTGTTCAAGAAAGAGCAGGTGGTGGACGTAGTTTATTGATGAACACTATGCGTATGACTCCATACTGGCCAGTAACTGACCCTACTAAAGTTGGTGGATACAGTACTACTGCTCAAGGTTTGGATGCTACTGACCCTGAAAACCCAATGAGAATTGCGGATCAGGAGCAAAAAGATCAAATCGACAATGGTGTGAAATTAGTTGGAACGCTCTTCACAGACATTAAATTCACTGATTATCTTACTTACAGATTTACTGCGGGTGGTGATTTTGCTTACAGTAGATTTAGTGGTTTCTTACCAATTTATAACGATGGAAACCGTTCACGTTTGGCTGCTCAGTTAAACGATAACAGAGGCCAGTTTTTCTCATCAGTTTTCACAAACTCTCTTACATTCAATAAGACATTCAACAAACACAGTGTAAATGTACTGGGTGTTGCTGAGCGTCAGAATGCAAGAAATATTTCAGTAAATGCAGGCGGACAAAGACCAGATAATAACATTAAAACATTAAATGGTACTTCAAACCCAACATCTAGTTCAAACTTAAGTGAGAATGTTTTGTTCTCTTATGTAGGTAGATTAAACTACGCATATGATGATAAATATTTATTGGGTGCTTCTGTGAGAAGAGATGGTTCATCAAAATTTGCTCCAGGAAGAAAGTGGGGTACTTTCCCTGCGATCTCTTTAGGTTGGAGAGTAAGTGAAGAATCTTTCATGGAAGATGTAACAGCAATCAGCGAATTAAAAATTAGAGGTAGTTATGGACAAAGTGGAAACAACGGATTGGGTGATTACCAATGGCAGCCGCTTGTTCAAGCTAATAATACTCAATATCCTTTCAATAATACAGCAACATTGGGTTCTTATTTTAACTCACTTGGAAATACAGCACTTAGCTGGGAGGTTACTACAATGACCAACATCGGTGTTGACTTGTCTGTTTTTGATAGTAAATTTGACCTAAGTGCAGAATTTTATGAAAGATATACTGATGGTCTATTGTTAAACGTTCCTGTTCCATTATCAATTGGTTATAGTGGTTCTCCACTTGCAAACGTTGGCGCAATGAGAAATAAAGGTTTTGAAACAGCATTGACCTACAATTTCAGAAAAGGTGACGATTTCAACTTTGCACTTACTGGTACATTTGACATCACAAGAAACAATGTAGAAAGTTTGGCAACTCCAAATGCTACCATTGATGGTGGAGCAAATGCGGACTTTGGTGGATTTGCAATCACCAGAACACAAGTTGGTGAACCTATCAACTCTTTCTTTGGTTGGCAAGTAGCAGGCATTTTCCAGTCACAAGCAGAAATCGATGCTTTGAATGCTAAAGCAACAGATGGTGGTTTTTATATTAATGCTAATACAAGACCTGGTGATATCAAATTTGCTGATTTAAACGGAGACGGTAAAATTACAGCTGATGACAGAACATTTCTTGGAAGCATCTTACCTAAGTTCTCATATGGTTTGAACTGGGCTGGTAATTTCAAAAACTTTGATTTCACTATGTACCTACAAGGAGTACAAGGAAACAAAGTTTACAACGGAACAAAGGTAATTGGTCAAGGTATGTTGCGTTTGTTTAATGCTACAACTGATGTATTAAATGCATGGACTCCTACCAATACAGATACAGACGTGCCAAGAGCAATAAGTGGTGATCCAAACGGTAATGCTAGAACTTCTGACAGATTTTTGGAAGATGGCTCATATATGAGGATCAAAAACTTAAGTATTGGTTATACTTTCCCTGCCAGTTCTATGAAAAACTTGACAGGAAACGTTGTTGAAAGACTACGTGTGTATGTTTCATCACAAAACTTATTGACACTTACTAAGTATACTGGTTATGACCCAGAAATCGTAGGTGGAGTAGATTTTGGAACTTATCCACAAGCTAGAACAATATTATTTGGTTTAAATCTTGGCTTCTAAACATTAAATAAAATGAAAAAAATATTATTACTAAGCACAGTTTTCCTCATGGTTTTTGCAGTAAGCTGCAACGAGGAAGATCTAAATAAACTAAACCCCAACGGGGTAACTTTTGATACCTATTTTAACAATGCCGCTGAATTAACAGCTGGTGTGAATGCTATTTACGCATTAGTACAAGGTCCAAACTTGGGATCTAGAGAGTATTTCTTTCTACATGACATGAGAGGAGATGATGTTGCTACTGGTGGTGGTCAGTTGGAGGCTCACAGGGCTCAAATGCTCAATGGTGTGCATGATCCAGGAAATGGTGTTTCTGTTGCCAACTGGACTGGTTGGTATCGTACGATACACAGAGCCAATGTGATCATTGCGAAAGGTCCAGATGTGCCAACTACTGCAATTTCTGAAACATTGAAAAACAGATTGATTGGCGAAGCTAGATTTATGAGAGCTTGGGCTTATTATGAATTGGCTACCGTTTTTGGTGGAGGTCCACTTTATACTTCTTTCGTTGAGTCAGTAGATGGAAGCGCAGGAAGATCTTCAGCTGATGAAATGTATGCTGTTTGTATTGATGATCTTAAATTTGCTGAAGCTAATCTTCCAGCAACTTATGCAGCTGCAGACAGAGGTAGAGCTACCAAAGGTGCAGCGCTTACATTATTAGCTAGAGTTTATTTACAAAAAGGTGATTACAATTCCGCTAAGACTGAATTGCAGAAAATTGTAAGCTCAGGTACTTATTCATTAGCACCTGATTACTCTTTAAATTCTGTAGAAGAAGGAGAATTTGGTGTTGAATCTATTTTTGAGATCGTATATGCATCTTCAAACGGTGCATTTAACTGGGGTGGTGACGGTGACGGAGCTGCTGTTCAAGAAGAAACTGTACGTTCACAAGAATATGCTCCTATTGCTTGGAGAAACTTGATTCCTTCCAATAAGTTATTGAATACATACGAACATGTTGATAAAGGTGATGCAAAAAGTGATCCTAGATTCCAACATACCTTCTATGTAGCAGGTGACAAATATAACAATGGTGCGCTTACCCTTACAGACGAACAAGTACAAGGTCAAACTTCTACAGTAAGAGGAGCAACTCAAAAAGTATCATGGAAGAAGTATACCATTATGTATAAGAGTGCAGCTGCAAATCAGCAGTCTGGTATCAACCTTAGAGTGATGAGATATGCAGATGTATTGCTTATGTTGGCAGAATGCGAAAATGAACTTGGTAACTCTGCGGCTGCTATTGCTTTGGTAAATCAAGTAAGAGCAAGGCCAGGTATTGAGATGCCTCCAATTCCTACTGCTAATATACCTACAGGTACTCAAGCTCAGTTAAGAGCAGCTATTCAACGTGAAAGACAAGTTGAGTTGGCAGGTGAGCAAGTGAGAAACTTTGACATCCTTCGTTGGAGAAAGCATGGAAAATTGAACGGTGAGCCAATTTCTTACTTCCAAGCTAACAAACACGAACTTGTGCCAATACCACAAACAGAACTAGATAACAATCCAAATATGGATCAAGGAGATCAAAATCCGGGATATTAAAAACACATGGAGGCCTTCAATTTTTTGAAGGCCTCTCTTTTTAGTTTTACTCTTTAGATTCAACTTTAGATAAAAGCAAGTTTTGAGAATACTCAAAGCCACTAAAAATGATTACGTTTGCTCATCAGAGTATCTTAGTTAGTATATATTGAAATCAACCAAAATAAACTCCACTATAGAAATTCCATTTTTCTTTATGGAGCTTTTTATCAAAAATGGCTTCCAAAATGTCAAGAATATTTTTAGCACTACTCATCTTGATGGCTTTTGCATCAGGATGTAAAAAGTCAAGCCCCGTTTTATTTCAAAAAATCAAATCCAGTCATTCCAATATTCATTTCAAAAACCAAATAGAAGAATGGGATGGCGTCAATGTCTTTAATTTTACGAATTACTACAATGGGGGAGGAGTAGGCATTGGCGATTTTAACAATGATGGATTGAATGATATTTGCTTTACCTCAAACCAAAAGAACCCAGAGTTATACATTAATAAGGGCAAATTTGTTTTTGAAAATGCCTCAGCTTCTTCTGGTTTAACCAATGGGGGATGGATGACCGGTATTTCTATTGTAGACATCAATAACGACGGCTGGCCAGATATTTATTTATCGATGGCCTCTCATTCAGGAATCAAAAACTCCAAAAATAAATTTTACATCAATCAAAAAACCAATCCCGTTTCATTCAAAGATCAAGCAGCCGATTATGGCTTGGATTACGCTGGATTTACAACACAAACTGCTTTTTTTGACTATGATAAGGACGGTGACCTAGACGTTTACATGCTCAATTCTGCTCCAGATGATGTCAATCCAAATACAATCAGACCGAGAGTTGATGATGGCTCGTTTCCGTCTTCCGATAAATTGTTTGAAAATACTGGTCAAAATGAAAACGGCATTGCCATTTTCAAAGATGTTTCATTAGCCAAAGGAATCACTTTTGAAGGATTGGGCCTAGGCATTTCATTAGCTGATTTTAATAATGATGGCTATACAGACATTTATGCTTCAAATGATTTTTTGAGTAATGACATACTATATCTCAATGATCAAGGCAAAGGTTTTATCAACATCGTCAAATCTGCTACAGGTCACACCAGTATGTTTGGTATGGGAATAGATGCTGCAGATCTCAACAATGACCAACGAGTAGATATCCTGCAACTCGACATGTTGCCCGAAGACAACTTGAGACAAAAAAAGATGATCGCTCGGGATGATTATCAAAAAAAGAGCACCAGCACTTCAGAAAGATATAAATATCATAAGCAGTACATGCGCAATTCTCTGCAACTCAACATGGGAGAGATAGCATCAAAGCCTATATTCAGTGAGCGAGGTTTGATGTATGGTGTAGCCTGTACGGACTGGAGCTGGAGTGTTTTGCTTGCTGATTTTGACCTGGATGGTATGAAAGATATCCATGTAAGCAATGGGTATAGAAAAAATGTGACTGACTTGGATTTTATCAATTATTATAAAAATCAAAACATCTTTGGTGATAAATCTGCTCAAGAAAAATTTAGAAAGGAATTTGTAGACCAGATACCAGAAGTGAAACTATATAATTATGCATTCAAAGCCCATAAAAACGGGCCTTTTGAAGACGTTTCTGCCAAATGGGGCTTGAATGATCTTTCTTATTCAAATGGTGCGGCATATGGGGATTTGGATAATGACGGTGATCTCGATTTGGTGGTAAATAATATAGATGATGAAGCCTTTTTGTATGAAAATAAAATTGAAAATGGACATTTTTTGTCTGTCAAATTGAAAGGAAGCCCGCAGAACGCTCAAGCAATTGGAGCTAAGGTGGTCCTTTGGCAAAAGGGAATGTCACAAGTTTTGGAAAATTATCCTGTAAGAGGCTTTTTATCCAGTATGGGAAAGGAAATGATTTTTGGTCTTGGCAATGACAGCATTATAGATAGCTTACAAATATTTTGGCCCGACCAAAGTGCACAAAAAGTCCAGGGATTAAAAGCCAATTCGATCGTAAATGTAGAGTGGCAAAAAGGGGGAATGCCTTTTATTTACAAGGAAGAAACGCCCCAAAATCCTTTATTTGTTTCAGCGGAAGGAATCATTCAATTCAATCATAAAGAATCAGATTATGTGGACTTTTTTGTAAGGCCTACGTTGCAAAAAATGTTGACTAGAAAGGGACCGGTCATTAAGGCGGGTAATTTCAATGGCGACACGTTGACCGATTTTGTAATTGGTGGTGCTTACCGAGGAAGTCCTACGCAAATATTCATCCAAACTACGGCTGGGAAATTTGATTCTCTGACCATCATTGCTTCTCAACAAATGGAAGTAGGTGATCTTCTTGTTTTTGACCGAAATGGCGATGGCCTGGATGACATCATGTTGATTCCCGGAGTAGCGGATGTAGCAATCAAAAACAAAGAAGCTTACACCCCCTTGTTTTTTGAGAACTCAGCAAACCAGATTTTTATTTCAAAAGCCATTCTTCCAGACATCATTGTTTGCTCACAAAAGGCAATTTTATTTGACTTTGATAGCGACAAAGACATGGACATTTTGATCACCAATCACCACCAAGCTGGCCAGTTTCCTATGTTTGGGACACATCGATACCTCATCAATGAAGGAGGTAAATATATGGATGGAAAAACAAAATGGTTGGCTCAATTACAAAGCTACGGGTTGATTACAGCGGTTGAGGAGGTAGATGTCGATCAGGATGGTAGTAAGGAACTGATCATTTTGGCGGAATGGCAAAAACCCATTTTGTTGGCTAAAGAAAATGGAGAATTTGTTGTCAGAGAGATGGGATTACCATCTGGTTGGTGGAAAAGTTTGGAAGTAGTGGATATAGACAGTGATGGTGATCAAGATTTGGTCTTGGGCAACGAAGGTCTCAACAGCTTGTACAAAACCAATGAAATGAAGCCAGCTTATTTGATGGGAAAGGATTTCAATGGCGATGGCGTTTATGATCCCATTTACGCATTACACCTCAAAGATAAATTAGTTTCGGCGCATCCACTAGGCACCTTGACTGGTCAAATTGTGCAGTTCAAGAAAAGATTTACAACGTTTGATGATTACGCCAAAGTTGGCTTTGGAGAACTATTTACTGAAAATGACTTGGCGGGGGCTCAAAAATTTACGGCCACAGAATTGAGATCTATGGTGGCTATAAATGACGGCAAAGGCAATTTTACTTTGAATGCACTTCCTTTAGATGCTCAAACAGCGCCGGCATCGAAAATTATTTCAGGAGATTTCAATAAAGACGGAAATGTAGATTTGCTTGTTCTGGGCAACTTTTATCCCAATGAGTCTTTAGTTGGGCCCCAAGATGGTTCCTTTGGGCAATTATTGATTGGCGACGGTAAATCAGGATTCCAGCCAATGGATAATGCAAAGATTGGCCTTTGGGTTTTGGGAGATGTAAGAGACGCTTTATTCCTAAAAAAGGAACAGCTCATCATATGTACGGTAAACGATGGAAAGGCAGTTGGTTTGAAGTGCTTACAATAGACTACATTTGACACCTAGCAATTAGAAATTATATTTAAAACAAAAAAATCCAATGCCCACCTACGATTTACAAGACCCTACAGATGTAGATATTCTACGCGCAAACTTCGACATCATTTCTCGCAGCGAATGGGATGAGTACATCGCCCTTGCCGAAGAAAGAAACATTGGCTACAAAAACATCAATATCCTTAAAACTGCTGAGCGCAAAGCTGGTATCTCAAAATTCTTGAGCCCCAAAGTAATATTGTGGGTTATGGATTTGGTAGAAAGGCTGGACGCTGACGATGAGGAAGAATGACTTATTTAATGGTAAATGATTAATGGTTAATGGTTAATGGTTAATGAAATGGTTAGAGATTAATGGTAAATGAACTTAATTTTAATGATTAATGAATGAAAGAAAATATTGTCAAAAACAAAAGTTTTGAGTTTGCCACAAAAATTGTAAAGCTTTATCAATTTTTGTGTGATCAAAAAAGGGAATTTGTGCTTTCTAAACAACTATTAAAAAGTGGTACAAGTGTTGGAGCAATGATCAGAGAAGCAGAACATGCAGAAACCAAAAATGATTTCAAACATAAAATGGGTATTGCTCAAAAGGAAATAAATGAAACGATTTACTGGCTGGAACTCCTAAAAGCAACCGATTATTTGTCTCAAGAACAGTTTGAGAATATTAATAATGATGCAGTAGAAATTATCAAATTAGTTACTGCAATAATTAAGGCAACAAAAAATAATATTAATTAGTAGTTCATAGCCCCGAACCATTGACCTCAACTCACTAGTCATTACCAATTAACCATCGACAATTAACCATCGACAATTAACCATTAACCATTAACCATTAACCATTATTTACGCTCTTTTCCTATAATTAAGAACCGCCAACCCATTCAATACCACCGCAAAAATTGCCATGATACCAAACTCAGGCAAAATATCAACCACACTGCTTCCTTTGATGAATATAGATCTGATGACTTTTATAAAATGAGATGGAGGTAATAGATCAGACAAAAATCTTGCCCAACCTGGCATGCTTTCTACAGTGGTATACAATCCACTGAGTAAAACAAAATTCATCATCAGGAAAAAGCTGAAAAGTGTGGCTTGTTGTTGAGTGTCCACAAAGGTGCTCAACAAAAGCCCTATGCCAAGTACCGCCAGCAAATACAAACCTGAATATAAATAAATGGATAAATATCCACCCAATGAAACAATGCCAAAAACAAGATAACTGATGATGAAACCAATCGTAATAGAAATCATACCCAATATCCAAAAGGGTGTCAACTTTCCAATGATGAATTGATATTTCTTTAAAGGCGTGACATTGATTTGCTCAATGGTTCCCTTTTCTTTTTCTGAGACTATATTGAGCGTACTAATTAAAGCACCCACCATGGTCACCAGCAACGCCAATATACCAGGCACCATGAATAAATGATAATCATTATGGGGATTATATCGATTCTGCGAAAATGTCTGGATGTTTACAATCTCATTGTGGCGGGGCATCACCAGTAATTCCTCTCTGATTTCAGCATTGAATTGTCCTATGATTTGATTGGCGTAAAGATTACCCAAACCAGCTTTGACACCATTTACCGCATCAGCCGAGATGCTGATGGTGGCTTTGTTTTCCTTGATGATATTTTTTTCGAAGTCATGTGGAATGGTGATGATGAGGTCAGCATGTCCTTTTTCTATCGATTCCTGAGCAGTCCGGTAATCAGTGCCAGCTTCAACCAATTGAAAATAATTCCCAGCAACCAATTTTTGCACCAAACGCTGTGAATAACTGCTATTGTCCTGATTAACAATGGCAAGGTCAATATTTTTGATCTCATAGTCAGCCGCAAAAGGGATGATGATCAGTTGGATAATGGGCATAACCATCATCATCCGCAAAATATTTGGATTTCTAAAAATCTGGCGAAACTCCTTTTTGATGACTATTCCAATCATGACAATCTGATTTTGAATTTTCTGACAGCAACCAACGTAAAAAAGGCAGTCATTCCGACCAAAATCAAGGTGTGTTTCCAGATGTAGGAAAAGCCAAGACCTTTGACCATGACAGATTTTAATATTTCAAAATACCACTTAGTAGGTACAATATTGCTGATGATTTGCATGGGCTTGGGCATGTTTTCAATGGGAAACATAAATCCACTAAAAATCAGACTCGGCATCATCAAACCAACAAGCGAAATAAACATGGCGACTTGTTGCTGATCGACACTATTTGAAATCAAAAGTCCGAGAGACAAGGTTGTAAAAATAAATAACACACTCATGGCCAAGAGTAAGAAAATGTTTCCTCGGATGGGCATATCCAAAACATACCTTGCCATGAGTAAAATGATGAGTACATCGATAAAACAAAGCAATGCATAGGGTAGGGCTTTGCTGAAAATCACCATGATGGGTTTGACCGGTGAAACCAAAAGCAATTCCATAGACCCAAATTCTTTTTCCTTGACAATAGAAACTGAAGTCATCATCGTACCCAAAAGCGTCAAAATCAAAGCCATCACTCCCGGCACAAAATTATATGCACTCAGTAATTGAGGATTGTACAACATTCTGGTCTCCACTTGGATGGCATAAGGTAAATTGGTTTCGCCCAATAAACTTTTTTGATAATCACCGATGATGCCTTGGGCATATCCGATCATTGTTGTTGCCGTATTAGGATCTGTTGCATCGCCTATCAATTGCACATTGGCTAACTTATCGTGCTCTAATTTATCGGCAAAATCGTTTTCAAAGACAATGACCATCTTGCCTTTATTTTGTTTGAAATAATTTTCAATTTCATTGGGGTTGTGCATCATTTTATTGATGGTAAAATATTTGCTCTGGTCGATTTTTTCAATCACTGAAAGTACCTCCTCGTCCAGTTTAGGACATAAAATGGCAATGTTGGAGTTCTTTACCTCATTACTCAAGGCAAAACCAAAAATAAACATCAACATTACAGGCATGGCAATCAGAATAAAAAGACTCCTTTTATCCCTCCAAACGTGTTGAAACTCCTTTAAAACAAATGCTAAAAATGTTTTCATCTTATTCTCCTCTTTTAGCTCCTCGCGCCAGTGTATAAAAAACTTCGTCCATATTCTTAGCTCCAAAGCGGTCTTTTAATGCTCGTGGAGTGTCCATTGCAGCTATTTTTCCATCAACCATAATACTCACTCTGGAACAATACTCCGCCTCATCCATATAATGCGTTGTTACAAAAATGGTAACTCCATTTTCGGCAGCTTCATAAATCATTTCCCAAAACTGTCTCCTGGTAATCGGGTCAACACCTCCTGTCGGTTCGTCCAAAAAGACCAACCTTGGTTTGTGGATCATGGCTACACTAAAAGAAAGTTTTTGTTTCCATCCCAACGGCAAAGAAGCCACTAGTTTTTTGGACTGATCCATTAATTGTAATCTTTGCAGAAGTTCCGCTTGTGCGTGCTCTAAAACATCACCCCTCAGTCCATAAATTCCTCCAAAAAATGCAATATTTTCTTCTACAGTCAAATCATCATACAAAGAAAATTTTTGACTCATATAGCCAATATTTTTTTTGATCATTTCTGACTGTTTAAAAACATCAAACCCGACAACCGATGCCTTGCCAGAAGTAGGTATCAATAACCCACTAAGCATTTTCATGGCGGTTGTTTTGCCAGCACCATTGGCCCCGAGGAAACCAAAAATTTCACCCGGCATCACTTCAAAAGTAATTTTATCCACGGCAGTAAATGCACCAAAGGACTTGGTTAAATCATTGGTTTTGATGATGGCTTCCTTACTCATATTCCATTATTTTGTCCCATGAGATTCATAAAAATATCCTCAATGTTTGGTTTTAAATCGTAAATCACTACGTCATGGAATCCTGCCAATTTGCAACTGGCTTCTAGTTCCGTTGCTTTTAATAGGGCATCTTTGGGAGTGACATGTAAAGTATCTCCAAATGGATAACAAGAATGAACAGCATCATGAATTTTAAAGAATTGTGACAATTGATGCATGTGTTTGGTTTCCACTCCGAAAACCTTGTTTTTATAACTTCCAATGACATTGTCTAGGGTGTCAATGGCTAAAATTTTTCCCGTTTGCATCAAGGCAATGCGGTCACATCTGCTGGCTTCGTCCATGTATGGAGTAGAAACCAGAATGGTGATGTTTCTGTTTTTCAAGCGATCGAGCATGTCCCAAAATTCCTTTCTACTTACAGGATCAACGCCTGTTGTGGGTTCATCTAAAAAAAGTATTTTTGGTTCGTGAATTAATGCACAACAAAGAGCCAACTTTTGTTTCATACCTCCAGATAATTTTCCCGCAGGTCTATCTTTAAAAGGTTCGATTTGTACATAAATATCTTGGATCAAATGTTTATTTTCCGCTACTGTAGTGCCAAAAACTGTTGCAAAAAAATTGAGGTTTTCCTCTACACTCAGGTCCTGGTAGAGTGAAAATTTTCCAGGCATGTAACCACTGATGCGCCTTATTTTATCAAAATCCGCCACAACATCATTTCCGCAAACGCTTGCCTCACCACTATCGGCTAGCAAAAGGGTGGTTAAGATTCTGAAGAGTGAAGTCTTTCCTGCTCCATCTGGGCCAATGATGCCAAAGCGCTCTCCTTGTTTGACCTCAAAACTGACATTATCCACTGCGAGGACTTTGCCCTTTTCGTAAGTTTTGACAATATTTTTGACAATCAGGCTCATGTTAATTTTTGTCTGTTGATGCACTTTGGAAA
Organism: Saprospiraceae bacterium; assembly: GCA_016715105.1. Taxonomy (GTDB): domain Bacteria; phylum Bacteroidota; class Bacteroidia; order Chitinophagales; family Saprospiraceae; genus JADKBO01. Next base: position 314,561 of record JADKBO010000059.1, on the reverse strand, counting down.
CTCACATCGCCATACATCCCTAATTTGAGATAACCATCGTTGGGCACCAACACCTTGATGGCATAAACCAGATTGCTTCTTTCATCTACAGTTTGGATAGTTTTTGGTGTGAACTCCGCTTTGGAAGATACCCAAATAATTGTTCCTTGTACCGTTTTGGCAGTTTTATCTGAGCCAGTTGTTACCCCTACTTTTTGGTTTACTTTTATCTGATTGAGCTGATTACCAGTTACATAGGCGCGGAGTATCAATTGATCCAACTTGGCTATTTTATAAATGGGTTTGCCAACGGTAGCCACCTCGTTTTCTTCCATGTATTTGGTCAAAACCGTACCATCGATCGGATTGACAATGATGCTCTTTTGAATTTGATCTTCCAATTGGGCAATGCGTTGTTCGAGCGGTTTTTGCTCCCTTAGAATGGCCTTGTTTTGAATGGCAGAAGTACTTTGAGTGGATTTGATTTGCTGCCTGAGTGTGCCCAACATCGTTTCTGCCGCAGCAATTTGTTGATTGAGAATGCTCACTTGTCCGTTGATGTCGTCTAGTTGTTTTGCAGGAACTGCATCTTTTGCAACTAGTTGACTGATGCGATTTTGCTCAACCTGCAATACCTTCATTTGTGCTTTCAGTGTGGCAATATTGGCATTTTGGTTGATGATTTGTTGTGAATAAATATTTGCCTGCGGCTCTGGACTTACCTTTTTGTCGTACAAAGCATCGATGGTAGCTTGTAACTGGCCTTTTTGCAATAACAAATTATTGTCTTCAATACCGCCAACCACAGTTCCTTTTTTGATTACATCTCCTTCTTTAATTTTGAGACTGATCAGTTTTCCCATAGATTCTGCAGATACGATGACTTCATCAGCTTCGAAAACGCCACTAGAATCAAAAGCATTATTGGATGATTGGCAAGTGGCAAAAACAGTAATGATGAACAAAAGAAAAAAAGTATTTCTCATTTTTGTGATGATTATAATGTTCCTAATAATAGTTGATATTGAATGATGGCTTGGGCTAATTGTACTTCGTGTAATGCTGCTGTATTTTTTGCCATGGTAACTTGTTCCAATTCCTCCAAATACTCCCTTTGTGTGATGATGCCATTTGTGAATTGATCCTCAATGACCACCAACATCTCACTTTTCATTTTTACAATGGCTTCATCAGTAACAATAGCAGATCTTAAACGGTAAATTTCATTTTCCTGGGCAGATAATTTCACCTTTTGTGTGGTGGTGAATTGCTCCAATTGTTCGTCTATCCGCATATGCTGAATATCGTTGAGCCTTAATTCATTTTTCATACCGCGTGTGTAAAAATGGTCGATTGGAATTTTAAGGTTGAGTCCAATAATTCCATAAGTGTCAAAATCGCGAGCTAGAAAATTCAAACCAGGCCTTCCATAACCCAATGTACCAACCAATGCGAGTTTGGGGGCGTATTTGCTTTTGATGAGATTGGTCGAGTTTGAAAGCAGGGCCTGTTGTGCTTGCAGAAGTTTTAATTCTGTTCTGGAGAGATTGGTTGAAGGTGAAAAGTCGGCTATGCTATTGATCTCAAAGTTCACTTCCTCGGTGAGACTCAATCCAGTAAGTAAATTGATTCCGGAAATGATTCCATTTTTTTTGAATTTTAAATCCAATAATTGTTGGTCCAACTCCATGATTTTCGTCTGCAATTGTTGCAAGGCCAATTTAGTCGTAGTACCCAATTTTAGAAGATCTTCAGACCGCTCGATCTTCAAAGTCACTTGTCGTTTTAAAGCCTCAATGTTTTCCTTTTGCCGATCTATCAATGCTGCACTATAATATAATTGTGCAATGGCTTCTTTCAACTGTGTATTTTCATGTTCTACTTTTGCTAATTCCACTTTGCTACTAGCGGCATTGAATTTTTTGAGCGCTGTAGTTGAACCACCATCGTAAATATTTTGCTGAAGATCCAAAGTGACTTTGTATTGATCCTTGAAAGGCGGCAGTATTTCAATTCCAGGAATGGGTACCTTAAAACTGGTGACATCAGTCTGGTAACTAGCTGCTCCATTGATCGATAACTTAGGCAAGTAATTAGCATTGGCATTTTCTTGGTTGATAGATAAAGCTTGATTGATGAGTTGGCTTTGATTCACGGAAGTACCGTGGCTAATTGCTTTTTCAAACAGCTCTTCCAAATTTGTAAGCTCTTGGGCTTTTAATAATGTTACATTAAAGAGGGTTACTGTTAGAAAGAAAAATATTTTTTGACTGTTCATTTTAACCAGTTAGTTAATATTGAAATAAATTTTTTTATGGCTTCAAAATGGCCCTGATTGCTTTTTTAACAAATGGGCCTCTTTTGTTTAATACTTCTTGGTAAAACTCCATATCAAGTTTGAAAATATGCATGGCAATTGGTTTTGCAAGAAAAGGCATGATGCACAAACCGACCACAGAAGTCAGTATTTGTAAACTTTCTACTGCAATGATGTTCCCTTTTTCTGCTTCAGATTGCAAAACACCACGTATTTTCTGCGCACCCTCCATGTTCAATTTATCGATTAGTTCTGGATGATGGGTGATGGTGTTGATCAACATAGAGGGCATTTCTGGATTTTCGAGTAGCATCTCCATGTAGGAATCAATGACTGTGTCTATTTTTTCAAAAAACTCCATGTCCTGATCTGCTAAAATGGCAAGCGTAGAAAAGAACTTGTTGTATTTTTCTATGAATATCTTGCCGAATAATTTTTCCTTGGATCTAAAGTAGTAATGGAGCAATGCTTTATTAATACCTGCTTCATCAGCGATAACTTGCATTCTCGCACCTGCATAGCCATCCCTTTCAAAAACCTTGGTTGCGGCTTTCCATATTTTTTCCTCAGTATCTAAAGCAATTTCTTTGTTAACCATTTAATTTAACCAATTGGTCAATTTTTGGTCAAATGTATAATTGTTAGTTTACATTTGCAACAATTAGCTCATAAAATGTTTATTATTGAGGATGATTTACTTTTAACTAAACTTTGAAAAGTTAGTTATTAAGTAGTCCTAAAGTTTTATAAAATAAGTAATTTATTTCAATTCTAAGTAGCAGATGGCACTACGTAGATTTTAGCTTTATACCAATAAAATAAGGAATGGAAGAAGAAAGTGTCACTGTTTTTTATGATGGACTTTGTAAGTTCTGTGACAAAACTGTGCAATTCTTACTACGTAGAAATAAAAAGGGCATTTTTAAATTTGCCACCCTTCAAGATGCAAGATCATTGAATATACTTCCTTCTTCCCTTGAGTCGGTAGATTCTATCATTATTTTGGTTTCTGGCCAGTATTTAGTAAAAAGCAAGGCTGTCATTAAACTGGCATCATTTTTGGACTTCCCTTATCGTCTGATATCCCACTTTGGGTGGATACCAACTTCAGTTAGCGACTATTTATATGATTTAGTTGCTAAGATAAGGTATAAGCTTTTTGGCAAGTACCAAAGTTGTGTTCTGCCTGATCCGCATCAGATTCAATATTTTGTCTCAAAACAAGAACTTTATCTAAATAGTAGAAAATACACTAAAGCTTGTTTTAAAAATTGACTGATTCAGATGCAATATTTATTGTGTCTCCTAACCCCCTAGAAATCAGTTAACATTAAAAAAAATATTAATATATAAATTATCTTCAAATGAGAATATTCTACCATGTATATTCGATTTGTTAAGAGAAATTTAAATATTTTATAATAAAAATGCGATTAATATTTGGTGCATCCAAAACTATCCGATATTTTTGACGCGAAATAAAGCAGAATCCACCAGTTAGTCTCGACTAATTTCTCTTTAATTCTAGTCCCCTGAGCATACACTTTTTAATTATTCATTTTAATCAAATTTCATCCCAAAATGAAAGTAAAAGTAGTTTGCTCTTTAGCAATAGTATTATTCTCTTTGATGTCGAACAGGCTAAATGCCGCGTTGACAAATGGTAGTGCTGCCAGTGATTTTTCTGTTACGGATATCAATGGCAATACATTTGACCTATCTGATATGTTGGCACAAGGAAAACACGTCATTGTGAATTTCGGTGCAGCTTGGTCCCCTTCAAGCTGGAAATATGCCATGTCAGAAACGTTAAACGATGTATATGAACTATACGGTAATAAAGGTATGAATAACCTTGTCGTTCTTTATATTGAGTCAGATGTCAATACTTCGACTGCTTGTATTAAAGGTAGCGAAGATTGCAATTCTTCTTCTATGGGAGATTGGACTCAAAAACTCAACCATCCAATCATCAACATTTCACAAGAAGAAGCAGAACTACTCAATCTTTACCAAGTGGATAAATATCCTACTATTTATGGTATCAGTAGTGATTGGAAAGTAACCAATTTGGGTCAGGCAAATCATGCAACGATCATGCAGTGGATGATGGGCGAAGAAAACCTACAAGCAACAAACTATAAAAGAACTTTGAAAGCTTCAAAAGAAGAGATCGCTATACAATATGTATTGGGTCAAAAATCTGGTGAATTTTCAAAAATAACTGCAAAAGAACAAACAGTTTCTGCAAAAGATGAATCAGTTGTTTTGGAAGGTGCTGTGGTAACTCACTACACTCAGTCTTCTTCTGTAATGTTGAATTTCCTAAACGAAACTTACAACAATGTGCAAGCTGAGATGAATGTGAAAAAGCTCATGTCAACTCGTAACACAGATATTGCTTACTTACATACACCCCGCGCTCGTTTTAAATAAGATATATAAGTGAACATAGGCGATTAATATCTGATCGTCTGATGTTTTATAAAAATATTAAGCCACACATAGTCCCCCTGTGAAGTTACAATCCATAGAACATGTCTGATCTATATCAGTGTAAATGACAGCACCTATTCTTAAAAGTGGGTGCTGTTTTTATTTTGCAGAACTGCTGAATTGCGAAACTGCTGAATTGCTGAACTTCGAAACTGCTGAGATAAGGAGAATGTAGGGTGAATAGGCTTCAGCCTGTTCAATTGCGACAATGCTGAGAGAACGAGAATGGAGGGGTGAATTGGCTTTAGCCTGTTCAATTGAGGCAATGCTGAGAGAAAGAGAATGGAGGGCGAATAGGCTTTAGCCTGTTCAATTGTGGCAATGCTGAGAGAAAGAGAATGGAGGGCGAATTGGCCTTAGCCTGTTCAATTGAAATGCTGAGAGAAGGAGAATGGAGGGAATTGGCTAGCCTGTTCAATTGGGAAATGCTGAGAAAACGAGAATGGAGGGCGAATAGGTTTCAAGCCTGTTCAATTGTGGCAATGCTGAGAAACGAGAACGCCCAATTGCAAAACTGCTGAACTCAGAACTGCAAAACGAAAGCTGCAGAAAAGATGGGGTGCAAAACAATTTTGCAAGTCTGAAAGAAAGAAAATTGCAGATAGCAATAAGCTAGCAAAGCAAATTTGGCAATGCTAAAAAAAAAGACAACTCAAGCAATAAGCAACTAAGCAAAGTAAACGCAAAAAGCAAATAGCAAATAAGCAATTGCAACTAGCAAATAGCAAATAAACAAATAAACGAATAAAATCAGAGCAAATAAGCAAATAACACTTAGCTCACTTAAAACTTGCAGCAAAAAAACTGAGCACTCAGAACCGGCCACTGAAAACAGATAGCTGATAACAGCCAGCAGCCGAGAATGCTTATTCCAAAGGCATTATCTATTAAAATCGAACTTTTTTGCTAGCTTCACATTTTATTTCTACATCATTTTTTGTAATATGGATTTCGGAACACTGCAAGTTAAAGCCAATGCTTATAAAACTGTTTTAAATAATACAGTACATTATAGATCTGAATGGAATAGATTGATCAAACCGATGATCCATAGTACGCTCAATGACATCTTGAAAGCGTGCGAACTTAAGGGTGAGGTGAAGAACCAAGACAACATAGAAAATTTGGAGGCTGTCATTTTGGATCTTGGAAAATCGAGCAGTGGCATAAGTGAAAACCTAGAAGGTTCTGACGTGAAAAGGACCATGGTGAAAAGCAATGGAGCGATCATTTACCAACAGCTTTTCAATGGTAAAATAATGGTCATGTTGATGAGCCCTTATATTGAGGGTTACGGCGAACCAAAACCTCCCAAAACTCTTGAAATTCTAAGACCCGACGAATTGAATAAACCATTCATTCTCCGTCATTTTGAGTTATTTCTCAAGGACATCACAGAATGGGAAGATTTTGATGATGATCAACCCACTACTAAATCTAATATTGGATTCAATCCTATAGGTTACCACACAGAAGAACATATTCAAGCAGATTCTGTCCTAGAAAAATAGTCAAATAATGTCTGTAAAGCATGTTTTTTTGTTGAATGCAGCGATCGAAGGAATTGGAGGAATGGTATTTTTCCTTAGACCTGAATGGTTGTTGAACAATGGTCAAGCTACCTTAGAATCCATTATGCTGAGCAAACTCATTGCTTTTGCTGCAATAATTTTTGGCATCTTGAGTTTTCAAATATTCAAACACTTCCAATATAGCCAATTAATAAAAATGGTAACCCTCATATTTATGGGATACCACGTTATAACTGCATTGAATATGTATCGTTTTTATACCGCAGAATTAACATCCAATCCAGGTGCCTTTATCATTCACCTGCTTTTGGGTATTACTTTCGGTGCAACATTCCTCAAGGAAAGAGAAAAATTTATCAATTAAATCAATCATAAATGCAAATTTCAAATATTGATTTTATAAAGCCATTCCAAAAAATGGTGTATGCTTTATTAATCATCGTTTCCATGATGCTTTCATGTAAAACGACTAAAGAAGTTACTACGGTCACACCAGATGATGAAGACCAAGTAGAAAAAGTGGTTTTTGATACTATGGTGGTAGATGGCAATAGTCCAGAATTTCAGGAAGAAGATGAAGAGCCGACACCAGCTATTTATAATCCATCAGCAACCCAGTTTTTTGATTTGATTCATACCAAATTGGCTGTATCATTTGATTGGGAAAAGGAACAATTGATAGGAAATGCCGAATTGACACTAACTCCCTATTTCTATCCACAAAATATGTTGCAATTAGATGCAAAGAGTTTTGATATCAAATCGGTAAAAATTAAAAATAACAACAACCCTCTAAAATTTGATTATGATGGGCAAAAGTTATCGATCACACTGGATAAATCTTACAAAAAAGGGTGAAGAACTAGTGATAGTAATCGATTATGTTGCCAAGCCCAATGAAGGGGAAATCGGAGGGAGTGCAGCCATCACCTCAGACAAAGGTTTGTATTTCATCAATGCAGATAAATCCGATCCTGATAAACCACAACAAATTTGGACGCAAGGAGAAACAGAAAGCAGCAGCAGATGGTTTCCCACGATAGATAAACCCAATGAAAGAGGTACGCAAGAATTGGCCATAACGGTTGATGATAAATTTTCTACCCTTTCAAATGGTACAATGGTTTCTTCTGTAAAAATTGCGGGAGGAAAAAGAACAGACACATGGAAAATGACTAAACCCCATGCTCCTTATCTTTTCATGATGGCCATTGGAGAATACGCTTGGGTTAAGGACCAATGGAAGGATATTCCGCTTTACTATGTAGTAGAACCCAAGTACAAAGACTACGCAAAACAAATTTTCAATCATACGCCAGAAATGTTGGAGTTTTTCTCCAATAAACTGAATTACCCCTATCCATGGGATAAGTATGCCCAGGTTACTGCCAGAGATTATGTATCTGGAGCAATGGAAAATACGACAGCCTCTCTTTTTGGAGAATTTGTGCAAAAAACAGATCGGGAATTGGTTGATGATGACAATGATGCAATTATAGCACATGAAATGTTTCACCAATGGTTTGGAGATTTGGTTACTTGTGAAAGTTGGGCGAATCTTACACTCAATGAAGGATTTGCCAATTATGCAGAATACCTTTGGTTAGAAAATAAATACGGCCTTGAACGCGCGGATTTGCACAGACTCAATGAGATGCAAGGATACCTTGCCAGTGCGGCACAAGGCACTCACCCCTTGATCCATTACGGGTATGGCAATAGGGAGGATATGTTTGATGCCCATAGTTACAACAAAGGTGGTCTGGTTTTACACATGTTGAGATCTTATGTGGGAGATGAAGCTTTCTTCGCCGCTTTAAACCATTATTTAAAAAAGAATGAATACAGTGCAGTAGAAGTTGATGAGTTGAGAATGGCTTTTGAAGAAGTCACAGGAGAAGATCTCAATTGGTTTTTTGATCAGTGGTATTTGACAGAAGGACATCCTGAAATCAATGTTGCGTATGAATATGATGCCAATAAAAAGCAACTCATTGCTTATGTGTCCCAACAACAATACCCAAATTTCAAAATTCCATTTGACATGGCTATTTATGATGCAAATGGAAAAGCTACTTTCCATAAGGTTTGGGCTAAAAATCAATTCGACACAATTATTGTAAATAATGTGAATGACAAACCGAGCAGTGTCATATTGGATGGTAAAGACGATATTTTGGCTGTCATCACTGAAGACAAGTCGATCGATTATCATTGGGGACAGTTGATGTTTTCACCAAATGCCGCTCAGAGATACTCGGCCATCAATGAATTATCTTTGATGGATAGTGTAGATTATAATAGACTGACTGAAATAGGATTGTTGGATAACAATTATTTGGTTCAAGTGGCGGCTTTGGAGAACATGAGTGACGCCACCAAATACGTTTCCAAATTGAAATCTTTGGCGGTAAAAGGAAATCATACAGAATTGAGGGCATTGGCATTGCAAAAAATGATGGAGACAGATGAGGATCTGAAACCATTATTGATTGAGATTTTGGACACAGAAAAATCAATTCCAGGTGTGGCAAATGCATTGGCAATTTTGGCAGAAGTTGATGATTCTATGGCTGTAACATATGCAAAAAAGTTTGAATCTTTGGATTCGGAAATGATTTTGGGAGGTTTGGGAGCTGTTTATTCCAAATCAAAAGATCCAATGATGGGCAATTGGTTTATGGATAAAATCAATTCCTCGACCATTTATAATACTTATCAATTATTCGGCCCATTTGTACAATACTTAATGCAATTAAAACCTGCAGAAGTAAAACCTTATACAGATCAATTATTTTTGGTTGGGACTGATATGGGAAAAAATAACTTTTTGAGATTTATGGCTGTCTCCACTTTGGCTGTTATGAAATCTCAAATGGCAGGTAATCCAGATCCAGGTGCTGCGGCATTGATGGAAGAGTTGGATGGTTATGTGACGAAAGCAAAAGCACAGGAAACAGATCCACTCTTGCTTTCCAGATATGCAGAATTTTAGGATTGAATTTTTCAAAACTTGAAGCGATAAAGTGTCCAACTCCTTTCAGGGAAATAAAGGACATTGAAGAGCAATTTGGTGTAAGATTGATTGTCAAGGAAGACTATCAAACGCATCCGGTGATTTCAGGAAATAAGTGGCGTAAACTCAAAGGAAATTTACTCCATATGCAATCTCAGGGATATGAAGGTATTATATCATTTGGTGGAGCACATTCAAATCATTTATATGCACTAGCAGGAATCAGGCATTTGCTTCAAATACCTGTAATTATGCTGGTACGTGGTGACGGTTTTGACCCACAAAATGAGACATTGACCTATGCAAAAGACAATGGTGTTGAATTGTATTTTATTGACCGAGCTGCTTATCGTGTAAAGGAAGGTGGAGAAATTGCAAGCAAAGTAATCAGTGAATTTCCAAATTATTTAGTCATTCCGGAAGGTGGGAGTAATCAGTTTGCTTTGGCTGGAATTCAGGAGCTGTATGTAGAAATAAAAGAACAGGTTCCTGATTACAGTCATTTAGTGCTGTCCATGGGCACCGGAGGTACAGCAGGAGCGTTACTTTCTTATTTGAAGAATGCTCGTTCACAAATGGTTGTTTATCCTGCATTGAAAGGTGACTGGATGGAAGCTGAGATAATCAATTATGCTCAGTTTTTCAATAAAAGTGATTCGCAAATTCCAAATCTACTAACTGTGCGCTCCGATTACCATTTTGGTGGATATGGTAAAATACCGTCTGATTTATTGGTTTTTATAGATGAAATAAAAATTAAATATGACTTGTCATTGGACCCTATTTATACTGGAAAAGCTTTTTATGGCTTAATGGCAGATATAAAAAATGGAATGTATAAACCTGGTGACATTTTAGTTTTCATTCATACGGGCGGATTGAGGAAATAAAAAAGGTTGCCCAAAATGAGCAACCCTTTATTATTTGACAAATTGATATCTAAAGAGAAATTGGCGTATAATAGTTAGTCCCACCAATATTTATGGGCATCAATTGAATGGTTTGTAATAAAGCATTTTGCTGTAGAGTAGAAGCTTCGAAAGCACCACTTCCATCATCTCCTAATACACACACAAAAGAATAAGCCATGAAACCCCAAGTACCACAATTGAGTGTAGAATAAATTTGCTCCAACCTTCTCAATTCCACACCTGCACCTTCTGATACAAGAAATGAATACAAAGCACCATGAGGCAAATATGCAGAACCCAAATTTTGAGTACTCACAATTAATAAATATTGGGTGTTACCCAAATACGGTGATAATTGCGTTGGTACATTTGAATTATCTTTTGTAGTGAAATTTGCAACAACCTTTAGTGAAACTCTATCAATTACTACAAACCAATAAGTGTTTGTTAAGGTTGAATCACCTAAAGACAGTCGCAAAGTTGAAGCATTTGGCCCGATGGCAATTAAGTTGGACCAATTGGTGTAATAGTTAATTGCTTGGACTGTAACAGGAAGATTTGGTAAACTCATAATTTAAAATTTAGGTAGTTAATTATTTATTTAATTATAAAAATTTTCTGATTCGTCGATGGCGAAAGTATTAAAGAAAAAAAGTTCAGGAATGCGTAGTTCTACGCGATAGAAGTCAACGCTAATTTAAATGTAAATTATTAAAAACCAGATTATTTAATAAAAATTATTTATTAAATAATTGGTGCATTGAAAAATTATATATGTAAAACTGCTTAATGGCAGAATTGCGAAATTGCGAAATTGCTGAATTGCTGAATTGCTTAATTGCTGATTTGCTTAATCAATTTGCGAAACTGTCTTGGACTGCTTACTGAAAAGGATTGCAAAATTGCCAAATTGCGTTCCTACACATTGTAGGAACATTGTAGGAACATTGCCATTGCGGTCGCAGACCATTGTCATTTTTGAATCTTCAGCAACCATTTAGACAAAAAAACTGGCCATGCCTCAGCAGCATCAGTACCCTTTCTCAGACCATAACCATGGCCACCAAATGGCAAATAATGCAATTCAACTGGTACTTTAGCATCTCTTAATGCACCAGCCATAACCAGCGCACTATTTCCATAAGGATCATCGGCAGTTTCAAAAAGAAACATTGGTGAAGTTTGGTCTGAGACCTTTAATTCAGGCGTTAAAGAACGATTTGGACCTTCATCCAAGTAAGCAGGATAAATAAGGGCTGTGAATGCCGGCTTACAAGAAAGTTTATCTGCATCATCAACTGCTTCATAGATTTTTTCACCATACAAAGTAGACAAACGCGCACTCAAGCTACCTCCAGCAGAAAAGCCCATGATGCCAATCTTTTCAGCATCAATACCCCATTTTTGAGCACCGCTTTTTACAAACCTCATCGCCCTTTGGGCATCTTGCAAAGCCCCAAGCCTTTTTTGTGGCACCCGATAATGCAAAACAAACGCGGTATATCCCAAGTCTTTCAACCAAGTGGCGATTTCATAGCCTTCCTTGTCAATGGCCAAAATTCCGTAACCTCCACCTGGACAAATGATAATTCCCACTCCATTAGATTTCCCAATTGCAGGTTGATAAACATCCATTATTGGATCTGTTACCTTGGCAATTCTCTTTACATCACCTTTATTATCCTCACTGACGACATCAACTGCTTTGGCTTCTGTTTCGCCAGGAACGGTACCAGGCCATAAATGAATTTGTTGCATGGATTGAGATTGTAGATTGGCGTTAAAAAGAAAACAAAATAGAAATACAGAATAACACTTTGATATGGCTAATTTCATCGAATGTATATTATTTGATCTAAGGTACAATTTCAAAAAATCTTTGAGAGATTTTCAAAGATACTTTTGATAATTTCAATTCAAAGACGCAATTTTCACGAGTAGCTCATTCAAATTGACCGCTTAATAAGTGAGGAAGGATGGCCAAACGCTTAAGTTATAAATTTACAAAGCCTTAGCGAAAATTAATCTTTAACCTTAAAACACAAAAAACATGATTAAGAGAAATTCCATTACTTTTTTCATTCTGTTGATCACTTTTTTTCCTTGAGAAGCCAGAATGTAGGGGTCAATACCTTGGATCCAGATGCCCCACTTCACGTCCATAGTTCAGGGCAAGTACATACACCGGGAGGTTTGATCTTGGCTGGAAATAGATCAGAGGGCCATTTAGAAGTAGACTTCAATAAATTACAGAGTTTATTTGGTGTTGGTGCAACTCCACTAGATTTATTGATCCAACCAGAAGGTGGCTACGTCGGAATAGGCCTTTCCTTGCCAACGAGTAAGTTGCATATCAGTGGCAGTAATGATCAATATATGACTGTCCAGACCACAAGTGTTGGTTCAAGTAAAGCAGGGATAAATTTATTGAGATCTACTGAATTTTCTGCTACCGATTGGAGAATAGTAAATGACGGAGGAGCGCTTAAAATACTGGACGAAACCAACAATTTTGCCACAGAAGGGGAAGAGAATTTAAGGATTACTAATTCAGGTAATGTGGGAATTGGGGAAACGAGCCCTCAGTCAAAGTTGCACGTTACGGGTGATGGATTTTTATCTGGAAGTAGTGGCGGTAATTTTTTCAAAATAGGCTCAAGCGAAAGTAGTTATCTGGCTTTTGATAATAATGAGATCGGCGCCCGTTCGTCAGCAGATCAACCATCCACCCTATTTCTGCAGTTTTGGGGTGGAAATTTGGCGCTTTGCAACGAAGCAGATGGCAGGGTAGGCATTGGTACATCCATCCCGTCAGCTAAGTTACATATTGTAGATGGCACTGATGTAAGTCTATCCGGTGGAGGAGAATTGGTTCTGGGCAATATTTCCACTGCTAATATTGGTATGGACGGGAATGAAATACAAGCCCGTAATAATGGAGTTGCTGCCACCTTGAACATTCAAAATTCAGGCGGTGATGTATTATTGGTTCCCAATGAAAATGGTCAAGTAGGCATTGGTATCTCTTCTTCTGCAAATTTACCTTCTAGTAATTATTTATTGGCTGTAGATGGGAAAGCAATTTTTGAAGAAGTGAGAGTGGAAATAAGCGGTGCCTGGCCAGATTATGTATTTAATGAAGATTATGAATTAATGCCCTTGGAAGAATTAAAACAAGCAATCGAAAAGGAAGGCCATTTGCCTGGTATTCCAGCTGCTCAAGTGGTCGAAAGTTCAGGTTTTGATGTGGGTGATTTACAAAGACGAATGTTGGAAAAAATTGAAGAATTGACTTTGTATATGATACAAGCCAATGAGGCAATTTCCACTTTGAAAAGGGAAAATGAAGATTTAAGATTGATGATGGAAAAAATGAAATAGTCATTTCATGCAATTAATTATTCACTTTAAAAATCATCAAAAATGAAAATTTATAAATTAATATTTTGGATTTTGCTTGGAACAACCAACGCGTTATTTTCCCAAATTAAGGTTCAACAAATTGTTTCCCACGAGGAGCATTCAGAAACTGAACACGCCGGCCCTACAGTTTGTCTAGGACCTGCAGAAAGAATTGCAGTGCAGGAAAGAATCAACAAAGCTGTCAGAGATATGAAAAATGACGGACTTTTAGATCGTGTTTTTCCCCAAAACCAACGCGCCATGCCACCATTATTGCAATGGCCATTACGTCAAAGTGATAAATTTAATGATCCTGGCTACTATGCCATTTCCAATTACGTAGATCTTGATCCTACCCTTAATAATGTTTTGGATTACAACGGACTCAATCAAACTTATGATGGCCACAATGGCATTGACATCAGGGTATGGCCATATTGGTGGAAAAAAATGGATGACAGTCATGTTGAAGTGGTTGCTGCTGCAGATGGAATCATCATTTTCAAACAAGATGGATTCAACGACCAAAGCTGTTCATTCAATGGCAATAGTTGGAATGCGGTTTTCTTGCTACATGCTGATGGATCTATCACATGGTACGGCCATTTGAAACAAAATTCTACGACAGTAAAAGACTCTGGTGACGTTGTTACGGTTGGTGAATATTTGGGCGTAGTGGGGAGTAGTGGAAACTCCACCAATCCCCATTTGCACTTGGAATGTTATGACAACCTTGGAAATCGTGTTGAACCATTTGCCGGACCTTCAAATCCGACAACTGCCAATAGCTGGTGGGCCAACCAATTACCCTATTATGATACAGGTGTGAATAAAATTGCTACTCATTTTGCCGCGCCAGTGACACCTTCTTGTCCAGGTATAGAAACTCCAAACGAGAAAGATTATTTTCTTCCTAGAGATTCCATTTTTTTTACGGCTTCGATCAGACACTCTCTCACAGCTGATTCGGCTAGAGTGCAGGCAATCCAGCCAAATGGGGTAGTTTCGACCTTATTGAATACTACCTATCAAAGGACAGGAAGTTTTTTTACGAGGAGTGTACAACCTCTGTGGGGTAGAAAATTACCAAACAATGCCATGGCAGGCAAATGGACATTTAGGGTCACCTATTATTCTCAAACATATGGGACCAGCATTACCAATCACACTTTTTGGGTAGCCCAACCATGTACTCCAAATCTTGCACTTGGTGGTATTCATAACGTGAACAATTATTTTCAAGCAAGTAATTCCATCACGTCGAATGCAGAAATAAATTTGGGCGTACATGTGGTTTATGATGCTGAAAATTATACCATTTTGGGTGGTGGATTTATTGCTCCAACTGGGTCAAAATTGGAAATAAAAACCACTGGGTGTAATTAATGAGTAGGTTGAATGAAGAATTACTCAATTTTGGAAGGTAGAACGTAAAAAAAAAGAAATGCGTAAGTATTTATAATTATACAAATCATTTGATTTATTGGTGATCAACTAGCATGGGGATCGAACTATGCAACACACTTAGCCGTCTCATTATTAGATAATTGGTAAGCAAAATCGTTTATCCATCCTTTAATACGCTAAATATTGAGCGGAACATCAATTAATTATAAAATAATACCATGAAAAACATTTCAGAATTTGAAGACAAAAAATTCATTCACTCAGAAAATAGTGAATGGAATAAAAAACTTGATTTTTATGAAGATAAAATTAATTTTTTCCAAAGTGAGTTATTTGAAGTGATGAAATCGAATCCAGAGGATGAGAAGACCAATAATCACGTCGAGAATTACCGAATGCTTTTTATAGAAAAAAATAGTCTGATCAATGAACTCAGAAAGCGCATAGCAGATAGTGAACACAATTTTGTAAGCGCACCAGAAGATACTACTTTAGTTCCTGCACACCACAAACTTAGGGCAGACATTCATGAATTTGATGATAACTTTGAGATTTTAAAAAATAACTATATGCAATTTGTGGCGGAATATGCAATTCCTAGGAGGTAGGATATTGTATGATTTTAACATGAAATTTTCAGTCAACTTGTTTTTTATCCGTGTTATTAATTTTAGCCCAAATCAAGAGGATTAGCGCCCGTAAATAGTTATAAACTACGTACGAGAAAATTGCCATAACACCACCGATGATGATAGGTAAAACACCACCAAAAGTATATGTCAAACCGATGATAAAACCCAAAACATATTCTGCATAATAAATTGGAAAAAATAGTGCAATCAGTGGGATGGATTTAAACAGCAGGCTTGATATTTCAGTATTTCCTGTTGAAAATGAGACTGCTAATAAAATGGCGTATAATAACGAAAATAGGAATGGAAATAGGAAAAGCTTTTTTAAATTTTGATAGGTTGCTTCTCCTGATATCCTTTTTTTCATTCTAGTCAGCAAAAAGAACGAAACAAAAGGTAGTGTAATCACACCCCACCAATTGGATATTTCTGGTAAATTTTCATTTGCCAATAAATGGTGACTGGGTACACCCCCATGGAAGAAATCCCATGTTAAAACACTCAATATGAGCAAGGTGATTGAGCCAACAATCACGTATATTATCTTATTCAATGATCTTTCGTTCAAAATGCTTTTTTTGTAAGACGCATGAAAATGAGTTTAGGTTGCAAAGTAATTTGCATTCTTTCAAATGGAATATGGTTTCACCAGAATTAATCTACATATAATTTGATCGAGATTGAAAGAGAAATTGAGTTGTTCAATTAAAGTTTGACTGAGTAAGCTAATTAATGCATATCCAGCCATAATTTTATGCGCGCTTTATTTTTATTTATCGTTTCTTTAGCTTGCTCTAACTCGCCTGGCTGCTGCCGACTTCTTGCCGGTGGCGTTTTCATCACTTCCTGCAATTTTAGTATGCTCGGTTTAAATTTCGCCGCGCTGTCTTTAAATTGCTCATCCAAAACAAGGAACACGACTTCCATATCATAAGGACCTCCTTTGTATGGGTTTACAATATCTTCATGTGTTTCAGTTATTAACTTATCGAAACTTTTAATGATGGGTGCAATGAAAAGTTCTGGATGTTGGACTTTGTTTGCAACTATAAATTCATATGCTTTCATACAGGTAAAAGCACCCCTCTGCTCCAAAACCTTTATCAATTCAGCTTCCAGGTTATTAATGGCTTTTATTTTAGTAGTAGCTGCATTACGCACGAGTTCTTCATTACTTGTGCTGGTATAATATAATAAACTACTTAGATCAGAGTACTTTTTCATTCTTTCCATTGCATCTTTAAAATCTAATTCACTTTTATCAAATGCTCTAAAAGATCTTAAATAATTTGATATAATTTTTGGTGTTATTACCAATGAAAATCCAATTAAAGAAGCCATTACCAAAGGAATTTTAAACAAAGTAGGTGTAAATGAAGGAGTCCAGTCATTTTTTAAAAATAGATAATAAGGAACCAGCATTAAGAGTGGTAACCAAATGGCACCGTAAGATAACATGTAAGACAAAAAACGGGCAAATCCAGTTAACTGATAATATCTATGAAATGCTGTGTGGTGTAGCAAAAAAACTGAAACACCTAATATAATACCAAACCAAAGAATAGCTACTGTAATATTCCGCTTAAGTAACGAATCCGAAATCCAATTAAACCCTCCCTGCATTGTAATATTTACAGTCAATAACAAACTTGTTAAGATGAATGCACCTGTAATGAATAATATGGACATAGCGGCACCATAAGCTGCATCACTGCCACCTGAATGGTGGGGTTGGAGAACGGTAATTATTATCAAGATATAAGCGATGAGCGTTAATCCATATAAGAAATAGCCAAGCATAATGTTAATTTTAAAATTTTAATTACAATAAATTCATTTCCGTTTGGTATACAACAACCCTTCAATAATTATTTGCTTTAAATCAAAAATCTATTTCAGTTGGCATTAATATATTCAGAAAATTTTAATCATTTTAATTCTTTAAATCCCTGGAATTTTTTATTTGCAGTCTGCCCTGTTCCTGTATTTCCTGTAATTACTTTTTGAATTACAATCTCTTGCTCCCTCAACCACTTATATTCGGGATGCAGCTCCAAAAAATGTGTCAATGCAGTGGTAGAAATCATACCGGCCATGAGTTTATCATCATTCGTGACTTTAAAGGAGAGCACATCTTCATGACCCAATTTCATTGGCAAAGTGCCACAGTAAATATCATTTTTATCTTTGGAGTAAGGGAATTTTAAAACTTCAAATGTAAGAGGGTCAGCATTTATAATAACTTCTTCATTAAAAAAAGCGTGATTGTTATCCTTTGCATATCCGTATTCATCATCTGTCAATGGCTCAAAACCCTCTGGTGAAGCATGGTTTATTTTTTTTCCTTTGAAATAGACTTGATTTTGATCAAGAGCAAAACTTTTATTTTTTAACACAGTAAAAGTATTTTGATCTATTCCCTCTATCCAATGCAATTTTTTCCCTTGACTTTCATCAATTGTCACCCAAGACCAGTCCCCATTATTTTTAACATAACCGGTTTTACATCCTCTATAAAAATATAAAATGCAAAGGATAATCAATAAAGATAATGCTATTTTCATCTTAAATATGATCATAATATTTTATCTTTTGGGCCCATAAAAAAAGGTAATCCACTTATCTCCTATTTCGAAGTAGGCTCCTGAACCCGCTTGATCCCTCAAAGCAGATTCCGCCACAAATTGTATGATCTCATCCCTTTCCTCAAGACTGTAATCTGTTTCTTTTATCCAATGATCTTTGGGGGGTATATTGATGTAAAAAATACAGTTTCCACCGCCCATTTCAGAATAAAATCTTAAAACCTTATCTCCATCAATGAAAATTACTTTGCCTGAACGTCCCTGATCCTCGTATTTGACTTTTCTGCTAAATTTTCGTTTCAGATCATTCACAATATTTCCTCTCATTATCAAGTCCTGATCTGGTATAATATTGCCAAATCCATCACGGTAAATGATAGGTGCTTTGTCATAATCTGTTTCAATTTCAGGTACGATCTCTGGTAGTTCAGGAAATACACCTTCTTCATACTTTTTTATGTTTATAATGTGCTGTATACTGTCCTTTCCTGATATTGTTATGGATAAATCACCCGGGGGAAATGGAAGTGTGTCCAAAATGATTTTTATGCTTCCGCTAATAATCTCACTGATTTCTTTTCGCCAGATTGTTTCCTCAGATAATAGATGCTTTATCTCTATGTCAACATATGCTCTCCAATCATTCGGCAGCCAAATGATTAGTTGTTGGCAGTCAGAATAATACACCAATTTGATTCCAGACTCATCCAACAAATTAATTTCTTTATTTAATTCGTTGTGCGTAAGGAAAACATTTTCCAAACTTGTCAATTCAACTACACCAAAATAACTTGATTCCATACTTTTCGAATTATGAATTCTATCTACGATATGTTTTTTTTTGACTTGAATATGCTCTTTTTTAAACGTGCAAACATTTGTAGGGATAAGATGGCTGTAAGCAGTTATTAATCTGGCCAATTTGTAGTGCGTAATTATGCAGCTGCATATTTGACCTTATTTGCATGAAAATATTTAGCGACTTGTTTATTTTGCTTTTTGCTAAAATCTGTCGCAATTTTAAATTGTGTCTTTGGCCGTGAATTTCCCAACATGTTTGTTTTAATATCTTGATCAAATATTCATCAGGGTTAATTGGGGCATATCCATTTTTTTCTATTTTCTTCTACCCATTCTTTACCAAAATAGCTTTATGCATCGGATGACCATCCACAATTAATATTATTTTCCTTGCCTTTAATTAATTGCTTAAAATTTAGAAATATTCCAGCATTTACTCTACCGTCAATTGGCAAAATGACAACTTGCCTCGATTACTTAAAGCTGATATCATATTCACTGAAAACCTTGTCCAGTTCTGCGTATCACAGGTGTTTTTCCTCTTTTAGAATAGCTCCTTCTGCTTGATGATCACTTCCATTCCTGTCTCATCTCCCCACATATTATTGCATCTTCTGATTTGCTTGGATTGTATCTGTGATAACCCCCAACCATTTCGTTACGTTCGTCTGTGGTCATATGCTTTGTATAGGCTTCTGACTGCTATACCCCCATCATCCAACAATTTCAACATGACGTAGCCATAAGTAATCCCTGTCACTTGCTGAATTAAAATAGAAATTGCTTCGCTTGTCCAAAGAAAATAAGAAATACCATAATGATCAGGAGTATTTTGTTATCTTTTCCTGTATTTCCAGCCTTGCCTCCGGAAATACCTCCACTTATTCTTCTTAACTCCACGCTTTTAATTCAATACCCCGAGTACCTTCCTTCTTATATTTACCCCATATCTTATTTATAAATCTTATGCAACCCAAATAATTCAGCAGCTTGGTGAGTACCTTGTTTGTCTTTAGGAAATCCTATAATTGACAATGTATTGTAAAGGGTCTCGAGTATGTTCGAGCATCATTCTTGCATCTCAAAGATAAATATTATATTTAACCAACAACAAATATAAGAACTATTTTAATTCCTTATTAATAAAATATAAGCAGAACTATCAAAACGCATTTCAAACAATACAAAATTGATTTTATAATTTTGGATTTTATAATTTTTTAATACTAATTAAAAAATATGATGATATCTGCTGTGAATTTAAAAGAATGTAGATCAGGCCCGATTATGGCAATATGGGTTGCTAGATTGTTATTGAAAGGGTAAGGAGGAGCAATTTATCAATACCCACTTGTAATTATTGCTGACAATAATATTATTTCCCTTCATACGGCATAAAGGAAATGTCTAATTGTTGCACCTTGGGAGTTGCTTCCGGAGTTAAAGTGAAAAACACTTCTACAACACCATTTTCAGTTTTTAATTTATAAGTTCCACGCAGCTGATTTTCAGCAACTAATTTTTCTTTGCTTTTAATAGGTCCGGCCTTTGCAGATATTTCTTTTGTTTCTTTCATGCGGCGTTCACGGGATTTATCGAGGTAAAAGTTTTCTGCCAGAATTTTTGTTCCCAAATCTTCATTCCAGTCTTGAATCAATTCCATAATCTCCAATTCCCTTTCCATTAAAATATCTGAAACAGGAAGTTGTCTGGCTTTTAGATCAAGTGTATTGAAAAGCATGTCTACGATCTTGGCTCTGGGATAGGCACTGGTATAGGTAAGGTTACAGAAGGCCATGATTCCAATCCCGTATTCCGGATAAAAGCGATAGTCACTTCCAAAACCTGGAAGGGCACCGCCATGACCAACTTGGATCAAACCCTTGCAATTTGTTGAGGTTCCCAAACCAAAGCCATAACCGCCCATGGATGGACAGGGATTACCGTTGATATCTTTGCCATTGGCATTTAAAGTTGGGAATTGGGGTGTTTGCATTTCCCTCAGGGAACTTCTCTTTATCGGTCCGCTATCTTCATCATTTCTGGGCGGCCATGCCGAAAGGTGAAAACTCACATATTTGCTAAAATCTTCTATTGAGGTGATCAAGCCTCCCATGGCACCAAAAGAACCATCGTGCAGCATGGGTTCCAATTTCCACTGTTCATCTTCCCATCGGTAACCCAATACCAATTGCTCTTTGGGGACAGCATCATATTCCCAATAGGTATGATTCATGCCTAAAGGGTTTCAATATGTTGGTGTCGATGTATTTCTGAAATGGCATTCCGGAAACTTTTGAAACGATATGGCCTAAGATAGCATAACCGGTGTTGCTGTATTCAAATTGATAAGACGATGCATTTGAGAAGGAAATTCCATCTTTTAATAGTTTGGTAAGCATTTGATCCGGTTCATGTAACTGGCGGTCTCCCCAGGGGTTGTCTTCTGGGAACCCAGCAGTCATGGTTAGCAGATTTGCAATCTCAATGATGGGTGCATCTTTTGTGAGGTATTTGAGCTTCGACATTTCAGGGAGGTATTTACTGGCTGGATCGCTCAGAGATAGTTTTCCTTCATCCCGTAATTTCAAAATGGCCATTGCTGTAAAACTTTTGGTCATGGATGCAATTCGAAAGGATGACTTCGTGTTTGCTGGTAGATTTTTTTCAAGGTTCATCAGTCCAGTTGCCGAGGATATAATTAATTGGCCATCCACAACAATGCCATAAGCTATTCCGGGAATATTACTTGACTTTGCATGTACTTCAATCATCTGCTGAATCTCAGTCTCCTTACTTTTGATCTTTTCTATGCGGTCATCATTTGTAAAAACTGGTGCTTTATAGGATTCAGTAAAAGCGTGGCTGGAATTATTGCTTTTGGTTTTTACAGGCATCTCCTGGGCA
The DNA here is from genome assembly GCA_016715105.1 of Saprospiraceae bacterium. Classification (GTDB taxonomy): domain Bacteria; phylum Bacteroidota; class Bacteroidia; order Chitinophagales; family Saprospiraceae; genus JADKBO01. The sequence continues at coordinate 292,576 of JADKBO010000059.1, read as the reverse complement.
GAAAGCATCAAGGTTATGTTGATGATCAATATAGTGAGCAATTGGTTTTTCATTTTTTTTGATTTTGGTTGAAAGTGTTGTGAATGTATTGAAATTTAGCCATTTTGTTCGCCTTGAGTTGAGATTTAAATTTCAAAGCCAATGTCACATAAATTAGTTTTGAGACACTTATATGGATCGTTCCTATGGAACTTCAACTTTTTTTTCCTTGGTCCATGGATTTCAATCCATGGTTAATAAATGGGTCGAGCCTATGGCTCTGGGAGGTCAGTGTTCAGAGGCTAACAATTCAATTGTTCGTAAATTGTAAATATACGAACAGTCGTTTTCTTAAGTATTGTTCTTGATGCAAAATACAAGCTTTTAATGTTCGTAAATCGTAAATATACGAACAGTCGTTTTCACCATCAAGTAGCAAAACTTCAAACATAACTATCATGATACCAGATCTAAAATAACAAGAGGCAGTGCCTCGATTCATATAATATGCAAGGGTTTCAACTCTGCTTATAAAAAAACAAAATGAAAGGAGTGCGATTTGCACAATACATATTTTAATTGGATGAATTTACCTCATATGTTGTACCTCCAAACTATATTTGACGCAAATTAACAGACCAACCTTGGACACGATAAAAATTATTACTGCTGAAAAAGATGCTGAATTTGATGCAGGAAAAATCATGGTCAAAGAATACGTTGAGTGGTTGGGCGTTGACCTTTCTTTCCAGAATTTTGATCATGAATTTTCGTCATTTTCAACGGTTTTTAATGAACCAGAAGGAGCCCTCCTTTTAGCAAAAGTTGGTGATGCTTATGCTGGCGTATTGGGAATAAAAAAATTTGATGATACATGTTGTGAACTCAAAAGAATGTGGATCAGGCCTGATTACCGCAATAAGGGAGTTGCTAGAATGTTATTGAAGGAGTCTCTGGATGTTGCAAAAGTGCTGGGTTATAAACTCATCCGACTTGATACTTCTACAACTTTAATGGCCTCTGCCATCAGAATGTATTTGGAAGCTGGTTTTTATGAAATAGCACCCTATCGATTCAATCCTTATCCCGATGTAAAATTTTATGAATACCAAATAGTTTGATGAATGGCAGAACCACTCAAGTATATGTACAATGAAGCTTTTTTAGAAAGCTTTACGACTAAATTTCTCAAAATTTATCCCGGTTTTAAGAAAAAAGCATACCTCCAGTCAGTGCTTTCAGCGCCATGGGAAGATTTGGAATTGAAAGATAGGATGAGACATTTGGCCAGGACTCTTCAAACATTTCTTACTGGAAATTATGAAACAGATATTATAACGATTACAGATTTTGTTCTGGAGCTTAGATCGGAAAGTAGCGGCATGTCCTTTTTGTATATGTTCATTCCAGATTATATCGAACAATTTGGGATTAATTATTTCGATTTATCCATGGATGCAATTGAAAAAGTCACTTCATTTACTTCATGCGAATTTGCCATACGACCATTTTTGATCAAATACCCTGAAGCATCGATGCGGAAAATGTTGGAATGGACAAAACATGAAGAGGAAGGAGTTCGCCGATTTGCTTCTGAAGGTAGTCGACCCAAACTTCCATGGGCGATGGCTGTTTCGCACCTCAAGCAAAATCCAACTCCCATTCTTGCGATATTAGAAAATCTCAAAGATGATCCCTCTGAATTTGTAAGGCGCAGTGTAGCCAATAACTTGAATGACATTTCCAAGGATCATCCAGAGTTGTTTTTGAATTTGGTTGCTGAGTGGAAAGGTAAAAATATAAATAGAGATAAGCTTTTAAAACATGCGAGCAGGACTTTGCTAAAGAAAGGCGAACCCATAATTCTAGAGCTTTTTGGTTATAGAAATGCTCAGCATATAGCTGTGAATCAATTCATTATCCAAGATTCCAAGGTAAAAATCAACCAGAAACTTACTTTCTCTTTTGATTTCACCAATCACAATGACCACTCAACACTCATCAGGTTGGAGTATGCTATTTATTATTTGTTGAAAAATGGCACCCATGCTAAGAAAGTCTTTAAAATCAGTGAAAAGGTATATGAAGCGGGAGCTAATGTGCAAATCTTACGGAATCATCCTTTTAAAGTAATTACAACCAGAACTTTTTATCCGGGTGAGCATTTTGTGAGTCTGATCATCAACGGTATTGAGCAAGAGCAAAGGCCTTTTACTTTGGTGTTTGAATAGGATTTAAAAGGATTTGTGTTAGGATTTTTCTGGCAGACCTTTTAGTATTCTTCACTATTATTTTGGGATCCTTTTTGAAAATTCTTCCTCCACTCTTCATGGGTCACAAAATCACCTTTTGAAATTTGCTCAAGAGAGATGTTTATGTCCTCAATTTGTGATTTTGTAAGTTGATAATGACCATTGGAGTCAACGTTATTCATCAAGTCAAGAATTCCATTTAAAAAATCTTCATCGTTTATATCATCTAATCTTTCTCGTATTTGATCTTTTATCGCTGACATCTAATTATGTTTTTTTAGTAACAATAAACTTTGTTTATTTTCTCTTACCAAATATAACATAAACTGAAACTTAATAGAGGAACTATCAAGCATCTCTAAAATTCAAAAAATAAACCCACACATTTCATTTTTTAAAATACCTTTATGTTCTAAATTAGGAAGAGCCCACTAGTCCATTCAAGCCAAACTTCCAAGCTGATTTATTTTTTTGAATGGAAGACATTTAATGTCTCTTGAACACGAAGCTTTTACATTGCTTCAATTATTTTTTCATTCAAAAATTGAATACCATGTCAAAAGGAAAAGACACTAAAAAAACAGTAAAAAAGGAAGCCGAACACAACCTTAAAGAAAAAAGAGCGATCAAAGCAGCAAAGAAAAGTGCCAAATCTAGGGAGTCCTAGATTGCTTTTTTGAATTCAGACATTTAAGTTTTCTAAATTAATCATTGTCCAACCTTGCTTGAAACAAACAAGTTTAATCACGGGATTGTCTTTTGATTATTGTAACCGTTTAGCTATATCCAATTTTGATCAAAAATGATCCATTTTAAGTGATACTTCGGCTATTTTTTCAGTAAGAGCGCTGCTATTACTTCAAAAATGAGCCTCGTCTGACTTAAAATGTCTTTAATTTTTGATTCAAAAGCGAATAGCTAAACAGTACTAATTATTTTGGTATTTGATCGTGTTTCTTCAAATAAGAAAGACATAGCCGTATGTTTTCATGTGGTATTTCCTCATTCACTGCCTCAAATAGGGGGGATGTTTTTACATACTCTTCAATTTTGTTAGCTGCATCAAGCACTTTCTTTATTTCCTCTTCTGTGATGTAATGAAAAATATCAACCTGCTCTCCTTTTTCATAAAGGTAGCCTATATGTGAATAAACTGTACTTTTTGAAATATTTCGAAGTGAGGCAATTTGTTCCGGTGTTTTCCCACTATCCAAAAGCATTTTGGTTTCTAGATATGTTTTACCTTTCTTCAACGCATTGGTTTCATCACTGACAACTGCGTTTTGTAAAACCTCCATGATTTCAAAAGCGTATTTGTCAAACTTTACATCACCAATTCCACTGATGGCTCTCAATTCTTCCACAAACAAGGGCTTCTGTGTGGCAATTTCTTTGAGGGTATTGTCATTAAAGATGATATAAGGCGGTACTCCTTCTGAACGAGATTTTTCTAATCGCCATTCTTTTAATTTATCAAAGAGCTCATTTTCAAACTCTTGCTTTTTGTCCACTTTTACCGGTAATGCCTCCTTCTGTATCTTCTGACTTAGGTCCACCAACTTGACCAAAGTTTTTCCTAATATGACGTCATTGGAAAGAGGGGTAGTGCGGAGCATGGATTGATGTACAAAGTCTATCCTGATATAGCCTTTATGAATCAACTGTACAATAAAATCTCGCCATTGGTACTCAGAGTAGTTTCTACCAACTCCAAAAGTTTTTATCTGATCATAACCCGCCTCCAAAACTTCCTTTTTTTGGCTACCTCTTAAAACATCTACCAGCATCTGGAGTGACATTTGTTCTTTGGTACGCAACATGGCTGAAATAGCCATCTGAGCCAATTTAGTTCCATCAAAGGATTTTGGTGGTGAGAGGCAATTGTCACAGTGACCGCAATTCGAGTCTCGATATTCACCAAAATAATTTAAGATCACATTGGTGCGACATTCTAGCGAATTGGCAAAGTCGAGCATCCTGTCTAACTTTTCATACTGTACCCGTTTAAATTCTTCGTTGGCTTCGCTTTTGCCGACAAATTCAGACAAAACATTGTAATCATTGTAACTGAAAAATAGCAAACTTTTACTTGGTAAACCATCTCGCCCAGCTCTACCAATTTCTTGATAAAAGCCTTCGATATTTTTTGGAAGGTTGTAATGGATGACCCATCGGATGTTACTCTTATCGATGCCCATCCCAAAAGCTATCGTAGCACAAATGATCTCAATGTTGTCGTTGATGAATTTTTGTTGGATATTTTTGCGATCGTCTGGATTCATTCCAGCGTGGTAGTATGCCGCTTTTATTCCTTTTTTTGAGGCTATCCGCAACTTGTTCTGTACTTTTTTTACTGAGACAATAGATGATGCCCGATCCTGGATTTTGTTTGATAAACCTCAATATTTGTCCGATCCTGTCTAATCCCTGTGCCACTCGCATGGTGATGTTGGTTCGTTCAAATGAAGAAATGAAGAGTTTTGATCTTTGTAATTTCAACTGAACGGCAATATCCTCCTGAGTTGCTGAGTCAGCTGTTGCGGTGAGCGCTAAAAAAGGAACATCAGGATTTGCCGCTCTGAAAACGCCTATTTGCACATAGTCGGGTCTAAAATCATTTCCCCAAATAGATACACAATGAGATTCATCTACGGCTACCATGGCCAATTTCACCGTTTTGATAAACGAACGGAAAACATCAGTATTGAGCCTTTCAGGAGACACATAAAGCAGAGAAAGCTTCCCATCATAAGCGTTTCTATAAAGATCCTTGACTTCACTTTCTGAAGTGTGGCTGTTGTAAGCTGCTACAGAAACACCATTGGCTACCAAAGCGCTTACTTGATCTTGCATCAAAGCGATCAGTGGGGAAATTACCAAAGTGAGGCCTTCCATGATGATACCGGGTATTTGATAACAAAGTGATTTACCTCCACCAGTTGGCATAATGACCAAACCATCATTCCCAGAAACCACGTGTTTGATGACCTCTAACTGCCCCGGTCTGAATGTATCATATCCAAAATATTTTTGCAAGGCCACGGTTGCCTTTCTTTCAATAACCTCTTCGGTCATTTTATGTTTGAGATCTTCCATTATCGGCAAAGCTACCATTTTTGAAACTAGTTTAGAAGTTGAATGTAAATTTTTATATATGTTACAAGCAAGATTATCTGCTTATTAAAACAGCTCATCAAAGCATATTCCTATCTGAAAAGCTGTAATATTGATTGTTTGAAATGATGAGATGGTCAATAAACTTGCAATCAAAATAAGGACACAAGTGTTTTAATTTCTCAGTAAGAATGATGTCTGCGGGGCTCGGTTCCATCGTGCCAGAAGGATGGTTGTGGACGCAAGCCATGGAAAATCCTTTATGATCACAAATCAGTCTTCCAATTTCTTTGACGTCTACTGGTACGAAGTTCGTCACTCCACTGCTGATTCTTTTTTTAAGAATTGGTCTCAGTTTGGAATCCATAATGACGATCCAAAATTCTTCGTGTTCTAATTGAAATAGATCTTTTCTGAAATATAAAAAGATGTCATTGCTGTCTTTTATTTTATTTTCAAGGTTAGGTTCTGATTGTCCTATCCTTCCAGCAAATTCTATGGCTGCTTTAATGGTGATTGCTTTTGCTTGGCCAATGCCAGACACACTGCACATTTGGTTGATCGAACATTTAGCAAGAACATCCAACTTATTGTGAGCCATTGCAAGTAATTCTTTTGCCAGATCAAATGCTGTTTTTGTAGGTGTGCCATAACCTATGAAAATGGTGAGTAATTCTGCATCTGTTAAAGCTCTTGGCCCTAGTGATAATAATTTTTCTCTGGGTTTATCTTCAGGAGCCCATTTGCTGATGGTGAGTCTGCCGTTGGATTGTGGATAGAATGGAGTGATTTCTGTAAATGATTCCATGATGATTTAATTTAAAAGGTAATTTGAAAAGTCAGGTTGAAGGATGAAAAAGGGAGCCAGGTCGAAAGGCTCCCTTTTCATGGATTTGTAAAAAGTCTTGGAAGTAGAATATGAATAAGGAAGACACATTTACTTAAGACCAAGCTGCTTTAGACCAAAACCAAGATCAAAAAGGCTCTCCTACTTTTTTCTTTTTATTATCGGTTTCTTCCTTGGAATCTTTTGTTTTGTCCATCATTAAAAACTCATTGACCAGGACTTCTGCGATCCTTTGTTCTTTTCCAGATTTGTCTTCGTAAGTACGATATTGCAGACTACCTTTCACAGCCACAGTTGCACCTTTAGAAAGTATTTTTGACATCATTTCTGCTTGTATACCCCACGCTACCAAATTGTGCCACTGCGTTTGCTTTTGCATTTCGCCTTTATTGTTTTTGAAAGAGCTGGTAGTTGCTAGTGACACATTTGCTTTTTTACTGCCACTGTCAAAAGTGAAAAGGTTTACATTCTGACCTAAGTTTCCAATCAAGTCTACGTTGTTATTCATTGTTTTCATGTTATAATAAATTGTGCCACATGGGCGGTTAAAAAATTAATTAATTGAATTGTTGTTTTAATTGGTGTTGCAAATTTGAGACAGGGTAGCCTCCTTCAATTGGGTGCATTTCATCACTTCTTAACGTCAGTTACTTCCTTGCTGTCTTTGGTTTTGTCCATCATTAAAAACTCATTGACCAGAACTTCTGCGATTCTCTGTTCCTTTCCCGTTTTGTCTTCGTAGGTACGATATTGGAGACTACCTTTCACAGCCACAGTTGCGCCTTTAGAAAGTATTTTTGACATCATTTCTGCTTGTATGCCCCAAGCTACCAGGTTGTGCCATTGCGTTTGTTTTTGCATTTCGCCTTTATTGTTTTTGAAAGAGCTGGTAGTTGCCAGTGACACATTTGCTTTTTTACTGCCACTGTCAAAAGTGAAAAGGTTTACATTCTGACCTAAGTTTCCGATCAAGTCTACGTTGTTATTCATTGTTTTCATGTTATAATAAATTGTGCCACATGGGCGGTTAGTAATTAATAAATTGAATTGTTGTTTTTGTTTGTACCGATCGATGTTGCAAATATGGGGGAGGGTGGCCCCTTCGATTTGTATAAAATACGTTTAGTTACGTTTATATCCGTTTATAAACGTTTAATAACGGATAATGGTAAATAAGTAATTGATAATCAATAAGATAGGAAAAATGTAAAAATTCAAAAAAAATACATTTACAGAATTGCAAAATGGGTTTTTAATTAATTATCAGCAAGTGGAGAGCCATGAGCTAAGAGCCTCAGGGTAGGACTCATCAAAAAAATAGCTTAAGTGTTGGTAACAAAAATAGTAGCAAGAAACATTATTCTCCTTACTTTTTTGTCATGACACAAAAAAGTAACAAAAAAAGTCTAGGCTGAATTTTTTTCTTAACGCTCTCTCACTTCAAAAATACGATACAAAAAAAACTCGCTTTTGGCTTGGTTTCCTTGTTCTATACTGCATCTGATCCATATGATTGGTTTGAGGTCACGTATAGCTCGAACAGTTTTTTGTACTTAACGCATTTTTTGAAGTTCGTTAGCTAAAAAAAATTAGGCCGATACAAAACTGGTTTAGCAGCTCAAAGCTACAACACAGAGAATAGTGCCGGTGCAGATTAAAAGAATGCCAAAACCCAAGGAACGAGTTTTTTGTATCGGGAGGTTTTTTGTTTACTATTTTGACTCCAACACTTTGTAGGAATCAAAAAAAGTGACAATCCCGGGCATTGGCAGCGGACTGATGATTTGGCAGGTAATATGTTTATTTAAAAAGTTCTTACACTGATAATGTTATCTGAGGCGTTTTATTAAATATCCATTAGGTATGCAAATTTGTTTAGGGTTTAACAAACTTCAGTCTATAGGTAATTACGTGTCTACGCATAATATGGGATCTCAGACCTTACGCAAACTGATCACTGACAACTGAAAGCCGATAACCGACAGCACTTAAACTCTTTTAACTGCCACAATAATTCCAGTTGCCCATTGTTGCTTTGTCACAAACAAATCAGGTCTAGAATCTAGGTAATCCACAAATTTGATTGCTTTTTGGTGGTGACCATCAGGCCAATTTTCTTGTGGTATCATGTCATCCACGATATATAATCCTCCAGGGGAGATCATATCCAAGACCTCATCCAGCATCAAATATTTGCCATGCCAGGTATCTGCAAAAATAAAATCATACTTTGCTTCCTTGTTGGCCAAAACCCAATCTTCACCATCGGTTTCAACCAAGGTCAAACGTTGGTCTTCACCCAAATAATTCGAAGCAATTTGTAAAAGCTCCGGATCATTATCTATGGATACCAAAGTTGAATTTGAATCCATTCCATCCAAAATCCAGGAGGTTGATAAACCTGTACCAGTACCCAATTCCAGAAATTTTGCATTTGGTTTTGTCGCAGCCAGCGTCCTGAGGAGAGAACAGGTCAAAATGTCTGAAGGCATGGTGAAACCATTTTCTTTTGTTGCACTGTCAATTTGAAAGTAGGAAGATGGTACAGTCTGTCGTATATCTTGTAGCATGTTTGCTTAATTTGATGAATAGGTAAATGTAGTCGTCAAGTTTGAATTATCGAGGTTCTTTGTGAGGAAGGAGAAAGTTTACTGCTTTCAAAAAACGGTGGTTGTACAACTTTCAAAATTCAAAAAAAAGTAATTTTCCATTACTGATTCAAAACAAAAAACCACTGTAAAATTGAATATTCAACCTCAGCCCCAAAGCACATTTGCCACAAATATTCTTTGAGTTTCGATACATCCATTATCCATACCGAGTTTTATTCAAAATAGTTCGAAAGAAAAAAGACGAAAGACAGACCGAGCCATCTACTTACAGGTAAACCCTTGGGACAACCTATCTCGGCCTAAAAAACTTCTCAAAGGCGAACTCTTCTTTAGTCTTTCTTCTGAGATTAAATTACTTCCGAACCATTATTTAAAATAACTTACTTTTATTGGAGTAAAATTATCGTTATGGCCTTTGACTTAAAAAGACAACTTTACCTGAGTTGTTGTTTGATTTTGTTTTCTACTAATCTCATCGCGGGATTTTCTTTACAAAAACTTCAGACAAATTATCTGACAACACCCTTGGGATTGGATGAAGCCAAACCACAATTTTCATGGCAAATGCTGGCTAATGATGCAGCCAAAGATTACAAACAGGTGGCTTACCAAATCCAACTTACTGACGTAAATCAACAATCAATTTGGAATACGCAAAAGATTGCTTCAGATCTTTCACATGGTATTCAGTATAACGGTCCAGATCTACAACCAACAACCAGATATACCTGGAAGCTCACCGTTTGGGATAATCATAATCAGGAAGTCAGCACAACTTCATGGTTTGAAACCGGCCTTATGAATCCTTCGATCGAAGCCTGGTCAGGTGCCAAATGGATAGGTGGCGGAGATGAAGATTTGGTATTTTACTCCCAATATTTATCAGTTTTTAAATTGCAATTTGGCATTCAATTAGATAAAAAAACAAATTCTACCAAGGCTTCATTTGTATTTGGAGCCAACGATAGTCGTTTGAAAAATCAATATTTGAATATAATGGCTGTGCAAACTGCTAAAAACCAAAGTTATGTGGCCATTGAATTGGATATTTCAAGTTTAGATTCAGGACAAAATGGTACGGCAAAACTGAACATCTACAGGGTAGGTTATACAAAATTGGATCGCGATGATGTACCAATGAAATCGCTGGATATTCCTTTGAGTTTGGTAAACCAGACAAATAAATACGATGGACACATCATTTTGGTGGATTGCAATTTTGGTCTTTTCAATTTTTATATTGACGTCATGGACGCTGCTCACAAAGTGGTGGATCCTGATGTTCCAGTTGCCAGATTTGGTGCTTCAGGTACAAATCTAAATCCGGTGGGAAGTGGAAACAACTTCATCAGTTTTCCAATGGTTTGCGATATTGGCATGAAGACTGGGCAAAATCAAACTGCCTTTTTCTATGATGTAAAAGTGCGTCATTTACGCGAACCAAGTAACGTGCTTTTCAACGAAAATTTAAATGAAACTCCTTACAATGGGATTTTTAAGTCGGCCAACTTAACTATTGAAAATGGCAAGTATAAAGTTTTGCCAAATACTTTTCTTACCGCTGATCCAAGTCGAAATGCCACGCCAATGTTGAGAATGCGATTTTCATCGAATGCCAAAAAAATCAAAAAAGCAAGGCTTTATGCCACAGCCAGAGGTATCTATGAACTTTATCTCAATGGAAAAAGAGTGAGTGAGGAGTTTTTTAACCCAGGTTTGACACAGTACAACAAGAGCCACAGTTATCAGACTTTTGACATTACAAACAAATTAAAAAGTGGAAGTTCCAATGTCATTGGTGCCATTCTGGGTGAAGGTTGGTGGAGCGGTAACATTACTTACGGTGGTGAAAATTGGAATTATTTTGGAGACAGACAATCACTTTTGACCAAAATGGTGATTACATATGAAGACAATAGTGAGCAAACAATCGTATCGGATGATAAAAATTGGAAGCTTTTTACAGACGGACCAATCAGATGTGGGTCATTTTTTCAGGGAGAGGTTTATGATGCCACTAAAGAAGCAGCCATCAAAAATTGGATGCTTACTAGTTTTGATGATCAAAAGTGGAAAAGTGCAGTAGAGGTACCCTTATCTGGAACAACTTACAACAATAAGACTGAATTGAACTTTGATGAATGTCAATTGATAGGTGAATTGGGAGATAAAATCACCAAAATCAAAACATTGACCGCTCAAAAGGTGATGGAAGTGAGGCCCAAGGTTTTCGTTTATGATATGGGACAAAATTTGGTCGGTATTCCACAGATATCCATTAAGAATGGTAAAAAGGGCCAAGTCATCAATTTGAGATTTGCCGAAGTTACTTATCCTGATATGGCTGAATACAAGGGAAATGAAGGCATGATCATGTTGGAAAATATCAGAGCAGCTCTTGCTCAGGATATTTATATTTTGAAAGGAGGAAACGAGATCATTCAACCAAGATTTACTTTTCATGGATATAGGTACTTGGAAATAACCGGCATCGACAAAGCTATTCCACTTGCGGATGTGAAGGGCGTAGTAATTAGTTCAGTGAAATCTTTGGCTTCCAAATATGAAACCAGTAATCCGACACTCAACCGTTTTTGGGAAAACATCACCTGGTCGCTTTATGGAAATTTTATTTCTATTCCTACGGACTGTCCTCAACGCAATGAACGAATGGGTTGGAGTGGAGACATCATGGTTTTTGCCAGAAGCGCCACCTATCTTACAGACGCCAATCCTTTTTTGAAAAAAACACCTGTTGGCCATGAGGGACGTTCAACCTGCGAATGGTAGATTTACTGATGTTGCGCCTGTTGGAGGTGGATTTGGGGGGACTTTATGGGGCAGTGCGGGAATTGTTGTGGGGTGGGAAAGTTATCGGCAGTATGGGGACATCACCTTATTGTCAGACCATTATGATGCTATGAAAAAATACATTGCTTTTTTGGAAACCAAGGTGATGCCGGAAAATCAAATTTTGAATGAAGGTCCCTTGGGTGATTGGCTCAGCCCTGAGGGAAACAAAAATGACAATACCCTATTTTGGATGTCTTATTTTGCTTACGACCTGGAAATAATGTCGAAGGTTGCCAGTGAATTGGGGAAAAGTGAAGATGCCAAAAGTTTTGCTAAAAGAAGTGAGGAAGTAAAAGCAGTTTTCAATCAAGTTTATGTTGATAAAAACAAACACAAGACAGTAAAATCAGGACTGGTAACCGGTTTTATGGGTGCCCCGAATGAGGCAGATGGGAGAGGTGTTTCTGATAAAGGTCAATTGATGAATACACAAGCTTCCTATGCCGTACCATTGGCTTTGGATATGTTTGATGCTGAAAATAAGCCTTTTGCTGTCAATAATTTGGAAGCCACTATTTTAAAGCCAGGTACAGATGACGGTGGAGTAGTGCGACCTGAACTTTCTCTGATGACGGGTTTTATTGGAACGGCGTCTATTTCAGAGGCATTATATGAAAATGGAAAAGAGGAACTTGCTTACAAATTATTGCTCAATGAAAAATATCCTTCCTGGTTGTATTCTGTGGTAAATGGGGCTACTACCATCTGGGAAAGGCTCAATTCGTATACAAAGGAAGATGGTTTTGGCGGCAACAACAGCATGAACTCTTTCAATCACTATTCTTTTGGTGCAGTTGCCGCCTGGATGTATAATTACTCATTGGGCATACAAAGACATCCCGAAATAAATGGTTTTAAAGAGTTTGTTTTGAAACCAACACCGGATCCTACCAAGCAATTGAAATTTGCAAAGGGATATTATGATTCTTTGTATGGCAGGATTGAAAGCGCATGGGAGTGGAAAGAAGGCAATAAATGGATTTACAAATGTACCGTGCCGGCAAATACAACGGCTACTTTATACTTACCTGCGAATAAGGTAATTAAGGAATCTGGGATAGCTATAGAACTAGAAAAAGGTGATGGACAAAATGGCTCGATAAGCTTGGATTCTGGAAGTTATATTTTTGAAATTGGTCAATGAAAAAAGATATTCCTTCACTTTTGTGTGAATGAAAGATGAAACAAAAGGCGAAAGTCTATAAGGAAAGAAAAATATCATAAATATGGATTTGCTTTCATTTTTCACCAACTTCAAAATATTTAATAAGAATAGTGGCTACCGCATATTCCAATTTAATTAAGGCATTTACTTGACTTTCTTATACAATAGCGTATATATTTGGTAAATCATAACACCAAAAAAATTCATTATGAAACAACTTCAGGAAACTTATTTTTATAATTTCCACCCTAGTTGCTACTTCTATTTCATATAGGCAGATACAAAAAATGAATGAGTGCCAATCAGAAAAATTTTGAATATGCCACCTAAAATATTATTTTTCTGCTTGTTGATTTTCTGCTTAGGTTGTGAAAAAGATTATGAAGGAACAACAAACTGGGATTACAGACAAACAGAAATTGAGATAGATGGCGCAATGACCGATGCGCAGATATACACAGCGAGTCACAAACCTAGTAAGTCGACGGAAATTGGAATGGAGTTTTTCATTGGTAATCAGGAATATAAAGTTTATTACTTTTTCTTTGATAATTTGGTAAAAATCAATGAGCAAATAAAGGTGCCAGGATTTGATAGTTCTCAATTTCCTCCACAAATTGATCAAAAAAAAGACTTTTACGTTTTTGCTTCTTTGATTTATGACCGTGAAGGAATAGTTGGATACGATCTAGATTCAATAGGTAACACAAGTTTTATAACATTTGAGAAATTTGGCAAAAGGGAAGTGAAGTTTACGACGGATTTATATTTTCATAAAACATATGAGTTTGATCCCACATTAGGTACTCCGACACCAGGAATTGATAAATTTCATTTGAAATCGGCATCGATTATAGAGTCGTCAAGGCAGATGGTCGATTAATATTTGAAAGTTTAGACATTTTGACTTTTTCAGAAATCCCTATTTACTAAAAACTTCAATCAAAATATCTGAACCAACAATATCGATTATGTAATCCTTCACATCTCCTGGCCGCTGTTTTGCATATAATTTTGAGTTGTCAATACTTGGGTTGAGGTTCCTTTTCCTCAGAAATGCTCCCCAATTTTTGCGGTCTGCTTCTGTAAGCGTATTGCTTCGACTTTTAGCCATCATTTCTATCATGAATGGATCGCGACTGTTGCTGGTCCAACGTGTAGCTTCTTGTCGCACTTCAATTTTATACTTCCCTTTGACAGGGCCTTGTGTGGCAGGAATGGAGAATCTGCCCAATTCCCCTGTTCCTGTATTGGTCATGTAAATGATGACAGTGGATCGTTGGCGTTTTCAACCGAAGTCAAAACAATCATACCTCTGAGCAGTGGACTTCCGTCAAGTTTCACCGTTCCAGAAAGTGCCATTCTAGGTTTTGCAGAAAGAAAACCATTGGTATGCATCCAATTCCACATCATGTGTGTCCACTCGCCAAGGATAGGATCTCCAACAGCAAACCCACTGCCGTGCACCCCATTTTGGTAAAAGTGCGCTTCTACAGGTACTTTGTTTTTCAGCATATCACCATACAAAGCATTCATACCATAAACACTACCCACATCTTCGGTGGTACTGTACATAAAAGTGGGTGGAATAGCCTTGATTTGAGCTGGTGAAAGGTCCTTTGGGAAACCAGAAGAACCATAGGCCAAGACATTGAAATTAGGCAATGCTGTGTATTTACCCAGTGCATCTGTTGCATTTGGGTCACCTAAATTTGCTTGGAAAGCCAAATCAGCCGCCAGACTCGCACCTGCTGAAAAACCTACAACACCGACTCTGTTTGGATCAATTTGATACTCTGCCCCATGTGCCCTGATGTATTGCATGGCTCTTTGACCATCCAAAAGCCAGTCTTTGTGTTCATAAAGTGGCCGGAGTCGGTAACGCAGCAAAAATGCGGTAATGCCTCTTTCCTTCAGCCATTGACAGACCAAAACGCCTTCATGATCAACTGCTCTGATGGTAAATCCACCACCAGGAATCACCAACATTGCTATTCCATTTTGGATTGATGTTTCGGGAATGAATGGAATGATAGCTGGTTTATCTTCATCCGAATTTCCAGTCGCACCAGGAGCTCCCTCAGGCCAAAGTAAGATCGTCGGTGAGAGCGAGGATTGTCCGATCAAATAAAAAGTAAAAATAAAAAATGCAGCTGTTAACCAATATTTCATAATCCCATTTAATTTGAAATCAATTTATAAAAATATTTTGAATTAAGGACTTTAAGCTCTGAATGATTTTGTTGAGTTATTACCAAAAATTGGTTTTAAAGCATGAATAGGGATTACCGGCATTTTTCAACTTTCATCTTTCTTCTCTCGTCTTTCTTCTTTTTTAGGGGAGTATTTTTAAATTACTTGCAAACCATTATTATTTCAACCTTACCTTTTCTTTGAGTTTTTCTACAGCTTGTAAAATCCGACGTTGTCTAGTTTCTTCTTTTTTTGCATCTGAAATCCAGGATATGTATTCCTTTTTATGCGAAGGAGCCAATTGCTCAAAAAAGGAATTTGCGGTAGCATTGGTGTACAATACTTCTTGAAAATCTTCTGGGATATTTATTTCAGTTGTTGTTTGATCTAATTCCATCAGCACAGTAATCTGATCACCCAAAACTATTTGGAGTTTGTCTCTTATTTCTTTATTCAAAATCATAAAATGTAACCCATTGCCATGTGGCATTAAGGTTGTTTTGAAACTTATGGAATTGATAGTAGATTTGACTTTTATGCGCGATTTTTGGTTGAAAATCTTTTCACAATCCAAAGGAACAGTGGCATAGGTCCAGGTTCCAATGCCTTCAAATCGATCGACTGTTGTGGTGAATTGTATCATCAATTAATTACTTTTTTTGAATACCAATGATATGAAAAATTTTATACAAAATATTGAACGTTTAGTGATCGAATAGCTATTCGCCTCTACATTTGAAACCTATATTTTAACTTTATGAACTTTCAAACTTTATAAACTTTACAAACTCTGTTAATAGCTATTCGCCCCTACATTGAAACCTATATCTTAACTTTATGAACTTTCAAACTTTATGAACTTTACAAACTCTGTTAATAATTCAACATCTGTATCAAAACGCTTTCCAACCTGGATTTTCCTAAATATTGTTCCTCCAACTTTGCATGAAATGGAATAGGTGTTTCCAGACTTCCTACTCTCATAACCGGAGCATCCAGGTATTGAAATAAATGTTCTCCAATGTATGCTGCGATTTCACCTCCCAGACCTCCAAATAAATTGTCCTCGTGTAACACAATGACCCTTCCTGTTTTTTGCACGGTTGCGTCTATAGCAGGATAATCCAATGGATTAAGCGTCCGAAGATCTAAAATATCAGCAGAAATATTCAAGGATTTCACTGCTTCGACGGCCCAATGTACGGGAGCGCCAAAAGTAATGATTGAAACTTGATCACCTTCATTTACGAGCTTGGCTTTCCCGATTTCAACTTCGTAATAGGACATCGGAATTTCACCCGTCACACCTCTGTAGAGTGCTTTATGTTCCAAATAGATGACAGGATTTGGGTCGGCAATGGCTGCACAAAGTAGTCCTTTTGCATCATAAGGATTTGAAGGATAAACTACTTTGAGGCCAGGCACATGGGCAAACCATGCTTCATTTGTCTGCGAATGAAAAGGGCCCGCTGCAACTCCTGCACCTGCTGGCAAACGGACAACTATGTCACAATTTTCACCCCAGCGATAATGTAATTTTGCTGCGTTATTGACAATTTGATTGAACGCACAAGTCACAAAATCACCAAATTGCATTTCAACCACAGACTTATATCCACATAAACTCAGGCCCGCTGCAATGCCGATGATTGCAGATTCACACAATGGAGTATTACGCACGCGTTCTTTGCCATATTTTTTTACAAAACCTTCTGTGATCTTGAAGGCACCTCCATATTCTGCAATGTCCTGACCCATCAAAATAAGCTGATCATAGCGCGTCATGCTATTATCCAGAGCAGACGAAATGGCATCAATGTATCTTTTGTTTTCTCGATCTGATTCAGAAAAACTCAGATCTTGACTGTGAGGAGCATAGACATCATTCAATTCCTCGTCTGTGTGGGCAACCGGCTCTGAAGCTGCTTCCGTGTCAGCCCATGCTTTATTGATCAAGGCAGTTACAGATGATTTGATTTCTGCAATGGAATCCTGATTGAGCAAGCCATTTTCGAGCAATTGATTTTCGAATGATGAAACAGGGTCCTTGTCTTTCCACTCTTCAAAAAGTTCCTGTGGGACATATTTGGTTCCGGAAGCTTCTTCATGACCACGCATCCTGAAAGTCATACATTCTACCAAAAAAGGGCGAGGATTTCTCCTAATGTCATTGGCAATATTGGAAATGGTTTCGAATACTTTTACCACATCATTGCCATCGATTTGTATGGAATCCATGCCATATCCAATGCCTTTATCGACAAGGTTTTCGCATGCATATTGTTCGTTGACAGGTGTTGAAAGGGCGTATTGATTGTTTTCAATCACAAATATGACGGGTAATTTCCAAACGGCAGCAGTATTGAGTGCTTCGTGAAATTCTCCCTGACTGGTGCCACCTTCTCCGGTAAAAGCCAATGAAATCCACTCTTCTTTTGCCAATTTCCTTGCAAGTGCAACTCCGGCAGCCATCGATAATTGTGGTCCCAAATGACTGATCATGCCGATGATGCCATATTCCTTAATACCAAAATGGAATGATCGGTCCCTTCCTTTTGTGAATCCATTTTTTTTGCCCTGCCATTGCATGAAAAGTCGATCCAATGGCACATTTCTGGAAGTAAACACACCTAGATTCCGATGTAAAGTAAAGATGTAGTCTTCGGGATTGAGCGCTGCACAACCTACAGATATTGCTTCCTGACCAATTCCCGAAAACCATTTGGTTATCTTGCCCTGACGCAAAAGCAGGAGCATTTTTTCTTCGATCATTCTGGGCATGATGAGTTGTCTGTACAAATAAAGCAAGGTTTCTTTGTCGAGCGACTCTTTATGTGTTATGGTGCCTGCAGTCAATTCCATATTTTTTGACTTAGTGTGATTTATGTCTGTACAAATATAACGTATAGTATCGGAAATGGGAGATCGGAAATCGGAAACTTGCAGTCGGGTTTTAATTGAAATATCGTTATTTTGCCGCGAGCCTCGAGCAACGGGCCGCGAGCTTTCAGTTGTCAGCTATCAGCGGTCAGCTTTTTTAAAATTAGTGGAATTGAATTTTTTTTCGTGAATTCGTGGCAACTTTTTTATGGAAACAGGAAACAGTTCCGATAGCTATCGGAAGGAAACCGGAAATTGCAATCGTAAAGACGCAGTCGTGTTTTAAATGACATATCGTTATTTTGCCGCGAGCCTCGAGCAACGAGCCATGAGCTTTCAGTTATCAGCTTTCAGCGGTCAGCTTTTTTGACGAAGTGAGAGATAGGAAACCGTGAATTCTAGCAAAAATTTATTGTAAATCAACCTTCCTTCATTAGCCATTGGCTTTAGCCTGTGGCTAATAGTACACCGAGACATTGTGGGCTTTAGCCCTGTATTTGGAAACCGTTTTTTCATTGGAATTAGCGGAATTGAATTTTTTTCGTGAATTCGTGGCAACTTTTTTATGGAAACCGGAAACCGTGAAACCGGAAACCGGAAACCGTTTTAATTTTGGAATTGGTGGAATTAATTTTTTTCGTGAATTCGTGGCAACCCAAATTATTGGAAACCGGAGACGGGAGGACCAGAAACCGGAAATTGAAATCATAAAGTCGCAGTCGGGTTTTAATTGAAATGTCGTTATTTTGCCGCGAGCCAAGAGCCACGGGCCGCGAGCTTTCAGTTATCAGGTATCAGCGGTCAGCTATTTTTAGAAATGTGAGGAGACCGGAAACCGTGAATTCTGGCAAAAAATTGGAGTAAACCAACTTTCCTTCATTAGCCACTGGCTTTAGCCTGTGGCTAATAATAGACCCGAAACCGTGGGCTTTAGCCCAGTGCTTCGAAACCGGAAACCGATTTTTTGGAATTGGTGAAATTAAATTTTTTCGTGAATTCGTGGCAACATTTTTTATGGAAACAGGAAACAGGAAACAGGAAACAGGAAACAGGAAACAGGAAACCGGAAATTGTTTTTTTTTGTAATTAGCGGAATTGAATTTTTTTTTCGTGAATTCGTGGCAACCCAAATGATTGGAGACCGGATGCGGTTCCGATAGCTATCGGAAGGAAACCGGAAATTGAAATCATAAATGCGAAGAGGGTTTTATTTGGTGTGTCGTTATTTTGCATCGAGCCACGGGCTGCGAGCTTTCAGTTGTCAGCTATCAGCTATCAGCGGTCAGTTTTTTAAAATTAGTGGAATTAATTTTTTTCGTGAATTCGTGGCAACTTTTTTATGGAAACCGGAAATCGATTTTATGGAATTGGTGAAATTAAATTTTTCGTGAATTCGTGGCAAAACAAATTATTTGAAACCGGACTTCCTGAAATCACATGAAAAGATCAATAAACCTTTTTGTTTTATTAACACAACCTAAATAACCTTACCTTTTCTTTAACGCAACTTGAGGAAGCTAAAGCATAATTGATAGCGTTTTTTGGTGGTTAATGATGCATCATCCTATTTAATTATTTATCAAAAATACACTATGAACAAGACACTTATTACCGCAATGTTTTTCTTTTTTACAATTAGTTTAGCCATTGGGCAGGAATTCAAATTCAAAAAGGAAATTGAATTTTCACCAATTGGAAATTTTACCACCATCAAAGGTATTAATTTTTTTAATTTGGGAGGAACTGTAACCTTCAGGAGGTATGTGAATCCTAAGTTGGCTTTATATGGAGAGTTTGGTGCAGGTTTTGCAAAGGCCAGTGGAGAAGGCAGTAACTTCTCATTCAAGTCTTACACCTTTGGTATAGGGCTAAATTATTTTTTCAAGGAGAACCAAAAAGGGTTTTATGCAAATCTTGGGTACAGCAATGGACGAACAAATTTTTCTAATTATTTCTACAATGATGACACTTGGTACGGCAAAGTTGGACTAGGTTATAGAATAAATTTATCCGAGCGATTATACCTAAATCTTGAGCAAAATTTGAAATTTAATTTTGGCGAAAAATCTGCTTTTTTGGACCCAAGAATCGGTATAGGAATAAGGTTTTGATGCGAGTCTTGAGATCTGTACCTATTTATACAGTTAATAATTGGTAGGAAAGATAAAAGTCGATAAGCTACCGGTTTTCAGTTTTCGTCTTTTGTCTTTCCTCTTTCGTCTTTCTTCTTTTATTTTCCACTTTTCTCAGTGGGATGACGAAACAAAATCAGGGCGAAGCAAATTGCAAAAGCTACATAAATCACCGTAACAATTGTTACTGGATTAAAAAAGCCTGATGCATATCTCAATCCCCTTAAAAGCGAAATTCCCGCAATAAAAAAATGGGTAAAGTTTGCTACAGCAATTGGTCGGTTAAATATTCCACCTATCAATGCAGATTTTGTCATCCAATTGAGCATCGCAAATCCATAATATAATGCGCCCATTAATTGGAGCATTAATATAGTTGTATTATTGAATTCTATTTTTAATTGTGCAAGGACAATGTCTGGAATGATGATAAATATGATTCCCATTATGCCCATGAATATGGCACTCAATGTCATAATCAGTTTTGTGTTCATATTTTATTGTATATTTTTCATTGGGTGTAAGATATAGTGTTAGTTTGAAAATAATGTATTGATATTGAATTGAATGCAAGTTTTAAATTTTTTGCCGCGGGCATCGAGATGTGGGTCCTGAGCTATTGGATTTAAATAATAAGTTTACAGCATTCGATTTTGTGAATATACTTAAATTTCACTTATCAATGCTGCTATTTGATAGATTTTATAATATGAGTAATCTTTAATAATGAAGTATTGGGTTTGAAATTATGTTCACCAATATTTTTTTCAAATCATACTTTTTCGAATTACTATTGGTATTTTTTATCTTTCTGCAAAGAATTAATTTCTTCGCATTCGAAGTAATTCGCCTGAATAGATGGTGTAATCAATTGATAATACCAGCTTTTTAAAGCCATCTTCTTACCTTTTCACAATAGTGAATATATGCCTCCTGGAAGTCTTTTTTCAATCTTGGTTCTTCAAAAAATATAATGAATATATTGAAAATCGTGAAAATGGCCAATGCATAAATCAACAATGGAATTGATTGAGTAAATATAACTTCTCCTAGTAAAATCACCATCACTCCGACATACATTGGATTTCGGGAATATTGATACAGACCTTTGTGAACCAATTTTTTAGTAGGGTCTGCAGGTGATAAAGTGCCCCTGCCAATGACAGCGAAATCAACTATGCAAATAGATAAGATTATAAATCCTATAAGAAACAAAGTGGATCCAAAAATGTGATTGAGATTTAGTGGGGTCATGTATACATCACCTGTATAAGCTTTGGTCATTAGAACAGGAATTAAACCAGCTACAATGCCTGGATTTAAGCCCGCAAAAAACAAACCACGAAGGAATAGTGAAGACATTTTGTTTTGCATTTTTATTATCTACAAAACTAAATGACCATGTATTTATATCCTTTAACAAATGATAAATAATTATTTGGCGGCCCTTATTCTACTCAGCGATACTTGGGTAATGCCCAAATAATTCGCCAGGTCTCCAAGGCTTATCCGTTGCATTAATTGGGAGTTCTCTAATACAAAATTATTGTATCTCGCAGAAGATCGGTCGGACATAAGTTCACTAAATCGTCTGATCATATTCGTAGCTGCCATAGAGAGCATATAAGTATTTAACTTTGATATAGAATGGTGTTTTGCACATAATTCATCTAAATCTTGCTTTGAAATGTATTCAACAATGACTGGCTCTAAGGTCAGCATCATATGCGCCGTTGGCTTTTGAAGTATAAAACTCTCAAGGGAGGTGAATAATGATTGTTCAGTAAAAAAACGAAAGATCACTTCTTTCCCTTCAGCATTTATAAAATAGAATTTAATTATGCCAAGCTTTAAATAATAAATATTTCTGCAAATACTTTGTTCAGAAACTATGAATTGCCCTTTTTTAAACTCTGCTGTTTTTATTTTAAGGTCAAACTCTGACTGGGCTTTTGTGTCCAATTCAATGATCTTGCTGACGTAATTTGTAAACTCATTCATTTCAAAATACTTTGTTCTTTGGTTAAAATAAAAAATCAAAATTAATGAACAGAACGGCTCCAGTATGCCCCAAAGTTAAACTTCTTTTATTGAAGAAAAGAGCGTAATATTTTTGCTAGTGGGCATAATATTGTCTTTTATAAATGGTTACGAGTAAATGAATTATTACCTCCTTTTCAGAGTTCTCCTATATCCTCATTCCATAACGCAGGATTTTTTTCTATAAATGCTTCCATCATTTGAATGCATTCAGGGTCATTTACAACAACAACTTCGACTCCATGTTCCCTCAGTAATTGCTCTGAACCCTCGAAAGTTTTATTTTCTCCAATCACCACTTTTGGAATTCCATAAAGCAAAATTGCACCGGTACACATTGGACAGGGCGAAAGTGTTGTATAAATAGCCGACGCTCTGTATACTGAAGCTGGCAACCTTCCTGCATTTTCCAATGCGTCCATTTCTCCATGAAGGACCACACTTTTTTGTTGAACTCTTTTATTATGGCCTTTCCCAATTACTTGTCCATTATGGACTAAAACAGAGCCGATGGGAATACCACCTTCTGCAAGGCCAATTTTGGCTTCATTGATTGCTTCTTTGAGGAATTTGTCCATGAGATTTCGTTTTTTACATCTTAGCAATTAATTCTGCTTTTAACCATTTAAAAGCTTCATCTTGATTATAATTTATTTCGGTTCTTAAAAGGCCTTCTATATCCCCATTAAATGAAGGATCTTTTTGTTATGTTTAATAAAACTTTTGACTTGGCCTGTTTTGTAGAACATAATGTTGATAGCATTGTACTTCATCTAGTTGACACTAAATTGCAAATTTAGATCAAATAAGCGGCTTTACTTGATATAATGCTCTTAGTTAGTACCAGCAACATTAATATTATAAGTTCAATTTCACTTACTTTAAACCAGTCCTTTATTTCAAAGGAAATCAACCCAATCGAGCACATTGAAATGCTCCCTGCAATTTATTTCAACTTTAAACGCATCCTAATTTCCTCATATTCAGATGTAAAGCGGTAAAGTGCTATTCCGGTTTGTTTTGATTTTCTTCAAAAAAGTAATTACTTCAGAAGCGATCCATAATTGGCTTGATTGGACTAGGCTTTATCTGCACTAAGTCAATATCTTCTGAATATCTGGCTGCAGGATTTAGATAGAGTTTATGTAGTGCTGTTCCTCCTCGAAAAGCGAGGTTTTCCCTTAGGAATTCATCAGAGAAAATTTCAACTAAAGCCCTACTTATTATAAGGTCTTGTTCTACTTGAGCAAATTCTTTCCATGGAGCATGTTGTTGCCATTTTGCTATAAAAGGTTTTGCAATCATAAGTCATTTTCCATTTTTAAGTTCACATCAATTTTCCAACGATTATTTGCACTTCCTGGTTTCTGATTTTTCTTTGGACTAAGTAAAACTGGATAAAAAGGGTCTTGATCTAACTTTTCATAGATGATGTCGGTAAATGGAGATTCTCCAGAGAGTTCTTCTAAAATAAATCCAACTCGCTGAAGGGTACTCTTATGATTGTACCATGATGCAAGTAGGCTTAAGTCATGCTCATTTATTTCTTCTGTTAGTTCCGCAAGAGGTGCGAGCATGCGATTGAGTCCTCCAATTTTAGGGTGGTAGTTGATCAGGTCTATAAAAGTAAGTGCGGGAGATGAGACTTTATACTCTCCGGCGTCTGATTTTTTAATTTCAATATTATTCTCCGGCCAGCTTGAAGATGTTGAAAAATGAATATCAAAACTTTTCTTTTTTATATCATTGAGTTTAGGACTTTCTATAATTACGTAATCCCTTTGTAATTGTTGGTGACTTGCTCCATGTATTTTTGCCGCAGAGTAAAGTCCAACATAATATTTTCGCTCAAGATATTGAAATAATTTTTTGGTATAAAGCTGAATAGGTAGCTTTTCAAACGATGAGTATCTCGGAGGTATTATCAAATAAAACCCTCTTCGAAGATTTAATATCTCTTTTTTTTCAATTAACCTTGATAGCTCTCTTTTGATAGCAACAGATTCTTTAGATGTTTTTCTGTTATTTCCTCAAGTGAAAAAGAATATTCTTCTATTGATTGTAAGTATTTTATGTATTCTAAACAACTCAATCTTAGTATTATTTTGAGCAAAATACGCTTTTATGGTAATTATCTCAAATTATTACTAAGATAAAATAAAAATGTTTATAAAAAATTTCTGTCACCTCTTTGGTCTTATCTCCGCATTTTTATTTCAATTATGGCATTATACCACAATATGAACATTATAGCCTATCACATAGCATTTGTGATACCAACTTCTGCAAGGCCAATTTTGGCCTCATTGATTGCATCTTTAAGAAATTTGTCCATGAGTTTTGCTTTTAAATATTGCTCAATCAAAAAGAATACGTCAAAAAAAATATCAATATAAGCCAATTTTATTTACGTTTGGTACTTCTTAAAAATTGGTCGAGCATAACATCCACCGCTAGAAATGCTTCCTGGATGAATGCATTAAAAAAATATAGAACCATAATTAAAATAACTAAATGCCTGAAATTAAAGTATTCGTCTTGCTAATTGTATTGCTTTATTCCTGTAAATCAGAAAAGTCAGAAGGTATTGGAAGTAAAACCATTCAAAAGGAGTTAACCATTGAAGAATTGGGCGATCTTTTTTCTTATTATCACAGCAATCCGACCAACTTAAAAGAGCAGGATGAAAACGCTTTGATCGAACACATTTCTGACAAAGGATATCCGGTTGTAAGAACGCCAAATGGGGTTTTTATCTACAAAACACAAGAGGGCAGGGGCAGCTTGATTCAAAAAGGACAAGCACTCAAAGCGCATTACATTGGAAAGTTTCTGGATGGAAAGACATTTCAATCTTCATATGATGCTGGTCGACCGTTGTCCTTCCGTCAAGGTCAAATGGTTGCAGGTTGGAATGAAGCTTTACTGCAAATGTATGTTGGAGAAAAAGCCGTTTTGTTTATTCCTTCGCATTTGGCCTATGGTGAAAATGGGATTAAAAATGTCATTCCAGCTAATGCCAATTTGGTATTTGAAGTTGAAATTGTAGAATAATTTTTTGAACGTAAAGATCAACAATCAAGCTCCTATTTCAAAACCCCTTCCAATTGATCCAATTTACCATCAATATCTTTTGGAATGTCCAAATCCAATATTTTGCAAATCAATGGATAAACGTGAATGTTTTTTATTGAAGACACCACCAATCCCTTTTTGAATGAAGGTCCATTTGCATAAAATATACCGTGCATTTCTTTGAAGTTGGGATCATATCCATGCACTCCTGATTCGGAAATGGAATTTTTGATCTTTGTATCAATGCTTGATTGTTTACTGAAGTAATAACCAAAATCAGGAATGACTTGGAGATCGCCCCAATCTTTATTTTTGGGAGTGTATTCAAATCCAGGGGTATAGGCCGTTTTATAAACCTTGAAATGATTTTGCTTTGTTGTTAGTAATTGAAAAATTGAATCCATATCGGAGTCATTTTTTACATGGATATTGACCATTGAACCATTATCGATAGCGGTATAATAGGAGTCGTTTTCTATTGGATCAATGGGTATTAAATGTTCGGTTTTTACGGCTGCCATGCCATGATCAGAGACAATGATGATGTCAATTGGTAAACCCGTCGCAGCTACGCCTTTAAAGAAATCGCCTAAGTTTTGGTCCAAGGCAAATAGCGCTTTTTTAATTTCTGCCTCATTGTCTGGACCGAATTTATGTCCAATATCATCCATGTCAGAGAAATACATGGTGATCATGTGTGGCCTTTCTTTGGGAGGTAATGTAAACCATTCCAGGCTTTGGGCTACCCTAATTTCATTTTTGACACTGCCATCATATTTTTTATAATAGGTTGGCCTTTTACCCTGAATGTTTGCCTCTGAACCCACAAAAAAATAACTGGCAGAGACCATTTTGTTGTTGTCCGCCAAAACCCAAAGGGGTGTGCCGCTATAAAAACTGCCATCTTCCACCATGACGCGATTGCCAATTTTGTAGATGACTTTTTTATCATAACTGTAAAAAGCATTTCCAATTATTCTATGGTTTTCTGGGTATAAACCAGTTGCAATAGAGTAGTGGTTGGGAAAAGTTTTGGAAGGGAATGATGGAATCAAAGACTCCGCCTGCACGCCATTTTTTATAAAGTTGGTCAAGTGAGGAGGTTGATATTTTTCTACATAATCCCAGCGAAAACCATCCAAAGAAATCAATACGACATAAGGTTTTTGAAGCGACTCTTTGGAATTTATTGTTTGTGTATCTACAGTGAGATTTCTAGTTTTACAGGATTGGACCGAAAGTAAAACAATGAAGGATAACAGTAAGTAAATGAAATTGTGTTTTGTCATTTTGGTTTATTTCAATGAAAAAAACCATTCATTAAAGTAATGAATTAGTGAATGGTATTTCTTTCATGAAGATAGAATATTTGTCTAAACCAAGATGGTTTTATGGATGTGAATCTTATTTAAAATAAAGTCTTTATTTGTTTTATCTTTTATGATTCCGCTACTTCTTTGATTACTTTGTTTCTCTGTAATAAGAAATTGGTCATATATCTTTTTAAAAACATCTTATCTGCCATTTTTCCTAAAATACCCAGTGGTGAAGTGTAAATAAAAACGTCAGTCATGATTGTCATTTCACTTTCTGAAACAAATAAATGTTCGTGTTTGAATGAATTGAATATTCCACTTACCATTTCATCAGTAAAACTATGAGGATCATCGTATTGTGTAATCTTTGTAGTCAGTATTTGATAAACTCCAAGATGCTTTGCCCTCCATGTCACCGTATCATTTAATTTCATTAAACCGGAAGTAACTCCAGCAATAGCTTCCTCATTGGAGTGTTTGGTAGAAAGTTTGTGTAGATCAACGCTTCGAGATAGGTCAAAGACTTGAGAGATTGGTGCTTTGATGTGGGTGGTGAGGGTGATAGTAGGCATTTCTTATTTTAAACAGATGAATGGTATTTCTGTTGTCTGCAATGTTTTTATCCAATAAATAAATTATCCTTTCTATAAGATTATTCTCGATTACAAGTCAATGACCATTCCAGATGGATCGTAGGTGAAATTATGATGATCGGAGCATTTGGATCTGGATCCACAACAGGATCACCTGGATTGCCACTGCAATCAATAATGGGTGGTGGTGGGTCTGTGATGGCAATCCAATTTCCATTGAGTTGGCCATTGAAATTGCTCACATTTGCGCCCGGCGGCAGTAATATTTGTGCCACGTCATCTGGTAAACCCATTTCATTTGTCCTTCCCTCCACCCGCAATAAAATACTGAATGCGTTGGTATTCCGAAGGGAAGTAACTTCCACATTTGGAGCAGTTATTTCACCAATGTCGTAGGTGAAACTTGGGTATCCCGACGCTCCATCTAGACAAGTGCAACACCATACCAATGAATCTTGAAAGACGCGCGTATTGTCTTCGGGCAGTACCCAAATTTCTTGCGATTTAATACATTGATGTGTCCTGTTTTCTTGAGCTTCTTCAGACCAACCACTTCTATTTACAGTTACTATGATGGTGAATCCTCGGGAGAATCCAGCAGGAACTGAGATGATTTGTGAGCCAGATGCGGCATTGCTACTGATGGTAGAAGCCCCGGGAAGTGTTGAAGTAATGTCTAGAGATATATCGCCAATTTCTCCACGACAGGTTGGACAGCTTCTGGTATTGAGGGGTGTGATGTCCCAAGTTACAGTGATTGTTTCATTTTGGCAATTAAACCTGGGCCCAATGTTGATTTCGACGCCTTCGCATTGATTGGTCAATAAAGTTCCGGAGCGGTTTAGGAAACAGCCTATGACAAATAGGCCAAACAGCAATAAGATGCTTGGTTTTAAAGTATTCATTGTTTTGGAGTTAGATTCAGAATGAAAAATAATGATTATTTCGCTGATATGCAATAGGTTATGAAAATTGGGTATTGGTCTTGAATACTTAAGGTTGATTGGTTTTGACTCAATTAAGATGGTTTTCCAATTGGCAAACTCTTTAGCAACAATCTGTTGAATGCAAATTTTTTAACAGACCAATGAAATCAAAATAAATAGCTACTATTCTAACGAGTACTTATGCTGACACAGCCTTTAGACCAATAATAGAACCAATCAAAGTGGTTATAAATAATAATCTCAAAAAGGTTGCAGGTTCTTTAAATACAAGAATTCCGACCAAAACGGTACCGACAGCGCCAATACCTGTCCAAACGGCATAGGCTGTTCCCAGCGGTAAAGTTTGAGTTGCTTTCACCAAAAGTAAAATGCTGCTACTGAGACTTATGATGAAGCCGGTGTACCAAAAATATGACTCATTACCTGTTACTTCTCTTGCCTTTCCAAGTGAAAAAGCAAACACAATTTCTAGTAATCCAGCAACAATCAATATGATCCAATTCATTCACTTTATTTTAGGCCACAAAGGTCAGTAATGGAATGGAGATAAAATTTTACAAATGTTAAAAAAGTTCGACGGAAATCGGAGGGCGGAAATCGGAAATCGGAGATCGGAGAAAAAATTGTGAGGTCGAAATATGAAGTACGTTTTTGCATCGAGCCACGAGCTTCGAGCTTTTTATAATTTATGGATTGCTACCAGCCAAGTTTCAGGAAGGGACCTGTCCATGCTTCTGTAAGTGATCATTTGCCACTGGCTTTAGCCTGTGGCAAATAACATTCTCAGACATCATGGGCTTTAGCCCAATATTTCTCCAAGCTATGCTGCGAAGAAATCCTGGGCTACCTCAATGGCTGAGGCGCTGCCTCTTTTTTGGGAGGGAATTTGGAAATTGGAAATCGGAGGACGGAGAAAATTGTGAGGTCGAAATTTGAAGTACGTATTTGCATCGAGCAACGAGCAACGAGCCTCTGGTTAGGACACATCTTTTTATTTATAATATGAAAAATCTATTTACTAAACTGAAATAGATTTAAGAAAAACTTTAGAAAGGTATTATAAGGCTAATCACTTTGGAAACAATGAAGAAAACATGCCAAATCATAAGTCCACTGCCTGTGCCTGGGGTTGTCACTTTTTTGTACCGTCAAAAAAGTAACCAAAAAACCTCCCGATACAAAAAACTCGTATCTGGCTTTTGTAATGCTTTTAAACTGCTTGGCCACTATTCTCCGTGCTTGTGTCCGGAGCTACTCGATCAGTTTTGTATCGGCCTTATTTTTTTTAGCTACCGAACTTCAAAAATACGTTAAGTGCAAAAAACTGTTCGAACTATAAGTGCCCTAAAACCAATGAATCGGTGCAGATGCTGCAAAAAACATTGAAGGAAAGCCAAAAGTGAGTTTTTTTTGCATAGTATTTTTGGAGTGAGTTAGCGTTAAGAAAAAAATTCAGCCTTGATTTTTTTTGCTACGTTTTTGCATCAAGGCAAAAAAGTAGAAGAAATCTAGTTTCTTGCTCTAATTTTTGTTAATAACACATATACTATTTTTAGATGTGTCCTAACCTCAGGCAACGAGCTTCGAGCTTTTCTGAAAAGGACCTGTTCTTGCTTCTGCAAGGAATCATTATTGATGGCTAGTTCTCTGTACTTAAATGGATCGTGCCCACGGCACTCATTAATTTTTATATTTTTTCTCCCCAAGATTGAAATCCTGGGTTACCACCTTGGCCGAGGTGCTGCCTCTTTTTTGGGATTGAAATCGGAAGGAAACTGGAGGAATTAGTAAATGTGGGGTCGAAATTTGAAATACGTATTTGCATCGAGCCACGAGCTTCGAGCTTTTTATAATTTATGGATTGCTACCAGCCCAGTTTCAGGAAGGGACCTGTCCATGCTTCTGCAAGTGATCATTTGCCACTGGCTTTAGCCTGTGGCAAATCTCGAGTTTGGCTAATTTCGAGTATAAAACAAACTAGAAAGCGAATGAATAGGATTATTTTTTGCACTTCGTTGTTTATTTTCCATCATAACGAAGTCGGAGAAATTGATTTTGATTGAATCTGTCCATTTGATAGCCTTAAATTGGTTTAATAGGTCTTGTGTAGTTGTTCGTTGAGTTTTCAATTTTGTATACCATTTTGGTCTGGGTAGGTCAATTATCTTTGCCTGTGATGATGCCAAGAGTAGCATTGAATAAACAGCGGTGACAAATTGTGGAACTTTACTGCATGGGATTTCTTTTCTCACCTGAGCTTGTCCACATCCAAGTAGTGTTTTTGGTCTCTAAAATTTACCTCAATTCCCCATCTCCATAAATATGCTTGAAGCAGTTTTTCGACAGGTAGCTTTACTGAAGTGCAAATAAGATATGCTGGCTCTTTATACAATAATTTCGATTGCTTTGTGAGTCTGTAGCCAATTGGTCTTATAATAACTAATCTCATGTCTTGGCCTCCTGCTTTCCTCCATCTTACTGCATCTATGGTTTTGATTTGGAAAGTGTGAATTTTACCTGTCGCCCAGGCTTTTACATCTCGCCACTCATATTGATCAGATTGACGAATGCATTCTGGAGTAGGTAGTGCAGTCCCATAGACTCGGTTTCTACCTACTTTACCATTTTGAGTTAAGGTAGGAGTCTGGTGAAGTTTACAATCTTTACGTACTCTTCCTATTATTACAACTTTCTCGTCCAAGGCTTTCAACACAGATTCATTGGTGTAACTCCCCATCGACACTTACTACAAGATTTTTTCATTGTACTCCTCTTCATTTAAGCTTTTCCCTTAGGGCCGATATCTGTTGAGCTCCAATTACGCTTAGCTTTGATTTTCTGTAATTCTTTGAAAAGGATCAGTTCTTCAGGTGAACTATCTTTTTTGGGCTTAGGTGTACAGGGACAATGTTGAAGACTTACCGGGATATTTGTTGTCTGTACAGTGTCCATCTTGGCAAATAAAGAAAGTGACACCTGAATAAAACGTTGGCCAAGGACAAGGTTTGTTTGGAACGGAGGTCCAAGTGGATCTCTCATCCATTTAACTCCACTTACTTTCTTACCCGATTTTCTAAAAAGTGTATCATCCATATGTGCGTATATCTCCTCCTCTTCTGGACAGATGGTATCTACAACATTCTTACGAATGACAGAAAAGAGCTTTTCGGTATTCATTCTATCACCCTGAAAAAGACGATATGCTGCCGACCAATCTTTAAACTGTTGACCCGTGGCAGTTATCATACCACTGACTGTACTCTTGCCTACACAACCGAGTAATCCCTCTGCAAGGTCAAAAGCTCTTTTCCAAACTCTTGATTGATTAAAAGCTCCCTTGCATTGTGAGAATAAAGAACCGAATGCCTCTCTTAAGTTTTCGGAGGTAGTTTTTTTTTAAGATCCTTCACGGCCAGATCACTTCTTTGCAGAACCAATCTTTGATGGTCATCAATAATCCATTCCACCACTTCCCCTTGTTGAAACTCAATAGCCTGAGCAACAGCGGCTGGAAAGTTAACATACCACTGTTCGCTATTAGCTCTTTTAATGAGCTGAATTTTAGTCGGATATCCCATATCTAGTCATTTAACTAGATATAAAAATCTAAAAAAAAGGCCATAATTCCTAATTATGACCAAGTTTTTTTTTAAGTGTCTAGTAAATAGCCAAACTCTAGTAAGACGCAAAATTTTGCGTCTCTACATGGATGTACTAAAAATATTGAAAATTGAAATCCTACCTGTCCCTGCTTCTGCATGGAATTGAAATCCTTTGAACCAATATTCGTTAAGACGCAAAATTTTGCGTCTCTACAGGGATGTATTAAAAATATTGAATATTGAAATCCATTGAACTCCTATTGAACTCCTATTGAACTCCCATTGAATTCATTCCCCTCGCAGCCGACTATCTTGTTTCTGGGCAAGTTTCACAATAAATTTCATCGTGCTGATGATCGAAAGAAAAATAAGATAACCCATGGATAAAACAACAAATAGCCATTTAAAGGAGCCAGCTTCGTCGATTGTCTGTCCGGAAATTGCCCACGACATCAAGCCACCAATGATGCATATACCAAGAAAAGTATAGATCGAATTTCTCACATATTCTATGGGCTTTTCTGAAGCTAAACTGACCAAAGAATTCACAATGATGTAAAAAAGAATCATGGCAACGGCGTTTGTCCAAATATTTTGTCCAAACTTAGGACTGGGTGAGCTCTGATTAGATGCAAAACTTGCCAAATCAAAAACCAAAAGTAATACCAAAACGACCAAGCCTTGTTTCCAAGCCTGTATAGATTTGAGTGAAAAACCTTGTTCTGTCATGTTTACTTAAATGGTTGAAATGGTATAAAAGTTGAAAATAATTTAAAAATTCGGACAATAAGTTTTCTTTTCAAAGCTTCCATCTGTCCAAATTATAAAAACATGACCAAAACCATTGAATAATTTTCACTGATATACCAATATTATTTCATTTTTTCCAATAAATACACTAGATTTGGACTACTTTGGTAAATGGAATTGAAAATTTTAACTATTTGTGATTTTTCATTAACTTAAAAAATAGCACTTATGCAATTGGATAAAGTCACTGCCACGTATTAAAATCTCATTCCACTCATCCAGAAACACAAAAAGTATTAAAAAGATGAAACGTACCGTCATCGAGCAACTTGATGAAATAGATCAAAACATTCTCACAATCTTACTACAGGATGGAAAAACACCCTATGCCGAGATTGGAAAAAACTTACATATTTCTGCAGGAACAGTCCATGTGAGAATCAAAAAAATGATTGACCTTGGGGTCATCATTGGCAACCATATAGAAGTTGATCACAAAATATTGGGATATGACATCAGTGCTTTCCTAGGCATCTACTTGGAAAAATCTTCTATGTATGATGAAGTTTCAAAAGAACTTATGGCTATTCCAGAAGTTGTCAGCGCACACTACACAACTGGCATGTACAGCATTTTTGCAAAACTTATTTGCAGAGACACTGACCATTTAAGAGACACGCTTTCAGGAAAGGTTCAGAAAATAAAAGGAATTCAAAGAACAGAAACGTTCATTTCTTTGGATGCTACCATTGATCGACCTATCAGCATTCAATCCATGGATGTCTGATATGTCAGTTATCAGTTTTCAGCGCAATTGCAGCGAGCCACGAGCTTCGAGCTTCGAGCCTTTCAAAATTAAACTAAATGATTGCTCATTTGTCTCCTGTTTCAGCAAGGAATCATTTGCCACTGGCTTTAGCCTGTGGCAAATGTTACAACCAACAAGCTGGGCTTTAGCCCAATATTGCTCCTTGCTGATTTGAGGTGAGTAATCATGGATTCGAGGTATATCTGCTAAACCAGGAAATTGCCCATGAAGGATTTGCCTTACTACTCAGCTTAGGGCCTTTAAAAATACATATTAGAAAATATTATAATATATAAGAAGATTTTTTATTTTTGTGGCTGTAAATACTTGGCCTGAAGGATTTTCCGTTTCAAGTCAAAGATTAAATAATACATTAACTAATATTCTTATATGCTAAAGCTAGGATTTTTTCTATTTCAAGTGACGAGTACAGGAGATGCTGAAGGAGCTGTTGAAACTACAGAAGTAAAGCAGAACCTCATTGACCTCATTGTTTTGGGTGGCCCCATTGGTATTGCAATTGTGGTTATCTTATTAATTTTATCTGTTGCAGCTGTTTATATTTTTGTGGAACGTTGGTTGACTATTTCCAATGCAGGCAAGGTTGATGATAGCTTTATCAATAATATCAGGGCTTCTGTTGCATCCAATAATTTTGAAGGTGCCAAAGCCTTGTGCAGAAATACAGATACACCAGTAGCAAGGATGGTAGAGAAAGGTTTGATGCGTATTGGAAAACCGCTCAAAGACATAGATGCGGCCATCGAAAATGTTGGTAATCTCGAAGTTTTCAAGTTGGAAAAAAACCTTTCAACGCTTGCAAGTATTTCTGGTGCTGCTCCAATGATCGGCTTCTTGGGAACGGTGACGGGTATGATTCTCGCTTTCTATAAAATGGCCAGTGAACAAAATGTGACTCCCGATGTGTTGGCAGGTGGTATCTATCAAGCTTTGATCACCACCGCTCTTGGACTCATCATAGGTATCTTTTCTTTTGTGGGTTATAACCTATTGGTTGCCAAGGTAGAAAAGGTTGTTTACCAAATGGAAAGATCTACGCTTGAATTTATGGACCTTTTACAAGAACCAGGATAATGGGACTAGGAGGAAGAAATAAAATTACTGCTGAATTCAATATGTCTTCTTTGACGGACATCATTTTCCTTTTGCTCATCTTTTTCATGTTGACCTCGTCGATTGTACAAATTAATGTACCTCTTCCTCAATCAGATAGTAAAACAGTCGCCCCGAGTGACCTTGCTGTCATGCTCAAGAAGGATGAGTCGATCAGTTTTAACGGTAAACCAACCACCATTGAAGAATTAGAAAAAGTAGTAGCGACAAACTTAAGGTATTCAGAGAATAAAGAAAACGCGGTTTTATCCATCATCTCTGAGTCTGGTGTGACTTATGACAGATTACATGAAGTAATGAAAATAGCTGCAGGTCTCAAGATCAAGGCTATTCTTGCAACACAACCAAAAGATAAATAACATGGGGATTAAGAAAAAAAGTAAGGTAAGTGCTGCATTCAACATGTCTTCATTGACGGACATCATCTTTTTGTTGTTGATTTTCTTCATGCTGACTTCTTCGGCGATTGTTCCAAATGCATTGAATTTACAACTTCCGGGCAAAAAGTCTTCTACTCCTGTTGACACTAAAAACAAACCAGCAGTTGTCAATATAAGCAGTGATGGTACTTTCACACTTAATGGTAAAAATATCGATATCGTCACCTTGGAAGAACAGCTGGTTAAATTTAAAACTGCAAAAGGAAAAGATGCCGTAATGTCTATCACTCCTGATGCGAAAGCTAGTAATGAAGATGTGGTGGCAGTGATGGATATTGCCTACAGATTTGAGATAAAAGCTGCTTTAAATGATCCTAGATAATATTTTTTGAAAGTAAAATTAGAAGTATAACAAATTTCAGTTCATATAACTAAAGTAAAAAGGATGGATATGGATGTTTCTCCATATAATGTAGAAGGTAATAAAAATAAGGGTATGGTGGCCAGTGCCATTTTACATGTCCTTGCTTTGCTGCTGTGTTTACTGCCCTTTTTCAATTATGAATTTCCTCCCAAAAACGATGGTGGAATTTTGATTGCCCTTGGTTTACCAGACGAAGGTGAGGGTGACGATAATCCAGAATCTCAGCTGGAAGAAAAAGTAGAACCAACCAGCAATCAAAAAGAAAATAACGAAACCAGCGAACAGAGTAAATCTCCAGATAAAGCTGACCGCACAACAACTATAAAAAATGAACCAGTCAAAGTAAAAGAGGCCAAAACTGTTGACGAAACAAGTGACGTAGTTTCTTCTGCCGATAAAAAGGATACCAAAGTAGACGAGCAGAAAAAGCTTGCAGATAAGAGAAGGCAGGAAGCTGAGGCTAAGGCTAACGAAGAAGCCAAGAAAAAAGCAGATGCCGAAGCTAAACAAAAGGCAGAAGCCGAGGCTAAGAAAAAACAATTTGGTGGTCTTTTTGGCAAAGGCCAAGGTGACACTGGCAAAACAGGATCTAAAGGTGATCCAAAGGGAGATCCCAACTCCAAGGTATTGGATGGTCTCGCTAAAGGTAGCGGTAGAATTGGAGGTGGTTTGAGCAATCGTGGTCTGGTTACTGAACCAAAATTTCAGGACTCATCTCAAAAAACTGGCAAAGTAGTGATATCCATTTGTGTTGATAAAAACGGAAAGGTTACAGATGCAAAGTTTACCCAACGAGGATCTACAACAACAGATCAAGAATTGGTAGAAATCGCCAGAAAGGGTGCTTTGAGGTATGTTTTCACACCAGGGGAAGCAGAAAGTCAATGTGGCACTGTAACCGTAGACTTCAAAGTACAATAGGCCCAGTATTATAAGGAAAGTTTCAATAGCATTTCCTGATTTATTTAAAGTTCCTAAGGCATGGGGAAAGAATTTTTACCATAAAAAGTGCGCCATAGCCAAATAAAATAAAATGTCACACTGCCACTAGAACAACAAAACGTTAAATCTTATACCATTCATGACCTATAGATGGTTTTTTTATTTTACTTTGCACACCATTTTAATTGAACTTTCAAAAATGCTATACCTGCGGTAAATGAAGAATACTTATTTTCAGCTTATCAACCAAACTTACTTCTTTCCACAAGAAGGGTTTGACATCAGAAATGGTTACCTTACTTTTCACAACGTATCACTTAAATATCTAATCGATAAATATGGAACGCCTTTTAGGTTGACCTATTTACCAAGGATTGGTGATCAGATAAAAAAAGCCAAAAACCTCTTTCACAGAGCGATGAAGGCCAATAATTATCGCGGAGAGTATTACTACTGTTACTGTACAAAATGTTGTCACTTTTCACATGTGATCAACGAGGCATTAAATCACAATGTACACTTGGAAACATCTTCCAGTTTTGACATTGATTTGATCCACAAACTTCATGAAAAAGGAAGGATTGGTAAAAAAACCTACCTGATTCATAATGGACATAAAACAGATGACTACATCACTAAAATTGTAGGTCTGATGAATGATGGTTTTGAACACGTCATTCCTGTTTTGGATAGCAAATTGGAAGTTGACCGTTTACTCAAAAAGACAGATAAGGAAATTACTGTTGGAATCAGAATGGCCATCAACGAAGAACCACAATCTGCCTATTACACTTCAAGATTGGGCATCAGAAGTTCTGAAATCATTGAATACTATAAGAAAAGTTTGGGTCGTAAGAAAAGAGTCAACCTCAAAATGTTGCATTTCTTTGTAGATTCTGGAATCAAGGACACTTTATACTACTGGGGTGAATTCAGAAAGGCTTTGAAAATATTTGCCGATCTCAAAAAAATATGTCCTACGCTTGATTCAATAAACTTAGGAGGTGGACTTCCCATCAGAAACAACTTAGGTTTTGAATACGACTACAAGTACATGATCAACGAATTGGTCAATACCATCAAGTCAGTTTGTGAGGATGAAGGCATAGAAGAACCAAATATCTTTACTGAGTTTGGAAAGTATACTGTGGGTGAAAGTGGTGCCATCATTTTCAGCGTGTTGGAACAAAAACAACAAAACGATGCAGAAAAATGGTACCTCATTGACAATAGTTTGATGAATACCATTCCTGATGCATGGTCAATTTTCGAACGTTTCATATTGCTTCCAGTCAATAAATGGAACAATGAGTATATACAAGCAAATATTGGAGGCATCAGTTGTGATCACTCAGATTATTACAACTCTGAGGATATGAACCAACAGATTTTTCTGCCCAGTTATCCTGAAGAAGATAAGGAACCACTTTATTTAGGATTTTTCCATACCGGAGCCTATCAAGAAGCAATCAGTGGTTATGGAGGTATCAAACATTGTTTGATACCATCACCCAAACACATCATCATTGATATGGATGATAAAGGAAACTACGTAGATCGGGTTTATCGTGAAGAGCAAACTGTTCATGAAATGCTCCATATACTTGGTTATGAATAGCGTATATATTAAATATTAAAAACTATGATTAAAGATTTTATAAAAGAGCACTATAAACATTTTAATGCAGCTGCTCTCGTAGACGCAGCTGAGGGTTATATTGCACACATGGACGCAGGTGGTAAAATGATGATCACGCTTGCTGGTGCTATGAGTACTGCAGAATTGGGTAAGTCTTTGGCAGAAATGATTCGTCAAGACAAAGTCCAAATCATCTCTTGCACTGGAGCGAATTTAGAAGAAGATATCATGAATTTGGTGGCTCATAGCCATTACAAAAGAGTGCCAAATTACCGGGACTTAAGTCCTCAAGATGAGTGGGACTTGTTGGAAAATCACTACAATAGAGTGACTGATACTTGTATTCCTGAAGAAGAAGCTTTCAGAAGATTACAAAAACACTTGTGGGACATTTGGAGCGGTGCTGAAAGCAAAGGTGAACGATATTTCCCGCATGAATTCATGTATCAAATGTTGTTGAGTGGTGTGCTTGAGCAATACTATGAAATTGATCCAAAAAATAGTTGGATGTTGGCAGCTGCTCAAAAAAATATTCCAATCATTGTTCCAGGATGGGAAGACAGTACCATGGGCAACATCTTTGCTTCTTACTGCATCAAAAAGCAACTGAAAGCATCAACCATGAAAAGTGGTATTGAGTACATGATGTGGCTGGCTGACTGGTACATTGCCAATAGCGAAGGAAAAGGTGTTGGATTCTTTCAGATAGGTGGCGGTATCGCAGGGGATTTCCCAATATGTGTGGTGCCGATGCTTTATCAAGATATAGAAATGCATGACATTCCTTTCTGGAGTTATTTCTGTCAGATTTCTGATAGTACAACCAGTTATGGTTCGTATTCAGGAGCGGTGCCTAATGAAAAAATCACTTGGGGTAAATTGGATATTCATACTCCAAAGTTTATTGTTGAAAGTGATGCTACCATTGTTGCACCTTTGATTTTTGCTTATATAATGGGTTGGTAATCAACTCTTCCATAAATAAAAAAGCGGCTGAATTCCTTGGAACTCAGCCGCTTTTTTTTATTCATAACCTGGTCAATCTTACTAAACCATAGTCACTTTTGCGTTATTTAAACAAGCCACCTAATAGTGATTTTGTTCCCATAGAAAGAATGTCATCCATGTAGCTACCATCACCATCTCTGTCTAGTAAACCTCCAAAAACACCCATCAAACCACCGTGAGGTTTTTCTTCTTGAGGTTGACCACTTTTAAATACTAGGTCTAGTAAAGTATTGTCACTTACGTTATTTGTCTTTTTCATTTTACCCAATAACCCCATGACCACTGGAGCTAGAGTCACCAACAATTTACCAGTTTTTGACTGATCCAAACCGCTTATTTTAGCAATAGCGTCAACCACAGAATTTTGATTACCACCTAAGATGTGACCTAAAATACCAGCACCGTTCAATGCACTTGGCGCTACTTGAGCCTGTGTCATATTTCCACCTAGGTAACCCATCAAATCATTGAGTACACTTCCGTCGTGATCACGATCCAAAGCACCCAGAAAAGAGCTTGCTCCTTCTCCTGAAACTATATTTTTTGACAAACCAGAAAGCATTGCTGAAAATGCTGATTGCACAGCAGTTTCTGTTTGCTCTGGCTCTGCGCCTAGTTGTTTGCTCAATTGATCCACTAAAACATCACCACCCTCAGCCTTTAATAATTCAAATAACGTATTCATTTTTTTACTTTAATTTATTACAAAAATAATTAGACGCACAATATAAATCGTGGTCACTAGAAAAGATAATGATTTGGAAGAAAAATATATCGGGCAATGAACTGTGGGTTTTGAGCTGTCAGTTTTCAGTGATCAGTGATCAGTTTTTTGCTGCGAGCATCGAGCCACGAGCTGCCTGTGTTTTTTGTTTATATGTTTATTTGTTTATGCGTTTATTGATTGTTAGTAGCAATTAAGCAATTTCGCAATTCCGCAATTTCGCAATTTAGCAATTCAGCAAAAAAGGTGATAATAAGGTAACATGTGGCAAAGCGGCACAGTATTTGATATATTAAAGAAATGTATAATATATCAGATTGTACTTCAAAAGCAATTTTTCCGTTTTAAACTAAATCGATTTTACATGAACATCAAAATGACTATACTTTTCTTGTTGACTGTTTCCATTTTGAATGTGAGTTACGCTTCAAGCGAAAAAGCTTACTCTTACATAGAGAAATACAAGGAAATAGCTGTTTTAGAAATGAAAAAATCCGGTATTCCTGCCAGCATCAAATTGGCTCAAGGTATGCTCGAATCTAGCTGGGGTGAAAGTAATCTTGCAAAAGAAGCCAATAACCACTTTGGAATAAAATGCGGTGGTAATTGGCAAGGGCCAACCTATTTTAAAGTTGACGACGATTTTGATACAGATGGAAAAAATATTGAAAGTTGTTTCAGAGTATATAAAGATGCAAGTGAATCTTATGTAAGCCATACAGATTTCCTTACAGACCCAAATAAAAAAGGTAGATATGGTTTTCTATTCAATTATTCTTCAACAGATTATACTTCGTGGGCTTATGGTTTGAAAACAGCTGGTTATGCTACAGATCCAAACTATCCCAAAAAATTGATTCAAGCAATTGAAAAATTCAACTTGTCGGCTTTTGATCAGGAATTATCTATAGCAGCTAGAGAGAATAGTCAGATTTTGAGCAAAAATGAAGTGGCAAAGCAGTCAAATAAAGCAGATAAAGCACTGGTTTATAATAAAATATTGAAAAAATATGATCTCGCTTTCGTCTATGCAAATGGAAAAGATAACTTGATAGACATTGCTAAGAGTGTCAATATTCCAGTGAGAAATTTGCTTGCCATCAATGAAACCATCACCATTCCACAAGAAACGGTACCTATGAATTCCATCATTTATTTGGAAAAAAAGCACAGAGATTATGAAGGGGAAGAGGAAGCACACTTGGTAAAAAGTGGTGAAACCATTGAAGACATTTCACAAACTTATGGAATGAGGGCTGCTACCTTGAGATCCATCAATAAAATGAAACGAAACGATCAAGTTAGTGATGGAGACATCATTTACTTAAAGCCAGGCAATAAAGCCAGATCTGTAATGCCAGGTAAAATTGAACCTAAAAAATCTTCCAAAAAGCAGAAGGAAAAAGAAAAATCTGAATATTTATTTGAATTTTAAAATTGAAAAATTCATATATTGAATTCAAATTTTAAGCAAAAATTTAAGGTTTAGATATGTTAAAAAAGGTAATTCAAGATGCTCTGAACGAGCAAGTAAAAATAGAAGCACAGTCTTCACAAGTGTATTTGGCTATGGCTTCTTGGGCTGAAATTCAACCAGGTATTGACAATATCACCTCATTCTTCTACCGTCACAGCGACGAAGAAAGAATGCATATGCTCAAGTTGATCAAATTTATCAATGAGCGCGGTGGTTTTGCAATGATTCCAGCGCTAGAACAGCCACAACCGACTTTTCCTAGTATCAAACATGCATTTAAGGAACTCCTCAAACATGAAGAATATGTAAGTGAAAGTATCAACAAAGTGGTTGATATATCCTTGGCTGAAAAAGATTACGCTACTTACAATTTCATGCAATGGTATGTTTCAGAACAAATTGAAGAAGAGTCACTTGCCAGAACACTAAACGACAAACTGGAATTGATTGGTGAAGATAAAAGCGGCCTTTATTTATTTGACAAGGACATTTTGATGGTCAATGTAACAACAGCAGAGGGCAAGTAATAAAGGAATATCTAATTATTTCTTTTTTGGACAACTGCTGCATCTTTTGTCCGTTTTGTACTTTTTACAGCACTTTTTCTTGAGTGAATAAGATAGCTGATTATTCTCCATTTCAACATAAGCATTCAAAACAGTAAGTGGAAAATAACTTGTGCTAATAAATACAGCTTGCTTTTTTATACTTGGAAATGAACCATTAATAGCAAAAGGAGATGAGAACTCTTGGTTATAAGTTTGAATCATGTCTCTAATCTTATTTAGACTAATTTTAAACAAAGGTAATCTATACAAGAGTAGGATTCAAGCTTTCGCTCAAAAACTTATAACTATTCACGAAAAACGAGCAGTGGACTAGTTTTTCCTAAAACTCCAAATTAGTTAATTGGTTTTTGAAAACGGAAGTGCCTTCATATATGTACTGCTTACACTGGTGGCAAGTCTTCCATTCGCTTCAGATGCTGTCCTGGCTTTGATCCATGCCTCATCTGTTCTAAAGGTATCGAAAGATGCTTTGCCAGCTTCTTCGCTTTTATGTCCTAAGATATAAATGAGTTTTGCATCCTTGCCATCTGCATCTTTAGCAATCCAATATGCGACGTTTTCCATGCCATGTTTATTGAAAAGAGCAACCGTGTGGTCTTCAAAACGTTTGCATAAATCTCCGAGTTTACCAACTTCAGGATCATAAATTCTTAATTCAAATACCCCTCTGTTTTTTTCTGTTTCACCAATATAAGGAAAAAATGAAGCAGCAGTCAGCGTTGTAGATTCAATTTTATCTATCAATTTTCCGTTGGCTTCAGAGGCTGCTCTGACAGCATTCCATTCTGGATCGGCCAAAAACGCCTTCCACATATCAGTTTTGGCTTGTAAATTGGGATATTTTAAAATGTAAATAAGTTTGTTTTCTGTATTGTTTATCGGAACCCAATACCCTACATTGACTATTCCTTGTTTCTCAAAAAGTGCCGTGGTATGATCTTGGAATCTTTTGATCAAAGAGTTTAGCTTTCCTGGAGCTGCAAAATATACCCGCATTTCAAAAACTTCTTCAGATTTTGACTGCTGAGCAAAACTACCTGAGATGATGCTCAA
Organism: Saprospiraceae bacterium; assembly: GCA_016715105.1. GTDB lineage: Bacteria > Bacteroidota > Bacteroidia > Chitinophagales > Saprospiraceae > JADKBO01. The sequence goes on along the minus strand of JADKBO010000059.1, from coordinate 250,068 downwards.
CGTAAAAAAAACAATGGTCATATATTTCATATTGCTGATTTGAATGATTTTAAGAATCAAAATACACTACTCAATGCAATCTGATTCCACTATTTCAAAAAATTAAAAAATAAAAGGAAATCGAGCAAATCTATGGAATAGGCATTTCAATGTAGTTGCCTTTAGCCTACTTCCACTGGAACACCATATAAATCGAAATCATCTGCCTTCTCCACCTTGACAGCTACAAAATCACCAATTCTGACAAAATGCTTTTTTGCATGAATAAGTACTTCATTGTCCACCTCTGGACTGTCATATTCTGTCCTTCCCACAAAATATTCTCCTTCTTTGCGGTCAATCAAAACCTTATAAGTTTGTCCAACTTTCTCCAGGTTTTTTTCAAAAGAAATCTCTTGTTGGATTTCCATCAACTTTGCAGCGCGAGCTTTTTTGGTTTTAGGTGTTACATCATCAGCAACTTCATATGCTGAAGTTCCTTCTTCGTGAGAATATTGGAAGACCCCTACCCGCTCGAATTTCATCTCCTCGACAAAATCGCACAACTCTTTGAACTCACTTTTTGATTCTCCTGGAAATCCCACCAAAAATGTAGTCCTGATTGCAATGTTGGGAACCTTTTCGCGTGCATATTTGATCAAATCTCTTTGTTCGGCCATGGTTGTCTGCCGCTTCATTCTAGCCAAAACTGAGTCAGAAGCGTGTTGCAATGGGATGTCTAAATATTTACACACCTTTGGCAACTTGGCCATATAATCAAAAACATCCAGTGGAAATTTACTTGGATAAGCATAGTGTAATCTGATCCATTCAATACCATCCACTTCAGACAAGGCTTCCAACAATTGGCCAAGTTTCCTTTCTTTGTACAAATCAAGCCCGTAATAGGTCAGCTCTTGTGCAATGAGGATCAGTTCTTTCACGCCCATTCTGGAAAGATTGGCAGCTTCTTTCACCAGATCTTCGATGGATCTGCTGATATGTCCACCGCGCATCAAAGGAATGGCACAAAAAGAACAAGTGCGGTTACAACCTTCAGAAATTTTGAGGTAAGCAAAATGTTGAGGTGTGGTAGTGATTCGTTCACCAATGAGTTCATGTTTATAGTCAATATCAAATTTGGCCAATAAACCTGGTAACTCCATTGTCCCAAAAAATGCATCAACTTCTGGTATTTCTGTCTCCAAATCGTCTTTGTATCTTTGAGACAAACATCCTGTAACGTATAATTTGTCAATATTACCTTCTCTTTTTTCGTGCGCGTATTGGAGAATAGTATCTATAGATTCTTGTTTGGCCAAATCAATAAACCCACATGTATTGACCACAATGACATTGGCATTTTGGTTTTCACTTTCGTGTGTCACATCAAAATCGTTTGCCTTGAGCTGCGTGATGAGATTTTCTGAATCCACCAGATTTTTTGAACATCCGAGGGTGATGACGTTTACCTTATCTTTTTTAAGCGTTCTTGCTTTCATTTATCGTCCATGTTTGGTTTTGGCCAAATTTTGCCGCAAATATCGGTAAATATGCTGAGTTGCGTGTTGATTTGTGAGTTTTCTTGTCGAAGTCAACCTTTGAGATTGAATTCTCAGCCATCAGCTATCAGTTTTCAGCTGTCAGTTTTTTTTGAGTTACTAGAATTTGTCGTGAACTGTGTAGCGGAAATTTGGCATCGAGCCACGAGCTACGAGCTACGAGTCATTGCGTACCTGCACTGTGTAGGCACATTGCACTGCAAGCTTTGTGTCCCTGCACTGTGTAGGTACTTTACCCCGCAGGGAATTGAAAAACAGGCAGTGTCCCGCAGATCTCGCGGATTTTCGCTGATATTTATTCTGAGATTGAAATCCTATTGAACTCCAATTGAAAACCATTGAACTCCCATTGAATGCCTATTGAATGCCTATTGTCTATTCCGTACCTACACTGTGTAGGTACATTGCGCCGCAGGTATTGCGTCCGAAGGACATTGAAATCCCATTGAACATAAACTTAAAACAATCTCCATTCGTTTATAAGATCATTATATTTGCATCTTCATTAATAGAACAACATGATTTTATATCCTAAAGATATATTTGAAAAGATAGAATTTAACAAAGTACTGAAAGCCATTAAAGAGTATTGCTTGGGCGATCTTGGCAAAAAGCACTTTGACCATATTGAGATACACACCGAGCTGCCTGCTGTAAAGTTGCTTTTGGATCAAACAGGAGAATGGCTACAAGCCATGGTTGTTGGTGATAAAATGCCCTTTGGCCGGATATGAAGATGTGTCAGACTGTCTGCCCCTTTTAAAAAAAGAAGGTTATGTTTTGGAGGTAGAAGACATTCAGAAAATACACCAAATCCTTTCTGTTGGCAGCAGATTCAATCACTTTTTCCAGGATTATACCAAGCACAAATTATATCCAAAGCTCACTGAAATTGGTCTTTCCATCATCATAGAAGCCAGACTCAACAAAGAAATTGAGCGAGTTTTTGACGAAGAAGGTGAAGTAAGGCCCAACGCCTCTGATGAGCTACTCAAGATTTCCAAGGCTATTGGAAATAAGGAAAGAGAAGCCGCCAAAGTTTTTAGACAGGAGTTGATGGCTTTTAAGGAAAAAGGTTTTTTGGTTGAAAATCTTGAATCAATCAGAAATGGTAGAATGGTTTTTGTGGTGGCTGCGGAACATAAACGCAAAGTTCCTGGCATCATCCACGATGAATCTTCGACTGGAAAAACGGTATTCATCGAGCCTGAACAAACTATTGCAATCAACAATGACATACACAGCTTGTATTCTGAAAGAAGGGCTGAGATCTACAGAATTGTGAGGGAGCTTTGTGCCTTCTTAAGACCTTTTGCCGATGACATTTTTGATGTATTGCAAAAACTGATCAAAGTAGATACGATAAGGGCTAAGGCGCAATTCTCCAAACACATCGATGGTAGAATTCCACAAGTGAGCGCAAAAAGTAACTTCAACATCATAGATGGGTACAACCCTATTTTACTTTTGAAAAATGATGGCAATAGAAAAAATGTAGTGCCATTTACTTTGCAGCTATTTGGCAACAACACGATCATGGTTTTAAGTGGACCTAATGCAGGGGGAAAATCCGTAGCCATGAAGTCTTGTGGTTTATTACAACTCATGTTGCAAGCTGGAATTCCAGTGCCTGTTGACGAAAATTCGCAATTTGGAATTTACCACAAAATATTTGTAGATATTGGTGACCAACAGTCGGTGGAGGATGATTTGAGTACTTACAGTTCTCATTTGCTGAATATGAAAAATGTTTTGGAGGCTTCCGATGCAAAAACCATGGTATTGATTGATGAATTTGGCTCAGGTACAGATCCAAAAATCGGTGGTGCCATTGCAGAAGCCATTTTGAATGAGCTCAATCGTCGCAAAACAACAGCAGTCATAACTACTCACTATTCCAATCTTAAGTTTTTTGCCTTTAAAACCAAAGGCATCGTCAATGCTTCCATGGAGTTTGACAGAAATGAATTGAGTCCGACTTATAAATTGATTGTAGGCAAACCTGGTAGTTCATTTGCTTTTGAAATTGCTACCAAAACAGGAATTCCGGAAGAGGTTCTCAAATATGCGAGACACAAAACTGGCAAAAATGAAAAAGCGGTAGAAGAGCTTTTGGTCGAACTTCAAACTGAAAGAAAGGAGTATGAGGATAAAATGACCAAATTGCTTGAGAAAGAAGACCGACTCGATAAACTCATGAAAAATTATGAGTTGCTCCAATCCGACATGGAGTTTAAAAAGAAGAAATTCAAAATAGAGCAGAAAGAAGCCAGTTTATATTCCTTGGCTGAGGCTAATAAGGAAGCTCAGAAACTCATCAAAGCGATGAAACAAGAGAAGGAGGTCGAAAAAGTCGAGGAAATGGTCAAAGCCCAAAAGACCAAATTTGTGGAGGTAAAAGACCAAATCAACCAGTTAAAAGAGGATGTATATCAAGTTGTTACTAAAAAACAAAAGCCTTTTGCAATTGGTGATTATGTAAAAATACAGGAAGGAAGCTCCATTGGTCAGATTATGGCCATTGATAAAGACCAAGCTGAAATTCAAATGGGTATCTTGACGTTGCGTTCAAATCTCAAGGAGTTGGTACACGCCAATGAACCTATCGTCATCAACAAAAAGAAAACTGTTGATGTTTCTAATGTTTCGGGAATAGGTGGGATTGTTGAAACAAAACTTGACATTAGGGGCTACCGAACCGAGGATGCCATGTGGTTTTTGGAAGAATTTATTGACAGGGCCATCATGAATAATGCTTTTGAATTGCGCATCATCCATGGCGTTGGAAATGGCGTTTTGAAAAAAAATGTGCACAAAAAACTCAGAGACTACAAAGATGTGAAAGAGTTTTGGCATCCTGAACCAGATTATGGTGGAGAAGGAGTCACTTTGGTTAGATTATAAAAATATATGGACAGAACACAAATTTTGATGGATTTGAGGCCAAACTTAGGCCTTGACATTACAGTATCTACGGATGAAGAAAAATTTCAAAATACCGTGTTGAGGCCCATTCTCAAGTTCCAAAATGATGTTTTACAAGTTTATTTTCTGAATGCTGCATTGGCAAATAAACCCAACTTCGCCAAAGAAGAACCAAACGACAGACGAAATTTTGTTGTACAAAAGTTGAGTAAAGATGCCGTCATACGAAACACCATGGTAGGCATGGTGGTTGCACTTATGACTCCCGAGGAAATGTTGATTTATCAGAATGATGAAAGCATGTACAAAAGAAGGATCATTTCTATGTTGGTTGATCGCCTACTGAGTTAATCTGGTTTTTGCCTTGGGCTCTATTTCATACCACATACAACGAGCATATTCTGGAAATTCTTTGAGTTTTGGATGTTCAAATTCACCTTTTTTGGTCATTCCTATTTTGATCATGACTGCCTCTGATTTCTTGTTTTGTATGGTACAAATGGCAATTACTTTTTTCAATTTCAATTCATCAAAAGCATATTCCAAACACCTTTTTGCACCCTCTGTCGCATACCCCTGACCCCAAGCTGATTTTTTCAGTCGCCATCCAATATCTGTTGCAGGATTGAATTCGGATTCATAGTCATGATGCGCTAAACCAATAAATCCAATGAGCTCACCTGTTTCCAGAATTTCAGTTGCATAATAGGTGTAGCCGTTTGTTGCATACTGATCCTGAAGTCGACCAATCAATTCTGCAGTTTGTTGTAAATTCAAGGTACTTGGAAAATGCTCCATTACATCCTGATCTGCGTTTATACCTGCAAAATCAGCGATATCGTCGACAGACCAGTTTCGGAATCCCAGCCTTTCAGATTTGAAGAGGTAATTTTTTTCCAGACCCGCTGGCGAAAGCTTATCGTCCATGTTATACATCAAATTCGATGGTATCGCCAGATTTATATTTGCCTCCGTCTTTTTTATCATCCTTGGAATCTTCCTCTTCGCCAAATAAATTGGTCTGTACCACATTTTTTGCTTTGCCCTCTGCCAATGGTTTGTCATCAAAATCTGTTGCGTCTACGATTGGTGACTCTTCAACTGCCTCCTCTGCAACTTCCGGCGTGCGCACAACATCTACATTGATCAATTTACCTTCCACCAATTTGTTGCCCATAGCCTTCCATCCTTTCACACTTATGAATTCGTCCAGGTTTAATTCCTTTGCCAGTTTGTCTTTGCCAATCTTATAATTCGCCACCACACCAACACCTTCCCCAACAGATATGTGGTATAGTTTTGAAGTGATTGCTTCAGAAATGAAACGATGTTTGGAATCGGATGGTGAAGTCTCAATTATGAACTTTTTCACCATTGTCCACCCTTTTTCGCCTTCAAAATAAATGACAGATATAGGTGTTTCAGGAGTGTATTTAGTGATGAGTGCAATATTACTCATTTCATATTTTTTGGAAAGGTCCAGTGCGTTGTACTCATATGTACCATCATTAAAGACAACCAGTAAAAGTTCACCAGTATCAAAACCACCCAGTAATCGACCTCTGCATCAGTATTGACTCTACCTGAAACTTCATCAATCCATACCTTAATGGCGCCCAAGGAAGATTTCCCAACCTCCAACTGCGTAACTTTTCTTACAGGATATTTAGTGACCGTATTTCCATTTGCACTTCTGCCCTTGATAGCCAGATCCGCGAAATCAAAGTCAAAAACTTTCTTTTTAGCAGTGCAGCCGGGAGATAATTGTACATTGACTTTTTCTGATTCTCCATTAGGATTGGACGTAAAATATAAAACTTTAGAACCTTTGTTTCCTTGAGTCAAATCATATTCCTTATCTCTTGTAATGGAGGTAACATTGAATCTTTTTGCATAGGTTGTACCTGAACCACCATCAATATACATCAAATTGTACGTAGTTCTATCATCTGTTTTGCGCCAAACTTCTACATGGATGATGTCCTTTCCGATGAATACCTTATCCGCAATGCGCACTACTTTGAATTTTCCATCTTTGGTAAAGGCGATGATGTCGTCAATATCGGAACAATCGGTAACAAATTCATCCTTTTTCATGCCCATTCCGATGAATCCATCTGCCTTGTTTACATATAACTTGGCATTATTGGCAACCACCTGTTGCACTTGGATAGACTCCATGGAAATAATTTCCGTTTTGCGCTCCCTACCCTTTCCATATTTCTCCAATAAACGTTCGAAATAGGCAATTGCAAATTCTGTGAGATGTTCTATATCGTGTTTGACTTGTTGGAGATCCAATTCCAAATTGCTGATGTATTCATCGGCTTTGAAAGAATTGTATTTGGAAATTCTTTTGATCTTTATTTCCGTGAGTTTGATGATGTCTTCCTCTGTGATATCACGCATGAGCATGATGCGTTTATCGCCCGACTTCAACGGATCAGAAGGAGTAGCTACAAATTTTTTGAGGCCTTTATCAATCGTGATGATGACGTCTTCCCAAGTTTCACATTCTTCAATATCGTGGTAGATTCTATTCTCGATGAAAATTTTCTCCAAGCTAGCAAGGTGCCACTTTTCTTCGAGTTCATTTTTCTTGATTTCCAGCTCTTGGCCAAGGAGGTCTTTGGTCCTTTCAGTACTCATGATGAGCAAATCCGTCACGCCCAAAAACCTAGGTTTGTTGTCAATAATGACGCAAGCATTGGGCGAAATAGAAATTTCACAATCAGTAAAGGCGTAGAGGGCATCAACTGTAAGATCTGGAGAAACTCCGGGCATTAATTCAATTAAAACCTCGACATCTTTGGCGGTATTATCTAAAACCTTTTTGATTTTGATCTGCCCCTTTTCAGAAGCCTTGATGATGCTTTCAATAAGACTGGTGGTAGTCACCCCATATGGAAGCTCAGTGATGGCAAGGAAAGTTTTATCTATAATTTTGATCTTTCCTCTGGATTTGATCCTGCCTCCTCTGCGACCATCGTTGTACTCGGTAATATCTACATAACCAGCAGTCATGAAATCGGGATAAAGCACAGGTTTTTTACCCTTCAACACTTTGATTGATTCTTTGATCAATTCAATAAAGTTGTGGGGCATGATTTTGGTCGAAAGTCCAACTGCAATACCTTCCACACCTTGAGCAAGCACCATTGGAAATTTTACAGGCAATGTTATGGGTTCCTTTTTCCGGCCATCATAAGTAACTTGCCAGTCAGTAGTTTGAGGGTTGAAAACTACATCCAGTGCAAATTTTGTCAACCTGGCTTCTATATATCTCGGAGCTGCCGAGCTATCCCCAGTGCGCACATCCCCCCAGTTTCCTTGACAATCAATCAACAAGTCTTTTTGCCCCAGATTGACCAAAGCATCACCAATGGCTGCGTCACCATGCGGGTGATATTGCATGGTTTGACCAATGACGTTGGCAACTTTGTGAAATCTACCATCATCCATTTGGTTGAGTGCATGTAAAATTCGCCTTTGCACGGGCTTAAATCCATCATCTAAATGCGGAACTGCTCTCTCAAGGATAACATAAGACGCATAATCCAGGAAATACTCTTTGTACATTCCTGTCAACGTGACCAAATGGTCCTCTCCACTTTCTTCTATTGGATTATCCAAACTCATTGTTGCCTTACTTTAACGTGCAAATATAAGGAATATTTATATATATTTTCCATCAGTCTGTGTTTTGCATAGCGAGCATTTAGCATCGAGTCACGAGTTGCGATATGCGTGTGAAATGAGCTTTCAGTGGTCAGCTTTCAGCAATCAGCTCTGGTGGGATCTGAGGTCTCAAATCATATGTTGACGCCCTTTGACCTGTAGTCTGAAGTTTGTTAATAACTTTCGGAAGTGATTGGATTTATTGCCCATTGCGATCTTACATCATGTAGAAACATTGCTCCATGCGCAAGCATGGAATTGTCTAGATCCAGTTTTTAATTTTTAGACCTTGCAGGCCGACCCAAAATGTCAGATTTTGAATTGTCTCTTTTGGTATTATAATCCGGTGACTTCAAATCTACTTGAGTATTTTCCAACTTGTCAATCCTTTGCCAAATGGAGTTTTCATATTTATATGCGACGTAGGTGCCATCCGGAATTTTACCTGATTCATTGCCTTGGAGACCCAACAATCTATCCACTGTGTAGTCGTGCATGATCATTTTACTTTCTTCATCGTATCTACAACTTACATTTGCAGTAGGTGTGTAGCCAACCAAAATCCGAGACTTCATGTCAGGCCTCGGGTTGTTGGTGTCAAAACGGAAAATTTCCTTTCCAAACTTGGGATGTCCTTGGTTATCAAACCATAAAACATCTACCAACTTGGTGTACTCTTTGCCATTGCCACCATTAAACCCAAACAACAAATAATAATCATCAACTTTCTCTATACCATAGTATACAGCACCATACCAATTGTCAGCTTCTGCAACCTCATATTGCGCATCCATATCTTTTGGCATTTGGTCCGCTAGTTTGATAATTGTACCATCCTTTTTTTGGATCAAGCCTCTGTGATCAAACTTATCCATTTTACCCTTGACTTGCCAGGTTATCAATCGGAAACTTTTGTCGGCAGGAGCTTTTACAGAAATCCATTTGATATCATCCAATGACTGTGTAAAAGAACCTGATTGATTGATCCATGTTTCAAACTTTTCAGAAAAAGCAACTCCAGCTCGCTCTCTATTGGCTGCATCGGAGGCATTGACCATTGCATCTGCATAAAAAAATAAATCCTCTTTTCCGAAGTTTTGTGCTGAGATAGCTCCTGACAGAAGCATAAAGAGGAACAATGAAATTCTTGACATATTGTATAATTGATAAAAGTTCTTGGCTGTAAAACTGTTTTAAGCAGCAAAATATTACAAACCAACCGGCTATTTAAGCAAATATTAAACTTATAACTGTCTAAACCAAGTCTAAAATATCTTAAGTCGGGTACTGCAATTATCTGATTATGGATACAACAAATATTGAAGCCTCATTTTTTTATATTCACTCAATCCTGGCTCCCAGCTTTTTCTGATCTCCGCTTCTGACGTGCCATCAATGATTTGTTGACGGAAAAGACCAGATCCGATCAGCCTTTCTATGGTGCCCATTTCCTTGCTTAGACTAGAGTCGAAAAACTTTTCCTTATTTGGGTGGGCTTTATATAACTCCATGATCCATTGGATATTGATTTTTTTGCTTTTGCGCAATTGTGTTATGTCATAATTACGCAAATCCAATCCATAACAAATTTGATTCATAAAAAGTGGCGTTTCTGCCATTCCCTTGATAGAAGTGGGAGTAAAACTAAATGTATATTTTCCTTTTAATTCGGGACTCCCCAAAACGGTAAACGGAAAATAGGTCCCCCTTCCATGATTCAGATAAGTGCCTTCAAACATACAAGTAGAAGGGTATAATAAAATAGATTGAGGTGTATTGAGATTTGGTGAGGGTGCAACGGGCAATTCATACTCCATTTCATGGTTATAATTGGCGACAGGAATGATGGTGATTTTACATTTTGCACCACCAGCCAACCAACCTTGTCCATTGGCCATTTGGGCAAACTCCCCAACAGTAAGTCCATGTGACATGGGCAAAGGAAATCTACCAATGCCTGATTGATATTTCATATCTAAAATAGGACCATCAATTAAGTAGGCGTTGGGATTTGGTCTGTCCAAAATAATCATTCCCTTTCCACTTTCCACGCATGACTCCATCAATCTTACCAGCGCATTGATATTGGTATAAAAACGCACGCCCACGTCTTGAAGGTCGTAAAGCAAAATATCAACATCAGCCAGATCTGCTTTACTGGGTTTGTTTTTAGCTCCATAAAGAGAGATAATGGGAATCTTGGTGGTTTGATCAATTTCATCTTTTACATGTGTGCCAGCACTTGCATTACCTCGAAATCCATGTTCGGGGCCAAAGACTTTCACGATGTTGACTCCCAAATTTTGTAAACTATCTACCAAATGTTTTTGACCAATAATGGATGTTGGGTTCGCCATAATTGCGATCCTTTTTCCCTTTAGTAATGGAAGATATTTGTCTGTTTGATCGGCACCAGTTATGATTTGAGTTGAACACCTTATGTTAATCAAGAAGAAACTCAAAACAAGCAGTACTATTTTCATAATTTCGAAATATTTATGGACATATGTAACAATGACACAGGAGTAATTTTAGATAATTCTCTGGACAAGAGACGAAAGACCAAAGAAGAAAGTTCCATAAATGTCACCAAACTAACCCCTTGAACTTCAAATATATGGCTATTGAATGAACATGAGAAATTATTCATTTTCTTGTTTAATCACAACCGGTATTGATGTTTGACTCCCATACAGTTTTATTTCCTGAATATCTGCTGGCATACTCATACCATTTTTAACAATGGCATCTTTCACTTTTGAAACTACATCACTCCTTATTTTGGCAGCTTGTTTTCTATATTCCAGTGTCTCAACCCAAAAATATACTTTCAGATTTACGGTGCTGGTTGCCAACTCGTCGGCGACAACAAAAGTTTCGTGTTCTTTATCTTCTATTACTCCTGGAACTCCGCTTACTGCATGTAAGATGACTTGCTCAACGTCTTCAATTACTTCTTCGTATGCAACTCCAACTACAAATTCAAGTCTGAAATATCCATCTTCTGTATAATTGAAAACCGCTTTTTTGATCACATCACTGTTTGGGATGTAAACGTCTCGCCCATCAAATGTTTTTAATTTTGTATACCGAAATTCCATATTTTTTACCTTACCAAAAATGTCTCCAATCTGTATGGTATCATTTATTTTGAATGGTCTATTGAATGCCAAAATGACTCCAGAAATAAAATTTTCTCCAATATCTCTAAATGCAAAACCAATGATGATGGCTGAAGCACCCGCTCCGGTCAGCAAAGCATTGGCGATTGTGCCCAAGCCCAAAGTTTTAAGTGCAAATAAGATTACCAAAACTGCCATGGCAAGTTTTACGGTACGACTCAAAAAATTGGTCATCAAAGGGTCAGACACTTTTTTGGATACTGTCCTCCTGAAAAGATCTGTCAAAAAATTGGCTATCAAGAATCCGAGTACGATAATGACTATAGCTCCTACAATATTTGGTACTTGCTCCAAAAAAGAATTGAAGTTGTCAATAAAAGAGGATTTAATCTTTTGAAATATTGAACCTATTTCCATGGCTATTCCAAGTTTTAATTTAATGATGATAATCCGTAGTAGCGTTCCTTTAAGTCTGTAATATCTTCTTCTATACTAAATGTACATTTCCCAGATTCAAGCACTTTCAATAAATGAAATTTAACAGATTGCCTTTGTTCGTCTGTTCTACAGAATTGATGGATTGTATTCAGGACTTCCATCAATCTTATCAGAACAGAAGGACTACTTGCACCATATTGTCTTATTTGATTAAATGCAGCGTCGATCAAGCCTGGGAAATGCAGCGGGTGAGTAATGATTCGCAATTTATCCTCGTCATCCAGAAAATACTTTTCAGGAAATTGCCTTTGCGCCAAATCACACATAATTGCAGAAAGATTATCTATACAAGTGATTGCTGTAAAAGGATCATTGATGCCAGGTGAAAGCGCTTTGCATGCAATTTCAACTATTTGATCAATGGCAAATTCAGCATCTTGAAAAGTTGTTTTGATGTGTGCAGTGACAAATGATGATTGTATTTTACTGATCATTTTTTCTTCAGAGGGACCAGCCGAAGATATTTCAGCCAGCAATGCGCCTTTAACCAAATAGGTACCTGGTTTTATTTTTATTTTGATGAGTAAATTATTTTCTTTTGCGATAGACAGCAAGGGAGAAAAATCAATGTATTGCAAATAACCATCTTGAATATTGGTTACCGAAATCCTTACTTTCAGATTTTGCTCAATTTCCGGTATAATTTCATCAATGTTAACTTGAACTTTTGAGTTTTGGTTGGAAAAAGTTTCTTTGATATTTTTATCCAATTCACTTCTGATGGAATTTATAACATAACTCGGTTGAATACTCATACTTACCTGGTGGATGAAAAATATGAGAAATATGATGCAGACGATTGCCAGGATTATGGCCATCAGAATAGAAATGGAAGGAACAAATGAGAAATTATCGTTTCCTTTTACCGCATTGAGCACTATTAAACAATAAATATAGGTCGAAACGTACATGCCCAATACAATTTGATTGAGTCTGTTGTACATGAAATTCCGTAGTAATCTGGGACCAAACTGTGAAGATGCCAGCGTCAGTACAACCAAAGTGTTATAGAAAAAACGGTTCCTGCAATTCCTATCATAGCACCTCCTATCACTGACAATATCGTGCGTGCTGAATCTGCACTTTCGGTAAATACATATTGTAAAAGTCCGGAAGGTTTCAACTGGCTATAGGCATCTAAATACAAAAAGCTAACTGCCAGAATAATACCACCTATCATAATGATCAATGGGACAAACCAGAAACTTGATCTTATGATTTGTATGTGATAAATAATCTTTTTCAAATTAATTTATTTGTTATTCCCACCATTCTTCCAGACCTCCTGACAAACTAGCGAAGTGAGATTGAATGATAACTTAATTTAAAATGTGAGCCTTGCATCTACTTTCTGCCAAAAAACACAGGCTTAAATGAGGGAACACTTTACCGACATTGCAATAATAAGGTAAATGGGCTTTAAAATGTTCAATAAAAATCTAACCTAAGATATTGTCTAATAGCTTAGATGCCATTCAGAAAAATGATATTTTCTAAATTAGTTCTGCTTAAAATTTAAACCCTTTCATCAAAATTAAGGCTGAAAAACTAGTTTTCTCTGAATGTTACAAATTTTCTGACAGTACTTTCAAAGCCATCAATACTGGATTTTCTTCACCTTGCTTATCTTCCTGAATGGCGTTGGGCCTATTATCTTCTTGAAGGATTTCCAACCAGTTTCCCCCATCTAACTTGCAATGAGTAGGTCATCAATGAAATAATTTTCAGGAAGGTCTTCCAATCCAGGTCTAGGGCAAATAAGGCTATATCTGACCATTTCATAAGGTTGATAGGCAAATGACAGTCCCCCATTGTTTATAAATGTTCCACCCCATGCAGTGCTAAAAGTTATTGATCATTCACTTGCCAGGTCGTTTCAAGGTCACTGTTGAACTGCCAAGCTTTGATGTGAATGGGATCTGTAATAACTTCCCAAACCTTTGATTTCTCAGCTTTGGATCTTAATGCGAGATACGTTGATGGCCATTGTTTGTGTTGTTTGTTTTAAAAAAATTAAAAGGATATATATTTTGTAATTGCTTCTAAATGATTCAAAAAAATAAATGCCAATAATCAATTCTATTATTGCAACCAATAAAAATAGAAATGGTTACAGGGTAATTGCAGGAAAAATGATGAAAACCCTGCAAAATCAACAAAATTCCTAAGACCCAATAAACTTTGTTTCCATATAATGTTTGAAAGGTTAAATACCTGCTACCGATGATCAACATCATGGCCTGGAAAAACCATTCAGTCTTCTGAAAAGGACAAGACCAAAAGCCATTGAAATACAAACAATCATCAATATAGTTCCTTCGATAGCCAGTTTACCCAGAGGATTTGCCTCATCATGTTTTCCCAATTCCTAATAATTTATTAAAAAGATGGAAAGAGGGATGGATCAACATACCACCAAAAAACAAAACCAAATGGCTTTTTCTTCCTTAAAAAAAATAGCACAAGACGCCAGCAAAAATAAAGCCAGACACAGATATTACTCCGGCAAACCCCACCAGAATAAGCGTCATTCATATTTTTTGAGCTAAATCCCACCCCCAACCAAAAAAAAAAGGTTAACCAAAAAAAAAAAAAGGGGTTTTTCTTTTTTCGTAAAAAGGTAAGCAAGAAATCTTATATTTTCCATCTCAAATAATCTATTTAATGAGTGACGTCATCAGTTGAATTTTAAAGCAATGTAATCGACTTTTATATATCTTAATAACTTTCTTTAAAATAAGATTTTCCGTCCAATGGTAGTTGATGTTGAGCAGAATACAATTTACAAAACTATTTTGACTGAATTGTCAATAATTCTAATGATAACCACACCTGCCACCACCAAAATTACGCCCAAAATCTTCATCATATTTATGGGATTTTGCTGGGCTACCATGATGTTATAATGCTCCAATAAAATGGAAAATATCATTTGACCAGCGACAACCAGTCCGAAAGTAAGGCCTGGACCCAGTTTTGGAAACGCAAGTATGATGACCGTCACATAAAAAGCCCCAAGCAAACCGCCTAACCACACTTGCCAAGGCGTTTCTTTCAATCCAGGAATCGAAATGGTTTGTTTGGTTAATAATATATACATCACCAATCCAATGGAGCCAACCAAAAAAGAGAAAAAACTGGCAAAAACCGGACTTTCAATATTTTTCCCCAAACGGGAGTTTAATCCTGCCTGAATAGGTAAAAATGCGCCGGAGACGAAAGCCAAAAAAATCCAAAGTAATTTATTCATATAAATAATATCTGGTGATCTTGGAATCAAACATAGAATTTAATCCATTCATATTCACCAATTTTTTTTGACAACATCAATAAACATGCTGATTATCCATCCTTAATCAAAAACACCCCAGACTAAAAGACTGCGGCTAAACGATGGCATAGGCTTTACAATAGCAAGTGCAAATTTATTGTGCGCTAGTTACCAGATGCCTTCACTTTTCAATTTGGCACTTCCATAAAATACAGTATACTCGTAATCAAACGTTTATAAACGTTTAATTACGGATAATTTGAAACAAGTAATTATTTTTTGACTTATTTTTGGATTTTTTAAAACCTATTGAAAAATGAAAAATAAAATGAGATACCTAGATCCTAAGAATGACCTAATCTTCAAGCGCGTATTTGGAGAGCATCCCAACATCACCATTTCTTTCCTCAATGCCTTGCTTCCTTTAGAGGATGGAAATGAAATTACTTCTATTGAGTATATGCAAACCGAATTAGTAGCCGATATTCCACATCTGATTAAAAATTCTATTGTGGATGTACGATGCAAAGATTTGCTTGGTCGGCAATTCATAGTTGAGATGCAAATGATTTGGGTGGACACTTTTAAAGACCGTGTATTATTTAATGCTTCTAAAACATTTGTGCGACAACTACAAAAAACAGAAGATTACATAAAACTCAAAACTGTTTTCGCCCTTTCCTTAATTGATGATATATTCGAAAAAGAAAGCGAGGAGTCCTACCATCATTATAAATTGACCAATCAAAATGATTTAACAAAAACCATTGATGGCATGGAACTTATCTTTGTAGAGTTGCCAAAATACAAATTGAAAAACCTAAATGACAAGAAACTTAATATCTTGTGGTTGCGTTACTTAACTGAAATGGACAAATTGATGGACATGCAAAAAGCAAATATTTCACTTCCTGAAGAAATACTCCAAGCAATGGAGCTGACTCACGAAAGCAACTATACTCCTGAGCAATTGGCTGCCTATGAAAAATACATTGATGCCATTCGCACTGAAAAAACTTTGATTGCTGAGCTGAAGCTCGGGGGGAGAAAAGGGGTGAAGCAATTGGTGAGAAAAGGGGCAAAAGACTAGCAGCCATTAATCTTAAAAAATTGGGTTTGCTCACAAACCAACAAATTGCAGATGCAACTGGACTAACTCTTTCTGAGATCGAAACTTTTTAAGATTCTGGTAAAACATAAACGGTAAACAATTAAACCAAACAACTAAAATCTTAGGTTCAAACCTACACCATTTTGGGTCAATCCTAAATTCAATTCATTGTGCCCAAGGTGGGAGGTAGCCTTGATATCACTATTATAAATATCCACCGCAGTTTGTACATGTTTTTACAGAACTTGCAATGGGAATAGAAACGACAACTAAACCTGCGCCAACACCTGCCAAGGCCCAATTTGGCTCTCCACCTCTTATCAATGCGCCCAACGGATACCCAATCATAAAAGCCACCTGCAAACCTAGACATTTGCCAGCGTTGTATTTGAATTTGCCTTTCGGATTTCTTGTATGCTTCGTCATTTGACTTTACAACATCAACCATCTGTTTATAGGAAAGGTTCTTATCTCCTTGATGAAATAAATAAGACCTATTTGGGCCCTTTTCCATCGTTAATAATTTTTCACTTCTGATCAAAGAACCATTTTCATAACTTATGCTTTTGACTTTGCTCATTTCCAAACTTGTAAAAATTTCTTTTCCATTTCGATCAATCATAAAAAAACTTTCAGACTATCGACTTTCAAAATACTACATTCGATGATTTCATCATTTGTGCGAGTTATAATATCTTGAGAAAAGGAGAGGGTTGTCACCGATAAAAAAGCGAGCAATAAATAAATTTTTTTCATAGCATTGTTTTTTTTCAAAACAAAAGTATTACAAAATTCAGATTAAATTTCTAAAAATTTTAATTAGATCCATTTTTTAAATCTTAATCAGTTATATAACAAATTTTATTTGCTAAGATAATTTTCCAAAAGAGCATTTATTTTTGTATTGGATGGACGTATGCTATCTGATTCTAAAATAATTCCCTCTTTATTAACTATGACAAATTTTGGAATTGCGCTTAGATTAAAAAATGTACTAAATTCAGACTCAAACCCACCCTGATCCCAAAGTTGAATCCAATTTTCTTCTTTTTGCATTTCTTTTGAAATCGACTTTATGTATTCATTATACTTTTTATCCAAAGAAATAGAAATAACCTTAAGACTATCGTTTTTGAACTCATCCAATAATTTGTAGATATATTCATTTTTCCTGCAAACATGGTTTACAATTAAGATGCCGTAAAGTCAATTAAATTAACTTTACTAAAAAGTGATTTTAAGGATAATAAAGTACTATCTGCTTTATAAAATTGAAGGTCAGGGATTTGGGTATTATTTAACCTTGATGTGTCTTTAGTGTAAGGATTCATTTCTAATTCGACCATTTCTTCGTTTACATTATTTTAAATTCAGGAATGTAATCTATGCAAACTAAAGTTGTATCTATAGTATAGGTATACTTAGAAGTACTATTAAACAATGATTGGTGTAGGCTTTTATATTTCCGATTGGAGTAAACAGACTCGAGAAATTACCTATATTTAGATGTTGTTCATTTATAGCTGTCTTGATCTATGAGTAACTTATATTCGATGTTTAAATTAGAGGTATATCTATAATTATATTCATTATCTTTCCTAATTATTTTGAAGTCATTCTTATTGATTAGATCCAATGGGAATTCTAACAATTTAGTGCGAAAATAATAATCCTCCTTATTATTATAGGTGTAAAATTGGTTTCAATTTGTACCGAATGGGTAATTAATTCATTTCTCTTTGAAAAGCTGTATTTAATCAAAGTATCTCCACATACTAAAATGTTACTGTATGGTATCCATCCGAGCAACTACACCTGCTGCACCTTACCTATTGGTAATAAATTAGATAATTCCGACATTTTGGTATCTGGGATTTTCTCTAATACATTTTCAACCATTCATTTGGATTTACATCATTAGCTTTGCAAGTACCCATAAAGGAATAAATCATTGCAATTCTTTTGCACCATCATGAGACCCGGCAAATAAGTAATTTTTTCTCCCTAAGGCTAGTGGCCTGATTTTATTTTCTATCAGGTTATTATCTATTTCTAGTCTGCCATCCTCAAGAAGATTGTATAATTTATGCCACTGTGATTGGGTGTAAGACATCGCCTTACCAATTGCACTTTTTGGCAAATACTTTTACACATTCTTCCTCGACCCAAGATTTTAAATTATCCAGATGTGGCTTGACTTTGGCTAACCTGTCTAATTTTCTATCTAGGGGATTCATTGATTTATTGGCCCTTCTATTTCATAGATATTTTGAAAGATTACTAAGGCATATTCTGCGTTTTTATCATTGCTTAATGCCTCATGATAATACCTTCGGGCATGTGCCAAACACCCTGCAATTTGGATTCCTTCCAGTGTTGCAATTTTATCATATACGCCATAGCCATCGCATTGAAGCCACCCATTATAGTTTTCCAATACTTCTTTGGGACCGTGCATACCTCGGCCCTTTCTGTAATCAAATAAAACAAGTCTTCTTTCAGGACTGTGATAAACCCACTGATATCCTTGATGCGTACTTCCTGGTTTGTCGCTATCTAATACTTTAATGGAGATTCATCAACTTGTAAATATCCACTTGATAATACTTGTCTTTTTAATTCTTCGTACAAGGGCTCTATTAGAGTGCAACAGGCCACAAACCAGTCATTGATTGTGCTTGCGCTTACATTCCAGTCAAATTCCCTTTTGAATATTTGAATCTGCCTGTAAAACGGCAAGTGATCTATAAACTTGCTTACAATTAGATGACTTAACAAACTGGCCTCTGCTATCCCTTTTTCTATAGGTCTTGAAGGTAGTTTACCTATGATAATTCCTTCATTTTGGGGTAAAGCGTATTTTGGACGAATAATTCTTTTCTTTACAAGACTGGCCGCAGTGTATTCTAATGTTTCGGGTGATTTCTTCTCCGATTTTTTCATCCCAGTCACATCTTGATCTGGTTCAATTATAACTTCTATGACCGGTAGATGATCAGGAATCTCGTTGCGTCCTTCGTGTTTCTTACTAGGTTTTTCCTTTCGTAACTGATGATCTCTTTTGTCGTCTTCAACCGGCCCTTGGCCCACAGACAAATCTTCAAATAAGCTCAATTGACCAGGTGTAACATTTTCTGTTACAAAACGCTCTTTAGCACAAATATAAGCTTGCGCAACTGGTCCAACTCACGCTTTAACTGCGCATTTTGCATTGTTAATTCGGCTATTTGAGCTTCGTAATTCATGATGTAAATTTAAATATGTATCTACATCGAATTACAATTTATTGTAATGTATTTATCCACATTACACCACTTTTTTTGTTAGCAAGTAACGTGTTTTTTGTCGTAAACCAACCAAGCTTATTCCACTCATCAACATGACCAAATGTTGGTAGGCTATTTCCTGACTTGGGGATTGTATCACTCCTTGCAAATTCTCAAAAACTCCACGCTCCAATCTTTACTATACAATGCAAATCCATCCTTATCCCAGCACAACATTTTTACAATCTGTCTATTTTTCCAAAGAAGACATAAACATCACCACTCAATGGATCATTGTTTAATTCATTGCGCACAATGCCAGCCAAGCCATTATACCTTACGCATATCAGCACTTAGAGTATATATGAAAAACCTTTGATGATGCCAAACCCAATCACACAACGAGCTCCTTTATCTGAGTAATATTTAGTTGGTACCCCAGGTTAATGACAATACCATTTGTCAATGTTATAAAAGACACTTTCTGATGAATCTCAACAGGATTTGAAATAGTGATAAACGATTTTGTAATTCTTTTCGAACTTTACGTCGCCAATAATCCAAAGAACTAGAATGAAATGGTTTATCTATACTGAATTCAGTGGCGGATTTACCTGACAACTTCCATTCTTCAAGCCATGCAGCAATCTGTCTTTTTGTATCTTCCCTGCATATTTATTTTTGACCAAAATTAACAGGTCAATAATTATTGGACAATATGGGGTTGCTCGGATGGGTACACTGTATGTTGTATCTAAATGCTCCACAGGTATGCCCGTTGCGAATTCCAAATTCTTAATATTAATAGGAAGGTTGGTAAAGTCAAGATTTTCATAATAGGTTATACCATCAATCATACCCTTGAAACTCTGGGAATATAAAGGGCTAAACACCGATAGAAGCAATATAAGACAAGTGTATTTCATTAAAGACATGGTTCAATAGAGGTAATCAAACATAGCATTAATAATATCATTTTCTTAGAAAATAATAGGCTGTAATATCCAAACGTAATTTCCTTAATTTATTATATTTCGTACTTAAATATCTTCAATCTTTTTGATCCTTAATTTCCCAAAAACAAATCATCATCTAAATACTCATCCAGTTCCTTTTTTATTTTAAGAGATTCCAGGTGTTTTAAAGCTCCTTGTAATAGAAGGAAAAGGATGGCAACTGTAAAAGTAAGTTTATAAAAAGGTAACCTTTGAGACATAAACAGGTAGCTTAAAATGAGTAATACTAATGGAAAACTGGCAATTATTATTGAAACGATTCTGTACTTATTGTATAATAATCCAGCAACGAAAAAGAATAAACTCAAAACGGAGTCTTCAATAAATAGCTCGAAACTAAAAATATCGAGAAAAAATAAACTGATTATCACGGGGTAAAATAAAACCAATGGTAATAAAAATATGATGGCTCTTGTGCGAATGATCACATCCAAGGCTTGGGTATATTTCCATGCTTTACCTGCTGATTTCCCAGAAAACTTTTTCTGTTTAAATTCTAATTCTTCTTTTTTTCCCAACCAGGGTAATTCATCTAACATAGTTAAGTAATTAATTGTATTAATAAATAAATCGTTTAACCCAATAGTAGATTTCCATATTAAAAAGAAGTACCCTTATTCCTTTTTCTCAGCTTCCAATTTTTCGGTATTGGCTTTGTGTTTTTCTACATCCCAGACAATTTTCCATCTACTTATGTATTCTTCAATGGTTCCCAGTCCTACTGTAGATCTACGTTCATTCACTTTTTCTGGTTCTATCAAAGGTGAAACATAATATTCCCCTGTTTCATTATTCCTTCCTATTTGACTTCCATAAATTTGGCGTTTGCCTTGTCTCAATGCAATGCGATCTTCCAAAAGTGCCATACTTGAAGGACTGGCATTGCCCTTTTTAACTGCTTCTTGCATCATAGGCAAATATTTCACCTGAGTTTCCAGATCTGAATGTTGGATTACCAAAAACAATGCACTGTTTCCTTGTCCTCCAATAACGTTTGCTCCCAACCAACCTTTTTCATCCAAGATTTTTTTCACTTTCAAAAGATTGAAAGAATCAGTTTCGTTAATCAATTTCCAATGATTTTTCATTTCATCCGACTCTCTTCCAAACTTAGTCTCCACACTATCAATTTGCCTGCGATATAATTGATCTGTTCGATAGATAGTGTCCAAAATTGCAACTAAACTTTTGTCCAAATCCTTTTCTGCCTCGTCTTTATTTGCCTTTACAATCATCAATAATTTTTCCCATCTAGGGTCTGAATGTAGTGAGGTCAAATCAGGATCTGTAGTTATATGTCCGTAGTTATTATACTTAACACTGCTCTCAGCAAGTCTCATCAGGTGGTAAAAAGCTGGTTCTGTATCATTTGAAAGTGCGTAAGAACAGGCAGCATTATATCTGTCTCCCGGGTAGGCTTTACCTTCAATCTGGTCAAAGGCGTTTTTATAAGTTGCAGCAGATTTTGGATAATCTTTTGCTTCATATAATTCCCAGGCTTCTTTCACAAGTTCGTCATATTTTAGGTTTTGACTAATGCCGTAAGAAGAAAAAAACAGGATTAAAACAATGATAAAATTTTGCATTTTCATAACGGGTATTTTAAAAGTAATAAATTGTTATTCCATAAAGGATGAATAAAAATAAAAAGTAAATTCATATTTTTAGTATTTTATAAACAGTATTTTACTCATCCAATTATAATAGCTTAGAAAAATTATTTGGTCTTATTCAAAATCATACGTATTAAATAATACAAATATGTATAATTAATACATTTTCAATGATATTTAAACTTGCCAAAATTGATTTCAAAAAAATGCGTATTACTCCAAGAAAAATTTTCTATTTTCATTTGCAAAATCAAGAGAAATGAAAAGGCGAGACTGGTTTAAACTATCGGCGATGGCCGGAGGTGCAATGGCACTCAATACATTGCCCTCACTGGCAAATGGATCTTATTTCAGGCATCCATTAGATGATGCAAATGAAGATTTGGCTAGATTGTGTTACAACGAGAATCCGTATGGGCCTTCTGAATCGGCTCGTGCTGCCATCATGGAGTCAATGAAAATTGCTTACCAATATCCTTTTGCATACATTCAAGAATTTCAAAAAACGCTGGCTCTCAAACACAATGTGAGTCCTGAACACATTGTCATTTGTGGCGGTTCTGTGGAAGGGCTTAGGGCGGCTGGCCTTGCTTTTTGCAAACCTGGAGGTAAACTCATCAGCCCTGATCCTACATACCTTTCTATGATGCAATATGTCTCTAAAATGGGAACAAAGGTGGTCAATGTTCCTGCTAAGACAGATTTGAGTCATGATTTGGAGCAAATGGCAGCTGCAGTGGACGAACTCACCAATCTGGTTTTCGTGTGTAACCCCAACAATCCCACAGGGACTTTCATAGGTGCCAAAAGGCTTATTTCTTTTCTAGACGAAGTATCCGTCAAGGTACCTGTTTTTGTAGATGAAGCTTATTTTGATTATGTTGACGACCCATCTTATGCTTCGATGATTGACCTGGTAAAAAAGAACTACAACATCATTGTCTCAAGAACTTTCTCCAAGGTTTATGGCCTGGCTGGTATGCGCATTGGTTACCTCATCGCCAAACCAGAAATTGCCAACCTCATTCGCGATCGGATTCAAGCATCTGCCAATATACCCGCCATCAAAGCTGCAGAAGCTGCGCTCGCTGACACTACTTTTTATGCTCACAGCCAACAGATCAATCGCGACGGCAGAAAGATGATTGCCGAGGCTTGTGATCAATTGGGACTGGAATATGTGAAACCACAAACCAACTTTGTATTCATCAAAACAAACGTTGATGTCAATGCTTTCAACGAACGCATGAGAGCGAAGAATGTATTGGTAGGAAGGGGGTTCCCTCCACTTACACAATGGTGTAGGGTGAGCACTGGCAAGATCTCGGATATTGAGCGCTTTATCAAGGTGTTGCCGGATGCGTTGAAGGTGTGAGGTTATAGGTTTATTTGTTTATGCGTTTATGCGTTTATGCGTTTATGCGTTTAAAAATAATTAAGATTTACGCAGAACAAAACCTCATTTCCCCAAAAAAGCTGACTGCTGACAGGAAAACTGACAGCTCTGTCTCCCTAGGCCTATTTTGTCAAATCCACAAGCAATTCATCCAGATTGCCCATCGCCATGGTAAAACCTTCTCTAAAACCTAGTTCAATGATTTTTTGAACGTCTTCTGCCTTTTCGTAAAGAATAGCAATGTTTACAATGGTTTGGTCACCATCGGCTGTGAATATATTTGTCCATAGAGACCTTGGAAAATCTGTATTGATTTCGCATTGTTCGTTGCAAAAAGCATCCAAAGCAACATACTTTTCTAATGGCTCAATTGCTTTGTATTCAGCCAAACACCAATGCCTTTCACCTTCAGGGCTCAACATTGAATAATGCCAAATCCCATTTTCCTGAAAATTTAAACTTTTCGTTTCAGTGCGGTATGGCCTTGGTGCCCACCACTGATCTAATAATTCTGCAGTTGTCCAGGCATTCCAAACCAGGTCCAATCCACCTGCAAAAACTCTTCGTACTTCAATTGTCTTATCTTCGGTTTTAACATTAAAATCAAACAACAAATTTGCATTCATTTTTTATATTTTATGATGATAAAAAGATTTTCAAGAAACCATTCAGTTGCAAATATACGCGCAACTATTTGGTTTCTCAAAAATATCTTCAAATAATTTTCAAAAATAAACAATGATTTGTGCTGAACTTGTTGAATAGAATTGTGGCAAGGCCTTTTTTAGGGTCGGTTTCATCTTACGTCAGCCGTTTTCAATCAAAAATGTGAGCAGGCAGAGACTGAAGTCTCGCCACCATATTTTACCATTTCTTATTTTTCCAATTCTTTCTCCCCGTTTTCCGAAAATTATGTTTGACATTGAATAGCAAAACCAAGGCCTTTATCTATGGGCAGTTACAATTTACATCATTCGTTTTCAATCAAAAATGTGAGCAGGCAGAGACTGAAGTCTCGCCACCATAATTTTCCATTTCCATTTCCGTCCTCCGATTTCCGTCTTCCGTCCTCCGTCTTACCTACATACTCTTCAGCTCGTTGACCAAGTCGGCCAAAGTCTTTTTAGCGTCACCAAACAACATACTGGTATTTGGTTTGAAGAAAAGTGGATTTTCGATACCAGCGTATCCACTAGCCATTGATCTTTTCATTACCACTACATTTTTGGCTTTCCAGACTTCGAGCACAGGCATTCCATAAATGCTGCTTCCAGGATCATCTACAGCTGAAGGATTCACCACGTCATTGGCACCAATTATCAAAGCAATATCTGCATTGGCTAATTCTTCATTTGCCTCTTCCAAATCCAGAAGTGCCTCATATGGAATATCTACTTCAGCCAATAATACGTTCATGTGTCCTGGCATTCTACCAGCAACTGGGTGGATACCAAAAACTACTTTTACATCATTATCAGTCAAAATATTGTAGATCTGTTTGACGTATTGTTGTGCTTGAGCGACAGCCAAACCATAACCTGGAATAATGACCACCTTTTGTGAGTAATACATCATCACCCCAGTATCAGAAGGTGTAGCTTCTTTAACAGTTCCTTGTGGGCCAGTTGCGGCACTTGTACCACTGCCTGCAAAATTGCCCGCAATGACGTTCCATAAAGACCTATTCATGGCGTTACACATGAGTACAGTAAGAATTGTCCCAGAAGCTCCCACCAAAATACCTCCTAAAATCATGAATTGGTTGCCATAGATCAAACCAGCTGCTGCTGCTGTCAATCCCGTGAATGAATTGAGTAAAGAGATTACTACAGGCATATCAGCACCACCAATGGGCGCGACAAATGACCAGCCATAAATCAAAGAAATAACCAGCAAAATACTGACCATGATGTTATTCGCACCAGACATGATCACCACTACCAACATGGCAATGGTAATGGCCAATAGCGCATAATTGATGTATTGATGCCCTTTTACAGCCACCTGACTATCCTTGAGTTTTCCATCCAATTTTAGGTAAGCCAAAATACTACCTGAAAATGCAATCGCTCCTACCACCAGCGCAAATAAAGATGCTGATGCTGAACTGATGAAGTTTGGAACATCTGCGTTGAGGTTGAGCAATTCAACATATCCTACTAAAACGGCAGAAAGACCACCAAGACCATTGAAGAGTGAAACCATCTGTGGCATTCCAGTCATTTCTACTTTTACAGCAGCGCGGTAACCTATAATTGTACCAATAATGAGGGAGCCAATGATCCATGCATATCCGATTGGATCGGTACTGCCTTCTACATCAATCGGATAAATCAATGCAAAAATGATACCCGCAAGCATGGCATAGGAAGCCAGTAAGTTTCCTGCTCTTGCCGTTGCCGGATCGCTTTGTTTTTTCAATCCAAAAATTAATCCTACAGAGGCTATTAAAAAGCCAATATCTAATAAAGCCTTCAGCATTAGTCCTTCTTTTTCTTGTTAAACATTGATAGCATGCGATTGGTCACTGCAAATCCTCCAACGATATTGATCATTGCTAAAATGATGGCAGCAGAACCAATCAACATTTTGATGATGTCACCACTGTCATTGGTACGCAGTAAAAAAATGGCCCCAATAACCACTATTCCACTGATGGCATTTGCTCCTGACATCAAAGGTGTATGCAAAACAGTTGGCACCTTCGAAATCAACTCAAAACCTAGGACCACCGTGAAGACCAGCAGGTAGGCCATGATGAGATTTTCTTGTATAAAAGCTATCATAATTGTCCTTATTTCTTATTTGGTAATCAAAGAGCTTTCCAAAATCGGATTGGCCATATCAATATTGATTTGCCCGTCTTTGATAAAAAGTTTGATAAAATTGAAGTAATTGTTGGCGAGCAAATCACTTGAATGCTCAGGTATCGTATCAGCTAAATCACTATCTCCAATGATGGTGATGAGGTTGTCTGTGACCACGACTCCTTCTTTGGTAAAGGTGGTATTGCCTCCTGACCTTGCTGCTAAATCAACTATGACAGATCCTGGCATCATGGCCGCAACCGTACGATCTTCGACCAATATGGGCGCCTTTTTACCCCTTAATTGTGCAGTGGTAATGATGATGTCTGATTTAGAAGCGAATTTGTGGATTTCATCTTTTTGTCTCTGTAAAAATTCTTCAGATTGCTGTACCGCATATCCACCAGCTGCACTGTCATCCTTAGCACCTTCTACTTCTACAAACTTAGCACCAAGTGATTGAACTTCCTCTCTAGAAGAACTCCTCACATCAAAAGCACTCACTTTAGCACCCAACCTTTTTGCAGTTGCAATAGCTTGGAGTCCAGCAACACCAGCACCAATGACAAGTATATTGGCTGGTTTGATGGTTCCAGCCGCAGTCATCATCATGGGTAGACATCTGCTACAGGTTTCAGCCCCTTTGAGTACTGCTTTGTATCCGGCTAATGAAGCCATTGAAGATAAAACATCCATAGACTGCGCCAGTGTAGTCCTTGGTACCATGTCTAAACTGAAAGCTTGCATGCCTGCTGCTTTGAGGTCACCCACAACTTCAGGCTTATTATATGGCTCAAACATCGACACTAAGATTGTGCCTGTTGCCAATTGACTCATGATATCTGTCGGCAGTGGGTCAACGCTCACCACAACTTTAGAAGTCGCTATCACTTGCGCTCTGGTTGAAACATTTGCAATGTCTGAGTAACTATGGTCTGGATAACCAGCTGAAACTCCTGCACCACTTTCGACTTGCACAGTCACACCCAATTGGTCTTTGATTTTTTTACATGCAGCAGGGGTAAGAGCTACCCTTTGACATGATTCTTTTAGAATTCCTAACATACCTTTATCGGTTAAAAACTTGTATTTAAAGTTTACAATGGTCTAAAAACGGCTCAAAACTAAACATTAAAATTAACGCATATCTTTGAAAAACCAATTGAGTATGATTTTTCACAAATAAGTCAATATTTTCACAAAATTTGCGCTTTAAAAGCCGCTTTTATCTTATCATCATTGGACTTAATCCAACGAAAACTCTTTTACAAAATGATCCTCTCAATATCTGCTCCAATGGCATTGAGTCTACCGTCGATGTTTTGATATCCTCTATCTATCTGGTTGATGTTATGAATGATGCTCGGACTACCTGCTGAAAGTGCGGCAATCAACAAAGCAACACCGGCCCTAATATCTGGAGAACTCATCTCGATGCCTCTCAATTTGAATTTCCTTTCCATTCCAATAACAGTGGCTCTATGAGGATCACACAATATAATCTGCGCGCCCATATCTATCAACTTATCCACAAAAAATAATCGGCTTTCAAACATTTTTTGGTGGACCAATAAGGAACCTCGTGCTTGGGTTGCGACCACCAAAACAATACTCATCAAGTCTGGTGTAAATCCTGGCCAAGGAGAATCATAGATTGTCAATATAGAACCATCTATGAAGGTTTGAATCTCGTATAAATCTTGAGCTGGTACATAAATATCATCTCCCCTGAATTCCATTTTCACACCCAGCTTTTGAAACACAGTAGGAATGATTCCCAGGTCTGGCAGAGATACATTTTTAATGGTAATTTCACTTTGAGTCATGGCGGCTAGGCCAATGAAACTTCCTATTTCAATCATATCGGGAAGTATGGTGTGATCTGTTCCACCCAATTTTTCAACTCCTTCGATGGTCAATAAGTTGGAACCAACGCCTTGAATTTTGGCCCCCATCCTGTTCAACATTTTGCAAATTTGCTGAAGATATGGTTCGCAAGCTGCATTATAAATGGTGGTAGTCCCTTCTGCCAGTACAGCCGCCATGACAATGTTGGCAGTGCCCGTCACTGATATTTCATCCATGAGAATGAACTTACCTTTCAGTTTTTTTGCCTCCAAGAAAAACTTACCCGATTCTTCCTCATACTTAAATTCCGCACCAAGCTCTTGAAATCCCAAAAAGTGGGTATCCAATCTGCGTCGTCCTATTTTATCACCACCTGGTTTTGGTAAAAATGCTTTTCCATACCTAGCCAAAAGTGGCCCCAACAACATCACACTTCCTCTGATCTTTTTGGCATCTTGTTGATATGCTTCAGATCCAAAATATTCTAAATCTATATCGTCTGCTTGAAATGTAAATGTTTCATGGCCTGCTTTTGTTACTTTGACGCCCAAACCCATCAACAAATTGATCAAAAGATTGACATCGATGATGTCTGGGACATTGTGAATGGTTACTTTTTCTGCTGTAAGCAAAACTGCACTCACTATCTGAAGTGCTTCATTTTTAGCTCCTTGTGGTTGTAAATCACCTTTTAAACTTGCATTACCTTTGACTCTAAATGCTGTATTGGCCATATTTTGTTTTTTATCGGAATCAAATTTAGAAATTTTATTATATATATACTAAATTGAAGTGGATTTGTGGTGTTGTAAATGAATAAATGCGGGTTGGTAAATGGTGAATAGTAAATAGTGAATGGTGGGGATTTGTGAGATGTTAGACGTGAGATGTAAGATGTAAGATGGGGGATGTGAGATGTAAGATGTGAGATGTAAGATGTGAGATGTAAGATGTGAGATGTAAACAGTAAATAGTAAATAGTAAATGGTGAGGAATTTGTTGTGTCATGGCATGCCATGACTTTTATGTGAAATGTGAAATGGAACTTTCGTAAGGAAAGGGCTTGCCCATTTCCATTTTGCACAAATGAATGGTAAATGTTTGAGATGTCAAAAGTGAAATGTCAGATGTGTAATGTTAAATGGTTTAAATCTTGCTGGGTGTGAAGGCCTTCCGCCTCTACTGGCAAATAAAATCTTTCAAACCATTGTAGACATTGGTATTGAATTGGGTGATTTGGGAGGCGTATTTGGCATCAAAATAAATGTCCACGTGGCCGCCGCCAGGTACTTTTATGAAACTTGAGGGTAGACCAATAGATTTGGCGTAGGTGTCTATACTTTGACTGCCAAACATTTCCAGAATAGCCAAACTTTGACCACCTACAAAGCCTTTTTGTATGGGTACCACATCATCTGCATCTCCATGAATACTGTAAATGGGTGCTTCATCTTTTTGTATAACATTGGTATTGACGATTGCTCCACTAAGGCTGATTACTGCTTTAACCCTCGATTTTACGGGGGAAGTTGGCCTTGGTTCCAAACCTGAATTGTTGGCGATTGCTTTTTTCAAAAAATCTGGTTGTTCATCATTATCGTCAAGGTAGGTAGCATGTAAAGCAGTTATTGCTCCAGCTGAAACACCTCCAAGGAAAATTTTTGTTGTGTCAATTTTATATTTATTTGCACCTCGAGCATCATCCACAAAAAAGTTTACAGCACTCTTGAGGTCTCTCGTTGCTTTGATAACGATATCCGTGAGGGCAGTTGTGTCAGGCAAACCATTGGCAAAATTGAGCATTCTATAATTTGTGGTTGCAGTTACAAAACCGCGTTTGGCACCCATTTGACATAAATCTGCCAGTTCTGTTTTATCACCACTGAAAAAAGAACCCCCGTGAACCCAAATGATGAGCGGTCTTTTATCCAAATCTGCGTCTTGAGCTGGTTCGTATACATCCATGACCAGAATTTGCTCTAGATTTGTTACCCCTACTGCTCTCGCATAAATGACGTTTTCACTTACGGTGACACTATTGAATACTTCCTGATTAAACCTGTTGGTTTCGCAAACATCAACTGGTTCAATGATAGCATCTTCACCACAAGAAATGATCAAAAGTGAAGCACAAAAGAATATATAGAAACCAAAGTTCCTCATCTTATACATAGTTATAATATTTGTAGTATTGTGCCAAAATAGATATTTACATAACGTTTGAGTTTTTGAAAAGTTATGAACATCCTCAACAGTTATTAACATCTCGCAAAAGTATGCAATTTTGAAGGAAAGCGAATTTCTCGGCAAATTATATTCATGGCACGACAGCATAGAACGCTACCTGCCCTGGAAAGAAAATGCGGATGGTTACCAGGTTTGGGTATCAGAAATCATCCTCCAACAAACTAGGGTTGAGCAAGGCACACCCTATTATCTCAGGTTTATGCAAAAGTGGCCAACGGTAAGTGCATTGGCAGCAGCCTCAGAAGATGAAATTTTGAAAATGTGGGAAGGTTTGGGTTACTACAGCAGGGCTCGAAATATGCACGCAGCCGCCAAACAAATTGTTGCCATCCACAATGGTCAATTCCCAAAAAACTATGAAGAAATTCTGGCATTGAAAGGCATCGGACCTTACACTGCTGCAGCCATTTCTAGTTTTGCATTTGGTGGAAAACATGCTGTGATGGATGGGAATGTGATGCGGGTTATTGCAAGAATATATGGAATAGACTCCCCCATTGATAAACCAGCTGGGAGAAAGGCTATTCAAAAGGAAATTGATCGGTTGATAGATGAAAAAAATCCAGGTCGATTCAATCAGGCAATGATGGATTTTGGTGCTTTGGCTTGCAAATCAGCTAATCCATTTTGTCAAACTTGTAATTTCAATGACGTTTGCATTGCTTTCAAAGCCAACTTAGTGTCTCAATTACCTGTAAAAGCTGGCAAAATCACTAAAAAAACAAGATACTTTCACTACTTGTGGCTACAAAGAGGAGATGAAATCGCAATAAAAAGGCGTGAAAAAGGAGACATCTGGGAAGGTCTATATGAGTTGCCGCTCATAGAAAACCAAAATTCTTCCTTACAAATAGAAGAAGTTATTCAATTTTTTAAAAAAATAAATAGCGCTGTAAGTGATCAATACATCATCAACCATAGCAGTAAATTGGACCGACATGTGTTAACTCACCTCTATTTGGAGGCTACTATCTATAAAATTGAAGGAAATTTTGAACTATTTACAAATAACACGCCTTATTTCTTTGTCCCTATTGAAAATCTGGACAATTTTGCATTTCCAAAGTTATTACTTCGATTTTTGACTGCTAATGGGCACATCAATCGATAATTGACATATATTTGGAATGATCTATAAATCTTAGTAATATGATTAATAAAGTAACACTGATAGGAAATCTCGGAAGAGATCCTGAAGTAAGACATCTCGAAAATGGATCTTCAGTTGCAAGACTGGCCATCGCCACCAACGAAAACTATCGGGATAAGGAAGGTAACTGGCAAACCAACACAGAGTGGCACAATGTGATCGCTTGGAGAGCATTGGCTGACACAGCCGAAAAGCAGCTCAAGAAAGGTAGCATGGTTTACGTTGAAGGCAGGCTCAGAACCAGGTCATTCAAGGATAATAACGGTGTAGAAAAATATACGACTGAGATAGAAGCCAACGTGCTCAGATCACTTGACAAAAGGGAAAGAAACGACATTCCGTTACCAGGTGAAGAGCCAGATCATTTCGGTGGCTCGTACTCAAAACCTACTTCCACGGAAGCTCCTAAGTCTGAGTCTCACGACAACGCTTCTCATGATGATTTGCCATTTTAAAATGCAAATCAGTGGGAAGTGTATATGGTTTAACTAAACAATAAATTTTGGAATCCGAGCCTCCGTCTTATCATACCGCAAGTTTACTGCCCTTTATTGCTTTGACTGGTGCAGAAATCTTGCCTTCAGGAATATTGATTTTTGTCATTTTAATGGTTTTATTGCTTACATGTTCTGGTCTCATTTCAGCTTCAGAAGTAGCTTTTTTTGGATTGAATCCCAATCAATTGCGATTATTGGAAGAAGAAAATTCAATCGCAGCTAATAGAATTTTGGAGCTGAGGAAAAGCCTCGCAAACTTTTGGCAACTATTTTGATTGGCAACAACTTTGTCAATATTGCTTTGGTCATTGTTTCTGAAATTGTAGTCAGCCAAGTCATCACCTTAGAAAATTTACAAGTTACTTCTGCATTTATTGATAGGTACATCTCATTGGGTTGGATAGAAATTAGTACCATTTCAAACATCATACAATTTCTAATTACCACGGTTTTTGTCACCATTATTTTATTACTATTTGGTGAAATTGCTCCAAAGTTTTATGCAGGTAACAATCACTTGACTGTTGCCAAATTGATGTCTACTCCACTTAAAGCTATGAATTTTTTTTTCAGTCCTTTTAGTAGCATTTTGGTGGGTTGGAGTACAGGTTTGGAAAATCGAATCAACAGAAATCGCACTTATCAAACTGGCACTAGCAAGGAAGACCTTGATGCAGCCATCGACCTAACTGTGCAGGAAGAAGAAGGTCAAACGCAGCAAGCAGACATTCTGAAAGGCATTATCAAATTTGGTGATTTATCAGCCAAACAAGTAATGAAGCCCAGAGTGGATATTGTTACGCTGGAAGAAAGTCAGGATTTTGCAGAAATTTTAGCCATCGTGCGTGAATCAGGCTATTCTAGAATACCTGTCCACTCTGAAGACCTGGACCACATCATCGGTATTTTATACGTCAAGGACTTATTGGGTTACACCCACGAAAAGAAAGATTTCAAATGGATGGACCTCATCAGGGATACCGTTTTTTATGTTCCTGAATCTAGAAAAATAGATGACTTGTTGCGTGATTTTCAGTTGAAAAGAATGCACATGGCCATTGTGGTGGATGAGTTTGGTGGCACCTTGGGAATCATTACCTTGGAAGACATCATGGAAGAGGTGATTGGCGATATCAAGGACGAATTTGATGAAGATGAGGATGTCAATTACATACAACTTGATGCTGACAATTTCATCTTTGAAGGTAAAACCTTACTCAACGATGTCTGCCGCATAATTGGTGAAAAAAGTGGTTATTTCGATGATGTAAAACAAAATTCTGATTCTCTTGCGGGTCTCGTTATTGAACATATTGGCTCAATACCTAGGGCAGAAAAAGAGCTCAATGTCAAGGATGTAACTTTGAAAATCGTGAGTGCAACCCAAAGAAGAATAGAGAAAATAAACCTTAGAATCAACAGAATCGATGAATAAATATCATTCGCTTTTTGCTTCTGTATTGCTGGCTATGATGTTGGTTTCATGCGGTTCTCAGCCAGAAAAGACTCCAAAACCTCATATGTATCCCAGAGTCATTTTTCCGCAAAAGCACTACGTTTCATTTGACCAAGCGAAGTGTAATATGACCTTTGAATACCCTGACTACATGGCCTTTGAACAAGACACCAATTTTTTTGAAGAAAAACCACTTGATCCATGTTGGTTTGACCTGGAAGCCAAAGGGTTGATGGCTAGCTTACATTTTAGTTATTATCCGATACAAAATAGGGCGCGTTTTGACGAATTAGTCACAGATGTATTTAAACTGGTAGGCGAGCACAATATAAAAGCCAATTATAGAAATGAGCAAATAATTGATAATCCGGATCAAAATGTACATGGACTTTATTTTGAGATAGAAGGAGCAGTAGCCTCACCATTGCAATTTTATTTGTCTGACTCCACACGAAACTTTGTCCGGGCTTCGTTGTATTTCAATTCAAAAGTGAACGCAGACTCTACTAAAATTGTCTATGACTTTATAAAACAGGACGTGGACAGGATGATTGAAACCTGGAAATGGACCAATCAATAATGATTAAACACCTTACTATATAATGGACCAATCACTTTTGAATGGTATACTTTTGATTACAAATCAGTTTAATAGATTAAATTTGCCCGAGTTTTCTCGGATTTTAACATTTGAGTAGCAAAAAGACATTATCAACAGACATTATGATGGCACGTTTCAAGCAAATTAGTTTTGTTTTTATTTTCATTTCCATATCTTTTATAGCAGGCGCACAAAAGTCTGAGGATATCTTGATGACTGTGGGAAACATCCCAGTTTCAGTTGGAGAATTCAAATATATTTATGAGAAAATAATGGCAAGGAAGCCAACTATAGCAAAGCTAGTATCGATGAATATCTAGACCTTTATACCAAGTTCAAGCTCAAAGTCAACGAAGCCAGAACTACCAAATTGGATACGATCACCAGTTTGCAAGAAGAACTTGAAGGATACAAAAGGCAATTGGCGAGTTCTTACATCATGGATAAGGGTGTCAATGATTATTTATTGAATGAGCTAAAAGAAAGGATCAAAAAGGACGTGAAGTTTAGCCACATTTTTGTTGCAATCCCAAATGGAGCAGATGATTCTATCGTAGCCGCAAAGAAAAAAACCATCGATGAAGCTTATGAGAGACTACAAGCTGGGGCTCCATTTGAAAACATGGTGCGTTTTTTCTCAGAAGATAAATTGACAAGTGAAGCAGGTGGTGACATGGGATTTTTTACTGCCATGATGCCCAATGGTTTTTACGAATTTGAAAGCATGTTGTACAACACTCCTATTGGAAAATATTCCAAACCAGTGAGATCAAGAATTGGTTGGCACATCATCAAAGTAACAGAGGAGAGGCCTGCAAGAGGTGAAGTAGAGGTTGCCCATATTTTGATCAGAAAAAGTACAGATCCCGCAGGAGATAAAACCAAAATAGAAAACATCTACAGCCAATTACAAAATGGTGGCAACTGGGAAAATTTGGCAGCAACCCTTTCTGAAGATGAGCAATCTTCCAGAGGAGGTGGTTTATTGCCAGTATTTGGCATCAATACTTATGAAAGAAACTTTGAAGATGCTGCTTTTGCACTAAAAACTCCAGGATCTTACTCCAAACCACTTGAAACAAGAGCTGGCTGGCATATCCTCAAACTAGTGCGCAATCACGATCCACTAGATGATGATAATTTTAAGAAATATTATGAGCAGCGGATAAAAAATGATGATCGCTATGCAAAAACCAAAACTTCATTGCTTTCCAATATCAGACAAGCGAGCAATTTCAAAGAAGATTTAGCTCTACTCCAAAAGTTTGGTGCCGGTCTAGACGATGAATTTTACACCTTTAAATGGGAACCAAAATCCAGTGACCTGATGGGCAATACCTTGATGGCATTTGATGACAATAACAAATATACCTTATCTGACTTTGCAACCTACGCTCAAAAAAATACAAGGATCAGGTTGCGTTATGACAAAACAGTCAATAGCATAGAAGAACCTATCAACGCACTTTATGAAGCATTCAAAGAAGAAAAAACCATCGCTTTTGAACAAGGAAATTTAGAAAAGAAATATCCTGATTTCAAATCATTGATGAGAGAATATGAAGAAGGTATTCTACTTTTTGAAGTTACGAAAAATGCTGTTTGGGACAGAGCCAATCAAGACACTGTAGGCCTAGCTAATTATTTTAGCAAAAACAGGAATAAATACATGAATGAAGAAAGGTTACTGGGCGAAAAAATTACCATCAAAACCAATGACGCAGCATTGGCAGCAAAAATATACAAAGATGGCAAGAAAAAGTCTGGTGAGAAATTGGCCAAAAAATACAATGTTGATTCTGAAGTGCTGACTTACGAGCCAGTTGAAATCTTGAAATCTGATAAAGAAAGTGAAAAAATTCCTTGGAAGAAAAAGACAATTACACCTATGGAATCCATCAATGGCAGTGATACTTATTCATTTACCAGAATAGAAAAAATCATGCCCGCATCTCAAAAATCTTTGAAAGATTCAAGAGGTTATGTAGTTGCTGATTATCAAGATCAATTGGAAAAAGACTGGGTTGCGGCTTTGAAGGCCAAATATAAAGTTCAGGTCAATAATGATATCCTTCAAAAAATTGTGAAGTAGTTTTTGATGAAATCTAGCTTTGTAATCATTTTTTCTACCGCCTACTTGCTCATTACACCAGCATGTAAAAAGTTTTCTTCACAAGAAGAAACTTCAAACCACCTGGCTAAGGTTGGAGATAAATTTCTAAGCTACAATGATATAGAAGGATACGCCTCGGGAGCAAATAGCCCTCAGGATAGCATTGCCATTTTAAAGGGATACGTCAATAGTTGGATCAAAGATCAATTATTGGTGAGAGAAGCAGAGCAACACATTTCTGAGGACTTCAACATAGAGAAACTGGTCCAAGATTATAAATCTTCGCTCATCCTCTACAACTACGTAGAAGAACTTGTTGCTAAAGAATTGGATACCATTGTTACTGACGCACAAGTAGAAGAATACTACCAAAACAATAAACAACAGTATATTTTATCGGAGTCTATTGTCAAATATCAGTATGCAAAGCTGAATAAAGATCTTAAATCACTCAAAGAATTTGAGAAACGTTGGAAAAATGAAGATTCCAAAGCCATAGCTGATTTTTGCGTTAAGTCTTGTGATTTTTATCAAATGACTGAAGATTTCTGGAAGCCTGCAAGTGAACTTTTGGCCATTGTACCTTCTTCACAACTCAAGGAATCGGACCTGAAGAAGCAAGGTTCTATGGTCAAGACCGACAAGGACTACAAATATTATGTTAAAGTAATAGATTTCGTTGGCAAAGAGGATGTGCCACCGTTAGAATACATTAAAGGAAAAATTGCAAGTGTCATTCTCAATGATCGCAAGCAAGAATTGATAAAAAGAAAGAAGCAAATACTTTTTGATAAATTTTACAATACTAGCAACGTACAATCTTTCATAGAATAATCATGAAAATTGTCTAGTTTACACATTGTAATAAGATTAATAAAATAAAATGAAATTAAGAAATATTGTTGCCATCATCATGGCTTTTGTCACGGTTGGAGCACTTGCACAACAGCCCATTCTCATCGATAAGGTGGTAGCAAGGGTCGGAAGTGAAAACATCTTACTTTCAGAGATTGAAGAGGAATATTCTTATGTCAAGAAAAGTGACCCTACTGTTGATACTAAAGTAAAATGCGAAATATTGGATAACATTATTTCTCAAAAAGTGATCATCTATCAGGCAAAACTCGACAGTGTTGAAGTCACAGATGAGCAAGTAAATATTGAACTTGATACGAGATTTGACAGAATTCTCATGCAAATGAATGGTGATGAAGAATTCTTCAAAGAATATTACAACGCAACTGTTGCACAAATGAAAGAGCGATACAGAGATGATCAGAAACAGCAAATTCTGGCTCAGATGATGCAACGTAACCTGATCAATGAAGTGGAAATAACACCACGGGAGGTTTTGGAATTTTATAATAGTATTCCCAAAGACAGCTTGCCTTTTTTGAATGCAGAAGTTGAAATGGCAGAACTGATCATCAAACCACAGGTGAATAAGGAAAGTCGCGCAGAGTCATTAGCTCTTGCTGAAGACCTTTTAAAAAGAATCAAAGAAGGGAAAGAGGATTTTGCCGAGTTGGCTACAAAATATAGCACAGATGTAGAGTCGGCAAAAAGAGGTGGAGATTTGGGCTTCGCTAGAAGAGGTAGTTTTGTTCCTGAATTTGAATCTGCTGCTTTTTCTATGAAAAAAGATGAAATCAGTGACATCATAGAGACAGATTTTGGTTTTCATATTTTGAAACTTGATGAAAGGCGGGGAAATTTGGTCCATGTGCGGCATATTCTTCTCACTCCAAAAATTACGGAAGATGACGAAAACTTAGCTAAATTGAAACTGGATTCTATCAGAAATATGATCGCTGCAGATAGCATCACCTTTACCGAGGCTGTAAAACGATATGGAGACAAAGCTAGTTTATCATTCAATAATGGTGGAAAGTTGAGAAATCCCAATACAGGAAATTCATTTTTTGAAACCAAAGATCTTGATTATGACACTTATTTTGCCATTGAAGATCTTACGGTCAATGAAACCACCAAGGTGATGGAAATGAAAGATCAAAGAGGTCAGAAAATGTTTAGAATCATACAATTACAATCTAAATCAAAGCCTCACAAAGTCAGTATTGAGACGGATTATGACAAAATTGCGGTTTATGCCAAGGAGAGTAAAAAGGCGAAATATTTTGGTGATTGGATGGTGGAACACCGCAAAAGTGTTTTTATAAAGATTGATCCGATGATGGAAGGCTGCGAAAATCTAGCTGCTTATCTAAAGTAATTTATTTGCTTGTTAATGTTATTCGGATTGAATTCAAATTATGCTTCTTTCAGTCTGTCTTTGGAGGTGAGGTAAAATACCAGTGAGGTGGCCACACCAAAGAAACCTGCAAATGCCCATACCAATGACCATGAAGTGTTGTCGGTGACATCAGAGGTTGATATATCCACGACATTGCCCGCAATGAAGCTCCCAACCATGGTTCCCAAACCCATTACAACAAAACTATAAGCCCCTTGCGCGGTTGCCCTCATGGTCGCTCCTCCAATTTTATTTACATAAATTTGAGCTGTCAGTGCACTGAAGCAAAAAGCCACGCCATGTAAGGATAAAGCAAAAAGATAACTCAATTCAAAAGTATCCTTTGGCAATAGGAAAAGCAAATACCGGGCACCCCAAACACCAAATCCAATAGTGATAATGGTTCTTATCTTGAGTCTGGAAACAATCTGTGGCAAGAAAAACAACACCGCAATCTCAGAAATTTGCCCAAGACTCATTTTAGCTGTAGGGTATTCTACGCCTTGGTCAACCAGAAAAGGGTTCACAAAACTGTAGTAAAAAGAAGACGGAATCATCATGAAAAACATGGCGATGAACAAATAAATCAAAGACCTATTTTTGAGCATGAGGATGACATCGGTCCTACTCGTTTCCTTCCCCAAGGGTACAGCACTGGGCAAGGTCAAACAGTAAGCAGACATGACAAATGAAACAATTGCCGCAGCATACATCGGCATTGGTGAGTTTTCCCAAGACATCAAACTCACTAAAATACCACCCGTTATCCAACCAAGTGTACCCCAAAGTCTGATTTTTGGAAATTGATCAGCGCCTTCCACCTGATGGTAAAAACACATTGAAATTGCCAGAGACATGGTAGGTTGGTAACACAAGGCATTGATCAGGATAAATGGAAAAAATTGTTCAAAATTTTGGGCTTGAGCTGCGCCAATCAAAGCACAACCAGCTAATGCGTGTAACACAGAAAGGATTCTTTCTATTGGAAAATATTTGTCGGCCAATCTGCCCACCAAAAAAGGCATTACAATCGCAGCAATTCCCGGGCAAGCATATACCCAACCAACTTCACCTCCAGTAAAAGACAAGGATTTTCTTAAATAGACACCTGCTGTGACATACCAACATCCCCAAACAAAAAACTGTAAAACCAACATCAAACTCAGTCTTACAAACAAACTTCTGGGCATCATTTATTTTTCAAAAATTAATGGGTGATTTGCCAAATCCTGACTTGCCTTTTCAAAATCCTCAGGAATGCCAATGTCAATGAAATAAGCATCAGAGATCACTCCCCCAATTTGATTTTGCGAAGAATAAACTTCCAACAGGTCTTTCTCCATCGAAAACTTTTCTGGCAATTCGAGATTCAAAAACTTTTCCTTGTTGATGAGGTATGTTCCTCCATTGATGAGGCCCGATTCCATGGCTTGTTTTTCCAAAAAACTATGAATCATTCCTTTGTCATCCAGAATAACTGTACCATATCTCTCAAAGTTGACCATTGGTTTGAGGCCAATAGTTGCAATAATGTCTTGCTCAATATTACCCATCTCCAAATCGTCATAAGCAATGGCAAAAAGGGAATCACCATTCAAAGCAAAAAAACGATCACCTTTGATATATTTTGCCCCATTTTTAATCGCCCCGCCGGTACCTAGCGCTTCTTCTTCCAGCACTATCGTAATAGCAACGTGTCCCGAATATCGTTCTTGCACGTGGGATTCAATCAAGGAAGCCATATATCCGAGACAAAAAACGATGTGTTCTACCCCATTTTTGATGGCATGATCTACCACAAAATCTAGAAATGGTTGACCAGCTACAGGAGCTAAACACTTTGGTTTATCTGGGACGGCAGACTTCAATCTCGTACCCAGACCTCCTGCCAAAATCAAAGCTTCTCTTTTATAGTAGGGCGTGTTTTCTATCATTTAACCAAAGTATTGAGCTTCAACCAACTGGCAAATGATGTGACCAATCAAAATATGACATTCTTGGATGCGCGGTGTGTCCGTACTTGGCACATTGAATAAAAAGTCGCTATTTGCACCCACCAAACTTTGATTCGCCCCTGTAAAGCCAATGGTCACCATTCCCAAGGACTTGGCTTTTTCCATTGCCAGAACGATGTTTTTTGAATTTCCGCTGGTGGATATGCCAAACAAAACATCTCCCTCCTGCCCTATGCCATCGATCAACCTGGAATAAACAAGATCAAACCCATAATCGTTTGCCACCGCAGTGAGGTAGGAAGTATTGACGTGTAAAGCTTCTGCGGGTAATGCTTTGCGATCGGTATAAAATCTACCACTAAATTCTGCTGCTAAATGTTGGGCATCTGCGGCGCTGCCACCATTACCACAAAATAAAACCTTCCTTCCTGCCTTGAATGCCTCAGTGATCGCCACGGAACAATCCTGTATTTTTTGAATCAACTCTTCGTCTGCCAATAAAGCTTGTTTAGTTGCAATGGAAGCTTGTATGATTTCTTTTATTTGCATAATTGTGGTTTAATAATTGCCCTTTCAAATTTATTACAAAATTCCAGTGACACTTTTTTTGATGGTGAGACTCATTTTTCCCATTGGTAAGTCATTTACATCTTTGCCAAATGGCTCTTCAATTTCTTCGGCAATCAGTTCAAGGCTAGCCAACACATAAAAGATAAACATCACAATCGGTACTGCAAAATAACCCAATGTGAAGGCAAAGCCAAAAGGTAATGTGAAGGTATAAATGAATATAAACTTTTTGATAAAAGAACTATAAGTAAAAGGTATGGGCGTATTTTTGATACGCTCACAGGCACCACAGATATCCATATACGTAGCCACTTCTTTGTCCAAAATCATGAGTTGATAGCCATCTATGACTTCCTGATTATATAATTGGATGATTTTCTTCTGCATGGTATCCACAATCTGCATGGGTGCATGATGTGAATCGTAGAAATCTGGAATCTCTGGGTGCGCATCTTCGTCAAGTTCGAGCCTTGTCTTTTCCAATTGTAGGTGCTTATGCAAAGACTCTGGAAAAGTAACAATCAATTGTTTGAAGAACTGACGGTTATTCACGTCTGTAGTAGGAAGATAATTATTGACTTTAATGGCAAAATTGCGACTGATATTTACCAAGTTTCCCCATAGTTTTCTGCCCTCCCACCATCGATCATAAGCAGTGTTGGTCCTGAACACCAAAAGCATACTGATGGCAAAACCCAACAAATTGTGCATGATTGGTATATTCCGCACATAACTCTTTTCGCCCAATTTCAAATAGGACAATTCCAAATAGGCAATCATGGCCGTAAATATGCCTATGCATACCAAAAACCAGAGCAACTTTCTGAAAGTGTCTGACTTGTGAAAATAAATAATCGGACGAATCCAATCCTTACTGTTGTATGTATCCATGACGCAAAATTAAAAGAAGTCATAACCTACTTCATACTTTGAGCGTTTATTTATATATATTCGAAAAGAAATACTTAGTGTCATTGTAACACTAATGTGTATTTTTTTATTTAATTTTGTCACTCAATCATCGTATCTGTTGAATCAAACACATTGACATGAAAAGAATAGCCACATGTTTATTAATGCTCTCATCCTTTTTGAGCTTTTCACAAATTGTGAAATTGGATCCAGCATTTCCAACAAGAACAGAAGAAGTTACCATCACTTTTGATGCCACTCAAGGTAGCAAAGGCCTTGTTGGGGTCAGTCAGGTGTATGCCCACATGGGTTTGATCGTTACTGGAAAAGAAGGTTGGCAATACGTA
Organism: Saprospiraceae bacterium; assembly: GCA_016715105.1. GTDB lineage: Bacteria > Bacteroidota > Bacteroidia > Chitinophagales > Saprospiraceae > JADKBO01. The sequence continues at coordinate 207,874 of JADKBO010000059.1, read as the reverse complement.
GTAGGCAATTGGGGCACTGATGATCCAAGAGTGAAAATGACCAATATTGGCAACGATAAACATACCCTTAAAATAAAAATAAACGAGTTTTACAACGTTCCTACCACTGAGAAGATAGAACAAATGACCTTTGTATTTAGAAATGTGGATGGCTCCAAAGAGGGAAAAACTTCCAACAATCAAGATATTTATTTACCATTCAATGAAAATGCAGGTGAATTGGTTGTCAACTTTATCAGCCCTACTGACCAGTCATTTGTAGCGGCTTTGGGTCAAGTGATACCAATCAAATTACAAGCTTCAATTGCGAGTAAAATTCAGGTTTTAGTCAACGATGTTTTGGTCAATGAGGTAACTTCTACGGACCTGAATTACCAACTTTTCGTAACGGAAAAGGGTAAAAAACAAGTAAAAGTTTTGGTTGGTGAGGGAAGCTCGCAAAAAGTTTTTGCCTTTTCCTTCATTACTCCACCGGATTTAGTAAAAGAAAATCTACCTGCCAATACGAAGCCGGGAATCAACATCACTGGAAAAAATACAGCAACCTTGGTGCTCACTGCGCCTTTGAAAAAGTATGTACACTTACTGGGTGATTTCAACAATTGGGAGATTGACAATGCTTATGCGCTTAAACAAACACCAGATGAAAAATACTGGTGGATTGATCTCAATTTATCTGCTGACACTTCCTTATACACTTTCCAATATTTAGTCGATGGAAAAATCAGGATAGGAGATCCTTTCTCAACATTAGTGCTGGATGGCAACAACGATCGATTTATATCTGAAGAAAACTTCCCAAACATGCCTTCATTCCCTGAAGGAAAGGCAACCGGTTATGTTTCAGTCCTGGATTTTGATCAACAAGACTTTAACTGGTCAGACGAGAATTTTGAGGCTCCCAAGAAAGAAAGGCTGCACGTTTATGAATTACTAGTGCGTGATTTTGTGGCTACCAGAAGTTATAAAACTATAAAAGACAGTTTGGATTATTTGGAGCGATTGGGCATCACAGCCATACAATTGATGCCGGTGCAAGAATTTGAAGGCAATCTCAGTTGGGGCTATAATCCTTCCTTCCACATGGCATTGGACAAACAATATGGAAATGCCACCATGTTGAAAGATTTGGTCAATGAATGTTACCGACGTGGTATAGCTGTTATTTTGGACGTCGTTTATAACCACGCTTTTGGTCAAAGTCCGCTGGTGCAGATGTATTGGGATGCAGCAACAGGAAAACCCGCTGCCACAGCCCTTTATGCAAATCCAGAGGCTAAACACCCCTATAATGTTGGTTATGACCTCAATCATGAAAGTGAATATGTCAAAGCTTTTGTGGACCAGGTTTTAAAATATTGGACAGAGGAGTTTCACGTAGATGGATTCAGATTTGACTTGTCAAAAGGATTTACTCAAAAGGCTAGTACGGAAGCTACTGCTGGAAATTATGACGCCTCTCGTATTTCTATTTTAAAAAGGATTGCAGACAAGGTTTGGGAATACAATGACGATGCTTACATCATTATGGAGCATTTTGCCGACAATGCCGAGGAGAAAGAACTGGCCGAATATGGCATGATGTTGTGGGCAAATTTCAACCACACCTACAATGAAGCAACCATGGGTTTTACTGCCAATGGCAATTCTGATATCAGGAATATGGATTATAAAAACCGTGGTTGGTCTGTTCCTCACTTGATGGCCTACATGGAAAGTCATGACGAAGAGCGACTTTTCTACAAAAACACACAATTTGGCAATACACTTGGAAATTATAGTACCAAAGAAAAGGCCAATATTTTACCGAGAATCGCTGCGGCCGCCCATGCATTTTTGCCCATACCAGGACCAAAAATGATCTGGCAGTTTGGAGAATTGGGTTTTGAATACGGCATCAATCGCTGTACAGACAACACCTACAACAATGCTTGCCGATTGGCAGAGAAACCCATCAGGTGGGATTATCTGGACGATGTTTCACGCTATCAAGTGTACACCGCCTATGCAACATTAGCCGCATTGAGAAATAAACACGAAGTTTTCCATACTTCAACCTTTACACTGGAGGGCAGAGAAGCCTTCAAACAATTGCGTTTTGATGGCGATACGCTTGATGCAGTCGTGGTGAGCAATTTTGAAATGACTGCAGGTAACAAAACCGTTACATTCACGCACGATGGCACTTGGCATGAATTGTACAGCGGTGATGAAATCAGTGTTTCAAGCACCAAACAAATCACCAAATCATTTGTCCCGGGAGAGTATAGAATCTATTTTGATAAAAAAATCAACCGTCCTGACTTAGCATTGGATGCTATAGATGATTATCTATCGAAGTCTATTTTGTTGTATCCAAATCCGGCGAATTATGCAGTTTCTGTAGAATTACCAGACAATGTAAAATTGCTCAACTACAAATGTTATGACTTATATGGCAAATTGGTAAGTCTCGAAATGTCAAATACGGCTGGATTGAGTTTTGATGTACAAAATCTATCCTCAGGTTATTATTTCATTCAGATGATGACAGACAAAGGCATTGCCGTGAAAGCATTTTTGAAAGACTGATTTTGATTAAAATATAGGAATTCGAAGTGAACACTTCATGTCCCTTCATATCTTAATGGCTTCAAAAACCATCAATTTTCTACTCCTTTACAAATCGAGTAGTCATGCTGTCATCAATAAGTAAAACGTAGACGCCCGGTAGAAGCGAACTCACATCTATTCCATTTTGCCCAGAAAACTTTTGTTTTACCAGCAACTTACCAAGCTGGTCATAAATCGCAAAATTTTCACCACTTACACCATTGAGGTAAAGCCGGTCAGACACAGGGTTTGGATAGATGTTTAGTTTAATAGTTTCTGTATGGACTAGATTTGTGACCAGTGCATCACAAGCTGTACATGCTTCAGGTTCGAGAGCCACAAACTCATCTTTATATTTTAAGTACTGTAACATTCTTGAAGGGTCGGCTAATATTGTCGCTTCAAATTGATTGAAAAAAAACGAATTTGGATTTAAATGATTTTCCGTGCCAACACCTTCCATAATGACAAAACTGGAAGCATATTGTACAGTCCTAGTTTTCCCATAAATGAATTTGGTTTGGATAGAGTCAATCAAATATTTTTCAATACTACCGTCATAATTCTGAATGGTTAAACTATCTCCAACTTTAAGATCGAAGTCGTATATTTTCAATCCATCAAACCATACTTTTTTGCCAAATTGTTTTACCCCGTGTCGTTTGTGATCTCATCAAAATCAACACTCCATAAGGGTGTCGTTTTGGTTTCCGTATATTGCAGCTCTGCCATGCTGCACCGCTCTGTTTCGTTCACAAACCTTGCTTGACAGTAATACCATTGGGTATCAAAATCAAAAACTTGAGCGCTACAGGTGATGCCAAAAAACAGCATCAGGAAAAACGAGTAAATTCTTTTTTCTTTCATCATTTTAATTTCATAAGTAAGGTTTTACTTCTTAGCAATCCTCTTTACTTTTCCAAATATAGTTATAATAATTATGCTAGTCAAGTTATGGAGTGTTAAATTATTCTACTTGACATGGCAGAGTCGGGCTCTTGAGGGTGACTCTTTTCTCCAAACCATTAAGGGATTAAGGAAATTAGAGGGAACTTTAATAATCTTAAACTTAAGAAAAACATCCAGCCCGATTTTAATAAATATCACCATTAGAATAATCAGCCCCAATTTTCCTCTTCCACCGAGCTATTGGATAAACTCAGCGCACAATACCCCCTATAAGTGATATTTGGCACCCGGCTTTTCAAAATGGCAAGCTGCCATCCAGTCCGGTAACCAACCCACACAATGCACCCATGAGTATCCTGCCTTTTGTTAATAAAGTTCGGCAATGTAGGGGACAGAAGGCTTTCTGCCCATATTGATACATTGTAGAATTTTTGTTAAATTGGTAATGTAGGGGCAGAAGGCTTTCCGAAATATTTTCTGCCTTTTGCCATTTTCCTTCCTGCGATTGAAATCCAGGTTTCTGAAATCCGCTGTATTATTCTGTCTTAAATTCCTGATACAACGAACCCGTTTTTGTTTTAAGAAAATCCTCCAGGACGATGTCCTCTTGTTTGATGAAACCTCTTTGAGGAAGACTGCCATCTGCAACCATTTCTACCACTGCTGCTATACTTGCTGCAGTTGTCCAGGAAATTGCTCTCCATTCCACCCCCTCAATTTCAATTGGATAGAATGCGCTATAATATTCATCTCTTAATAATTTATCTCCTTTCCACCCTTCAACAACAGCGTACACATAAACAACATCTTCGTTTACCGGAGGTTTTGCATTGCTCAATATCTCCTCCAGTTTTTGTTTGTCTTCCTTCAAAATGAGCTCGTACATCAAAAACTTCATGATTTTACAGTGACCGGGATATCGAATGGTTTTATAATTCAACGTATCCAACTTGCCTTCATAGGTTTCACACATGGTTCCCAGTCCTCCTGAAGTTGAAAAAGCTTCGAATTCCTGACCTTCAATATTGATATATTCAATTCCTTCCAGCGAAGGCACCATCTTGCGGACGCCATTGTGTATCACTTCCGCGTCATTGAGGTATTCATTGATCACGCCAGCAGGTGACCAAGTAAAAGAATAGGCCAAAAGTCCATTGGGATACCTCGGTAAGGCACCTACTCTTAATTCTATGTCTCGTAATTTCGTGAAATCTTTGGCCAGATCTGACCCAATGATGCCAATAAATCCTGGCGCTAATCCACATTGCGGAGCCATCACTCCTTTTGAATGCTTTGCAAGATCACGTATGTAAGCGGTGGTATCCACGTCTTCAGTCAAATCAAAGTAATGAATGCCTTTGTCCGCCGCCAATTTTGCTAATAACTTATTGAGATAGTATGGAAGTGCCGAAACCATTGCATCAATGTCCTGGCAAATGTCATTTACAAAATTTATATCCGTAACGTCTCCTGTAATGATCTCGAATGGCAGAGGCAAATCATAATGTGGTTTATTTTTATCAATACCCATTACTTCAAAACGCTGACTGAGCAGGATACCTACCAGGGTTCCTACTTTGCCAAGTCCAAAAACTGCTATTTTTTTCATGTGAATCTCGTTTGATTAGGCTCCACGAATGTAAAAATTTTAGTTCGTAAAGTTTGAAAGTTCATAAAGTTATAATGGAATGCACAGGCATAAAGGTTTACCCCTTTTAAATTTCGCAGTCCACATAGCATTACCTATGTTGATAGAATACTACGCATTAACAGAGCAATCAAATAAAATTGGTTGTACAAATTTATTTCAGAAGGTATTTCTCATTATCCAATCTTAATCCCCTTAATTCCTTAATGGTTAAAACAACTATTGACTATTACTGATCTGCTTCAAAACATCCAAATCCCTGATGAGCCAGCGTTTCCTATTGAATGTCATCACATTTTCATTTCTCAATTCATTCATGATGGTTGTCACCGTTTGTCTGGAGGTTGCCGTGAGGTTTGCAATTTCCTGATGGGTGAGGCCATTTCTCACAACCCACTCATAACCAACCCGACTTCCGTGGCTATTTACTTCATCCACGATAAATTCCAAAATCCTACTGCGGCTGTCTTTAAAAACGAGAGACTCCAGACGATTCTCCATTTTCAATAACCTCGATCTAAACATTTTTAGAAAAAGCAAACTGAGTTGGGTGTGCTCGCGCATCAATTTTTTGATGTCTTCACTATTGGTCACACACAATTTGGTATCTTCCATGGCTTGAGCATACTCCTTTTTCCCATCCTCACCCAATACCGCAAATTCACCAAAGACTTCTCCTTTTCCCAATATGATTTTGGTGATTTCTTTACCGCCCTCAGCCATTTTACCAATTTTCACCTGCCCACTGGCGATGAAATAGATGTTTTTGGATTCATCATTTTGCAAATAAATGTATTCTCCCTTTTTGAAAGAACTATACTCATGAGTATCCATTTCCATGCCCAATTTGATGGGACACAAAATGGTTGTGAGATCAATGTTTTCTAAATACCAGAAATTGGAATCCTCCATTAAAAGTGGTTTTTGCTAAGATAACACAAGGTAGATAAATTTGTTGTTTCCACTGAAATCAAAATAAACTTGATAAAGAAATTCAATTACCGGAAAAGTTTATTGTTGCGCAAAAATACTGTTGAGCATACTCGTCGTAATGAGATAAGTAGGTTTCACCCCATCCAACCCCAAACTTCCTGATGCCAGCGTACTTCCTGTTTCCAGAGGATTATCAGAAGCATAATATGCATATCTCAATGTTACATTTTCATCAATACTGTGTCTGATTTTGGAAGCAACCTGGATGGCCTTCTGATAATGTGCACCTTCCATTTCTAGCCCTACCATGCCCCATGAACTTTCCATAAAATACTTGAGGATGGTACGATTTTGCAAGGAGGTACCCAACACACTGATCATCGGCCCTTTTGTAACCATTAAACCTTTGTTTTCCAAAGAGCTCATGTCAATTTTATTATCTAAAGGATAGTTGTCGGTACTGCCTTCGAAAACGTGAGCGGTAGGGATCATGATGTCACCTTTATGGCCAATCAAAATACCTGCTTTACCCATGATGTTGATCGACTGGATATTGATTGGTATTTTACTTGCTTTTTTATCAAAAGGTTTGAGCAATTCATCCATGGTTTCATAGGCTTGCTCACCAAATGCGTAATCCATCACAATCAAAACTGGAATTTCGTCGCCTTTTCCCTTTTTCCATGACAGTTCAGCGGGCAAAATATTGGCATTTAATTTTGAAAGGTCAAAAATTTGGACTGGAATATTGGTTCCTGCAATGTCGTCAATTCGCTCCATGCCGTGATCGGTGGCAAAATTTTCTACAATTTCTCTGAGGTAGGCATTTTCATCCCGACTCAAAATTTCTGCGATGTCTTCCAAATTTTCATCCGAAATTGTTTCTGCCAATGCGGCCTTGGCAAACAAACTATTCATCACACTGTGCTATTACTGCCGATGATGTGGATGGGCGATGTAGTAAGTTCTTTTTATAAAGCGAAGATTTGATGTTATTAGCCCACATTTCACCAAATTCGTGGCTACCAAGTCTGGCTTGCAAATTGGTGGAAAAATTGATTTCCCGGCTCTTTTTTAAAGAAAATTCTTCAATGCTCAGCCTTGCCAACCAATAAGTAATGTGGAATAAACTGTTGACTTCGTTGCTCCTTGCAAATTTTTCATTGACATCTCTGACTTCTTCAAATGTCCGGCCCAGTAAGGTAGCCAAAGAAGCGTATCCTTCCTCCACTTCGTATTCGTCACCATTGTCTATTCTTTCGATCAGTTCTTCAAGATGAATCCAGGCCCGGTGTTTCTTTGTGCCGAAAATGGCATTACGTCTTATTTTTTCGGCCTCGATGTACATGAAAGTAAGGTGAGTGAGGATGTCATAAATATCACTACGGCCTCGGGTCATTTCAATTTTCATCTCACTTTCACCCGTACGATAACAATTGCGTCTCCGCTTACTAGGAATGATGGGTCTGAACTTTGACTTTTCATATCCTTCTCTGGAGATCAAATCTATAAACCTGCACTCCTCGATTCCTTTTGGTAATCTTTGAAATATGTACAATAAGCCATTGAGCTCAACCATGTGATTATCGGCAATCGAACCATAAATCTCAGGCCTCAAATCCAACATAGCTTTGATCATCGCCTCGCCAGACATGCCCATTGGCTTGTAGTGTCCGCGGAAGAACAAATGTTTCATAGTGATGTAAAGACGCTGTATGGCTTGCCTGGAAATTTGGGCGTTGCTGAGTTCATAATGTTGAGACATATACTATCTTTTTCAAATGTGTGCAAAATTTAAGCCAAGTTGACTTTTATTGGAATGTAATCTGTGCATTTTTTTTAATTTTGGCAACCGAATCGCTAAAGTTCCGATTTTAAAAATAAAATCAAGTCTACAGCATTCCTTTCAATATCACAAAAAAATAATCCAATAAGGTATGAAAATACTCATCATAGGAGGAGGCAACATGGGTCTCACATTTGCTCGCAGCTTTTTGGCTACCCACATTGTCATTGCCGAAAACATGTTTATCCTTGAAAAATCGATCGAAAAGGCTGAGGAACTCAAAAAACAACAAATTGGCAGTATCCATGGAGAACCAGATAATTATGTTAGTGAAGCAGATTTGATCATTTTGGCCGTAAAACCTCAAGATAGTAGAGAATTATTTGCCCGCATCAAACCTTTTGTCGATCCACAACAAGTGGTGTTGAGTATCATGGCCGGGGTAAAATCGGAAGACATCGCAGAATCTCTAGGCACTAAAAAAGTAGTCAGAGCAATGCCCAATCTTCCCGCACAGATCGGATTTGGTATGACCGTTTATACTTCTTCAAATGAAGTTACCAGAATAGAATTGGTCACCGTGCAAAATTTACTCAATGCAACGGGTAAGGCCATCTACGTTGAAGATGAAGGTATGATTGATGCGGCTACCGCTATTTCAGGTTCCGGCCCAGCTTATGTTTTTTACTTTATGCAAAAGTTGATTGAATCTGCAGTTTCAATGGGTTTTGCCAAATCAGAAGCAGAAATGTTGTCTTACCAAACTTTCAGAGGCGCGGTTGAATTATTCAACAAATATGACTTTACTTGCCAGGAATGGATTGATAAAGTTTCCTCAAAAGGTGGCACTACCGAAGCCGCATTGAATAAAATGCAAGCTCACACTACTGGTTATCACTTCAAAGAAGGTGTGAAAGCTGCTTTGGATCGCGCAAGGAATTGAGCAAAGGGTAAGCGAACTTAGAACAAATTTCTAAAGCCACTCATTCAAAACAAAATTACAAACTGACCTTATCGAAGATCATATTTTTGGCCTTCCACAGGGATTTCTATGTTTGTAAAACCCTTTTCATTGAGGAATGCTTTCCAGTTGTTTTGGGTATCAATTTCTCCGTGGACCAGGAAAATACGTTTCACATGTCCCAGTTGATTTTTTAGGAAATCATACATTTCATATTTATCACCATGTGCAGAGAAACTATCCATCAATTCAATTCGTGCCCTTACCATCTTCCACTCTCCATACAATTTGATGGACTCGTTGCCTGCTCTCAGCTGACCACCTGGTGTTTCTGGCGAACAATAACCAACCATCAAAAAAGTGTTTCTGGGATTTTCAATATTGTTGAATAAATGATGTTTGACCCTGCCGGCATTCATCATGCCAGAAGAACTGATGATGATGCAAGGTTCTTGAGAATCATTAAGTGCCTTTGATTCGTCTACCTTTCGGATGTATTTCAATCTTTTAAAACCAAATGGATTGTCATCTTTGATCAAATATTTCGTCAATTCCGCATCAAAACATTCAGGATGTTCTATAAATACATCGGTGGCATCTACCGCAAGTGGACTATCTACATAGACTGGTATGTTTGGCAAAATTCTCGCAGTGGCCATTTTGTCCAACATGTAAACAATTTCTTGTGTGCGACCTACAGAAAATGCTGGAATGATGAGTTTCCCCCGGTTTTCAACACAGGTATCACGAATGATATTGAGAAAACGCTCTTGTTGTTCAGGAGCCATTTCGTGTACCCGGTCACCATAAGTCGATTCGCAAATGAGATAATCTACTTCTGGCATAGGTTGAGGATCTCTCAAAATGGGTCTGTCTGGCCTTCCTATGTCTCCAGAAAATCCGAATATGGTTTCTTTGCCACCTTCTTTGATTTTCAATGTGACACTGGCACTACCCAAAATATGACCCGCATCTTTGAATAAAACCGAAACGTCCTCATTGATGTGTAACCAACGATCATAACCAGTTGTAATAAATAATTCCATACTTGGACCCACATGATCCACTGTATAAAGTGGAAACCTTTCCTCCACTTTTGACTTACCTATTTTATTGAGATTTTTCTTATTCCAATATTCTACTTCCCGTTCCTGTATAAAAGCACTATCCATCAACATAATGGCACAAAGCGACCTTGTTGCATGGGTACAATAAATATTGCCTCTGAAACCATCTTTGACCAATTGAGGAACTCTCCCAGTGTGATCTATGTGTGCATGTGAAAGGATCAAGACATCTATTTCCTCAGGATTGAAATGCCAGTGGTTGTTTTTTGGCCAACTTTCTTTCGAACTACCTTGAAAAAGTCCACAATCCAATAAGATTTTAAGACCATTGTCAAGGGTGATGAGGTGAGCACTTCCTGTTACATATCTGGCTGCTCCACAAAACTGTACTTGCATAAGTAGGATTTACGATTTGTTCTAAAGTTCAAAATTATTAATTTGACCGATGTAATACGAGTATTCTGATTTTTTATTCCTCTCTACAATGAAGAAATTAATAATCAGTCTCAACCTTACTTTGTATCATCAGTCCGCATCTACGTAATTGAGGGCCTTCTCATCATCAAATTCGCCCTCCCATCTGGCAATCACACAACTGGCCAAAGTATTTCCCACCACATTGACACTGGTTCTTGCCATGTCCATCAATTCATCAATTCCATAGATGGCCATGATGGGCCAAACAGGCAAATTGAAAGTGGATGCAGTTGCAATGAGGATGACCAACGATGCTCTGGGCACAGCTGCTACTCCTTTACTTGTCAACATCAAAGTAAGACCGACAAACAATTGTTGACCCAAACTCCAATCTAAACCCGCTGCTTGGGCAACAAATATTGAAGCCAATGAGAGATACAAAGTTGTACCGTCGAGGTTGAATGTGTATCCCGTAGGAATTACAAACGATACGATGTGTCTGGGTACGCCAAATCGCTCCATATTTTCTAATGCTTTTGGCAATGCAGAATCTGAACTCGTGGTTGCAAAGGCAATCGATACTGGTTCTTTAATGGCGGCAATGAATTGTTTGATTGGAATTTTGATGTATAGCGCAACAGGAAGCAAAACAATTAAAATGAAAGCAATCAAAGCCAAATACAAAGTGCAAAGCAACATGAATAAGTTTTTCAAAATGTCGATGCCCAAATGCCCCACAGTAACAGCAATTGCAGCTCCAACACCAAATGGTGCGAAATACATGATGATATTGGTAAACTTAAACATCGTTTCAGAAAGACTTTCTGTAAATTCCAACATGGGTTTTTTCCTCGCATCGGCAAGATGAGCCAAAGCAATTGCAAATATCACTGAAAACACCACTATGGGTAAAACATTACCATCGTATATGGATTTGATGATGTTTTCTGGAAAAATATCAATGATGTGGTCTTGCCAGCCTTTTGGTGTAGCATTGGGCAATTCCTTTAACAAAGTTTCAGGTACAGTAATCCCTACTCCCGCTTTGGTGAGGTTGATGAAAAATATACCAATCATTAAAGCAATGGTGGTGACTACTTCAAAATACAAAAGCGACTTCCAACCCATTCGGCCAACTTGTTTGAGGTCTGAATGTCCTGCGATACCTACGACCAGCGTAGAAAATAACAGCGGCGCGACAATGGTTTTTACCATGCGGAGGAAAATCTTACTCAGAAATTGCAAATTCTGTGACCAAGCTGGAAAGTCAAGTCCTATTTCAACACCGATGGCCATGGCAACCAAGATCCAAGTCGTCAAAGACCTTTTGATCAAAGCATAATAACAAAGAGCGATCACTACTGTCCATCTTGCGCCTCGCAAAACTACTTCTGAAATAGGCGTACTGTATTGATCTATCACGTGAAGAATGGCCACCAGTAAAAAAAGTCCGGCTATGCCCAGTCCCAGTTTTGCTAGTGTCTTACCTTTTGATAAAATTGCGTCAGTTGATTCGTCGGTCATTGATGTTTGGTTGTGAGTTGATGGAATAAGGTTTGTAAATGTAGAAAAAATAGTGAAATAGCTAGCGTCAGTGCGCATAGATTTCTACATAAGCAATTGCTAAATGCCACTATTTGACATTCCCAAGCTCATATCTCCAAGAACAAATGTGGTAACGATAGAATAAGCTAAGAACTAAAAACGACCAAAATTCTACCTAAATCAATATTGACACAGGTAAGAAACTTGACTTTCTACTTTTACTTTGAAGGAAGAATTCCCCGGCACATCATAACTTTGACCAGACACAAAAGTTTGCCAATGTGTTTCTCCAGCCAATAAAACCAACATACTTCCCTCTATTACAGTCATCACTTCCGGCCCACCAGTATTGAATTCAAATTCACCAACGTCCATAACGCCGACTGTAGAATTTCCATTTTCAGTCGCATATCCCAATGATTTCACATTGCCTTCAAAATAAGTATTTTCTTTGATCATGTTTTTTATTTTAGGGTGCAATAATAAGTTAGAAAGTTGAAAGTTTCACACCGTAGAGGCGTAAGGCCTTACGCCTCAGGCTGTAATTTTAAATATTGCAATTTTTATTTCAACAAATAAAAGGCATTGAGACCCTTCAAAATGTTTTTAATATTGAAAATATTAATGATTATCCGTCTATAGTGTGTATCGCAATTCCAAATAATCTTCCACGGCCTCTTCAAACGCTTTTTTCAATTCTGGAATACTAGTTCCTTCATAGGTTACCAAATCATTTATATCCATTAGTTTACCATGGAAAACTTCATCTTTTTCAGAAAAATGAACTGATCCAATGAAATTTTTGTACGTTAAATTATCTATCATATTTGGTTTTTTGTTTTAAATCTACTCAACAATTTCTCCAGCTCCAACAACCTTTCTGATAACTTCACTTGCCATTGTAAGTCCAAACAATGCAGGCATATAAGAAATTGTACCATAATAGGACTTCTTATATTTTGAACCATCTGTATATTTCAAGGCTGCTTTCGGTTGAATTTCCTCACTATAAATGGCAATGATGCCTTTGCGTTTATCTATTTTTTTGAGTTGTTTTCTTACCTGTTGCGCGAATTTGCATTCTTTGGTTTGATATAAATCTGCAACCCTGATTTTTGATGGATCCATTTTACCCCCTGCACCCATCGAACTGTAGATTTTCACTTTGTGTTTTCTCGCTGTTGACAATAAAGTGATTTTTGGCAATACGCTGTCAATACAATCCAAAACGAAATCAAATGGTTCTGAAGTCAATAATTGGTCGATGTCTTGAGGTTCAAGAAAGTGATCAAACGATTGGATTATGAGTTGAGGATTGATGTCCAGATATCTAGTTTTGAGTAAATTTGCCTTTGGTTGCCCTGCAGTACTGTCCAATGCTTGCAACTGCCTGTTTTTATTGGTAGGATCCACAGTGTCCCCATCAACGATCGTGATTTTTCCAATGCCACTTCTCACTAAAAATTCACCAGCAAAGCTGCCAACCCCACCTAGTCCGATCAATAAAACATTGGTTTTTCTAAGTCTTGACAATGCCTCTGGGCCAATAAGTAGTTCTGTTCTTCCCAGCCATGCTGGATTATCAATATTTATTTGATCCAATTTTTATGCTATTTGAATGGGCAAATCTACATCCTTCTGAATAAGCTTTTGGTATTATCATACATTTTCAACCTTAATTCATCCACTGGGTCCTGCCTCAGATCAGCCATTATTTGGTATCGCTCTTGTATGCTTGTACGTCTGTCACTGTCTGTTTCCAGGTGGATCATCTCCAATGGCAAACTTTTGAGACAAGTTTCAAAGACTGGTGTCATATTTTCGTGGGGCGCCACAGAAAGCCTGATGCCCTGGTCTACCATTTTAGTCGCCAAATCTAGATCTCTTTTAAATCCATGGATAACCCAAGTCGTCTGTGCATGTTTTTTGAATAATTGTAAAATAGAATCATACTTGCGGACACAATGTACAATCAGCGGTAATTGTAATTCGTTGGCCAGCTGGATTTGAAGTTCAAAATTGTGTATTTGCAAGTCCAAATCAGCGCCCTGAAACTTATCTAGGCCACATTCGCCCACTGCAAGACAAGTTTTGTTTGCCAAGATGTGTTTTTTTAAGTGACTTATCTCTTCATCCTGCAATGGATCTAAATGCCACCAAGGATGAAAACCAATGGTGTGCAGACCATCGGCAACGTTACGAGAAGGGTCTGTACTGACGATCTCAAGTACATCTATATAATTTTCACTATATGAATGGCAATGGAAATCAATGTATGGTACATTACTCATAATCTGATATGATGTTTTCCTACCTTTAGCCAACAAATATCTTAAAAAAGCATTAGAATAAAGATGAAGTAAAAATATTTGCGACATCTTCATTTCATTGTTAAAATTATATTTTTAATTGTATTTTAGCCGCCACTTGAGAAAAATAGTTTTTTGTAGTAATCCATGGTTTATCTGTACTTTTCTTGACAAAGGTTATCAATATTCCAAGATCTATATCTGCCTATTTGATCAGGTATGTTTTAAAATCAAGAGAAATTACACAAATAAACTTATTAAGAGAGAACATGGATCCATTAAAAGAGAAGTTTAAAGCACTTGCTGACATAGGCAAGGAGGAGCTCAAGTCCATAGCAAAAACTTACGGTGAGAAACAAATTGATACTGTCAATGTAGGACAAGTAATCGGAGGAATGAGAAGCATCAAATGTATGCTTTGGGACACATCATCATTAGATCCAGAGGAAGGAATAAGATTCAGAGGTTATTCAATACCTCAGCTCAGGGAATTATTACCTAAAATTGAAGGTGGAAAAGAGCCCCTTCCAGAAGGACTATTTTGGTTGATGCTCGTCAATGAAATTCCCACCAAAGAACAAGTTGATTGGTTGAGTGCTGAGTGGGAATCAAGGGCAAAAATCGACCCAAGCGTATTCAAAACATTGGACTCCTTGTCCATTGATACTCATCCCATGACCCAATTTACAATTGGCATCATGGCTATGCAATCAGACAGTATATTCGCTGCCAATTATGATGAAGGCATGAATCGCAATGATTATTGGGATGCCATGTATGAAGACAGCATGAACCTCATTGCAAAACTACCCCATATTGCAGCTTATATATATAGAAGATCATTCCACAATGGCGTACATATTCCTGCACAACCAGGATTAGATTGGGGTGGTAATTTTGCTCAAATGTTGGGCATCAATCAACCCGACTTTTTATCATTAATGAGGTTGTACCTCACCATCCACGCAGATCATGAAGGTGGAAATGCCTCTGCACATACGGTCCATTTGGTTGGATCAACATTGAGTGATGCATATCTTTCATTTGCTGGAGGAATGAATTCGCTTGCAGGTCCATTGCATGGTTTGGCCAATCAAGAGGTGATCAAATGGATTTTCAATATGGTTGAAAGCCTTGGCACGACTACTCCTACGAAAGATCAATTACGGGCATACATCAATGAAACTTTGGAAAGTGGACAAGTTGTGCCAGGTTATGGCCACGCTGTATTAAGACAACCAGACCCACGTTTTATTGCGCAGAAAATATTCGCAGAACAAAATATCAAAGACGATGACATTGTACAAATCGTCTGGGACTTGTTTGAAGTAGTTCCTGAAGTTCTGGGTGCGCTTGGTAAGGTAAAAAATCCATGGCCAAACGTAGACGCACATTCTGGTGCATTATTGGTTCACTATGGTTTGAAAGAATACAGTTTTTATACCGTACTTTTTGGGGTTTCCAGAGCACTGGGTGTATTAGCACAATTATGCTGGGACAGAGCCTATGGACTTTCGCTTGAAAGACCAAAATCTATCACCACAGAATGGCTCAAATCTTTTGTCAACGAAAATAAATAAGCTTACTAAATATGAAGTTTCCTGAAAATTTAAAATACACCAAAGAACACGAATGGATCTTAATCCATGAAGATGGCACTGCAACTGTAGGTATCACTGATTTTGCACAAGGCGAATTGGGTGACATCGTTTATGTTGAAGTTGAAACTGTAGGAGAAACGATTGAAAAAGACGAAATCTTTGGAACCGTGGAGGCTGTAAAAACAACTTCAGATCTGTTTATGCCCGTATCTGGAGAAGTGATTGCTTTCAATCCCGAACTAGATGAAGCACAAGGGGACAATCCAAGTTTAATCAATTCTGATGCTTATGGTGAAGGATGGATTGTAAAGATAAAATTGACCAATGCTGACGATTTAAATGATTTGTTGTCAGCTGAGGCATACGGCGAGTTGGTTGGATAAAACTTTTTTTTTAAAGTTTCACACCAAAAATTTAAGTTACTACATCTTATAACAAATGAGTGAAAGAAATTTTAAAGTGAATTTTAAGTACCTCATCGCCATTTTTTGGACATTGTTGATATTTACTGGTTGTATGGTATCTTCTTCGATGTTGAAAGTAAATGGTGTAGATAATATTGTAGGTTTTGACAAGTTGGCGCATTTTATCTTGTATAGTGTATGTTCTTGGCTGTGGATGACAGCCTTGATATCTAATAAAACAAGGAAAAATGCCACTTTATATACCATCTCAGGATTGATTATTCTGGGATTTATTATAGAGTGTTTGCAGGCAGGATTGACCAAAGATAGAAGTTTTGAATTTTACGATATCTTGGCAAATGTGGCCGGAACAATATTTGGCACAACTATTTTTTTGAAATTACGGTAGGGTTTTTATATTTGCTTAGCCATCCTAAGAAAATGGTTTTGCTGTAAGTATATAGCAATCGTTTAAAGTTTAAAAAATTATTTAATATGTTTAAAGGACTAGAATTTTCGGGCGCGACAGTAGGCTTGGCTCTTTTGGGATTGGTCCTGGTAACTCTTGGAACTATTTACTTTCTTAGAAATAGGTTTAAGGGTCAACTTGGGTCTTTAACAGAAAAGTACTTGAATAAGAAGTGGAAATCTCCACTCGCTGCTAGAACCAAGTATCCAGATGTAGATAGTTTTTCTTTCTACAGACCTTTCCTTCTTTGGGGATTACTTGGAGCAACAGCTACTACTTTGTTTGCCCTCAACTGGACCCAGAGAGACGCAAAGGTTTATGTACCTGATGACGCCTTGGTATGGGAAGAAGAAATTGAAGTGGAGCCACCTCGTACGGCTGAACCACCACCACCACCGCCACCGCCACCACCACCAGTGATTACTGAGGTACCGGATGAGGAAGTGATCGAGGATCAACCTGAGTTTGTAGATCAAACGGTTGAAGAAGATGAAAGAGTGGTTGCTGAACCTGTAAAGGAAGAAAAGAAAGCACCACCACCACACCACCACCACCACCACCACCACCACCACCAAAAACAGAAGAAATCTTCAAGGTGGTTGAGCAAATGCCTAGATTCCCTGGTTGTGAAAGTGCTCCTGGCGATAACAAAGCTAAAGAAGCTTGTGCTAGAGAAAAATTACTCCAGTATATCTATAAAAATGTAAAATATCCACCAATTGCCAGGGAAAATGGCGTAGAAGGCACTACTGTTGTGCAATTTACAGTAGGTAGAAAAGGTGAGATTGAAGACATCGCTATCTTAAGAGATCCAGGTGCAGGCCTAGGTGATTCTGCTAAAGATGTCGTTGACTCCATGAACAAAATGGGTGAAAAATGGACTCCTGGAAAACAGAGAGGTCAAGCTGTGAAAGTACAGTATACTTTGCCTATTAAATTCAAATTGCAAGATTAGTCTTTTAAAAATAACATAGTTCTTATAAAGGGCAAGTTGATCACAACTTGCCCTTTTTTTATGCCCCAAACCCAACCTCAAATTGATTTATAATTAAATCACTTCACAAGTACATCATTTAAAAATATTGGTCAAAAAATACGCCAAATAATTGATAATCTGCATCTTATGTATAGATGTGATTGAGGTGATCCTTCCCACATTTATTACTTCTGGCCAGGGTGATAACATAATTTTTCATTACTTCTTTAAACTAATATGTTATGATCAGAGAACTAGCGTTTTCCGGTGAGACCATCCTTATGTCTATAGCCGGGCTTACATGTTTGAGTTTGTTTATTATTCTAGTGATTAAAAAACGTTCTGGGAATAGTTTTCCAAAATTGACCCAAAAATATCTCAACAAAGAATGGAATTCTTCCCTATTGAGTCGCACCAAATACCCAGATGTGGATGCTTTCTCATATTCCAGGTCATTTCTGTTGTGGGGACTATTGGTGGCAACCGCATCAACGCTTTTGGCTATCAATTGGACGGTCCCAGATTTTAGACCAAAGTGGCAAGTTGTAGATTTGGAATATGTAGAGGAGTATACTGAAAACATACGTACTTCCATGCCAGAACCGCCAAAACTACCTCCTCCAGTTGTTCCTAAAATCATCGAAATCCCACTAGAGGAATTTATTGAGGATCAACCTACGTTTGTGGATGAACAACTCACACCCACTGAAAATATAGTTATGGAAAAACAAGTGGCCAAAAACATTCCACCACCGCCACTACCGCCACCTATCAAAGAGGACAAGCCATTTATTTTTGTAGAGCAAATGCCCAGATTTCCTGGTTGTGAAGACTTAATCGGGTCACACAAAGAAAAGGAAGAATGTTCCAGGACTAAGTTGCTCAAATTTGTCTATGATCAAGTAGTCTATCCTCAACTCGCACAGGAGAACCGCATTGAAGGCACTGTTCTTGTTCAATTTGTGGTGGGCAAAGAGGGATTGGTCGAGGACATTCAAATACTCAGAGATCCAGGTGCAGGATTGGGTGATGCAGTTTTGAAAGTTGTCAACTCTATGAATAAAATGAAAGATAAATGGATTCCCGGAAGACAACAAGGTCAAACGGTGAAGGTGCAATATACTTTACCCATGAGATTTAAAATTCAGTAACGGGTCACCGTCCTGACCTTCTGTTTTACATTAATTCACAAAAGTGTAAATTTTGAAGTGGCCAAATTTTAAACTTTATGACCTTGCGATTAAAACAACTTACTTCATTCAGAAATTGAGGTGTCCTATTTTCAAGCTTGAAATTGGTTATCTCTATTTCTGAATGATGTATCTTTAAAAAATCAGCTTTTGATCATGTTCGAGAAATTTCAGATACACTTCTTCAATCAAATTTTCAATACAAAGACAACTCATCAAAGTGTTTATTTTCTTGTATCAATTTTGTTTGTATTCGTTTCATGCAATAGGAAGTTAGTGTATAATACATTCGAGGCAAATTCAACCATTCAAAAAAAAGTAAACTTGCAGTCGTTAGCCGATTGTAATAACCCGCTACAATATATTCCCGACACGCTTTATGAAGAATTCAACCATCTCTATCAAATAAACATCAATTTTCATGTGGTTGATTATTTGGATGGTCGCAATAATTTTAGTGCCGAAGCCATGCAACCATACTTTTGGCTTATGACAGACAATGCCAATTTCAGATTGCAAAAAAATGAAAAAATGAAACTGCCAAAGGGAAACCAAACTGCAGTTTTGGACCCAAAATACAGGTAC
Source organism: Saprospiraceae bacterium (assembly GCA_016715105.1). Taxonomy (GTDB): domain Bacteria; phylum Bacteroidota; class Bacteroidia; order Chitinophagales; family Saprospiraceae; genus JADKBO01. The sequence goes on along the minus strand of JADKBO010000059.1, from coordinate 188,482 downwards.
AACATTACGCCTAGCTTAGATATTGGAAATACAACCGGGCAATACCATCACCTGGTAGAAGACAAAGAATTGGCTTTTTTCTTAAATAAAGGAGCCGGGCAAAACAACTACGACACAAAAATAAAATCAATGGCGGTGCACGCAGACAGCATCCTCAATGTTTTTATCATGTCATATCCTCCAGACAAAATGGAAAGGAATGCAGACATTTATCACGGAGCTGGTATAGCTCTGGGTAGTGTAGTAAAACTTGCCGGTATTTTTCAAAAAGGTGGTCCTGAATGGGCATACGCCACCCTACTAAACCATGAAATTGGCCACGTTTTTGGATTATCTCACGCGTGGACGTCAGATGGTTGTGACGATACACCAAATAATGCAAACTGTTTTGATGACAACAATTGCAAGGATGGTGTTTCGTCCAATAACCTGATGGATTACAACAACAGCCAGATGGCATTGACGCCATGCCAAATTGGGAGAGTAAGGAAAATCATGAGCAATGAAAAAACTTTCCAAAGAAAATTGCTCAGGCATGATTGGTGTATTCCAAAAGAAAATCTTACGCTTGAGGTCAATGACACTTTGATATTGAAGGGCGCAAGAGACTTTTCTGGCAACATCATAGTTAAAGCTGGTGCATACCTTCATTTATGCTGTAGAGTTTCCATGCCGAAAGGAAGTTCGATTATTGTAGAACCCGGAGCTACACTTGTCTTGGATAATATAAAAATCAACAATTCTTGCGGACTGCTTTGGCAAGGTATAAAGGTGGGGAAAAAGGGCAGAAAAGTCGGCAAAGTCATTGAAATAGGAAAAGTACAGGTTGATAATGTTGAACCATAACTTGGTAAGTTCGAGTGATTTTTTAAATTATTGAGACATCTTACATAGGCAAGTTCCAAAAAGATGTTGATCAATTCTGTTTTGGTTTGGTATATTTGCACTCATGAATCCTAATCTAGATCCAACAACTTCACAATTTAGCAAAGACGACCGTCAGGTAGATAAAGCCTTGCGCCCAAAAGGGCTGGAAGAATTTTCCGGACAACCCAAAATTGTTGAAAATCTTGATATTTTTATCAAGGCTGCCAAGTTGCGAGAAGAAGCGCTTGATCATGTTTTACTACATGGACCTCCAGGATTGGGTAAAACAACTTTATCTAATATCATCGCCACAGAACTAGGGGCAAGTTTGAAAATGACTTCAGGGCCAGTTTTGGAAAAACCAGGAGACTTGGCTGGTTTACTCACTTCTCTTGATGAGGGTGATGTGTTATTCATTGATGAAATCCATCGACTCAATAATGTAGTAGAAGAATATCTCTACAGCGCCATGGAAGACTATCGCATAGACATCATGATAGATTCGGGACCAAATGCGCGAAGTATTCAGATTTCTCTCAATCCTTTTACCTTGGTAGGAGCGACAACTAGGATGGGATTACTCACTGCCCCCATGAGAGCAAGGTTTGGAATCACATTTTTATTGGATTATTACGACATTGATACACTCAAGAAAATCATATTCAGGAGTGCAGATATTTTGGGCATCAGCATTCAAGACGATGGTGCTTATGAAATTGCCAGAAGAAGTCGGGGTACTCCCAGAATTGCAAACGCATTGCTTAGAAGAGTAAGAGATTTTGCACAAATAAAAGGAGACGGTACCATCACCATAGAAATCGCTAAGTACGGCTTGAATGCACTCAATGTGGATGACAGTGGCCTAGATGAAATGGATAACCGAATATTAATGACCATCATCGCAAAATTCAAAGGCGGCCCTGTTGGTCTCACCACCATTGCAACTGCAGTTGGAGAAGAAGCTGGAACCATAGAGGAAGTACATGAACCATTTCTCATCATGGAAGGCTACATACAGCGCACGCCCAGAGGAAGGGAAGCCACGGAAAAAGCATACAAACATTTGAAAATCCCCGGTTTCAACAAAAACAGACAGGCCAATTTATTTGATTAATTGCTTACCTTAACAGCTATCAGCTTTCAGTTTTCAGCTATCAGATTGGCTGAAATTAGATAATGTTTTGCCCCACAAGTATTACTCCTTAAATAAGCAAGAAATTGATGGCGCAGCCAATTGCTCCCAAAGGGAATTGCACCGCAGGTATTGCTCCTTGCATAAGCAAGGAATTGCTGGCGCAGCCAATTGAAATCACCCATTGTTTTTGATTCTTTCTTTGCTTTGGGCTCATCCTCCTCCTTGTCAAAATCCAATCCAGATCCCCAATATCTCATCTGACGCATGATCCAGGATTGCCGACTGCTGATGTATTTGGTAGGTCTAGCAGCATTATATTTTCTAGGATTGGGAAGACAGGCGGCAATCAGAGCAGCCTCAGCTTTTGTCAATTTTAAGGCTGGTTTTTTAAAATAGGTTTGGGCGGCAGCTTCTGCACCATAAATTCCATCACCCATTTCGGCTACATTGAGGTATACTTCCAAGATTCTTTCTTTAGACCATAAAGTTTCTATCAACAAAGTAAAATATACTTCAAAACCTTTCCTGATCCAATTTCTACCCGGCCAAAGAAAAACGTTTTTAGCTGTTTGTTGGCTGATCGTACTTGCTCCACGTACTCGTTTTCCCTTTGCATTGGTATCTAGTGCTTTTTTGATCGATTCCATATCAAAACCAAAGTGATCAAGATATTTTTGATCCTCAGCACAAACAACTGCCAACTGCATTTTCGGAGAAATTTCTTCCATGGGCACCCAATCCTTGTACATAACGACCTCTTTGCCATTGATAAGCTGCTGTGATGTTCTGATGAGCATAAGCGGCGTTATCGGAATTGGCACAAATCGGAAGAAGATAGTAGAAAGAATACTGAGTCCAAAAAAGAGGAACATAGCCCATTTAGTATAGAACCAAACCTTATCCACCAATTTCCTAAACTTCGATTTTCCCACTGCTTCTTATTCTGCACACAAAAATAGATTTAAAGTATTGTATTTGGAATATACACGCATCAATTTGTTTTGGGATGGGCTCAGTTGTCAGTTGTCAGTTGTCAGCTATCAGTTTTTTTGCGTTCGAGCCACAGCTATGAGTTGTTTATTTTATGCGTTTAAAGTTAATAATTCCGCAGCCCCGCATCCCCGGTTCAGCAATTTTGCGGAAGCTTTGAGCCAAGGCCTTTGTTCCTTTCGAGACGCGCAGTTTTGTGACAATCCAGACAGACGCAGGGCCCTCCCTTCATATTTACAAACCAGTGGCAGACGCAAGCCTTGCCTCTCTTGACAAACTTCCAACTTTTTATCAACAATGGCGAAAGCTTTTCGCCCCTTATGAACTTTAAACTTTCTTATGAACTTTTCACTATAATTTAATTTTCTCGAGCAATCTTTTGAGCATCACATTTTTTTCAATCAAATCGGCAGCCTTAGTGACTTTCCAAGGTGTGCTGGTATTGATTTTTACCTCAATTTTACTGATCTTCAAAACTGCGCCATAAGTATCAATTTCTGTGCGAATGAGTGGTAGTTGGTTGTCCTTGATGTACTTCATCGTACGCTGATCAATATTCCCTTGACCAGTTGCAACGATACCTGATAATGGGCAATGTGTTATTTTATATAGTTCAGTGAGCCATTTGATTTTGTTGATGGCAGAATTAATGGATTTTGTAGAAACCAATAAAAGTAAATCTTCATTACTTTTTAATTCCTGCAAATCGATCAAAGACCCCGCTAAAATATTGCCTACCCTATTGTCCGCAAACTCTGCGTTGTAAACAATGGAGCCGTCTATAGCATCAGAAACTGTTTTGATGAGTGGATACGCGAGAGTAGGATCGTAAGGAATGGTGCCCAAAAGTTCCAAATCGTGTTTACTCAACCACTTGTTGACATAATGTTCTATCTTTTCCATTTTCTCGGGTATGACCTTATTGAGGATCACGCCGAGTATAGGAACTTTCCTTTCCCTAAACAATGCCGTAGACATGTGCAGCATATCAATGGTACTACCTATGCCACCTTCCACTACCATTACAACTCCAGCATTGATACTTTTCGCCACCTTTGCATTTGAGATCTCAGCTACAGAACCTACACCAGGATGACCAGTTCCTTCAAAAATCACTAAGTCATTGTTTTTACTCAATTCTTTGGCCGCAGACTTTATTTGGTGCTCAAAATCAAAAGCAGATGGATCGTCCAGAAAGCGTTCTGATGCTCCCTTACCAAGTATCACAGGACTATGAATTTCTGGTATAATATCAAAGTGAATCAAGTCTGCGAATAAAATTGTATCCTTATCTACCCTGAGGTTTTCTATGTCCAGCAATTTTTGGCCAACAGGTTTACAGTAACCTACTTTTAAACCCATTTTCTGGTAAGCAGAAACCAAACCTAGGGTCGTGGTGGTCTTTCCTACATGTTGGCTGGTAGCAGCAATGTATAAATGTTTGTATTTGAATTGATCGGCCATTGAGTTGGTTTGTAATTACAAATAAAAGCAAATTTGTCAGGAATTTATAAAATGTGACTTGCTAAAAATCAAATGGTTAAACTAAAAAATTAGACAATTTTATGACTGAAAATGTGGCAATTATCCTTACAATTGTTCGATTTTTTAGATATTCTGTATAATAATATGGTTGAATATTTTTGACATTTCGCAGTTCCGCAATTCAGCAGATTTGCAGCTTTGCAATTTCGCAGTTTCTCCTGCTACTCGGCGTCTTTCAACATGGATCTATGGATCGAATAGATCACATCTTTGCCATAAGCATAACCCATCAAGTGATGGAGTGCCAACATTTTATCCATACCTTCAAAGACCACTTTGTATAGGCTAAAAGTAATGGGCAAGGTGATTTTACTATTTTTCGCCAACTGATGAATAATTTTGAGGGTATTGACCCCTTCTACAACCTCATCTGTTGTGGATAAAATTTGCTCAAGTGTCTCTCCTTTTGCAAACCGATACCCAAATGTAAAATTACGGCTGTTGGGGCTAAATGCAGTGGCTACCATGTCTCCAATCCCAGCGGTACCAAGGAAGGCCTCTCCTGTCACTCCAAGTGCAATGCCAAAGTCAATCAATTCTCCCAATCCCCTGGTGATCAAAAGGGCTTGCATGTTTTTGCCAAGTCCCATGCCTTCACTCATACCAGACGCAATGGCAATGATATTTTTGAATGCCCCAGCTATTTCCACACCTTTGAGATCATGGCTACCAAAAACAGTGAAGTTCTTACTCATCAAAACAGTCTGACCCTTTTTGATCACTTCATCAAATTCACTGGCTATGACCGTTGCCGCAGGTAGACCTTGTTGTAATTCTTTTGCAAGATTTGGCCCAGACATGCAACCTACCCTGATCACACTCGTTTCCTGTAAAATGACCTCCGACATGGTATTTACATCTCTTCTGTCAAAGTCCGCATTTTCAAAGTCTTTCGGACTGATGTGGGAAGTATCCAATCCTTTGGTTGCGTGGATCAGCATGTGATAAGGATGTAAAAACATACTCATCGATTGCATGGTTTTTCTGAAAGCAGAGGATGGAAGTGCAGGGAATATAATATTACATTCGTTGCAAACTCTTTCTATGTCTCGAGTTGCAACAATTCTAGGACTCAATTTGATATTGGAAAGAAAATGGTTTTGATTGATGGCAGTCTCAACTTCCTCACGTCTGGTAAACAAAATCACCTCTCCATTCACTGCCAGTAATTGGGCTACAGTAAGTCCAAAACTTCCTGAGCCAATGACACCAATCTTTTTCTCCATCCTTAGTTTTAAAATATTGCAATACTAAGGTAACAAAAATTTAGCCAAAAGATGGAGTGTTTCCAGCTGCTGAGATATCCAAAAAATGTGACACCAAGGTAGTTTACAACCTTAATCGACTAAAAAACCTAGTGCTATCCCTTTTTCAACTGTAAGTAATCCAGAAAATAAATCACCTTCAAGGATAAATTATTATTCTGGTCGTCTTGCAAAGTGTTTCTCAAATTCTCCACATAACTATCCCCGGCAAAATCTGAGCTGTGTACTGTGGCATTTTTCCAAACCAAATTCATAAAACTACCTGGCGCAAATTGCCAAGTGTAAACCATATCAACATTGAAGAAATTGATGTTGCGGTCATAGTTTTGACTTACTTCATGTGGTAAAAGTGATCCATCTTTCTGTAACAAGAAAAAATCTTTGTTTTCTACTCCACTTCTATAATGACGGGTACGCAAATTGATGCCCATTTTATTGGTAAAATTGTACTTTAATGTCAGGGTATTTTCCACAGTATTTACCTTCCTTGTTGCAAATAAAATATTTTCAGAATCTAGAATGGACGTAAACCCTATACCTTTGATGGTAGGATTGTAATTATAATCATACCGTACAGAGAATTTACTGTTGAACCTAAAAGTTTGTGAGAGAAATAAACTCATTGATTCCAAGTCATAAAAGTCAAAAAATACCCTTCTGTTAAATTCTGTCGAAAAAGAATATTTATTTGCAGTATTGGTTTCTACCCATCCACCAAAACCTAAACTTTTTCCTCTTTTAAAGTACTTTCCAGTAATCCTTGGTTCATAAAAGTCATTGGAAGAGGTCCTATAATTTGAAAATAGTCCAAACCAAATCAACTTTTTCGTCTGCGCATTGGCATTGAAATTTAAATTTCCAGATTGGTGCATGGTTTCAATATCTCCAATAGGAGAAAAAAGCCGAGATACATAGGCATTGGTATTGAAATTCAATCGATTATAAAATCCTTTGGGTTTGGTAACTCTATAGCCGACGTATCCAAAATGATCCAAAAAGTTATTATTCGTGAAATAACCCAAATCATTGCTGTTGAATTTGGTATCGACTAGATCTTGCCCAAGCTGAAATTGAAGGTTACCGCTTGATTTCCCCAAACCCAATGAATGTTTATAACCCCTATTTTTATCCTGACCTTCTTGCTTAAAATTCAAACTACTGATTGCAGCATTTCCAGATATATTATAAGTATTTTTTCGGTCATTGAAATTGAAAATACCCGCGGTCACATTGGCATTGTAATTTCCATTAGCCCTTAAAACACTGGTATTGATCAGACTGATGTTTGAGTTATTTTTCAATGTCTGATCAAGGACCGTGATGTTGTAATTGGTGGTTGGATCCGTCTCGACAGTTCTGGTTTCTCCCGTTTCATTATTGATGATGGTAGCCTTTTGTGGCCTGGTAAATGCATTTAATACGCCAATACCCAAGCCTCGGTTGGTCCTGCCAGAAATCTTGGACGCGTTGACGAGTTTGGCAACAGATGGGTTGTTGAGCACCGTCTCATTTGTACCAAGGTTTTCATAAGCCCTGCCCAGATTCAATGGCTGGCCACCAATCCTTCTGGAATAAAATAAATTACCCTTACTAAACAGCTCTGTTCCTTCTGTAAAAAAGGTGCGGTTTTCGTTGAATTGTACTTCAAAGGGTGAAAGGTTAAGCACCTGATTGTCACTCTGTACTTGACCAAAATCAGGGACAAGTGTTGCATCGAGGGTAAATGCTTGGTTGATTCCCCATTTTAAATCCAGACCCCCAGTAACTTGGCTTGTCCAATTTTTCTGACCTACTTGATTTGCAGGAAAGTGATTCTGGTAAAATGAAAAATACGGATAGAGTTGTAATCTGATTGGAGGTTTTATGTTTTGAATGCCTCCCCAAATACCTGATTGGGTCAAATATCCATTGACATTTGGGTCAATAGCATTCCATGTATATTGCTGTTCTGTTTTACGTCTTCTGCGGGTGATGTTCATACCCCAATCCTGGACTTCCTTTTTACCAAACCTGATGGCCGCATAAGGAATAAACATCTCAAATGACCAGTTGTCATTGTTTATTTTTACCGCACTATTCCAGACAGCATTCCAACTGAAGTCTTCATTGTCGGGTGTCATTTTCGCGTCCCATTGTTCACCTAAAGGGGTAACGAAATATTCAAAACCATTGATTTTATCATTGTAGGTATCAAAGGCAATGCCTACGTAATCGTTTGCGCCAAAGCCGTCACGACCTACCAATTCTTTAGAAATGTGGTTTAAATCTTTTTCATAACAATATCCACCAAAATAAATACCATTGTTGTCATACATCAGATAAGTGATGGTATGGTTTCCCTCGGTTTCTTTTCCACCAATGACGGGTCTAAATTCTGTAAAGTCTTTTGCAATTGCTGCATCGCGCCATTCATCTTCACCCAATTGGCCATCAATGACAACTTTTACGGTTGTTCTTTTGGCTTCCATTGTTTTGGTGGGAATATCACTACAAAAAATAGAATAAGGCAGGCAGCAGCAAATTACTAAAAGTTGTTTGATCATTGATTGTTTTGTCTGTTCGATGTATAACTATATACTGGATGCGAAAGTATTTCAAAGCTATGCCCTTGATTAGGATTTTCGACCAACTCGATATAGCTTTCGATGAAAATCACAACAATTTTTGTCTTTAAAAATACATTTACATATTTTGAAGTTTTGGCAAACAAATAAATTGATAAACAATCCTAATTTTGAGCTGTTTACCAACTGAAAAGTTGTTCAGACAAAACAATAAAAATGCAAGAAAGAAATTATTTAATACATCCAAATTACATCATTCTCATCCTTGTACTTTTTGGCGTCACTGCGCTTTTTATGGGCTTTTCTGCGGCTTATTTATACAATAGGCTACAGCAAGGTGTAGCACCTGTGAGGTTACCGAGTTTATTTTATTACAATAGCATTTTACTTTTGGCTAGCAGTTATTCATTGTGGTCTTCTAAGAAAGCTTATCAAAACGATCAAACTAGTAAGTATCAGCAAATGTTGGTTGTTACTTTGGTACTTACTATCGCCTTCTTAATTGCTCAAATTCTTGCATGGAATCAGCTTTACGATTTAAATATTTCTTTGCAGCACAGCACTATGGCTTCCTATATGTATGTCATCACAGGTTTACATTTTGCACATTTGATCGCTGGAATTCCTTTTTTGATTTACTTTATTTACGTAGCTGTTACTAAAATGAAAAGTCCAATGACCGTTTTAATTTATTTTGCAGATACAGACAAAAAAAGAAAACTAGATTTATTAAACATATATTGGCACTTTCTAGATGCACTCTGGTTGTACTTAGTTATATTTTTCCTCATCAATTATCTTATAAAATGATACCTCAATATTTATCAATTTCGCTTTATTATCTGCTTACTAATTTTTTCTTGTTGGCAGGTTGCAATCAAAATGGGACTGTTTCTTCAGACAAAGTCAGCGTTCCGTCTCTCGAAATATCGCAGGATTCTACCAAAAAAACAGCATATTTTGCCAGTGGTTGCTTCTGGTGTGTTGAAGCAGTTTTTGAATCAGTAAAAGGTGTTGATGAAGCAATATCTGGTTATGCTGGTGGAACTGCTGAAGATGCGCATTATGAAATTGTCAGCGCGGGCACTACCGATCATACTGAGTCAGTTGCTGTAATTTATGATCCAGCCATTGTTGATTACGAAACTTTGTTGGTGGTGTTTTTTGGCAGCCATGATCCTACCACGCTCAATAGACAAGGACCAGACGCGGGTCGTCAATACCGTTCTGCAATCTTTTTTACTTCAGATGCTGAGAAGAAATTGATTGAAGATTACATGCAAAAATTGTACGCGGATGCCACTTTCAAAAAAGGTAGCATTACCACAGAAGTAAGTCCTTTAACTGCTTTTTACCCAGCAGAGGATTATCATCAAAATTACGAAAGAAATAATCCGAATCAGCCGTATGTCCGTTCAGTAAGTGTGCCACGTCTCAATAAATTTAAGGCTGCATTCCCGGAATTGTTAAAATCTGGTGGGCATTAATTTCAAAGCATTGACACTTTGTTTATCATGTGGCTATTTTATGCCCCAACCTTCTATAAAAACTTGAAAAAAAAAAGAAAGCTCCGACCCACACAAATCAAAGTCGGAGCTAAACTTCATGAAAATTAAACAGAACACAAATAGCTTTTTTAAACCAATCTTATTTTGTAACAATCATCTTGATGATTTTAGATATATTATTTTGTTTTAATTCTGCAAAGTAAACGCCAGCAGAGACGATGTTTTCTCCACCATATGGAATGCTATTTTTACCCTTACTTAGATAATGTTGGCTTGTTGAAATAATTCTCCCCGCTATGTCTCTCACAACCAAAACCATATTTCCTTCCACACCTGTTTGAATGTCAAATACTGTCTGGTCAGACCATGGATTGGGGTGATTTTGAGCCACCATAAATTCCAGTGAACGATCGACTTTTTTACCCGTGATCACTATCTGAAATTTTTCATCATTTGATCCAAAATAAACGGACTCAAAACCATCACTTGTGGTAACTGGCTTTTCGATTGCCAAGGCTCCGTTGGAAATGATCTCTAACACGTCTTCTGTTCCTACATAATTTTGGACCGATTGCTCATCATTCAACCAAATAAGTTTTAGCACATTCCCTTTCTGGTAGTAGGGAATATCTTTTCCTGTTTTTCTATTCTGTATGGACTTTACTTCAACTCCGTTGGTTTCGAACGCCATTTGTATTCCAGCCCATTGCGCATCTTTAGGTAATGACACCTGGTAAGCATAAAGTCCGTTGCCCAGTGATTTTTCTATTGCGACCAACTGCACAGATGATCTTGGAGTGACTTCTTGTAGATTTGAAGGTGCATACGAGTTGTCCACATCACCAATTTTAACGGCAGTAAAGTCGACTACCATATCTGCTCTCAGCTCATCTATTTCATAGCTAGTAGGATAATATGAAGAAAGTGCATTTTCTAAATCATCAAATCTGTAGTTTGCATCTATAGCTTTCCAACTGGTATTTTTTGCAAAGCGATCAACCTTACCCAACACCATGTTTTGCAATTCCACTAAGTCAATCACATTGATGATTTGGTCATTGTTTACATCTGCCGCAATCATCTGGTAAGGTGATTTAAATGGAGCCTTCCTCAAAATATGACGTTGAATGTGTAATAAGTCAAGTGTGTTCACCCCTTGTTTGAAGTCATTGTCTTTGATTGGATGAATCACCAACTGATCACCTTTTTTTCCACTGATGGCAAAGTAGCCTTCTTTGTTGGTCATAGAGAAAGTTTCGTTTTCTCTACCTTCTGCCATCACTTTAAAATCAGGGACATAGGTCGCATTTTCAGTCATAATGGTCCCGTTGATCGTTGCAAGGCTAGCCGCACAATTTCCAAGTGAGTCTATCACGGTGATAACCGTGCTACAAGTTTCATACAATGTATCTATGCCATTGACGGTATTGTAAATGTCCAGTGTAATCGTGTCTCGTAATTGTAAAACAGAGCCATTGCTGCTTAATTGACTACAATTGTATGTTCTTATAGAGCTTGTATCATTGATGGCTTGACTCAGCCTGAAGACTGCTCTAAATTTAAAATTTGCTTCGTTGCAAACGCTGGCTCCCAAAATATTGATCAAATCACTTGCATTGGCCACAGCTGTTCCGTTTTCACCCACAAGGATAGACGCAGACTTACAAGAAACATCAACGGCTGCTGTATCTCTTACTTCTACACGGAAGGTATCTCTTCCTACATTTCCACATTTGTCTGTGGCCGTCAAAACAATGTTATGAATACCTATTGGATAAAATCCAGCTGGATTGACCGAATTGGTATCTAAGCCCAATGCATTATTATTTTTGACTCTTACTGATGGGTCACAATCCTGAATCATGATTTGAGGAAATGTCAAATTTCTACCGCAATCTCCCAAATTATAAACAATGGTGTCACGTGCTCCAACGATGAGGGGAGCAACATTATCCACGATTGCGATCGCCTGTCTATATACCAATGGTGCAAAACCATTGCAACTATCACTGATTGTCCAAGTACGCCTCAATGTGTCATTGCACGTTGTGGCATTGTAAGTATCGGTAAAGCTGATTCTAATAGCTGAACATCCTGGATTCACACCTGCTTTCAACGTCAATTGACCGCTTGGAATCTGACTAGGATTGGTCGTACTGCAATTATTGATGGTCATTACCGCTGGTGGCAGATTGAAACTATCCAAGGTCAATGGTTTATCATTGACTACTCTGATGGTCTGGACGCATGTACTCACCAATTCCCCTGCTGGTGAAATCAAACGATAGGTCCTTGTCAAAGTATCCAAATTGCAAGGTCGTGGTAATCTGATGATGGTAGAGTCCAATTCAAATCCAGTTTTATCACATCCCCCTCCCATCATCGCTCTTGGAATAAAGGCAGGGATCGTGCCATTATAAACAGAACAAGAAACAGTAACATCTTCAGCTGTACAAATGAGAGAAGGTGCCAATGTATCGCGTACGGTAACTCTTGATGTACAAACCGCCATCAGGTTATTGGTAGGATTGGTAATGGTAAGTATCACATCTTGCACGACAGCAACATCGGCGCAAGTAAATTGGGTCCTATTGATGGTTCTGACTACCGGATTGCTACATCCAGTTCCACTTCCATTATCTAAATCTTCTGCAGAAATGGTAGCAATTCCATTTTGGTTTAGAAAAACCGTGATGTCCTTGGCTCTACAGATGGGTTGTCCACCATCTTGTATCAAAATGGTCACATTACATGTGCTTACGTTTCCACCAGCATCAGTAATGGTTGCAGTTACCGTCTTTAAACCTAAATCTGCACAAGTAAAAGTATTGGGAGAAACGGTAAAACTGACAATATTTCCACAAGGATCAAAAGACCCATTATTTATATTGCTGCTATCAATCCGCACCGTGCCTCCGCTGACCATGATGGTGTCTGATTTTAATTGACATACTGGAGCAATGCGATCTCTGACCGTGATCGTTGCCTCACAAGAAGAACTGTTTCCAGATTGATCTCTTACTACAACCCTCAAAATTTGAGTTCCCAAATCTGCGCATGAGAAAAAAGTTTTACTCAAAATAGTGTCTTGCATGATGTTGCAATTATCACTCACATTCATAATCACATCAGCAGGGCTAAGGATGGTAAACGGCTGTGCATCAGTAATATCTATTGTCAAATCATTTACCGTACATATAGGCCTCATGGTATCAATTGGGGTAACATTGGCAACACAGGTGCTACTGTTTCCAGAGGCATCCGCTACCGTGACATTTACTGGAATGGACATGCCCAATTCGATACAAGAAAATTGCGACCGATCAACAGAGAATGTCAAAGGCAAATTGTTGCATTCATCAAATGTGCCATTATTGAAAACAGAAGGGTCAGCAATCGTTGCGATACCTGCTGCATTGAGGTTGATGGATATATTCCGCACCCTGCAAATAGGAGGAGCACCATCGTCAACCACCACATTAAAGGTACAAGACCCACTGTTGCCACAGGCATCTGTCACAAAGTAAGTGACTGAGGTGGTTCCTACATTAAAAATACCGTTTGCATTTGCACCAGTGATTACTGGACCATCCCCTATTCTATAACTTGTTATCAGTCCTGTATGGCAAGTACTATCTGCAACTGTTGGAGCTTGGATATTTCCTGATACAGAACACCCTGTTAATGCCCTCAATCTCACTGGGCTTGCTGGACAATTTACAACTGGAGCTGCTCTATTGATCGCAGTGATGATTTGTTTTCTTGAAAATTCATTTCTGCTATTGTTGCAAGTAAATGTGACTGTGAATGTTCGCTCAATCGTTGTGCAAGCACCGCTCTGAGTTAATACATCTGTATTTGATATACTAAACTGATTGCAAGCACAATCTGGTTTTACTCTTGGCATGCTGTTGATGGTCCCTGGATTGAGATTGGGCAAACATGCTTGTATGGTAGTGTCAGCTGGCCAAGTGATACACGATTCAAAACTGTTACAAATACTTTCGTTGTTGTTGTCTTGAACACTAATCACCACCACAGCTTGCCCTGCTGTTCCAAATGTATCGATGGCAAAAACATTGAGGGAATTAAATCCGAGATTACTACAATCAAAGCATCGGATGGTATCGCTAAGATCAGTTGGTGAAAAACTGTATTTCACTGCATATCCACAAGGATGTTCACTTTTGATGATGAGTTTATTGACATTCACACAAGACATCTCAGTGGTAACCATGGCTGTCAAGGCTGTGACCACAGTATCGTGTGCAAAAATGGTGGCTCCTTTGGCATTCTTCACCACAATGATTTGTTGTTTTTCAGCAAAATTTGCACACAAGTCAGTGACTGTCCAAATAATTTTATAAAAACCCACTGATAATGTAGGACTGATGGAAATAGACGGACCTTGACTGGTCCCTGTTTTAATTTCTTTTCCAGTTTCTTGTGAAATGATGCGGTATTTCCAAATCAACGATTCTGGCGCTGTACAATCATCTGTTGCAGATGCATTCAAATTGATGACATCAGTAAAACAATTGAATGTTGAAAATTTGAGGCTATCAGGTAATGCGTTGATCTTGGGCGCAATGGTATTGGATAATTTTATGATTTGAATCATTTCACGCACTATAGTTGATCCATTTCCATCGCAATAATTGAGGATTTTCCAAGTACGTAATACTTTCTGACAATTGCCTGGACCGCCATCAGCAACCGTATACAATTTATCATCGTAATGAACCCCAATCAAATCACAGCCACCATGATTGATGATAGGTCTGCCATATTTTATGTCAATTTTCGCCAAAGAATCTGGATGTAAAGCCACCAAACTACAAGTATTGGATATGGTGAGATCCGCAGGCGCTATAATGCTATCTGGATTGAATGAAGGACTTGCAACCACAAAAATTCGTTGTGACTTCACGATCCTAAATTGACCGGAGATGGCAGTAAAAGTCCTGGTTATGGTTCCAACTTTACAAACATTCAGAGATGTATCAACCCGCTCTTGAATGACAACATTGCACTGATCATAAGCAACTGCCTGACCAAATGTCTCGATTGAATCAATAGCCAACCATTCAGAACAACTGATTGTCACGTCTTCGGGTACTTCCAAAACGGGTGGAATTTTATCTTCAACCAAAACCGATGTCATACATCTGTTGGTATTTCCCGATTGGTCCGTTACGGTTAATTCTATCATCACCCTTCTATTGAGATCCTGGCAAGTCACATGGACCACATCTTTAAAAGTGCTATCAACTGCAATACTATCCACTCTTCTCAGTTTCAATGAAACAGGGCCACAAGCATCATAAGACTGTAAGTCAATCATGCTTACAGTTATACCAGTGTTGGCATCTGCCAAACTCACAACCAAACTATCAATGCAAGCCGCAACGGGAGGAGTTCGGTCAGTAACAGTAATGATTTGTTGACATTGACTGGTCAAGCCAGCGGCGTCCGTTACTGTGTAGATGATGAGGTTTTCACCAATGGGAAGGTCTACTGCTGTGTTGGTGGAAGAAACTACATTAGCAAATCTGCCATTTGGAAAATCAATATCTACGGTATAAGAACCATTACAATTTTCTTGAACATCATTCAAACCCAATTTTGCCAATTGAACTTGAGCTGTGCAATCATGAGCACCAGTTGATCGCTTCATGTCTGACGGACAGTTGACAATAATTGGAGCAACCTGGTCAACAAGGAAAATAAATTGATCGTCAGTACGGATAGCCATGGTGTCGCATGACCATTCAAAAATGGACCATGTTCTGATGATTTTAGTTTTACCAGCGACTGCAATTTTTGTGTCATTATAAGAAATTGCAATTTTACATTCGGGATAGTCGACTTCGTTGAGTATTGTATTGCCAATGGAAGGATACCCAGTCAAAGCAGGAAGCAATTCATTTCCTTGACTGAAATCACAAGAAAATACTGTATCGCGAGGAAATATCACCTCATCTAGGGGAAACTTATTAACAAATATTTCCTGTGTGCAGGTATCAGATCGGTTGCCAAATGCATCTACTGCAACTGATTTTTTTACCATTCTTCTCAGGTAATTTGGATCACAGCTTAATTCTTCTACCAAGGTAGATCCTACTGGGAAAATCTGAAAATCACTACATTCTGCCACAACTTGTAATCCTGGAAAGTACTGTTCTTTGTAACACTCAATTGTTACAGCAGGGGGACACTCAATTACTGGAGCTTTTTTATCTTCTACCCTGACCATTCCCCAACAACTGTTGCCTCCACAACCATCGAGCACACTTGCAGTCACTGTTTTGCCAATATAACGCTCGTCCAAAATATTACCTGGTATGGGTATGCCTGCATCATCGGTCAATTGCAATGCCAGTGCACTACCTTGGGGATAAGGACCAGCTATCAATTCATCTAAGTTTACGGTACGAACACAATTATTATCTAATGAAACATTGATTTGATTGATACAAGCAAAATCTTGTGTAACAGGAGCTCCTACAGTGATGAGATGTGTAAGTGTATCCAAACAAAAACCCGAAGTTGGAATACCTGTCAGGACAATTTGAGCAGAACTATTACCAAACGCAACGTTGACTTGCAATGGGTTGGAAGAAATAATAGTTGCTCCCGGGGCTTGCCACGTATAGTTCACCATGTTGGTGTTGTTGCGAATACTAAAGATTGCAGCAGCATCAAAACACACTGAAATAGGTCCGCTAACAAAAACATTTTTGGCCGCACATCCATCGAAACTGATGGTTACGTAATCATTTTGATCACTCACAAGGTTTATAAAATAAGCTTGCGGTCCGAGCACTTCAATGACAAATAGGTAATTTCCTGAGCCTGCCGGAGATTCTTCTGGAAGACCAATGAGATTAGCATATTGATTGGAAATCAACTCCCAAGTCATACCAGGACTGGCAGTTACAACAACCGTATCTATATAACTGTCAGCGGATGGATTGCAAAGACATTTACTCTTTATATCAATGTCAATTGCATCAACTACTTGACTGGTTTGTACCGTCGAAAATCGATGGTACAATGGCGATGTTATCAGATGTAGAACGACCAAAATAATTGGCATTGCTACACCAAACATCCTTGTACGGAGTTTTGATGAGTATTTCATACGACCTATTTGTGTTTTGTGTGTGTGTTCTGTGCACAATAGGTCTATTATGTCATTGCGAGGTGTGGTTTCTTAAATTGAGTATAATACAAGGAAAATTTGTGTGTCTTGTATTATAAACACAAATATATAATAATGTTTTATAATATAAAAACATATATGACAATTATTTTATTTGTTTCAATATGAATTAGTGCACTTTACAATTGCGATAAATTGCATATTTATAAACAACAATAAACTTATATTTAAATTTTAGTTATTTATCTTATTGATTATCTGTATATTATAATGACAAATATTCAATTATTTTGATTTTGAGGTATCTCTCCTGATCTTCCAAGCCTGTCACATCCATTTTTTTTATGGCTTTAAAATGTGGCCAACCATCTTGATCTCTTCCTTCAAATTCATAATATTCACCATCGAGCAGGGTACAAACGGCTACATGCATCAAATCTTGCTTTTCTTCTTTGGTAAATTTTGTCCCAGGAATTCTGCCAAGTTCTTGCACCCCAATGAGAAAAAGTACCGCTTGGAAGTCGGGAAGTTTTTCATGCTTTAACGCATCCTTTATATAGTGCCTTACCTTGAGCCATTCAAAATCAATTTGCCAGTCTTCCATGTTACATTTACTTATTAAAACAGCCGCAAAATTCTATAAATAAGTCCACAAAGTTCATTGCATGGTCTGTTTTTTATCTCAAACCAAAGAATAGTGAAAATTTAAATGGTTTTTTTCAGGGAAAAACCCCATTTAACTTGAAAAAAATAAGTAATGTATTACTCGCTGACAGTACATAACTTACGCAGAAAAAAACAAATTAGAAAAATGTATATAATACTGAAAATGTGACACTTAGAATAGATTATAATATTCTATAATGCCTCAAAAATGTGGAAAAAAAGTGTTTTGATATATGTTCCTTTCGAAGATTAAATAACTATCTTCGCCGACAGACTTATAATCCCTCACATGATCTAATATGGAACAAAGAATAAAACGAGATGTCAACCTAATAAATCTTGTATCTGATTTTGAAACAAGAATTGAGCAAGGGACATTAGAGTACCTAGATGAAAAGTCAATAAACCAACTGATTGACTTTTACGAAAGGGAGATGCAATATGATAAAGCGATGGAGGTTGTTGATCTTGCCATAGATCAATTCCAGTACCGTGCAGAATACCTAATTGCAAAAGCCAAGTTACTTTTTATAGAATCGCACCTCAATGAAAGCTTAGAGTATATTGAGAAGGCGGAACTTATGGCCCCAGGTGAAAGAGAAATCATCTGTTTGAAAATAAAAATTTACAGCCACAAAAAAGAATTCAATAAGGCGAAAAATTTACTAGAAGAACTTAGAAACTCCTCTTATGGTGAGGATATGATTGATTTATATGTGGCTGAAGCTACTATCTATGAATCGGAAAAAAACTTTGACATGATGTATATAGCGCTCAAAAAAGCGCTGAAAATAAATCCTTCAAGCAGAGAAGCTTTGGAAAAGTTTTGGAGAGCTGTAGAGGCTTCCAAAAATTATGCAGACAGCATCGCCTTTCACAAAAGCCTGATCGATGAAAATCCATACAACCACATTGCTTGGTTTAATTTGGGAATGTCATACAACTACGATTGGAAGTACGAAAAAGCCATTGATGCTTTGGAATTTGCATTCATCATACAACCAAATTTTGAAGCAGCCTACACTGAATGTGGTGAACTTTGCCTACAAATTGGTGATGTAGAAAAAGCTCTCGATATTTTTACAGAAGCCAACCAAAAATTTGGTCCAGATTCTGAACTTATGGTTACTTGCGCTTCTTGCCATTTAAAACTTGGACAAGTGGAAAAGGCTAAAAACATCCTTCAAAAGCAATGAAAATAGACCCTTACAACGAGGAAATCTATTTTTACTTGGGTCAATGTTTTGAAGCTAAGCAAAACTGGTACAGCGCTATTAACGCTTATTTCAAAGCAATCGAATTGGACTCCAACAGAGACGAATATTACATGGCTCTGGCAAAGGCTTATGTTGCAGTTGAAGATTACAGCAAAGCAACCATCAATTTCAATAAAGCAACCCAATTGGGTAGCGACAATCCAACGTACTGGTCCGATTATGTATGTTTCATCATCAAATTGGGATTGTATGAAGAAGCCAATCAAATTTTGGATGAAGCTGAGGAATTTACATTTGGTGCAGAATTACTTTACTGTAGAGCCATTACTTATTTTTTCTTGAAAATGAAAAAAGATGGACTCGATATTCTTGCCGAAGCATTGGAGGAAGATTTTGAAAAACACTCCATCATTTATAGTTTGGCACCAGAATTGGAGATTGATAAGGACATCAATGCGATGATCAAATATTACGAAAGAGAATTTAAAGAATTTGCTTAGTTAAGGCATTACTCAATTTATGACAAGGCAATCTGTTTCTTCAGGTTGCCTTTTTTTATGCCTTTTTAAGATTAAGCTTAATTGAAAAGGTCTCTGAGCAGTAATTCCTTTTTGTATTTTTTCCCTTCTCGTTTGATCTCCAATTTTATCTTTTTCCCAGGTTTACTTGCAAGCTTTGCAGTCAGGCTTTCCAAATCATACCTCCAAGCGCCCCAAAAACCTACTTTTACTATTTCATCTCCAGCCATCAATCCTATATCTGAAGCTGGACTATCATCCAATACGGCTTTGATAAAGAAATGATTGAGTTCGGGACCAAATGCGTGAAGTGTTAGTCCACTTAAATCATATTTGAAATCTTTGTTATAATTTTTCTGAGGCTTCATAAAAACCCGACCCCTAAAATAATCTACAAAAATGGTGAAACGCGATAGGACTTGATTGCCCAATAAACCATTGCGTTGATTGTTTTTTTCTCCGACAATCACAAAATTATCGTCTTGAAAATAGGTCAATATATTTGGAAATGAAAAGGAGTCAATACTGAATCTGTGGACTTTACCAATATATCCCAGTATAGGACCTCCGAGACCTTGGCCAAGAATGCTCGGTAAGATTTTCTGAGGAACCGATAACGTCGTATCTGAATTTGTATTGAGTAAAAAAGAAAGAGAAGCCCCAGTATCCATCAATAGTCTCACATCTTTGACCTTGCTGAGGTTATTGACACGAATTGCAGATTTGATATAAAACTTATTGTCTTCAAAATCGGCAGGAAGTTGGTAAAAGTTTTTTAAGTTCTTTTCATTGAAGAGGTTGGGTTCAAATAAAGTAAGTTTTTGACGTTCGTAGTCAATTTTAATGATGAGGTTTCTAAAAAATTCTGCCCCAATGATACCTATCACATTGATACCAATCATTTCCTCCAATTTCAAAAAATTGGTAGGTAAAACCAAAATATCACGATCTACTTTTTTGATACCGTCCAGTTTCATTCGCACATTGCGCACGATGCTTGCCTGAATCGTACTCGTGAGGTCTGCACCTCTCAAAGGGATAAATCTGTCGGACTTTAAATCAAAAACATCAACATAACTTTTTTCAAATAATACAGTGTTTTGTGCTCCTGTATCAAAAATAAATTTCACAGGAAATATATCATGAAACATCACGTCTAATACAATATGACCATTGATGTACTGAAAAGGAATTTCTACATATCGCTTTTTTTCTAATAGATCTATGCCAATAATCTCTTGTTGAGCTTTGATGTAGTCATAGCAGATCAATAATGTGAAGAGAATCCATAACTTCTTTGGCATGAAGCGCTTATATTTATACGTAACAAGTTTATAACAATTGAATAAATAGATCAGTCTGTAAATTTGCAACTATTTCTACCAAAAAAGATTCAAATACAGTTCATTTTTATACCAAAAATGATTTATTCTGTTTTAGCTCAGTTTTACCTATACCTATATCTTGATACTTAATTGTGCACAATAGTTAGATAACCCATGTAGCAACGTGGTTTTCAATCGGATATGTTTGTTTTGGGTGCATTTCATCACTTCTTTTTAAATACCCAAGAGGGGTTAAATATTATTAACCATGGATGAAGTCCATGGCGAAATAATGAAAAGTGAATATGATTTTGGCGGGATTTTTGGCGAAGCTTCCAAAAATCATGACAAAATCCCAACTACAAATTTAAGAAGTGATGAAATTCACCCTTTGTTTTCCTCATCATACAGATTAGAACTATCATTCAAAATATTTTCCTTTGAGATATATTGATGCGATTGTCCCTTTTGCGAAAGACAATTATATGTGCAAACAGTGTGTTACCTTTGAAGTTCAATTTGCGCGCAATACTCACATGTTCTGCATTGCAATAAAAAGTAACAAAAGGAGCTGACAGATGAAATTTCTAATTGTTGAAGACGAGCCCAATTTACAAAAGTTGATATCCTATTTTCTAAAAAAGGAAGATCACATTACGGAAGAGGCTACCACTTATAAAGAAGCACAAAATAAACTGAGCAACTTTTCTTATGATTGTATTTTACTAGACTTAAACTTGCCAGATGGTAATGGGCTCAATTTGTTGCCAATGATCAAAGAGAGTCATAAAGAAACGGCAGTGATCATCGTAAGTGCAAAAGATAGTTTGGATGATCGTGTCAAGGGCCTTGATCTCGGTGCTGACGATTATCTTATAAAGCCTTTTCATGTTTCTGAGTTGAATGCAAGGATCAAAGCTGTGATCAGGCGAAAATTATTCACCACAGAAGAAAAAGGGGATTTTGGAGATTTTACTTTTCATTTTGAAGGCCGCAGAGTAGAAATAAACGGTAATGACCTTGACCTTACTAAAAAAGAATACGATATTTTGCTCTATCTTTTCAGAAACAAAAATAGGGTCATTACCAAAGATAGCTTGGCCGAACATTTATGGGGCGACTATATGGACGACAACTATTCATTTGACTTCTTATACGCCCATCTCAAAAATCTCAGAAAGAAATTGGCCAAAGAAGGAGTAGAAAATTACTTGCAGACCCTTTATGGAGTTGGATACAAATTTTGCATACCCAACACTTAAAGCATGACGTATAGGACCAAAGTTGCTATAATGGTGCTCATCATGGGCTACGCAGCTGGAATTGCATTCATCACCAATACCCAGAGTATCTGGATTTTTATTTTGGGTATCTTGTGTTTCCTTCTAGTCAACTTTGTCTTGTGGCTTGAAACTCGCACTGTCAGATGGCATCTCAAGGTCTATAAACGCAAAATTTATGAGGTCCTCCGCAATCTCAATAAATTTGAAGATCCCAGAGGCAGCCACAATGCTTCTAAAGTCGAAAGTGAAATAGCTGACTTTTATGGCAACATTGGTAGGCAAATCAAAAAGAGCTTTCAAATAGAAAAACAATTTACACAAAATGCCAGCCATGAACTGCAAACTCCAATTACAGTCATAAAAACTTCCTTGGAGTCTCTTTTACAGTCTCCCAACTTACAAGAAAATGACTACAAGGACATAGAAATCATCTTATCCAATACCAATAAATTGTCCAGGATTAATCAAGCTTTGGTTTTGCTTTCCAGAATCAGAAGTTACTATAACGACAATGTCGAATCGGTCAATATCAATGATGTTTTGTTGAATTGTCAGCAAGACTATGAAGAACGCATGGAACACAAAGGCATCAAGTTGACAAACCAGATTGAGCAAGAGTTGCACTTTGAGATGAATCGGACTTTGGCAGAAATCATGATCAGTAATTTGCTTACCAATGCCATCAAATACAACTTGCCTAATGGAAACATCACTTGTACGATCAAGGATAATAAATTAAGGATTTCAAATACTGGAAAACCATTGACAAAAAATCCAGAGCAGTTGTTTGACCGGTTTGCAAGAGACAATGATAATCCTGAATCTCTGGGCCTAGGTTTATCCATTGTAAAAATGATTACTGAGTATTCTGGAATTGTTGTTGATTATTTCCATAAGGAGGGTTTGCATGAACTGGTATTGAGGAAAAAATAAATGCTGGAACTGCGAAACTGCTGAATTGCAAAATTGCTGAATTGCCAATTGCCCATTGCTCATTGCTGGAACTGCGAAACTGCTGAATTGCGAAACTGCTGAATTGCAAAATTGCTGCTTAAATTATTTTAACCGTCAACAACTCACATCTTACCATTTACCATTTACCATTTACTAACCATTAACCCTTAACCCTTAACCATTAAAAAACTTACCTTAATAAACTTCAAATTCTCTTCAGAAAATAAGTGTAATTTTGCGGGGCTTATGTATCATGGTAGAAAAACAAATCAATAAAGACAGTAGAAAATTTGGTTCTTGGGGTTCTGAAATTCAAGACCCTTCCTCCGATTTGGCACCATCTACCCCACCAAAAAAGATACGAACCGGCAGATTTAAAAGGCAATTACTCAAGTATTATATCTTTTTGAAAAACAAGATAAACGGTTGGTTCCCTTCTTTGTAGGGAAAAAATCCCCTATAATTAATGGTTTACCCCCTCGATGTAACAAACATATTGCAATATCTTTGCATTTGAAAAAAGGACTATACCCATGACCGCTACTTACAAATTGATCTTAGGTTTGATATCAGGAATCCTAATGATCTCATATTCCAACAATCCCCCAACAGGAACAACCAATGCACCAGGGAGAGGGTTTCTGTGGTGAATGCCACAACAGAATCAACGTCAATCTGGTTGGTAATATGATTCTTGACTTGCCTCCCAAAATAGAAAAAGACAGTATTTATGACATCAGCGTTTCCATCACCAAAGTTTCACCCACCATACAAAGAGGTGGATTTGAATTGGTTGCATTAAAAGTGGATGCTAATGACCCAACCGGTTATAGTAATGCTGGTGAGTTTATCATAGAATCAGGAACCTCTGTCAGTGTACGCCCAGAAGATCCTATTGATGGCAGACAATATTTGGCTCATGCCCCAGCACTAAATTTTAACTTAGATACCATTCTGACCTATCATGCAAAATGGAAGGCAAGTTTTATAAACTCACCAGAAGATCAAGTTACCTTTTATGCTGCTGGAATGTTGGCAAATGGTAACGATGCAAATACAGGAGATCTTCCAATGCTCAGAAGTTCAAATGCGATTGTTCTACCAGTCAAAATCACGCAATTGGCTTGCAAAACTTTGGGTTCCAGTCAACTCATATCTTGGCAAATGGAAGGATTGGAGGAAACAAAATCCATCTTCTTAGAGTCATCAAAAGATGGAAGTCAATGGTCAGTTTATAAGGAAATTGACTTTTCTGTCTTTCAGAAAAATTTTGAAAGCCAATTACCCAAATTTACAACCGCCAAATTTTACCGTTTGCGCACGGTATCTTATGAAAATGATGTATTTTATTCAGATATTTCCATTTGTGACACTAAAGGTACTTTGTTCTATCCATCAGTGTTTTCTGATAGAATTTACTCAGACGTAGATCTCTCTGATTTATTGATTACTGCTCATACTTCAGATGGACAATTGATTCCTGTCACCAAAAGTGAAAACAGTGTACAGTTTGAAACCAATTATAAAGGTGTAATTATTGTAAATTATGGTGGCACCTTTTCCAGGTTTATAAGAATTTAAAAGGCTCAGCTTCATTCATTTACCTTATAATTGCCGTAGAATGATGCTGTAAACTTTTAATTATGGGACCATTGAGCGTTGTAGATCGCCATCAAATTGCAAAATTTACTACAGGCTGAGTTTTCAAAATCCTTGTTGATTTAATTATTCTTGTGCCATGGAAGTACAAGAGAAAAATGCCCCAAGTTATCAATTGGAGGCAGTATTACTGGTGGTAGCCGGAGCCATCTTTTTTTCTACAAAAGCAGTCATGGTAAAGCTTGCCTACAGGCATGAAATCAATGCCATATACCTGCTATTGCTGCGCATGTTATTTTCTCTTCCTTTTTATGTTGCGATCTATTGGTATGTATCAAATAAAACCCCAAAAAAGCAGGAGGTAAAGAAGGACTACCTCTACGTTGTACTTTTCGGAGTTTTGGGATATTACGTTGCGAGTTACTTTGATTTTTGGGGACTTCAATTCATCAGTGCTGGACTAGAGCGCATCATCTTATTTATTTACCCCACTTTAGTGGTAATGATCAACTTTATATTTTTTAAAAAACCAATCAGAAGCATTCAAATCTTTGCCATCCTAATAACTTATCTCGGTGTATTGGCTGCATTCGTATATGACACGAATGTAGAGGATCAAAAATACTTGTTATTTGGAGGAACGCTTGTTTTCCTAAGTGCTTTGACTTATGGGTCATATCTGGTAGGTAGTGAGTGGCTAATTCCAAAATTCGGAACACTAAGATTCACCGCTTTGGCCATGATGGTTTCTTGTGTATGTGTGATTTTGCATACCATATTTGTCAATGGCTTTACTTTCCCAATATTTCAAGCAGAGGTATATTGGTATGCATTGGCCATGGCTATTTTCGCGACGGTGCTGCCATCCTTTATGATTTCAGAAGGAATAAAAAGACTAGGTTCTTCCAACGCCTCTATCATTGCAAGTGTGGGACCAATCAGTACTATTATACTTTCAAATATATTTTTGGGAGAAGCTTTTAATTTTGGTCAACTCATAGGTACGGTACTCGTAATTTTTGGAGTAATATTTGTGTCCAAGGCTAAATAAAGAGAGGGATATCACTTTTGTATCCCTCTACATAGTATCCAAACAATTAACCATTTGTTTTTTATGATTCAGCAATAAAATGTTGTGTAATTTTACTTACAACAAATTACTACAAAAATAATTTAAAATATTATGAGGGAGTCTTTCACTACTAAACTGAATACCGTCCCTGAATTGCAAAGCAACCCTACAAAGTTAAATAAAATTCATTTAATAGTATGAATTTTAACATATACAAATTGAAATAAAATTTTACACTGACTCAGATAACGGTATTATGTTCTAAGGATTGCGCCGAACTCGGTTTCATATATCTTCATCAGCTTATTCATGACTTGTTCTATTTGACTGTCAGTGAGGGTTTTATCCACATCTTCAAAAGTAAATCTGATAGCAACCGATTTCTTTCCCTTGCCAATTTGCTCTTCGTTTTTGTAAATATCAAACATCGAAACCTCTTTCAAAAGATCTTTAGCGGTCTTCTTCGAAGCAGCCTCAATTTCATTGAATTTTACAGAATCGTCTACAATAAATGCCAAATCGCGCTTTACACTTGGGAATTTGCTGATCGGTGTCATTTGTACACCTGACTTATCAATCAAAGTCAATAAGTTATCAAAAAACAATTCTCCATAAAAAACTTTTTGCCTCACCTCCATCAATTGTTGGACAGCGGTGTTTACCAAGCCAAATTTTGCAATGATTTTATCAGACTTTGTAAGTTCCAAACCATAAGCAAATCTGACATCATTGGTAATTTCTTCAACACTAAAATCCTGGATACCCATAGATCCAAGTGCTTTCAACATTATGCCTTTCAAATCAAAGAAGTCAATTTCTTTGACTTTAGCTCTCCACGACTCTTCACCAGACATGCCAGACATCAAAACAGATACGATGGCCTTTTCCTCAAATTCACCACCTATTTTGCGATATTGTTTTCCAAATTCGCACAGTTTCAAATTATTCATTTGCCTGTTTAAATTGTGTGCAACAGATTTTAGTCCTGAAATCATCATATCAGGTCTCATCGCATCCAATGAAATATTGGAAGTATTGTTGATCAAAACCAAATCATCGTCACTCAAACCCAAGGCATCTTTGCACAATTTTGATTCAATCAAGGATAAACCCATCATTTCATAAAAACCATTACTGGCCAAAAGATCCAAGATTTTATTCCTCAGCTTTTGTGGATTTGGGTAAGTAGAATAAGTAATGTTACTCGTAACCTGTTCTGGAATTCCTACGTTATTAAATCCATAAACCCTCAGGATTTCTTCTATTAAATCCACATCTCTGAGCACATCTACTTTATTGGTTGGGACAGAAACTTTCAGAGATTCCTGCTCTATCTTTTTGATCCCCATATTGAGCGCATGCAGAATGTTGTGAATTTCATCGTCTGAAATATTGGCCCCGATGTAATCTCTTACTTTCTGATATTTTAAAATGATCTCTCTAGGTTGAATTTTTTCAGGATAGACATCAACCAACTCAGAACTGACTATTGCACCAGCATATTCAACCATCAAAATTGCAGCTTTCTTTATCGCAGCAACCGTTACATTTGGATCAAATACTTACCGTCGAATCGGTCACACCGCTATCCTTTCCTCCATATACACCGGCAATACACAATGGATTTCCATTGCCGTCACATATCACCAAATCATTTTCAGATAATTTGAATGTACGATTATCAAGTGCCTGAAACTCTGTACCAGCAGGTAGTTTAGTAACCCTTATTTTTTTATTGTCAAGTTTGTCTGCATCAAATGCATGCAAAGGTTGGCCGTATTCATGTAGTATAAAGTTGGTGATATCTACAACGTTGTTGATAGATTTCACACCGATTGCACCAAGAAGATCTTTGATCCATTGCGGTGAAGGCCCAATTTTGACATTGGTGAGTGTAAGACCGGTATACCTTTTACAGTCAGGATGTTCAATTGACACATCAAAAGTATGGGCAGTATTATCAATATGAAAGGTTTGTGTACCAGGATCATTGAGGGCTCCATCATAAGTTTCATTGATGGTCAGGTATGCATGTAAGTCTCTGGCAACCCCAAGGTGACAGGTGGCATCGGATCGGTTTGGTGTCAAACCTACCTCAAAAACTGTATCATTGGATACATGAAAATATTGAGCTGCAGGTGTACCAACAACGGCATTTTCATCCAATATCATAATGCCCGCATGACTCGCTCCTAAACCAATTTCATCCTCAGCACAGATCATACCTTGCGACTCTACTCCCCTTATTTTACTGCGCTTGATAACAAAAGGATCACCTGTAGTAGGAAATAATTTAGCACCTTCGACAGCAACAACCACTTTTTGACCTGCAGCCACATTGGGGGCCCCACATACAATCTGTAAGGGCATTTCACCACCTACATTGACTGTGGTTACTGAGAGTTTATCAGCATTTTCATGTTTTACACAAGTCAATACTTCTCCAATCACCAAACCTTGTAAACCACCCTTTACACTTTCGTGCAAATCAACTCCCTCTACTTCTAAGCCCAGAGAGGTGAGCATATCTTCAATTTTTGAATCATCAAAACCTTGTAGATCCAAATATCTGCCCAGCCACTTTTTAGAAACATTCATAAATTACCCCTGTGTTTTGGGCGCAAATATATTTAAAATGGATCAATGAGGGACTAATACCATGTTCTGAATTGGTGCATTCATGAAAAAATGTCAACAATTGAGCTAAACAGGCTGCATTTTTCGTTGAGTTCAAAGTAGTGGATATAGTTATCTTATAAAATATTTGGATTTTAATTAATATGTAATTCGTTACAAAAATGTAACTTTGCTCATCTAAATTTAATTATGGCAACAAAAACGAATGGTTGGAAGCAAACGATCATCCAATTGATCTGGTTGGGAACATTTGCAATGGTGCTTACTGCTGGTGTCACTTTCTTTTATATTTCAAAGAAACTGCTTCCAGATACCCAAGAACTTGAAAATCCTAATTATGAAATTGCTTCAGTGCTTCTCGCGCGGGATGGCTCTGAACTAGGGAAAGTTTTTACAACCAATAGAGTATGGTTGGAATTTAAGGACATCAATCCTTTGATAACCAACGCACTTGTAGCCAAAGAGGATGAGCGTTTTTACGCTCACAATGGCATAGATATCAGAAGCGTCATGCGTGCCGTCCTATTTGCAGGTGAAAGAGGTGGTGGTAGTACCATTACACAGCAGTTGGCCAAGCAGTTTTTTACTGAATACGCTAAAAATAAAGTCAAAAGGGTGTGGCAAAAACTCAAAGAATGGGTCATTGCTGTTGAGTTTGAAAAAAGATATACCAAGGAAGAAATTTTGGCCATGTACCTCAATAAGTTTGACTTTTGGTACAATGCTATCGGAGTTGGAACCGCTTCCAAGATTTATTTTGGAAAGGACCAGAGCAAATTGCTCCCTGATGAAGCAGCAATTTTAGTGGCCATGCTCAAAAATCCAAATATTTACAATCCGAAGATCAATCCTGAAAATGCATTCAACCAACGAAATGTCGTTTTGATGCAAATGAATAAGACTGGGAAGTTGACGGATGCAGATTATAAAAAATACAGCAGCAGGGAATTAGATTTGAGCAAATTCAAAAGCGAAGATCATTACACAGGTTCCGCCACTTATTTCAGATCTGAACTGACTAAATGGGTCAAAAAATTATTGGCAGAAGATAAGTATAAAGCCCCTGATGGTACCAATTATGACATCAATACCAGTGGTCTGAAAATATATACTACCATTGATGCCAATATGCAAAAACATGCAGAGGCAGCAGCACTTACACATATGGGAAACCTACAAAAAAGGTATGAAGCTGTTTGGAAAGGAAAAGACCCTTGGACATATAATGCTGATGCCAAACAAAAAGAACAAAGAAACAACTTGTTGATAACAGCGATGCGCAATTCAGAACGATTTATTGGCATGCGCAAAGAATATCTGAAAGATGTGTCGAAGAATATTTACCTCGACATTCCTGGATCTAGGTTGTATGATGGCGATATTTTCAGGCTATTCGCTGCAGAAAAAGACAAAAAACACTTGGATAACTTGATCAAAAACAAAACTATATCAAGTGACCAGGCAGATACATATCGACTCATATTAGAATCAGAGCATTGGCCTACGCTCAAAAGTGCATGGAATAAATTGAAAGCAGATGCTGAAAAGGTATTTGCAAAACCTACTCAAATGAAGGTTTTTGATTACAGCACTGGAGGCGAAAAAAGTGTGACCATGTCACCGATGGATTCTGTAAGATATTATTTAAAACATTTGCAATTTGGATCTTTGGCAGTAGACCCTAAAACAGGTGAAATAAAAGCCTGGGTAGGAGGCATCAATCACAAATATTTCCAATTTGACCACGTTACTTCCAACCGTCAAGTAGGTTCAACTTTCAAACCGTTTATTTATGGTACCGCCATCATTGACCAAGCCATGTCACCTTGTTTCAAAGTACAAGATGTGAGATACTGTATTCCAGCAGGTGATCCAAACTTCAAATTGGAAACAACTTGGTGTCCAAGTAATGCTGAGGGCAAAAATTCTGGAAGTACTTTCACCTTACGTGATGGATTGAAAGAATCCAAAAATTCTATTTCTGTTTACCTAATGAAGGAAATAGGTAATGTAGAACGTGTACGCAGTTTTGTAAGTGATCTGGGCATTGATATCAATAAAATTCCTAAAGCTCCTTCGATTTGTCTGGGTACGCCAGAGCTTTCGGTAATGGATATGGCCACTGCATATACTGCATTTGCCAATAATGGAGTAGTTAGTAAACCATTCTTTATTTCAAGAATTGAAGATAAAAATGGCAGGGTGATTTACAGTGCTTTGCCAGAGCAAAAAAAAGTGATCAATCCTTCTTACAACTGGGTAATTGTAGACATGCTCAAATATGTAGCAAGCATCATACAGCCTAGGGTAAAAAGTGTTGTAGCTGGAAAAACCGGTACAACCAACGACTATAAGGATGGCTGGTTTGTTGGCTTTACACCCAATATTGTAGTAGCTACCTGGGTAGGTGGTGATCATGAGTTCATCAGATTTAACTCTTTGGCAGATGGACAGGGGTCAGTAATGGCCAGACCATTTTTTGAATCCTTCCTTAAAAAAATTGAAGCAGATCCTAAATGTGGACTGAATACAGCAGAACAATTTGCTGAACCAGCAGATAAATTGGTGGAAACAGACTGTAGTAAGTATGTAAATTTGAGGCCCGGTTTTGATCAGACAGAGGTTAAAACTCAAAAAGTGGACGAAGTAGAAGAGGAGTTCTAATCTCAAAACCTTTGATTTCGCGAATCTTCACTGATTTTTTTTCTGAAGGAATTTGTTTCCCGCTGATCTCGCTGATCTTCATTGAGTTTTATTCCTGCGGAATTTTGTTTCCCGCTGATCTTCGCTGAGTTTTCTTTCTGCGTCGATCTGCGCAATCTGAGAGGGTTTGTTTCACGCTGATTTCGCTGACTTTCGCAGATTTTTATTCCTGAAGGAATTTGTTTCCCGCTGATCTTCGCTGAGTTTTCTTTCTGCGTTCATCTGCGCAATCTGCGGGACACCTTTTCTGCGTCCATCTGCGCAAACTGTGGGACACCTTTTCCCGCACTTTTCAGCGGCGAGAAATAGTGAAATGAGAAATTTTTTATCTGATTTTTGTGGGTGTTTACCAAATTGGTGTAGATTAGATTCGTATACCAAAAGAAAGCATTTTTTTCGTATTTAAATTGATGTGTTTGAAAGGACAAATTTGTCATTTTACCATCAATGCATCGTGCCACATTTGTTTAATGAATTTAGACTTTGACCACTTGATACGCGGAAATTGTTTTGGATGGTAATTTTTAAACACTTCAACAATTTGTTATTATGCTGCTCAATGGTCTGGACTGGGGAATACTTATTGCCTTTTTCTTAATCTCTCTATTCATTGGATTTTGGACATCAAGGGCCAATAAAAGTTCTACAGATTATTTCAACGGAGGTGGCAATATGCCATGGTGGTTGCTTGCGGTTTCCATGGTTGCTACAACATTTTCTACAGATACTCCCAACTTAGTCACAGATATCGTAAGACAACACGGTATTTCCGGAAACTGGGCTTGGTGGGCCTTCTTATTGACCGGCTTATTGACCGTTTTCATTTATGCAAGACTCTGGAAAAAATCAGGAATACTTACAGATATTGAATTTTATGAATTGCGTTATTCGGGGAAAGATGCAGCCTTTTTAAGGGGTTTTAGAGCTGTTTACCTGGGATTTTTCTTCAACATCATGATCATGGCGAGTGTTTCACTGGCTGCAATCAAAATCGGTGGAGTTTTATTAGGTTTGTCACCTATAGAAACCATCCTCATTGCTGGTACAATTACCGTTATTTACAGCTCATTAGGAGGATTTAAAGGCGTACTGATAACAGATTTCTTTCAATTTTTCATGGCTATTGGTGGTTCTATTATGGCCGCCTATTATTCGCTGCAACATCCAAAAATTGGTGGAATGGCCAATCTATTGAGCAATGAAGCTATAAAGAGCAAGATGGACTTTTTCCCATCTATGAGCAGACCAGAGGAGTTTTTAGTTATTTTTCTCATTCCGGTACTTGTTCAATGGTGGTCGGTGTGGTATCCAGGTGCAGAACCTGGTGGGGGTGGTTACATTGCCCAACGGATGTTTGCTGCCAAAGATGAAAGTAATGCCGTAAAATCGGTCTTGTTTTTTAACGCAATGCACTATGCACTCAGGCCTTGGCCATGGATCATTGTTGCACTATGTTCTATCGTTGTATTTCCAGATATTGAAAGTATAAAAGCAGCATTTCCACATGCCGCATCTATTGCTAAGGATGACTTGGGTTACTCTGCCATGCTCACCTTTTTACCTCATGGGGTATTGGGTATCATTGTCACATCTTTGATAGCTGCTTATATGTCTACCATTTCTACTCACCTCAATTGGGGATCATCTTATATTGTTTTTGATTTCTACAAAAGATTCCTAAAGCCTGAAAGTTCAGAAAAGGAATTGCTTTGGGTAGGTCGTATATCTACTTTTGTTTTAATGGGCTTGACGATGTTGCTTGCATTGGTTTTGGAAAATGCATTACAAACTTTCAACATACTCTTACAAATTGGCGCAGGAACTGGACTTCTTTTCATTCTGAGATGGTTTTGGTGGAGGATCAACGCAGCGTCTGAAATTGCGGCAATGGTTTCTAGTTTCCTTATTGCAATTTATTTCAATATCATTCACACAAAAATCGGTTTTGCTGTAATGGAAAGTCATTGGCAATTGATCATCGGAGTAGCCATTACCACCGCTGTTTGGATTATTACAGCACTGGTCACCAAACCAAGTGATAAAGAAAAATTGTATAGCTTTCTCAAAAAAACAAAACCTGGTGGTCCTGGTTGGGCCAAAGTAAGAGAAATGGCGTTAAAAGATGGCATCCGTCTAGACGAAATTGAAGATCCTTACTGGAAGGTACCTGCTGGGATTTTGTGTATGGTTCTTGGCACTGTAGGTATCTACAGCTTTTTATTTGGATCCGGACACATTATTTTTAGAAATTATACCGCAGGTTTAATTTATTTGGTGATCTCCTTCGCTACCTTATATGGCTTAAGTAAAGTGTATCCTAAAATATTGGATACTAAAGAGTAATCTATCGTTTATTACTTTATGTGTAAGTTATTGTATGTGCCTTACAAAATATAGTGCTAAATAATTTAACTCTTTTTACTTGATGAAATACGATTTTTGCAGGGTTTTCTGGCACTAAGTTTGCCATTAGGTTATTAACTATTTAACCTTTTGTTCAATATGCATCGTGTCCAATCAGTATTGGCGGTAATTGCCATATTATGTTTTATAAGTAGTGTTGCACATGCTCAGAATTACAACATGAGTAATGTCAATGTCACAACTACCACTGGTAATTTTTACGACAGTGGAGGTAGCAGCGGTAACTACGGTAATAGCCAAAATTTTACAAAGACTTTTTGTACCGGAAATGATAATTCCATTGCTTTCAACTTTACAGCTTTTAGCCTACAAAGTAGCAGTGGTTGCGCAAGTGATAGACTGATCATTTACAACGGGCCCAATACTAGCAGTCCAGTTATTGGCACTTATTGTGGAACAACTTCACCCGGGTACATCGTATCAACAGGAACTTGTATCACATTTCGTTTCATTTCCAATGGCTCTACGAACTCAACTGGCTGGGCAGCTACCATTTCTGAATACATCACAGATTGTCAAGGGACCATGCAGGTGGTACCTTCCAATCCTACTGGTTGTACAAGTACGGATGGCTTTTTGGAATTTGTAAATTACAACGATACCAGGTATGAAGCCAGCATCAATGGTACAACTTGGGTGAGTGCTGGAAGCAATATTACAGGTCTCGGTGTAGGAAATTATACAGTTACCATCAGAGATAAAACTTCACTCCGTACGTGTCGGACGCTCCCTATCACATTGACTTATGTAAATAATTCCCTTTATACCAGTGTTTCTGTTGCCAATGCTTCAGGATGTAATAATGCAAATGGAAGCATCAGGGTGGCTGGAACCTCGAAAGTATCATGGATTTCTGCCATTAACCGCACATATGTAAATGCATCAACCTTATCCGGCGGTAACACTATTACAGGATTATTACCGGGCGAATATTATCTCCGAGTTACGACATCAGGCTCTACCTTTTGTGTAAAGAAGAAAAAGAGTGGTGGTCGGCAACTCAGGCACTGCTTGTCCTGAACCTACTCTGTGCGTCAATCCGGTTGGGCAAAACAGATTTCCAAATGGAGATTTTGGATCTGGCACAGCGCAAACCGGACCAGCACTTCCCAGCTCAGAGACTTCTTATGGTTTTGTAAATATTACCTGTGCAGGCCCTGATGATGGTTTGTACTCCATCGTCAATCAAACTGATTGCGATCCTGCAACGTCTGGTAATCAACAGGTTTTCAGCACATGGGATGTACTTTCCGAAGATCATACTACAGGAGATGCGGGAGGTTACATGATGTTGGTCAATGCAGCTTTTGCTCCTGACATCGCTTTTGAAAAAACTATTCCCAACCTTTGTCCAAATACCCGATATCAATTCAGCTTTTACATCAGAAATATTTATCCAGCTGGACCTATCAAACCAAATCTTACCTTCTTAGTCGATGGAGTGGGTTTGTTTTCTACAGGTGACGTCACTGCAAGCGGTTGGCAGAATGTAGGATTTACATTCAATACGGGCAACAACACTACTGCTACTTTCTCCGTGAGAAACAACAATACTGGTGGAGACGGTAATGACTGGCTGATCGACGACATTTTTGTTGGAATCTGCGAACCCTCAGTGGTGGTAACGCCTGGCAAAATTTGCATTGGCGATGAAAATGCTTCACTCACTGCTCAAATAACGGACGATTTGAAACAATACCGATGGTATAAATGGCAATATTCAACTGATAGCGGTGGAACTTGGACAGATTTAACTACTGGTACGCAAGGAAGTTTTCCGGGTAGTGGTAATTCTTTTTCCACATCCTATACTATGCCAAGCCCAATTCCATCAACTTATACAAATAGAATTTACCGCATCGTAGTGGCAACTTCGTCTCCAAATTTGGATGACAGCTCTTGCAATGCAGTATCTGGAAACGTGGTGACCATAGGTAACAATACAGTCAGCTCACAACCTAGCCCCATTACAGAATGTCAAGGAGACGTACAAGTGTTTACTGCCTCTATTTCTGGCAATACCGCTGGAATTGTCTATCAATGGCAAGTGAGCAATAATGGCACCAGCGGTTGGGCAAATGCAACAGGAACAGGAAATAATACCTTAAGTTATACTCCACCTTCTACAGCAATAGGTGTGAAATATTACCGTCTTTTTGTAAACAATGCTACGAATGGTTGTACAAACTTATTCTCCAATGTAGTTACGGTGACTATACAGGCACCACCGTCGGCAGCAATCACTGGTGGTCTCACTATTTGTACTGGTTCTTCCACAACACTTACAGCCTCAGGAGGGATTCAGTTTTTATGGAGCAATGGTTCCACCAATGCAAGTATCACCGTTTCACCTACGGTCAATACCACTTATACAGTGACCATCAGCAATCCTTCTTGTTCTTCTAGTGCAATGGCAAGTGCATTGGTTGAAGTCAATACCGTAAGTGGTGGCACTATTAGTTCAAACCAGACGATTTGTGTTGGAGGAGATCCAAGCATTTTGACAAATTAAGATGAATATCTTCACCATTAAAATTCGCCTCGAGGATTATTATTAAAGATCCAATAGCAAATTATAACAGCGTTTTATATAAAATAAAAGGTCAACAAATATTTACACTTGTTGACCTTTTGATATTTTATAACTGATTTGCGTCTTGAACAGCCAGTTTATGCATTCAAAATTTTGCCTCTTCTGAGGTAATCTTTTAAACCACTGGTATTTTGTTTGAGAGATTCAACCTCACCTTTGATGGCGTGTGTAAACAATTCATTTTCAGCTTTGATCTCTTCTGCATTTTTATGAGAAGTCGTTTGGCCTTCAAAGTCCAGCTTGGTTTGAGTCCTCAACTTCTTCAAAGTGGTGTATTCCTTATGATCGAGCTCAACATCTGTTTCCATTTTATTGAGAATATAATCATATGGCGATCTGTCAGAAATCAATTTGACAAATAAAGGTGCAGTTTCTATGGCGATAAAAAGTAACATGATGAATAAGCTAGCCATCAAAACGGCATTGGATTTTGCTCCAATCCTGTCGAGAGCTTCAATTCTAGAAGCGAAACCATCTAGTGAAGCTTTTTCAAGTGCCGTCAATTCTGCTTGTTGGGTTGCTAGAATTTCTTTCTTTTTAGCTTCTTTTTCGATGATCTTGGGATCTAGCTCAGTCTTACGCGCTATGAATTCTTGTTCTGCAGCAAGTGCAGTAGCTACTTTGGCTTTGTAAATAGGGCCCATATTTCTGATTTTGGAACCGCCAGTACCATCTGCCTCACCCATAGCTTGTGCATGAAGTGATTCTTTCTGATTGCGCATTCTCTTCAGTTCACCATTGAGGTCAGCAAGTTCGTCATCGATTTTTTTGAGGTCAGTGTCAAATCTTGCCTTCAACTTGTCTTCATGCTCTTTGCGAGTTTCTTGTTGCATGCTGATCAATTCCGCTTGGATTTCACTACTGAAAATTTTGAGCTCTAGCGGCTTGGCAATAACAATACTGATGATGACAGCGAGTACTATTCTAGGAATGGCCATACTTAAATCTTGATACCATTTACCCTTCTTTTTCATAGATGAAACTATGTACCTATCTAAATTGAAAATCATGATACCCCACACCAAACCAAAAGCTGTCGCAGCCCAGATGTTGTGAAATACGGTGTATAAAGCATAACTAGATGCTATCATGGCAAATACCCCTGTAAAAAACACAGTGGCACCGATGCCGGCGTATTTGTTGGTTTCCGTAGTGGTTTGGTCTAAAATAGACTTCTCTGCTCCGGAACAAAAGATAAAAAATTGACTTAATTTACTCATCGCAGTAATTTGTGACACAAAATTATATTAAAAAAATGTTTAATATGTATTAAAGCGTAGATATTTTCTTATTGTACTGATTTTATCTGTATTTGGTCTTAAAATAGTAGCCTGAAAAACTAAAATGATTTTGTAAAATTAATACTGCCGATAGGTAATGGATTGAAATTATATACAAATGACACTGAATTCACGACCAGCTGTCCTGTCGGAAACAATGAGCATACATATTTTTTTTGAAAAAGCTTTCTTGTTAAGATTTGTCTTAAAACAAAAGCTCATACTCATTATTTCGATTGGAATAACGCAAGAGATTGTATGATATTTGATAAATTCTGAATTTCTACTGAAGAGTAGAGAGAAAGAGCTAAAGATGATCTGAAACTTTTTGTGGGATGTAGGGTTTGATGGCTATGGGTTTGATAGTGCGTTTTGGATTTAGAATAAAAAAAAAGAGGCTAGTTTACCCCCGCTCTAACCTCTTTTCGAATTAAAATCCTTAATAACCTGAACACAAAGACTATATTGCAAATACATTGCCAAAAATCTAGGGTTTTCCCTTAATCTTTAAAAAAAGTAAGATGTAATATATATTTCATGTGTTATGTCCACATTTTTAGATTGATTTAAATTAAATCTTAGTTGCATGCGATGAAAAATTTTTAAATTTAATTTTTCACCTTTGTAACGCGACTTCAATCGACCCCCATAAAAGCCTGATGACTATACCTAATTATTATAAAACTTAAGAAGATTCATGAGTAATCAAGAAGTAAAATACGATGAAGACAACATAAGGACGCTCGAATGGAAGGAACACATCCGTTTGAGGCCTGGTATGTATATCGGTAAATTGGGCGATGGCTCCTCTACCGATGATGGTATTTATGTTTTGCTTAAAGAAATAATTGACAATAGTATTGATGAGTTTGTCATGGGTCATGGCAAAGCAATTGACCTTACCATACAAGAAGGGGTGGTTCGTGTAAGAGATTATGGTAGGGGTATTCCACTAGGTAAGGTAGTTGACTGTGTTTCCAAAATCAATACTGGTGCAAAATATGACAGCAAGGCTTTCAAAAAATCGGTTGGTCTCAATGGTGTAGGTACCAAAGCGGTCAATGCGCTTTCAAAATACTTCAAAGTTGCTTCTTACCGGGAAGGTGAAAGTAAAACTGTAGAGTTTGAAGGTGGTTCTATTTTGAAGGAATCCAAGATCGAAAAAACTACCAATGTTAATGGTACTTATTTCGAGTTCATTCCAGACGAATCAATATTCAAAAATTATAGATACCGATATGAGTTTGTAGAGAACCAATTGTGGAACTATGCCTACCTCAATGCCGGCCTCAAGATGAATTACAATGGTAAAACATTGGTTTCCAAAAATGGCTTGCTGGATCTGTTGGAGCGAAAAGTAGATGCATCCACCTTGCGCTATCCAATCATTCACCTCAAAAGTGACGACCTTGAAGTAGCAGTTTCACACGGAGAACAATATGGTGAAGAGTATTATTCTTTTGTGAATGGACAAAATACCACCCAAGGTGGTACACACTTGGCTGCTTTTAGAGAAGCTTACGTAAAAACAATCAGAGAGTTTTACAATAAAAACTTCGACACCAGAGATGTGCAAAGTTCTATTGTTTGCGCGGTGAGTATCAAAATAGAAGAGCCTGTATTTGAGTCACAGACTAAAACCAAACTCGGATCGCAGAATATTTCGCCTGAAGGACAAACCATCAGAGGTTTCATCACCGATTTTTTGAAGTCTCATCTAGACAACTTTCTGCACAAAAACAAAGATGTAGCTGATACTTTGCTCAAAAGGATTCAGCAAAGTGAACGTGAACGTAAGGAAATTTCTGGCATCAAAAAACTTGCAAACGACCGGGCAAAGAAGGCCGCTTTACACAATAAAAAATTGAGAGATTGTAGGGTTCACCTCAATGAATCCAATAAAAAAGTATTGGAAGAGACCAAACTGGCATCTACCATATTTATAACTGAGGGTGATTCTGCGAGTGGTTCGATAACCAAGGCACGCAATGTAGAATCTCAGGCAGTCTTTTCTTTGAGAGGTAAACCCCTCAACTGTTACGGCATGACCAAAAAGGTGGTATATCAAAATGAAGAATTTAACCTTTTACAACATGCGCTGGACATTGAAGACGGCATCGAAAATTTGAGATTCAACCGAGTGGTGATTTCTACCGATGCAGACGTGGATGGTATGCACATCAGGTTATTGCTGCTGACTTTCTTCTTGCAATTTTTCCCAGATCTTGTCAAACAAGGCCATTTGTATATATTGGATACACCCCTATTCAGGGTCAGAGATAAACAGAAAACGTTTTATTGTTATTCTGAAAAGGAAAAGCAAGACGCTATCAAAAAATTGAGAGGTAAAGCAGAAATTACCCGATTTAAAGGATTGGGTGAAATCAGTCCCAACGAATTTGAAGATTTTATTGGGGACAACATCAAACTTGACCCTGTCATCATGCAAGACAAGACCAATATAGAAGACATTTTATCCTACTATATGGGCAAAAATACACCTGAACGCCAAGAATTCATCATTGGTAACCTCAAGTACGAAATTGATGAAATCGTTGATGAAAAAGATGAGTTTACAACCGAAGAATTAGCAGAAGAACTGGAAGCAGTGTAATCTCCACCAATACATTTTCATATGGGTTTGATAACCAATAAAAGAGGCGTTGAAGTACTGCGTGATCGAAAAATCAGCAAGTCTACGTCTTTTACCAAAGAGGAACGGCAAGAATTGGGTTTGAGAGGGTTGCTACCCTATTCTGTAGGTTCGCAACAAAAGCAGATCAACCGAGTCATGACCAATATCAGACGGAAAGAGTCTGATATTGAGAAGTACATTTTCCTGTCCGCTTTGCAAGATCGCAATGAGCAATTGTTTTATAAAACGATCATGCAAAACTTTGCAGAACTTTTGCCCATCATTTATACGCCAACCGTTGGTCAAGTATGCAAAGAGTTCTCTCAGATATACAGAAATGATAAAGGTTTCTTTTTAACGCCGGAAGACAAAGGTGAGATCAGACAAATACTAGACAACTGGCCAGAAAAAGAAGTCAAGGTCGTGGTGATCACTGACGGTCAAAGAATCCTTGGTCTTGGAGACTTGGGTGCAAATGGCATGGGCATTCCGATCGGGAAATTATCTCTTTATGTAGCAGGAGGAGGTATCAGACCAGAATTTTGCATGCCCATCATGTTTGATGTGGGCACAAATAATGAAGCATACTTGGACGATTTACTCTATTTAGGTTATCCGCACAAGAGAATGGTGGGAGAGCCCTATTTTGAACTTCTGGATGAATTCATCGTGGCGATTAGAGATAAATTTCCAGATGTTTTGATACAGTTTGAAGATTTTTTGACACCCAATGCCTACGAAATACTCAATAAATACCAGAATCAAATATTGTGCTTTAATGACGATATTCAGGGAACAGCAGCGGTAGCTCTAGGTGGAGTATTGTCTGCGAGCAGAATTTCAGGTATTCCATTTAAAGATAGTACAATTTTATTTCTCGGAGCTGGTTCTGCAGCCACAGGAATAGCCGATTTGATGGTCAGTGCTCTGATCGAAGAAGGACTTAGCGAAGAAGAAGCGCACCGTAGGTTGTGGTTTGTGGACATCCACGGACTTTTGGTAAAATCGAGGACAGATTTACTTCCACACAATTTACCTTATGCACATGATGCGGCTCCTTTGAATTTCATAGAAGCCATCAAATACCTTCTGCCAAATATACTCATTGGAGCATCTGGGGCAGGTGGCACTTTTACCCAAGAGGTCATTGAACTCATGTCTGAAATCAATCATCGACCTGTTATTTTTGCACTTTCAAATCCAACCAGTAAATCAGAATGTACAGCTGCCGAAGTCTACACCTATAGCAATGGTACAGCCATCTTTGCAAGTGGAAGTCCATTTGCTGAATTTGAATGGCAGGGCAAAACATACACTACTGCCCAAGGCAATAATGTTTACATATTCCCAGGCATTGGTTTGGCTTGCATTGGGATGAAACCCAGCCACTTGCCAGATGATATTTTTATGGTTGCAGCCAGTGCATTAGCCAATTGCATCGATCAATCTGAATTGGATGCAGGAAGGGTTTACCCAAATTTGACAAAGCTGAGGTTTATTTCATTAGAGATTGCAAAAGCAGTTTCATTAAAATTAATAGAACTGGGACTTACAAAAATCAGTAAGCCGGCAGACCTCCATGGATATTTGGAAGCATTGATGTATAACCCAGAATATTAGACAATTGGCCCAACATTTCACAAGGTTAATGTATGGTTAAGGTGCACGTTAAATAGATTTAAAATAGTGAAAAGTTATGCGCTTTGAACGTAATTTTATTTTGAATCCATTCATATAAATCTATACCATGCGTTACTTTACACACCTTTCTTTTTTGCTGATTGTTTTATTTGCTGCTTCTTGTTCATCAACCCGTTATACTCCATTCACAGAAGAGCTCAAGAAAGAGCAAAGATGGAGCGACAGAGATTTGCAAAAGATTCAATTTTACGTTTCACAAGACATCGTACTTTACCGCATGCAGACTTCGGGAGAAAGCAATATTGTAGATGGTAAGGTCGTGATGACGGGGGGTGAAAAAGTGGAAACGGTGGTCATCAGAAGAGGTACACCCGGACAGCTGGTTTATAATCCCATCCATGACCGATTTGGTATTTCCTTTGAAGAAAAAAACGACCAAACTTTTTTGATGTTTGGTCCAAAATCAACTGGTAAGGGGCCCTATATGCTGTTGGCAAAAGAATGGGGAGATAAAAATGGATTGATTACCT
This sequence comes from Saprospiraceae bacterium, assembly GCA_016715105.1. GTDB lineage: Bacteria > Bacteroidota > Bacteroidia > Chitinophagales > Saprospiraceae > JADKBO01. Next base: position 146,366 of record JADKBO010000059.1, on the reverse strand, counting down.
ATGGTGATAAAACTTATAAAACTAAATCGGCAAGCGCTTATGCATCCTTGATGGTAGAACTTGAAAAGATCAACAAAGTGCAAGTAGACCAGAAAGTAGCCTCAGGTCGCAACATCAAATAAATACTCAATCCAAGGATTTTTTAGTGCCCAGATAGTGATTACATCCATTTCCATTTAGGATAACGCTGTTATATTTTTGCATTAGCCAAGGAAAAGTAATAAACTTGTGCTCACAATCGCCCAATACGATTTTGCAAAAATATGCCCACACTTAAAAAGCTTGCTGGCGAAACGGTCATTTATGGCATGAGTCATATTTTGCCACGCATTCTTTACTTTATTGTATTGACGCCATACCTCACTTATCGTCTGAAGGATACGGGAGATTATGGCATCTTCTCCGAATTTTATGCATACACTGCGCTGATCTTATCTTTCATGACTTTCAGAATGGATACTGCTTATTTCCGATATGCAAATACCAAAACTACAGAAGAAAGAGATAAGGTTTATTCGACCACGTTTGTGCCCATGATGGTCATCAGTTTATTGGTATTTGCTGGATTGATGATCTTTGCCCCACAAGTCGCTGCCTATTTGAAGTATCCAAACGATATCCATTTTGTGCAATATTTTGCTTGGATTTTACTGTTTGATGCAGCCACAACGTTGGTTTATTCAAAATTTAGATTGGACGGCAAGCCATTTCGATTTCTCTTTTACCGGGTAGCCAATGTTTTAGCTTCTGTAGTAGCTTTGATGTTATTCCTGGAAATTCTTCCAAGATTTTTCCCGGATTTAAAAACGAGTTTAGATCAACTTTTGGGTGTTCGCAAAGACTTGGATTATACATTTTTTGCCAATGTTGTTGCCAGTGCCCTAGTCTTTTTACTCATGATTCCAGAACTGTGGAGAGTAAAATTTTCTTTCGATAAAAAATTACTTAAGCCTATTTTGAAGTATGCTTGGCCATTGGTAGTGGTGGCCTTAGCTGGCAACATCAATCAAGCTTTTGCAGCTCCTTTACAAAAATGGTTATTGTCAGGAACGTTAACAGAAAGAATGTCTCAAGTGGGTATTTTTTCGGCTGCAGCCAAATTGGCCATTTTACTCAATCTTTTTACGACAGCCTACAACTATGCCGCAGAGCCTTTCTTCTTCAATAATGCCGCACAAGATACTGAACGAAAAATGTACGGAAAGGCAGCACTCTCTTTTGCCGTATTTTCCTCACTGGTTGTGGTGGGCATTTACTTATTCATTTACATTTTATTGATTTTGATTGGCACCAATTACCGATCTGGCGTTTTTGTAGTACCCTTTTTATTGGTTTCATACATTTTTCTGGGCTTGTATTATAGCGTATCGATCTGGTATAAATTATCAGATAATACCCAGATTGGCCTTTGGATTTCCATTTTTGGTGTATTCCTCACCTTGCTTGTGAGTTGGATTACCATCCCCATTTTTGGTATCATTGGCTCCGCTTGGGCTTCCGTAGCATGTTATGGAGGAATGTTGGGTTTGAGTTATTATTTAGGTCAAAAATATTATCCCATCAAGTATCCTATTAAGGAAATCATGATGGTGATTGGCATTACTTTGCTTATCCTTTTAGCGGCTTGGTTTATGAGAGAATTTCTAGCCCTTTCTTTGGGGTTGCGCTTGACTTTTAATATCCTGATTTTTGGAATCTACTGTGTCTTTGTTTGGCAAAGATTTATTGCAAAATACATAGACCTTGCCAAGATCAGATCAGCGATTTTTGGTATTCTACGTAAAAAATGATTTGACCATCTTTTAAAAATAGAATCATAAAAAAAAACCAAATCCGAACTGAATCAGATTTGGTTTTGTAACTATCTATTCTATATCAAATTAGTCATGAATTCCTCCACAACTTTGATTAGTTAACTATTGCGGTATGGCATTATTTACTGAAGTCGCATACAAACCAATCATAGCACCAGTAAATCCGCGAGCCACATCTGTAGATAAGATGTCGCCAGAAACAACATCTCCCAAACGTTTGAAACTTCCACCTTTAGTTGCATAACTAAATTCATACTTATCTCCTTTAGCAGTCACATTCAATTGTATCGGACCATCTAAAGAAATTTTCTCACTTGCCAAAATTTTGGATTCTCTCCTTTCTGACCTTTCCAATAAAATATAATAATCAGCACCCTTTTTAGTCACGCCAAAAACATAATTGTAGCGCTCATTCTGATAAGTAGTAAGACCTGCCAAATCCGTTTCTGTTGTTGGTTTGTAATCCAAAGTCGTAGTAAACGAAAAACTGTTGTGCTGTTGGCGATAAAATAAGGTGGAAGTAGGTTTCAACTCATTGATGTCCGTAGCAAAAGGTTTTATTTGAATACCGTTTTTATGTTTGACCATAAATTCTTCTCTAGGTCCTCTCAACCCAATCCATCTGTAGTCCAACTTATCTGATTTAAAATCTTCCTTGTATACAAAGTTGCCACTAGGTAAAAAACCTTTTTGGCCAGTCATATTTGTTACGCCAGCAGGCATTTTCAATTTTGGCTTCATGGGTACAAGTCCATTTTCAAAAACTGGAAACTCACCCGACCAATCAACAGGCAAAATAAAGGTTTCTCTTCCTGCATTTACACGATGCTCTTCATTTGGTCTTATGGCTAAGAATACGCCATAATATTTGTTATCCGGACCTAAAACCAAGTCAGCGTGACCAGCCCAATCTACTTTATTCTTTCTTTCTTTTGGAAAGTGTCTCTGGGTCAAAATCGGGTTGCTAGGAGCTGGTATAAAAGGACCCATTGGACTGTCACTTTTGAAAATTACTTCACTGTGCCAATCTCCTGTACCACCTTCCGCACACATCAAATAATATTTGCCATTCTTTTTATAGATGTGAGGAGCTTCGATCCAGATAGGTTTATCTTTCAAATCAACACCACCATTGACAACGATTTTATCAGTACCTGGAATGACATTGTCTTTTTCCAAGTCGTATTCCCACATTTTAATTACTCTATGTCCACTGTACAATTCTTCACCCTTGTTTGGCGCGTCATTGTGAACGATGTATGCCTTTCCATCATCATCAAAAAATATACTTGGGTCAATGCCATTGAAGTTTTGTTTGATGGGCTCACTCCAACCCTTCATAGGGTCTTGGGTTTTAACAATGATGTTACCTGCACCGCCCGCAAAAGCTGTGACAATCATATAAAAGGTATTGTTTTTGGCATTGTAAGTGATTCCCGGAGCATAAACACCTTGACTGATTCCTGTATCATGGACATCCAATTGGGATACGCGATCAAGCACATGACCTATTTGTTTCCAGTTGACCAAATCTTTGGAGTGGAAAATGGGCACTCCAGGAAACATGGCAAAAGAAGAACAAACCAAATAGTAATCATCTCCTTTTCTCGTAATTGCAGGGTCTGGATAACAGCCTTGTAAAATCGGATTGTAAAACTCGTTGGCTCCCAAAGGATTTTGGATATAAATGGAATCCATGCCTTCATAAGTTACATTGGAGAAAACTGGATCTCCAGCGGCTGCTTGATGTAATTCATGGTTTCCATTGAAATTGGTAAAAGACATAAAGGCAACTCCCAACATTAAAAAGAATATGGGGCGTTTTGACCGATGATTGAATCTGAAAAAATTGAAATGCATTTTTTACTTTTTATTATGTGACGTAAACGATTTTCTTTTTTAACCACCTGAAGTGACTCTTGTTCTCTTGATGGTCAAATCCGCTGAGTATATTTCCTACAAGCATAAGTCTTCCCCAGCAAAATCAGAAACAAACAAAAGACTTTATTTATATTTTGAGCACATCTTAAGATTTTTTTTAGAAATAAGTGTCGTTTTTACATTTAATTTTTGGAAATTGATGTTAGAAGAGATAAAATTACTTTGAGCTTATCTTTTTCGCTTAGTGATTTTTGTCTGCATTCAACATTTTGAGCTGGTAGAAATTTTATTGATAATTGCTTAACTTTACCAAATATCTCACTACAATCATGAAAAAATTATTCCTCACTCTACTGCTTTGTGCTTCATTCATCGGATTTGCGAAAGCTCAGGTATGCAATTGTAACGATCCATTGAATATTCTGGATGGCGATTTACAGGTTTTGTTTTTTCATAGGACATTGGTGTTGGACATTGGTCAAGCAAATATTCCTGTTGAAATATTTGGCAATTGGTTTGACAACGCGGGAATGCCAGTTTCGGGACCAGTCAATGCTATGACAGATAATGACGGTTTTCTGGAGTTTGAATTTTTCTCACCACCTGCTGTCGCCATAGATTTTGATGTCCATTATAATTCAGGACAAGGCGAGTTATCTTTATTATACATGGGTTCTGCTTGCGAACCTTGCATGGCCATTATACCAACCATGGGGCAGTGGGCTACTATTTGTTTGGTTTTGTTAATGATGATTGTTGGAGTTGCTTATCAAAAAAGGCCGAGCTATCAAATGTTATGATCAATTTATTTGTTTTTATTGAATGTATGAATCGCTAAAATCAATTAAATACAACAAATTAACTAAAAATACCCTCGGAAGCCAAAGTCCCATCACAGCCCCTATTACACCTAGCAAGGTTACCAAACTAAATATGGTTATAAAAAATGAAACAGCCCAATTCACTTTGGGATTTGCTTTTTTCTGTGCATAGAAGTAGGATTCCAATAACAAAAGAGCAATTGGAATGGCGTAAGTGAAAACAGAAAGTGTCGTTAAAAATGGACCGGTAAATGTTTCTGGATCAAAGCCTACTGGTTTTTGAAAAACAAATAACCAAGCCATCAATCCTATTCTAAAAAACCAAACTCCATTGGTGACCATGAATAAGCGAAGCGCCCATTTTCTATGACTTTCAAAATGCTTGGCCCTTGCCTCTTGAATGGTTTTGACGGCAAACCACAAAATATAAATGACTTGAACGCATATCAAATAATGCATCGTCTGGTCTCCAACGCTACCTTTGGTGAAGACCATAATCACTCCAGCTACACTGACCAATACTGCGGTAAACAAGTAAACCTTTCCGAGTATTCTGTGAAATCTCCCAAATCGATTTCTGATGAATGGCATGATTTGCAAAGGTCCGCCAAAAATGAGTATTGCGGCAAAAAGCACGTGGATACCTACCGTAAAGTTTCCTTTCCAATCTCCAGGGGTATATCCATGGGGTAATACATTGTTCCATTTTGCAAAATCTCCTTGAAGTGTTGACCCTCCATAAAAGGAGAGCACGTAGATGCCAAAAGCAAATTGCCCGATGGTGGCCAATATGAACCAAAATTTGACCACCCCAGATAGATATTTTTCTGATTGGTTTATAACCCGCATAAATTAAATTTTTCGCAGGTTTTTATTGCTGCTTTGCACATAATACGATTGTCTTGCTGCTAAGACGACCGCACTAGCAAAAGGGTTGTAATGGACCAAAAATTATAATATCTAGACCTGCGATTTGGTAGATTTACCAGTCGACAAATTCAAATAAAAATGGAAATTCATTTCTTTATTACTCCCATTCTACGTAATTTCTCCAACTGTGCTGTTCCTTAAATCCCAAAACTTTACGAATTTTTTGATTGGAAAAAAGTGCTTCATTTTCTGAAAGTGCTCTCTTGATAGGCACATTTGGAAAGAATCGTTCGATCAACTGTTTGTTGGACAAGACGGCTCCATTTTCGTCATTTCCAGCATTAAAAATCTGAAAACCCAGGTCATTGTGTTGGATACACAAGTCCACAATTTGTCCTAAATCTCTTGCATCAATGTAGCAGAAGGCATTTCTACGACGAACTTCAGGGTTTCTAAAATAATGTGGGAATAGTTCTTCGTATTCATGTGGTTCTATGACGTTGCCAATGCGAAGGGCATAAATATCAAAACCTGATCTTAACTGAAAACTTTGTGCCGTTTTTTCATTGACAACCTTTGATAGGCCATAACTATCCATTGGATCCACCTCATAATCTTCATCAAGTGGTAATTCTTTAGGATCTGTCACGCCGTCAGCAAAACAAATACCATAGGTGGTTTCTGAGGAAGCAATAATGATTTTTTTAATGCCCAATTTTACTGCGGCTTCAATAACATTGTAAGTTCCAATGGCATTGACCCTGAAAGTCTCGTTGTCTGGTTTGATCAATATCCTGGGCACGGCTGCAAAATGTACCACTGCATCAAATTTTGGAATTCCATTGCCAATTTCCAATTCATCAAGGCCTACATAGGAACTCATGGCGTTGAACATTTGACCAGAATCTGTAATATCGGCAATGAGATTATCAACTCCAGGTAGATTTAATGGTACTAAGTCCACATTCAATACTCTATGTCCTTGTTTTAAAAGGTACGGAATGACGTGTCTGCCTGCTTTACCAGATCCCCCTGTAAAAAATATTCGGCTCATAAATTCAGCTGTCGCAATGATTTTTAATTGAATGCAACAAATGTAATGAAATTACCACATTCTGCTACAACTCGGTTAGGACACATCTAAAAATATATATATGTTGTTAATAGAAATTGGAGCAAGAAACTAAATTTCTTCTACTTTTTTGCCTTGATGCAAAAACGTAGCAAAAAAAATCAAGGCTGAATTTTTTTCTTAACGCTCCCTCACTCCAAAAATACTATGCAAAAAAAACTCACTTTTGACTTTACTTCATTGTTTTTTGCTTCATCTGCACCGATTCATTGATTTAAGGTCACTTTTAGTTCGAACAGTTTTTGCACTTAACGTATTTTTGAAGTTCGGTAGCTAAAAAAAATAAGGCCGATACAAAACTGATCGAGTAGATCTGCCTACGAGCACGGAGAATAGTGCCCAAGCAGTTTAAACGCATTTCAAAAGCCAAGTACGAGTTTTTTGTATCGGGAGGTTTTTTGGTTACTTTTTTGACGGTACAAAAAAGTGACAACCCTAGGCACAGGCAGTGGACTCATGAATTGGCAGGTTTTCTTTTTAGTTTCTAAGTCTATCAAACTTATTTTGGTATCTGCCGTGTTTTATAATATTGCTTTTAGAATAGCAAATGACTATCTCATATTATAAAAATAATGTTTCCTAACCAGTGACAACCTGTCCAGAGCTTCCAATGCAGTGACATTGGTTGATAAAAAATAAATGAGATTACCTGTACTGCTTTTAAATGGTCAATCCATTCGGAATTGAATGACTCCATTTGGCTGAGGTCTTTCATTGATTAAAAGTAAAGGTATTTTATCATCCAATTCTTGCCATTTGGATTTGCCAAAGTGTTCAAAATTTTTGTAAGATCCCAGCCAATTGAAACTTTCAAAAACAAAAGGTATTCCTTCTGCTCCCAATGGACTGTCTGCATCAGCAACGTGAAAGTGTAAATGTGGTCCTGTAGATTGTCCTGTAAAACCCAATGCCGCAATGACTTCTCCCTTTTTCACTTTTTGGCCGGGTTTCACCCGTATGCTCTTAGGTTGTAGATGTTCATAAAAAGCGAATTGTCGATTTCCGATTTTTAATGAAATATAATTACCCGTTGCGTCCTCAGCGAAATAGTCAGGATGCTCTGATAGTGTGGCACTTTCAGAAAAGTCACTCCTTACAGAAGCGACAACAACAACTGCAACTGCGAGCACATTTGCACCATAGCCCAAAAAATTGGCTACCACATTTTCATCACCATTTACATACTTTCCGGTCGAATCAATTTGCATAAAATCAATGGCATATCTCCCTGGAATTCTTGCTGTTCCATCTATTGCATAAATAACCCTGCGATGACCTTGTTCCCAAGAAGGCTCATAAATCGATGCAAAAATCCCAGATTGTAGCGGTGCACCAACTACAATAGGATCAAGAAAGTGACATATAGTTGAATTACTTTGAAGGGTAAGATTTTCTGACTTACCAACCTCGCCGCTTTCAAAATGAATTTGATGGTGAATGGATTCAATCTCTTTATTTAGCGCGATGAATTCGATATAAATAAGTGCAGTGTCTCCTGGATTAATTTGTAAATTCTTGGTTTCTTCATTATTTGAATAATTACTAAAACTATTAATTAATGATTCCTTTTTGAGTGTTAAATAGACAAGTTTTTCATTGGAATCCATTACTGATAATTGGCTTATTTTGAATGTATCTAATCCACTATTAATTAAAAAAAATTCGTAATAAGCTGTTGATTTTCCATCTATTGTAATGAATTGAAGACTGGTGGGTGCAATCACTTTTAATGGTATATCCCGATCATTTTTACAAGAAATAATCAAAAATAAAAAAGGCAAGAAAATGATAAATAAACTTTTGAAAGTGGAATGCATTTACGCTAATTTAATTCAAATTGATTTATTAAATGATGAAGATCGTACATATTCTGATTTGAAATAGAATGGACTACTTTCTTGATACTAAAGTTCAACATTGATCATAAATAACATTTCCTTTATGGTCAAGTTTTACTTCATAAGTAATAATAATGGTAGTATGAAAGATAATATCCACAATTCTCCCATGTTTATTTAAATGTCTAATTATTTGCAAGATTGCTGTAAGTGTACTAGAATCAATTTCTCAGCTTTTTTATAGCCCTTTTGTCATTTTTCCCAAATTAATAATCTCGGCATTTGTAAAAGTTATATCCCTTACTACATCCATTGTACCCCATAGGTAATTATTGCCTTTTAGCCATCTAGTAATCCTCATCCTGGCTTTCAATCTTTTTATTTCAACTTCTGTTGCCATCCTTTTTTCACCAAGTTGCCCATAAAGTTTTATCGCCGGATAACTTTTGAATTTCCCTACAAAAAGAGCTTTCAGCCAGAACAAAGTCCCACTATTGACAATTAAAACGCAGATATTTTTATTTGTAATGCTATTTTGCGGCAGTTTGGTTGGAAATTTTTCAAAATAAAACCCTGATTGATCGCGGTTGAGAAAAAGTGATCCAATCGGTGTAACTGTTGGCATCTGATTTTCATCAACCGAAGCTATAGAAACATGGAAATTTGTACTAAAGCTATTTCTAAAATGTTGTCTTATCTCTGGCCAATTTTCTTGTATTTCCATTTTAAACCTCGCCTTTTAATTAATTTATCGTGCATTCATAGTCCAAATAATAGCCTTCTCTTTGGTGGCTCTAAAGATGGTGCTATGCTCTTCTTTTGGTTCATCGGAATATTGCCATTTCAGGTTTTTAACTTTGGCAGTATCTAAAACTTTTGCAAGTAATCTCGTAGAGACATAGATATCCTCTGCGCTTGATCCAGCAAACCAATATCTTTTCTGTCCGCCAGAAAATGCTGATAAATGTTTTGAAGCCTCCTTCAGTAGCTTTTTGTCATTCCACCAAAGCGATGGATCAAAGGCAATGTAAAAGTCAAACATTTGAGGGTAGAGTAAAAAAGTCTCAGTCACAAATAATCCCGCTAAAGACTCACCAATGATGCCCTTTTCTTTGGTAGTACGATATTTACTGTCTATTTCAGGGAATTAGTTCTTTTGGATAAAACTTCGGAATGCTTCGGAACCTCCTACAATAGGAGCAATTTCTTTGTCTTCTTTAACTTCTGTTTTCCCTGTCAAATCTCTTCTGCGTTGCGTATTTTCGATGCCAACCAAAATGATGGGATTGATTTTTTTACTTTGAATGAGTGCTGCAATCGTATTGGCAATGTGTGGAAAATCCTCTTGAATTCCCCCATCTGGCATGTATAAAACAGGAAAAGCATCCTTTGCTACCATCGTAATTGGGGGGAGTCCAGATATTGATCACCCTGGTCTCGCCAACTTCTTTCGACTCTATATTTAAAGTTACATGTGTAGGAATTGGATCTTGTGAAGTTGCCTTGTCGGTGCAGCTCATGAAGCATCCCAAGACCAAAAAGAACACATAATAAAAGTTAATTTTCGTGCTGATATTCATAAATATTTATTCATTCGAAATTCAAAAAAATAAGCTCTGGATTAAATTGGACAAAAAATTTGTCAAAGATTATCATTTAAATTTTTGCTTCAAAAAGATTTGCAGATCCTTATTTGATCCGTACAAAACTAAAATATCATTTTTTTGTATTCTGTAATCTCCTGAGATAACTCCGAGGATTTTAGTAACCGTTTTAGTTTTACCCAAAATACTTTTTTCTTCCTCCTTTTTTATCACTGTAAGTGCCAAAAGTCTGTGATTTCTTCTGAAACTGACTTCCCGAATGGTTTTGCCGATGTATTCATCCGGAGCTATTGCTTCAATGATGCTGAAATCTGTATTCAATTCAAAAGAATCGACAACATTGCTCAGGCACAATTTTTTAGCCCATCGTTCTGCGGTTTCTTCTTCTGGATGCACAATTTCATCTACGCCAATGGCCTGGAGTACTTTTTCATGCAGCGGATTGATGGCTCGACTCATCAATCTTTTCACCTCGAAATTTTTTAACAACGCGGTTGTCATGATGTTTGCTCCTTGATCTTCACCTATGGCGACCAAAACGATATCAGTCTCTTTCAGCGGGAGCCCAGAAACGGTAAATTCATCTGTGGCGTCCATACAAATGGTGTGTGAAATCTTTTCCTTATAAGCTTCAACTTTTGACATATTAGTATCTATGCCGATCACTTCATTCCCTTGGGCGGTCAATTTTTGGGCGAGTGAAGCGCCAAAATTTCCAAGTCCGATGATGATATATTTCATTATTATATTTTTTAATTGATGCTGATTTCCTCTTTAGGGTAACTATAGTTTTTGTGTTTTATTTTCTTGAACATGGCAATGACCAATGAAAGCATACTGATACGCCCTACAAACATGACAATGATGATGACCAATTTGCTGGCACTGCTCAAACTTCCTGTTATTCCCAAGCTCAAACCCACCGTACTGTAGGCAGAAAAACATTCAAATGCAATGTCAACCAACTTTTTATCTGGATCAAATATGGAAATAAACATGATGGCTAGTCCAATGATTACTAAAGATAAAGATATAATGGCAAAAGCCCGTCTTACGGATATGTCTGCAATTTCTCTTCTAAAAATTTCTATTCTCGACTTACCTTTTGCCAAACTCAGAATATTGAGCGTAGCAATGGCAAACGTACTTGTTTTGATACCACCACCTGTAGATTGCGGCGAAGCTCCAATCCACATCAATAAAAAGACCAACATCAGGGTTGGAAACTTCATAGCCGCTGTATCAATGGTATTAAAACCTGCTGTTCTTGGAGTAGTTGCACCAAAAAGCGCTGTGACCATTTTACCAAAACCTATGTGTTCTGATAATGTGTTATTGTATTCCAAAAAATAAAAAGCAAAGAAAGCAACAGTCGAAATAGACAAGGTCGTAATGAGCGTAATTCTACTATTTATATTCAAAACCCATGGTCGATAAACATTTGCTCTGAATGTGGAAAAGACAAGATTGGAGATTTTATACTTCAGGTAAGTCAAAAGGTTTACCACTATCGGGAATCCCAATCCACCCAAGACAAAGGTCAAAATAAGCACTAATTGTAAATAATAGTTGAATCTAAATCCTGAATCATATAAGCCATTGCTCAAGGTAGAAAAGCCAGCATTGCAAAAGGCAGAAATGGCATGAAAGGCAGCAAAAAATAACTGTTCGGATTGACTGTCAAAGTGTTTCGCTTCCAAACTGGAGTAGATCAAAACACCTGAAAAAAATTCTATGCCAAAGGTAATGAGGATGATGTATTTCAAGGTTGAAAAAACTTCACCCAATTTTTTGGAATTGGTCATATCACTAAGCACCAACTGGTTTTCGTAAGTCGTTCCACCTTTGAAAAAATAACTGAAATAACTCGCGAATGTCAAAATGCCCAAACCACCGACTTGGATCAAAATCATGATGATGGACTTTCCAAAAATGGTAAATTGGGTTCCTGTGTCTACAACAATCAATCCTGTCACACAAACAGCACTTGTCGATGTAAATAAAGCATCTAAATAAGAAATGCCTTTATCTGTAGCGTTGGGTAAAGACAATAGCAGGGAACCAACGAATATAATGAATAAAAAACTCAGTATAAAAATCTGAGCTGGATTATGCAACGTTTTAGCTGATCTTTAAACTCGCGAATGAATGTCAATAATACTGCAAGTTCTACCCAAATGGGGTTATCGAGCATTAAATCGGTCTTAAACGGGACACCAACAAACAAGTACAAATAATATATCCAGAGGGTAAAAAGCACAGAAATCAGATCGAAAAGAAAAACCTTTCTCCTGATCAGCCTAAATTTTTGAATATACCTGGCGAAGGTAGAAATCAAACCAATGGCCAAAACAAAAAAGTAAAATCCGTCTAATAAGTTTTGTGAAAATTCTGTCTGAGCAAAGCCGAAACCAGTGATGATGGCCAACAAACCCAATAAACTGATCCAAAAGGCAATTTTATAAAACCGTTTTAAGTCAAAATTCATGCTTCCTGTATGATGCTGTTTCCTTAAAGGTATAGATCATTTTTCGCTAAAAACAAGGAAAAGCGAGGGATGGTCCAAATTTTAAATAGCATTTGAAGACCTATCAGTGGCTTTTCGAGGGACAAAATATGATTTATTTTGGGGAATGGAGTGAAAAAGTATTGCTGGTGCGGCTTATGGGTTATAAAAATTGATTTTTACATTCAGGCAATTTTCATTGTCTTGGGCAAATATTTTCCTAAAAAACGTTGATTTTCAGGCTTATCCACTTTCTTTTCTAATTCCTTAAAGTTTTTCACTTCAGAAAAAGCAAGAAAAAGGCCAAAATAGATTTGAGCTCAAACCAATTGTAGCTTTGTTGCCAGTTGTAGAAACACTCTACTTGTTTGTTGAAAAGATAATTTAGTGCTTGTCGAAGGTCTTCATTCTGCACCTTTAGACAAAGATTTACGAGTCTGATCTTAAAACGAATGTTTGCCCGAGCGATTTGGTCATACTCACCTTCCTGTTTCAAGTAATTTAAATCATCCTGAAAATGTTGGTCGTAGAAAGGATATCGCTCTGGAAACAAAGATTTTTCTAAGTCTGACAAAGTAATTTGGTGGCTCATGTTCCTTCGATGATTTTTATTTCTTCTTCGGTTAAGCCGTAGAGTTGGTAAACCAATTGGTCTATTTGTTTGTTAGGTAAACATATGCAATATTTAAATTGATATTTCCAATTATTTCTATGTTAATTTTTCAATTTTTAATACTAAATCACTATTAAAATCATTTTTTGAGGTACATTTGCTAAAACATTGGCTTTGTTTGCAAGAGTTCTGTTCTCTCCATTGAAATTAGTCGATAGAAATATGTAATTAATTTGGAGTTTACAAGCCAACTAAAATAATTGAATAAATACCGTTTGATGAAAAAATATACATTCCATCAGTTGGGTATAATCTACTTTTGTCCAATGAGACTGAAATTTTATCTCCTGTAATTACTCCAACAACTTTTTCATCTTTTTCAAATATTGATTTATCCCTTGTTCTATGTAATGCCCAAAATGGATGTTTACCTTCTTTTACTTCAGAGCAAGTGATACGATTTTTAAAATTCGAAACATAATTTATAATGTTTTTAATGTTTTCTTCTGATTTTTGTGTAAATTATTTTCTTACCTATGTCTGATGCTAAATATTTAAACGTATCTCCCTCCCTGTTATAGTAGGGAAAATATAATCACTCTCAGTGAACATTGTTTTACTATAGTTTATCTACAATAAAAGCTTCCTTCAAGTCGGGGCTTATACCCTTTGAATTGCATCACTATCAATTAAATCGATTAATTTTCGTTGTTATACCGATTTAAAATTTGATACCCTTTAATGTTCCTAGTTGCAATAAAGTGTTTGCAGCTCACCAAAAGTGAGGTTTCTATTTCAATTGATTAATATCATAAATGCTTATTTGATTTTGATTCTAAATTCAAAACATTAGTTCTTGCTTTGGCAGACTTAACCAATTGAAGAATGCATGAAGGTCTTGCAACATCTTCAAATATATTATCACCCAAATTAACAATTATTAATAACTGATAATTAGCCAATATTTTTTCACGTAATTTAATATTGTCAATTTGATACAGTATAACATCAGGTATGATTTGACAAATTAACCCTTGGTTTGATTTAATTATAAAACTTAAATTAATAAAGAACATAAATGTATCAATCATTCTTACAATGTCACTGTTATTATCCTTATAAATTTATCCTTTTCGGAAAACTTAACATATGGAGGATTGCCCATAACAATCAAACCCCACAAAACGCCCTCATCATTCAATACTTCGAAACTCAAAACGCCATTCAAAGGAATTTTCAAAAATCTTGTTAGCTTTTACTTCTTCTATTTCAGTTTCTAGTTTACTTGCTTCCTGTTTTTCTTGCAATTTTTTTTTTTTTACCTTTGTCCATTTCAAAAGTTGCTGCTGATTGGATGTAAAACCACCTTGAGTTTCGGAGTTTGTTCATCTTTGGATCGTTCAATGCAATCTCACTTCTGAAATCCGACTTTATGTCTGCAATCAACCGCTCCATTTCTCTTTTCTGCTCCTTATTTTCCGCATTGCGGTAAGTATCTACGGCCAATTTATAACTATCAATCGTCCACTTGCTCTTTTTGAGGGCTTGTTTGAGGTCTGCATCGATTGCAAAACGGCTCACCAGAGAGTTACCGCATTTGATGTTGATATCTATATTTGGGAGGGTTTCTAGTTCTGTACTATTTTTATAGTAGGCATTTTTCAAAAGCTCTATCCATAATCTCAGGCGACAGATTTTTACAGAATTGCTATTGATGTCAACCCCAAAAAGGCAATTTTCAATTATGGTTTGCTTTTCGTGGAAAAGCATTTCTTGAATTCGTTGGCTTTCTTTTTGGATTGTATTCAAAGTTCACCTTCTTCATCCGTGATTATTAGTTCGTCATTTACAACCTCAACTTGATATTCCTTGAGTCTTTTTCCATCACGATCTTGTAAAATCTTCAAGTCATTTTTGACTGCAATCATCTCATTGAGCGCAGATACTAAAAAGTGTCCTGAACCCACGGCCGGATCGCAAATTTTGATGCTGTTTACAATTTTATTGGCCTCTTTCCTGTCTTCAATTTTATCATAGAGATCTTCCAAACTGGTACAATTCCAATTTTTAGTTTCATTGAATTTCTGCACCACGGCTTTGCGAATGGTTTCGTGACACATGTACATCGTGATGAAACCCGGTGTAAAGAATGATCCATCTTTATAGCCATTAATTTTCTCGAAGATCAGTCCCAGAACCGAGGCATTGATGAGCGTTTTATTGTCCTCTTGAATATCTTCTGAACCTTCACTGCTGAAATCGTAGGCATTCAAAAACTCAAACAGATATTCGAGTGTGCTCAGATTTCCTGTTCGCTTTTTACCTTGTTGGTCTTTAAGTACTGTTTGAGAAAATATAGGAAGTTGTTTGTCATCCTTTAGATTACTGATAAATAAGGTAACCTGCTCAATATCGGTTGGTTCAAACAGGGAAGAATTAAGGTAAGGAACTTTCTCAAAAAGCTTTTTTACGTCATTGTTTCTCTCTTCATACTTTCGAGCCAACACTTGGAAAAACAAACTATTCAAATCATCAAAACTTTTGATTTTATCGAGATTGAGGAAAGCAAATGACTTATCTCCTTTGTGATAAGAAATCAGCTGAGCTTCCAAAAGCTTCAAAAATAAAATTCTATTTATCCAAGTTAGTGACAATTCAAGCGCCACACTAAAAAGCCTTTCTTGAGCATTATTTCCAAATTGACTTGGTTTTGGTAATCTGCTGAGTTTATCCAAACTATCCAACTGAATGATCGCATCTTCAATCAGTGAGCCAGAATTTCTTTCCCCATCCTTGTTACGATCTATCAGTTTTTTGCCGCCCTCTTTGGTTTCTGTCAATCCAATGATGTGGAGCAATTCGCCATAAAAGCGCTTATCCAAACTGTTGCTGTCATTGGTAAACGGAAGTTTTAAAAGATGTTCCGGAGATAAAACCTTGAATAAAGCTATCAGTAATTTGTCATCAGCTTTATCAGCATTGCGCAATGGTTTTTGATAATCCTGTAGGTTGAAATAGGTGTATTCAATTTCTGAATATACGGTATCTATAAAAGGCTCTGCAATTTGTTTATAGAAAAAATCCGTTTTAGTATCCGCTAATCTACCACCTTCAAAGTCATTGAATTGACGGACTAAGTTTTTGTTCTGTGCAAACAACCGATCAAAAAGAGTGGCATCAAAAATGAACCATTCATTAAAATTGGTAGCTACCAAATGTTTTACCTCCAGATTTTTGTGAGTAATTCTTTCACGCAAATAATAGAGGACCAATTCTTGAAATGCCTTTTCATTCAATTTTTGTCTTGAAATCATTTCAGATTTTTTGGACGGTCTCTTGGCTTCAATGATTACGCCAACTGAACTATCTGCATTTGGCCCATTGTGGATTACAAGATCTGCGCGACCTTTGGTATTGATGAAATGATTTTGCTTGTAATAGGTATCTTTCAGAAAGTCAGATACTAGATTTTTATGAAACTCTTCGCCTTCGGTATCATTATTCCTGTCCAATAAAGTGATGAGATTAGCCTTGAAATTTTCAATTTCACTTCTATTGGGTTTTACTTTTAAAAAGGCTTTGTTCAGTGCCTTCCTCGGAGTCAATGGCTCATTCATCAATTAAAATATCTTTAGAAATTAAAATACTTTCAAAACCATACAAAAATTCCAATCGAACCAATTGCTGATCAACTGTTTATGTCAGGTGTTAGTGTCCGGTTTCCAATGAGGGTGCTTTCCAAAGATAAAAAGCCAAAACCCTAATTCAACTACAAAGTAAATTATAATATTTGTTTGATGGCACTACACATCCAATTTTTAATAGGTATGATGATAAAAACCTATTGGATCATTACTTTCAATTTTTAACCTGTTCAGTTTCAACAAGACTTTCAATGTATTGATTTGCATTTTTCAAATGAGCCACCCTTTTACTTTCATCCATCTTATCAAACATATTTACCAGCATGCCCAACCTTGGATTCTGCAAAAAGAAGTCCCTGTGTTGATCCATAAATCTCCAGAATAAGCCGTCCCAAATCTCCTGCCAATTACCTTTTTTATAATCACTCATTTTCATCAGATAATTACTGCCGCTGATGTAAGGTTTTGTTGCCATGAGGCCGCCATCCGCAAATTGGCTCATACCATACACATTGGGCACCATGACCCAATCATATGCATCAATAAATAATTCCATAAACCAGCGATAAACATCGTCGGGGTCAAATTCACACAACAACATAAAATTTCCCAAAACCATCAATCGCTCTATGTGGTGACAATAACCTGTATCCAATACTTTTCGAATTGTAATGTCCAATGGTTCAATGCCAGTGGTGGCATTCCAAAAAGAAGGAGGTATCTTTCTGGTAAATCCCCAGTGGTTTTTGGTACGCTCCTCCACCCCTTTCAGCTCGTAAACTCCTCGAATAAATTCACGCCAGCCTATGATTTGACGGATAAATCCTTCCAATGAGTTTAAAGGTATCTGATTGTTACTCGCATATTCCAAGGCCTCATCGATGATCAATTGAGGCGTCAACAATCCAACATTGAGCATGGGCGTCAAAACGCTGTGGTTTAAAATGTGCTCTTTTGCTACAATGGCGTCTTCATAAGCTCCAAATTCAGCAAACCTAGTCTTAAAGAAATCCTGCAACCATTGTTTGCTTTCCTCAAAGGTGATCGGGTATAGAAAATCTGAATTGAGGTTGCCATAATGATGAGAGAAATGTTCTTTTGTGTAGGTAATAGCCTCCTCGTGAAATGGATTGGCCTTTAAAAATTGCGTTTGGGGAGGCGTTTTATCCTTGGGATATTTGAGCCTATTTTCATCATCAAATGTCAATTTACCCCCAAGTGGTTTTTGATCGGCATCCATCAAAATGTTCCTGCTTTGTCTTTGGTGTTTATAAAAGTCGGTCTGAAACATGCGCTTTTTATCTGAAAAGTAATTGGCTATCTCTTCAGAGGTGTTTAAAAACATGGGAGTAGGCCGCTGAATTGCATTTATTTGATGCGTTTTAGATGTGTTTTTAATCCGCTGTTCCAACCAAAAATCAGTAGTATCTATGTATTCAAAACTGTCAATATGCTCAGCCTTTAATTGGGGAATTAACTTTCTAATGTCTGACAAATCATTTTGAGCATCAATGTATATGACTTTAATATCTTTAGATTGTAAATAGCTTTCATACATTTTCATGGTGGCTCTGTGAAAGGCAATTTTACGCTTGTGAAAATGGTATTGTCTGAAATAAAGCCATTCTTCCACCAAATAAATGACCTCACACCTCGAAACAAGCATGTTTTCTTCAAATAATTGATGTGGAAATAAAATGCCCACCTTTTTCATAATTCTTTATTTTCTAACTTTTAGAACAGCAATATTCACAATCATACAATCCATAATTTTGAAACTTTCTGTCACCTCAAAAAAGACAATAGGTTAATGTAAAAAGCTGTAGGATTGTTTAACCAACTCAATCAACTATTTCTCGGCCTCGAAGGATTATTGACGTGTTTTTGTAAAATTCGATCTCCTTCCTCTGCGACTGCTTTTGTTTTTTGGAAAGACCAAACGATGTCGCTAGCGGCTTTTCGGCTAACTTCAATATCTACAATCGGAGCAGGATAATCTTTGCCGATGAAAACTTGATACATTTCTTGTTCAATGTTGGTCATTTTCCAAGGCTCGAACAGCAGTGGTGTGGGAACATTTTTTAATTCAGGAATCCATGTTTTAATGAAAATACCCTCTTCATCGTGTTCCTGAGCATTTTTGATCGGATTATAAATGCGGATAGTATTCACCCCCGTAACACCAGACTGCATTTGCAATTGCGGATAGTGAATGCCCGGTTCATAGTCCAGAAACAGTTTGGCTAAAATATATTTGACGTCTCGCCAATCCTGCCAGAGATTGAATACAACAAATGAAACAACTAGGGCCCGCATCCTGAAATTGATATAACCAGTTTTATGTAAACAGCGCATACATGCATCCACAATTGGCACGCCTGTAGTGCCCGATTGCCAAGCAGATATGTAGTTATCATTTTTGGTTTTTACCATGGAGTCATAGGCTCTATTTACGTTTTCGAACTCCATACGACACTCATCTTCAAACTTTTGCATGAAATGACAATGCCACTGAAGTCGAGAAACGAAATTTGAAAGTGCTCTTTTATTTTTGGCTGTTTTATAATGCTGCACCGTATATTGGTAAACCATACGCATACTGATGTTACCATAAGCCAAATAGGGCGATAGCCTACTGCAACCTTTGCGACTTAGCTGAGGTTTGGAAATGTGTTTGGAATAATTCACGTACCGTTCCTTTAAAAAACTTTGCATGTATTTCCATGCATTGGTTTCTCCTCCTGGTTGGAAGGCAGGCTCATTTGAAGTAAATTGAATACTTAGCTCTGGTCCTTTTAAGTCTTGATAAAATGCGTCATCCAAAGTCATTAAATTCAATTGAGTTTCATTGACTATTTTGGGGTGCTCTTCCATTTTTTGTGTCCATCTCTGCTCCCAATTTTTTCTGGATTTGAGTCTTCTGATCACACCGTTGTGTTGATATTCCAACCAATCAATCTGTTGATCTGAACAAAATTTTTGCACGACTAAGTCTCGATCGTAAGTGAGTTTATTTCCGATTTCCTGATTCGAATAGATCTTTTTGATGTTGTATTTTTCAGAAAGCCTCTGGAAAACCAGTGGAATGTGATTGTGGAATACATAGATTTTAGCATTCAGATCTTCCAGTTTGGATTGCATATCCTGCAAAGATTGGTACACAAATCGCCAGTGCCGCACATCACTATCCGCATATTCCATGACAATGGGTTCGAAGCAATAAATCAACAAGATGGGTAGGTTTTGTTTTTGGGCATAATACAGCGGCTCATGGTCAGTAAAGCGCAAATCTCTTTTGAACCACACGATTGCAATGTCTTGTAATGGAGGGTTTTCATTAGCCATTTGATCTATCAATATTTTTTTTATTTAATGCTACCTAAATAGAAAGCTTTAAAAAAAATTCATTTGACAATCAAACATTCAAAATGAAAAACAGTTTTTGAGACTCATTTCCTAGATACTTTCAAAAAAAATGGATTGATCGAAAAACTTCAAGTTTTTCTAAATCAACCCATTTTATTTATTATTCTAATTCTTATTTATTTCAATGCTCTGGACTGGTCAACTTTTATAATTTTATTTCTTTGGAATCACTATAAAAAATTCCAAATCGCCCAAAAACATCCCCATCAAAATTGGTCTTTGGATTATATGCCAATTCTAGATTTTCTGACATTTCCAACACGTATTGATACATCGCTTTATTCATAGATATCAATTCCAAGACCATCGTATCGCCTTCGTAAACTACGGCCGATGATGGAAGTTCTACCGTGTAGCCATCAAACCATTCGTCACCTGTGAAGTCAAAAATGGAAGCTTGAAATTTTCCATTGATGTAAGATTTCATTTGATAATAATTTTTTACCTCAGGATAATCTTCAATCAACAAACTGGTGAAAAAGGATGGCAAAGTATCCGTTGCAGGATTGGCAAATAATTGTTTGGATATTTCGACGGCTCTTCCTGGATATGGAGTTAGTGCTTCGGCCTTATAAGTTTTCCCTTCAACATTTTCGATCGTCAAAGTAAAATTATTTCCAGGTTGTACTTTTATATTTCCAATTTCATAAATGCCTGTCGAAGTCTCTGATAAATTGTACCTCAATCCATTGCCATCCACAAGAGAAACAATAGCATTGGAAATTTTATCAAAGTCTTTCTTTTGGTAAAATCCACCCGTTTTTGTTAAAATTACTTTGCAGGTTCCTGTTGTGGCATTGAGTGTAGCATCAATGACAGGTTTTTGCGTGGCGGTATCTAATTCCAGCGTGATGACTTCCGTACAAGAAGTCACGAATAATAAAAGTATTGCGTATAATGGATATATAAATTTCATTGTTTTTGTTTTATTGAATGATTGAAAAGATTAATACCTGAAATTCCATGTAATCGAAGGAATGATGCCAAATAAGGATGTCTTCACAGCTTGTGTTTCCCCCGGGCTATTTTCTACTTCTTCGAAAGTGATGCTGTATGCATTTTTGCGATGATAAACATTGTAAATAGAAAAACTCAAATCTGAATATCTGTCTTTTGTGTCTTTGCGCACCCAAGTAAGACCAAGGTCTGCTCTGTGATAAGCGGGCATTCTATATCCATTTCTATCGGAATAAAGATTGAGATTGACACCGTCGATGTTGTATTTACCAGTCGGAAAACTTACTGCATCACCGGTACTGTAAACCCATGTCCCAGATACCGTGATTTTTTTGCTCAATTGATAGGTTCCTACGATGGAGAAATCATGTGTTCTATCTTGGCGAGCTGAATACCAATTTCCATTGTTGATGCCAGGAATTTTTCTTTCTGTTTTTGAAAGTGTATATCCGATCCATCCTGTAAATGCTCCCAAATTTTTCCTTATCAATAATTCAGCACCATAAGCTCTGCCTGTACCATTTAATAAATCAGCTTCCACATCTGGATTGAGTACCGTGTTGGCGCCTTCTTTATAGTCTAGCTGATTTTTCAACCATTTGTAATAAGTCTCGACACTGAATTCGAACATATTATCATTGAAATTTCTGAAATAACCGATGGATACTTGATCGGCAGTGATGGGTTTTATATTAGGAGATGAGGTAATCCACGAGTCAGTTGGTGAGCCGGAAGTATAATTGGTGAGTTGGTGCAAGTATTGATAATTTCTATTGTAGGCACTTTTGATAGATGATTTTTCTGAAAGCACATATGTAGCACTGGCCCTTGGTTCCAGACCTGAATAGGTGTTGAAAAATTTGTTTTTCTCATGTTTTATTGTGTTAATTACATTGCCATTCTCGTCGTAAGTCTTCACTTCCTGAGGGCCAACATTGTTAAACATGCTCATACGCAAGCCATAATAGACAGAAAGTCTTTTGTTTATTTTTTGGTCATTTGCAAGGTAAATGCCACTCTCCAAAGAGTTTTGTTTTTGCAATTTTACATTGACTGGCACTTCCAATTCTCCTGTAATTTTGAGATTACCAGGTTTTATATAGTGATTGATGACATTCCATCCAAATGTGATGGTGTTGTTGGGATTGATGTAATAATTGTAATCTTGTTTCAAATTATAATCATATATCCCCGAATTGACATCGTAATTCTGTTTGCTAAAATTAGCATTGATTCCATAATCATATTGGCTGGAAATGAGGGTTGTGTTGAGAAACATTTTTTGATTGAAATTGTGATTCCACCTCAATGAATTGGTATTATTTCCCCAATCAAATCCAAATTCTTTGGTTCCCACAACATCTCTTCCCAGATAACCTGAATAATAAATTCGATTTTTATCTGAGAAAGTAAAATTCGCCTTGATGTTTAAATCATAGAAATACAATTGACTATCGTCTATTTTATTGGACACCGTTTTATACAATAAATCTGCATAAGTACGCCTTCCAGAAACGATGATGGAACTTTTATCTTTAACAATTGGACCTTCAACCGTCAATCTTGAAGAAATGAGTCCAAGTCCCCCAGTGGCTGTCCATTTTTTGGCATTTCCATTTTTCATACGGATATCAAGCACAGAAGATGCACGACCTCCATATTGTGCTGGCATACCACCTTTATACAATTTTACGTCCTTGAGTGCATCTGAATTAAATACAGAAAAGAAGCCGAGTAAATGGGATGCGCTATAGACCGGCGCTTCATCCAATAACACTAGGTTTTGATCAGCATTGCCACCTCTCACATAAAAGCCAGATCCTCCTTCACCACCACCTTTCACCCCTGGCAATAATTGGATGGTTTTCAATATATCCTGTTCTCCAAAAATCACAGGGATTTTTTTTGCTTCGACCATATTGAGTTCGACTACGCTCATTTGGTTGGTGGATACATTTTTGTCTTTTGCCTCAGCAGTTACTACAATTTCATCCATGACTTGAGCATTAGGTGAAAGTAGTATGGTCAATTCTTGATCGCTTTCCAAATTGAGTGGCTTTTCTATCGTTTGATAACCTAAATAAGAATACACCAAATGATACTTTCCTTCGGGAAGGGTAAGTGAGTAAAAACCATAAAGGTTGGTTGTTGTACCTGTCTGATTTTCTATTACTTGTACGGTTGCATACAAAAGCTCTTCTCCAGAACTGGCATCCCTAATGTATCCGCTGAGTGTGAAATCTTTCTGAGCATATCCTGCACTAGTAAAGAGGACTGTCCAAAAAAGGGTCAATAAAATTCTATTCATAATTTTTGTTTTTCGTTTTTGAATGATATGATTGAATCCATCTGCAATTCAAATCATGATTCAAAATTCTATCTTTTGCT
This sequence comes from Saprospiraceae bacterium, assembly GCA_016715105.1. Taxonomy (GTDB): domain Bacteria; phylum Bacteroidota; class Bacteroidia; order Chitinophagales; family Saprospiraceae; genus JADKBO01. The sequence continues at coordinate 122,872 of JADKBO010000059.1, read as the reverse complement.
TTTGGCGTTTGCATTTGTGTGATCAATACGAAATAGGTGGTGATGAAGGTGCCTAAATGATGGGTGAACTGAGTTGGTAATTAATGTGAAATGTGAGTGAATAGTGAATAGTGAATGGTAAATGGTGAATGGTGAATGGTGTGAGATGTGAAATGTGAAATGTGAAATTTCATTTGGAACGACATGCAGGGGAAGGCCCACGTGCCTTCCAGAAAGCACAAATGATTTTTAGAAGGTGAATGGTGTGAGATGTGAAATGTCAGATGTGAAATGTGAAATATCAGATGGAACCACAGGCAGGGGAAGGCCCATGTGCCTTCCCAGAAAGCACAATTGATTTTTAGAAGGTGAATGGTGTGAGATGTGAAATGTGAAATGTGAAATGTCAGATGGAACCACAGGCAGGGGAAGGCCCACGTGCCTTCCCAGAAAGCACAAATGATTTTTAGAAGGTGAATGGTGTGAAATGCAAAATGTGAAATGCAATATGGTACCACAGGCAGTGGATGGCCCATGTACCTTCTACAATGATGTGATATGATGGATAGAAGAAGGCATTTATGCCTTTCTTCTCAAACAGAATGTCAGATTGTCCTCAAGAGGAGAACACATATTTTCCCTGGCAAATCTCCCAAAACCCAAAACAGCAGAAAAGATAGGGCTATTGGTTTCATTGTTTTTATAGAAAGTATTGGTTCTATTGGTAAATCGATAGCCGATGCCTAGGCTTAGTTTAATGGCTCTTGTGAGATTGAGCTCAGCCTCTACTTGTGGAGTCCATACAAAGGCATCATCACTGATGATGGTTGCTGGAGTGCTATTATCCTCAACGTGGACTCCTCCAAATTTAGAACTTACGACTACGTGGATTGCCCTATATGGTTTGAATATATAACTCAATTTTCCACCACCTTCAAAAAAGGTTAAGGATTCCAAATTGGGGTTTACACCACCATCCCATGCGATTCTTTCTGGAGTTGTGAGACTTCCCATGGCATAAAATTCAATAGATACTCTTTTATTAAAAATCAAACCAGCACCAGCTCCAAGAGAGGAGAGCGCTGACTGATTGACTTCTGATGTCTCATAGTGTAGTGCGAATTGCCCTCTCACTTTCAATTTAAAATCTTTCAACAATGTCTGTGTTGAATCTGATTGTCCATTGAGGAAAGTACCTATTAACAAGCCTAAAAAGATGAGTTTTTTTTTCATTTTATCTGATTCTTCCAAAATTAATACCTATTTGAAAAATGGCCCCGTTCAAATCTTTTGCCATATTCACACCAAAAGCCTCCTTGTTTTGACTAAACCTGTAGCCGATGCCGCCATATACAGAAATCCAAGACATCAAATTAGCCTCCACTTTTACCATTGGGTTGATGGTAAAACCACAAGCTAAGGATGATTTGTATTGATTGCTTCCTACCAATTCCAATTCCTGTAAAAGTAAACCCCCAGTAAAAACTGAATAGGCCATATGGATCGCTTTCTCAGGTCTATGTCGATACGTACTGTTTAAACCAAACATCATCGCTGACCTGGAATTATCAGGATCAATGACAACATTTGAACCAAAATCGTCTCCGAGCTCGGCTACTGACCTAAAAGAAAGTCCAATGGAAAGTTTCTTTTTGATGTTGAGGCCACCTTCTATACCACCTCCGTTGAAATGATGAGTTTTATTAGTGGCAAAAACAGGATGATAGGCATGCATAATGGTCGCATATCCTCTCACACCACTACCATTCCTATTGGCTCTTTTACTGAAAATAGTTTGATACTCTGGTTCTTGAGATTGAGCACTCATGTCGCTCAAAAACAATAAGGCTAAACATATGAAAAGCACATTCCTTTTCATCATTTTGATTTTAATTTCATGGTCATTGATTGAATATTTCCAATACTTTCAATTAATACACATTTTCCGCGGTCATAGTGGTAAACCGTACTGCCGCCAGTCGGTAAGACAATTTCATAAGTACTTGTTTTTAAGACCTTTATCTTACATTTTTCGCCATACCTCTCTGAAAAAACAGATAAAACACCAATGGGTTCTTTATAAAATAATTCAGCCATTGTCATAGAAATGCCTTCCTGCATAACCAAAGGATTCTCGTTCCTGCGGCTGACTAAATACCGACTGTTGTCATATTTTACAATCACCTGTTCTTTAATTCTCCGATTGCGCTCAACTACACTTTCTGAATCTGTAAGTGTCCCTTTTTTAAAATACGTCGTCGAATAAATTTCAATTTCATTGGTTCCAATGCCACCTACTTTCATTTTTGAAGAAAGGTCAATGACCGCTCCTCCATTAACGTATGTACTTTTTGAAACTTCCATTTTGCCTGCCTTAACATCATCAATATAAATATCATAATTATACACTTGGGCATGTACATTTCTGGGTATGGCCAACAGCCAAACCAAACAAATCCAAACCAAGGGCTGGATATTTTTCAATCTCCCCAATTCCAAATATTCGATCATAAGTGTCGACAAAAATAGTTTGCTTGATCAAATCTGGAGCAAGATGCTTCAATCAACCGCTCATTTCAAAAAATTATGGTTGAATTTGGTCATTTTAATGACAAACGGGACAAAAAGAAGGGTGTAATTGATAAATGTAATTTATTTGAGGAATGTGAAAGGGACCTGTATTTTTGCATCATGGAAATAAAATCAATTGTAGCTAAAGAATCGTGGGCCAACTTCATCGCTATTTTTTTAGTGTTGATATTTATGATCATCCAGTATTTATCAAGTGAAAATATATTTGAACATACCTGGTTACAAGCTTTTTTTTACATCATGCCAACCATTGTGCTGGTGATGTTTCACAACTTAGTACTGATACCTTATTTATTTGACCGGCAAAAATATGGCTTGTACGCATTCAGCATTTTGATATTCATACTTTTGACTCAAGCCATCACTGGATATTTTACTTATGCCCATTATTTCAATTATCAAATTGGCATCTTGATTTTAGATTTTGGGAGATATTTTATTACCACTTCAGCGGTATTTGGTTTTATCGGTTTGCAAAGATTGGCGGCACAAACCAATCGTAATTATGAACAACAATTACTCATCAGACAATCAGAACTCAAATCTTTAAAAAGCCAAATCAATCCACATTTTTTATTTAATAACCTCAATAATATTTATTTTTTGTGTTTAGAACGGTCTGAAAAAGCTGCAGATGTTGTGGAAAAACTTTCTTCGCTATTGAGATATTCCCTAGAGCAAACTGATAAAGAATACGTAGCCTTGGAAAAGGAATTTCAATTCATCAATAATTACATCAATTTGGAAAAAAGTCGGCTTCCTGATTCTGGCAAAATTAATTTGGAAAGAACTGGTGATTTTGCCAATCTTAAAATAGCACCCCTGATATTGATTACTTTTGTAGAGAATTGTTTCAAACACGGCGCGAATCGCAACTCCAAGGATCCTTATGTCGATATACAGCTCGAAGTAAAGGATGGTGTGTTAACTTTCTTTTGCGATAACAATGTTTCTGGTTCGAATTTGGAACGTGAAAAACTCGGCACAGGGCTCAATAATGTCAAAAAAAGATTACAATTGATTTATCCAAAAAGACACCAATTGCAAATTAACACCTCTGAAAATCGATATACAGTAAAATTATCCATTCAATTATGAAAATAAAAACAATCATTGTCGATGACGAACCCATGGCACGTGGCATCATCAAAATGCATTTATCAAAATTACACGCATTTGAAGTGGTCAAGGAATGCAGCAATGCCATTGAAGCCATCAACATTTTGCAAAAACAACCAGTAGACTTGCTCTTTTTAGATATTCAAATGCCTGAATTGACTGGTCTTGATTTTTTGAAAACCATCAAAAATCCTCCACTTGTAGTTTTGGCAACAGCCTATTCTGAATATGCCGTGGACAGTTATGAATTTGAAAATGTGGTTGATTATCTTTTAAAGCCTATCACATTTGAACGTTTTTTAAAGACTGCCAATCGCATCTTTGAAAAATTAAAACTCGACCTCCCTGCTGAACAAACTGTCATTGTCAAAGAAGAAACAGAAACTTTGACTGATTACATTTTTCTCAAAGCCGATAAAAAAATTCACAAGGTCAATCACAGTGACATCATTTATTTTCAGGGTTATGGAAATTATGTGAAAGTATTTACCAAAACACAAGGAATGGTCATGGTTTTACAAAAAATACAAGAATTTGAAGATGCACTACCTGAATCAAAATTCATCAGAATTCACAAATCTTACATCATCAGTTTGGCTTCTATTTCGACGATTGAAGGAAATAGGCTTTGGTTGGATAAGTCAGAAATTCCAATAGGCAGCACCTACAAATACAAAATTGATCATCTTTCCAAAAAATAATACTAGGATTAATTATCAGCCATAAGGCTTTACTTCCTCACAAATTTATATTGTATTGTCTTCTTTTCTGGATGATTTTCTTCTTGATCATAATTGTCTATCAATATGGTATTTGCATCAGCAAATTGTATGGTTTGGCGTACATTCATGGATTTTTTGGAAACTGGATTGGTCAATTTCCCGCGTAGATTTGCTGTTTTTGTCTGTTCGTCCCACAAACCTTGTAAGGCTAAAGTACCTGTGCCCATATTGGTAATTGAAGTCATAGAAACAGTTTGGTCAATGGTGTTGAATCCAATGGTGGAAAGGGCTTCATAATCCATACCCATCATCGACCCTTTTTGCTTTAATTCCAAAAATCGTCCTCCCAAAATCATTTGATGCATTGATCCAATTTTAATGGGCTCGTTCATTCCGCTCATTTCAATTTCAAGTTGAAACGCTCCTGTGTATTTTGCAAATAATTCATGCACGGCAGCTGGAGACATATAAACAGTCCAAGGGTCATTGTCCTGAGCATTCAAAAAAATAGATTGCAGAAATAATAAAATAAAAAGGACTTTTTCCATTGTTGATTTAAGTTTTACGGTTTGTAACTCATGAACTTTGATGAAATGATCAATTTATTACATTAAGAAGCCGTGTTCGCTTTTCACTGGTGCCGGAATATTTTCATCATCTATCATTTGGCGCAAATCAATTTCAATACTTCTGGAAATGGAAGTTATTGGAATATCATTATAAGAACCCTCAAAAGGGTTTTCTGAATAATCGCCAATTTTCTCCATCAAGAAAAATACCCAAGTGATGAGTCCTGAAAAAGGGATGACAAACCAATGCAATTTGCTTTCTGTATTTAAGAAAATATCTAATAATCCAAATGGAATGAGCGCAGCAAAATATAAAGTTTGCAAAAAGTGCAGTTGAAGCATACTGTCTTGGAAATGGAAAGTTTTTGATCCGTTCACTTCTTCCTTGATCATCTAAAAGGTCAAATTGTCAAGTTTAGAATTCCATGTCCTGAAATCGTCAAAATACTCTTTATCTTTTAATTCCTGTAAATAGACCGCCTGATTTTTCAATATTTGGGTGGCGATATTTGACTTGCTCAATAATCCGATTGCTTCTTCTTTGGTCATGAAACCACACAACTCTTTGTCAAGATTTTCAAAATATTGTTCTGAACTTGTAGGAAAATATTTTCCGGCTATTCGCTCTTCTGTATGTTCCCATTCTCGAGATAAACGCAATTGATACCGAAGAGCAGTAAGCCAGGCAACATGGCGATAAATGACTTGCTTCCGAATGGCCGCCGCATTTTCACCTTGAATAAATGCCACAGTCGCAGCCCCAAAAGACCGACTATTGTTTACAATACCGCCCCATATCTTTCTGGCTTCCCAAGTTCGATCATAACTGGCATTGTTTTTAAAACCCAAATAAAAAGCCACTGCAATACCAATGATGCTCACTGGTTGCCACGGAATTGCAATATTAATCTGCCAATTGATATTTAAGTAATGCGCGATCAACACAATGATTGCCGCGTAAGCAAATCCAATTAAAAAAGGTTTTTTGGACCAATTGAAGGTCATCCAAAACCCATAGTTGCGTTTGGTATACATGATTTATAATATGTATGCTTTTAAATAATCTTTTCTGGTTTTTGCTCCCAAATCAATCACATCAAATCTTTTTGTTTTGGTAAATGAACCCATATCAGCATCACTATTGATTAAGATTGCACCTACCAAAACGATCCAATTACATTTGAAATTTGTGTTTGCAACAAGGTCGTTTATGCGCTTGTCAATTGCCTCATAAATTACTTCGGTTGCTTCAAATAAAGGTTCTTTTGAAAGCAAAATTCTATCCTTTTCCTTCAATAAAATTTGCTCTATCGAATTCATTTGATAATCCATATCTGTGACATTTCCTTCGACTATGGTATCAGCAATTAATTTATTTAAGCCAGCTTTGGCGGCACCACAACAACCACTCACATGATTTTGACCCTTTCTCGTTATTTCTCCTATTTTACCCGCTTTTGAAACTCCGATATGCGGCCCATAATAAATAAAAATTGCACCATCATCGGGAACATGACTTGCAAAAGCAGCCATGCCAGTGAGGCCTGTAAATGGAAATCCGTCCAAACCTCCCATTTTGAATGGACCTAAGAATTCCAAAGCTCTTGATGGATATTGAATGGAGTTTACATCATCGCTACAAATGCTGTCAGCCATCATGACTTTATTGGTTTCTAAATCCAATTCATTTTCAATGAAATCTATAAGATGATTCACACTATCTATGGTTGTGCTTGCACCCGGATAGAATTGGGGAATAATGGCCAGTTTTTCTCTTTTTTTCATTTGTTGTTTGGTTGATTGAGTAAGTCTTATTTGCCGTTTGCTTTTATTTAAAGGATTTTAAAACACAAATAAAATGACTTGGTTCTTATAAAGCAAATTTATAGCAAGCTCACAACATCATTAATTTCAACTTTTATTATCCAATGTGAGACAAACAAGCCATTGCTGATAATTAATGTGAGTAGAGAAATATAAAATCAAAGGATTAATTGGAAAACTTTATTTTGAAACTAATAAATTCCCAATATTTAGTGTAGTTGAATATCAATCAAGGCTTTTTAATTTTGAAATTGCCCATATTCATTCCATGAATTAAAAGCATCATTCAGAAACTTCCTGAATGATGCAGAAGAAAAACAATTAAAAACAAACTATATTTTGAAGGCTTATTAAAAATCTAATTTCACCCCTATGTTTGCATTTAATGGCATATTTGGCCTGTAGCCATTTGGTAGGTTTGAAGAGATGCTATTGCTATTTGTTATATTATTGAGTGTTGTAAAAGCTGTCAAGTACTTACTAAACTGGTAGTTGGCCGTGAAATCCAAAAGTAAAAATCCCGCTATTGCATTTACATCATTGTAATTTACACCACTGGCAGGAATTATAGTTTCCTCTTGACCTGGTTTAATTCTGGTCTCACCTACGTATCGACTTACCAATGAGGCATTCAATTTATTGTATGAGATTCCCAAACTTGCAGTCAATAAATGTGGTGTGACAAAAGGAATCAAGTCAGTGCGATTTATTTGTCCACTCCCCCAATCTCCTCCTGCATTCACAAATACATCTTGGAATCTTGCATCTGTATAAGTGTAAGTTATGTTCAGTGGAAGTTTGATTGCCGAAAGTTGGTCTTCTTTATGAAGGAGGTTATACTCAAAACTCAATTCTAGCCCTTTGGTCAAGGCATTGCCCGCATTAAACATATCTCCACTGCCTGCACCACCTCCAGAGACATTATCTGAGCCCAAAATATTTTTATAGTCGTTGATAAAACCAACTAATTGTAAATTCAATCCTCTTTTCTCATAACGGTAACCCAATTCATAGTTAGTGGCAGTTTCTTCTTTGGCCTGTCCTGTTGTGGAAGTTACAGATGGCATTCCTGGAGGAGAAAATCCTTTGTGTACACCAGCGAAAGCACTTGCGTGATTGTTGAAATCATATTTCAAACCTAATCCAGGAAGCAAAATACCTAACTCATTTGATGCATTTTTAAGTGCGTTGCCAAGTCTTCCATTGTCAGCGTTGCCATAGTTTTCAAATTCAAAATTGATATTTTCATACCTCACTCCTGGACTTAACTTCAACCCTTTAAACATAATGTCGTAATGGATATAAGAAGCAAAGGCAGTTGCATTTCTGATTTGATTTTCTTGATTGCCTTTTACGCCCGCATTTGTCAAAATCATAGTGCCATTTGACATGGCATAGACCGATTTGGTAGCATATCGATCTGCTTGATCTGAATGATACCTCAATCCAACTTGAATCTTATGAAAAACATCATTAGTGTTAAAAGAATATTGCGCATTGGATTGTATGCCTTTTGAAAAATATGTTCTGGCCGCACTTTGATAATCTAAATTACCATCCGTTTGACCAACCATGGTTTGATAAGGAATTTGGTGCAAACTTGGGTTTGCAAGAATGTTATTGAGACTCTGGCCTCCAATGGTATTTACTCTTGCCCAATCTCTGAAAGTTGTGGAATAATATCCAACTGTACTGATGGTAAAACCTTTAGTGGGTGCAATGGTATGGGTTAAAGATATATGGCTGTGTTTCAAATCCAAAAGATCGTTTTGAGTTGCCGCATATCTCCTCAATGGATTTTCTTTATAATCTTCATACGTTAACCCCAAATAACTTTCATTACCTTCTTCGGTGGTATTCAAAAATTTAAAAGTTAAAGATTGTGGAATATTGGCGCTCTCTGAAGTATGCCACCTCAACTTACCCATCACATCCCTCCTATCAAATCCCGTTTTTCCACCATTGTCAAGTTCTTTAAAACCATTACTTGCCAACCTATTAACTTCAAAAACATAATCAAAATTTGACTTGCTATCGCCCACCCAAACCCTTTGCTGGTTGGTGCCAAAACTACCGTATGAAAGTTGAGCAAATCCTTTAAACGTTTTTGGAATGGCGGTTGAGATGAGGTTGACCGCACCGCCAACTGTGTAAGGGCCATATTTGATCTGGCTGCTTCCCTTCAAAACCTCAACTGCCTGCATCCTTGCAAAAGTAGGAAAGTAATACGCAGATGGGTCTGCATAAGGAGCTGGGGCAATGAGGATACCATCTTCCATCAAGGTGATTTTCGCACTTCGGTTGACAGAAGTACCTCTCAAGCCTATGTTTGGTCTCAAACCAAAACCTTCTTCGTCTCTGACATTTACACCTGGAACTGACCTCAAAACGTGATTGACATTTGATTGATTGAGCATCGATAATTGACGAGTGCTGATGTATTGACCCGAGCCCGGAATGGTTTTATTCTTGTCTCCTACAATGCTAATTTCTGGTAGGTGCTGGACTGAATCCAGAGCTGATTCTTGCCCAAAAATTTCAAACCCAAGAAGTAATAATGGAATAAATAGATAGCTTTTCATTATTCGCTTATTTAGACTAATTAAAAACAGTGGCAAATATATGCAATCGTTTAGAATAAGTCTAAATAGAAATAGATAAAACTAAAATTTATTTTGAAGACACCTTGGTCAAGTCTTTATATCTCTTGGGTTGAATTTGGCCGTCAATGCCTCAAGCTGCACCTTTTGATTTCACTCTTTTATATAGTTTTACAAATTCAAACCATATCACAGTGATAAAGCCTATCGCCACACAGATCGATAATTGCACAGAATTCAAGGTTTCAAATTCAAAAAAAGTAGTGAGTGAGTTTACATAAAGAATCAATCCTACAATAAACACCGTGAGCGCTATGATACCTAGAACCATATTGTTTTTATATTTCAACGTGGTGAGGATGGAATAATAAAATGAGCGGTTTATCAACGTCAGGAAAATATTTGCAGTAATTAAAACTGTAAAAACCATCGTTCTGGTCAAATCCTCTCCATAGCCGTTGCTGATAGCCAATTGGTAGGCAAATAAAGTTCCGCAGGTTATGGCCAACCCTTGTACAATACTGGTAGACAATTCTTTCCAATTAAAAAAGGTAGCACTCATTGGCTTGGGTTTTTGAGACATCGCATTTTTTTCCATGGGTTCGTTTTCATAAATGATAGAACAGGTTGGGCCCATGATGATTTCCAAAAATATGACGTGAATGGGCGAAAATATATTGGGGTAAATCCAACCCAAAGCCAGTGGAATAAATACAGTAAGTATTATGGGTATATGGATAGAAATGATGTATTGAATGGCCTTTTTGAGATTGGTGTAAATCTTTCTACCCATGGCGATGGCGTCCACCATTTTGGACAAATCATCTTGCAATAATATCAAAGATGCGGCTTGTTTCGCTATTTCTGTCCCTTTTTTACCCATTGCAATACCAATATGAGCGGCTTTTAATGCAGGACCATCATTCACACCATCACCTGTCATGGCTACAATTTCATCATTGGACTTCAAGGCATTGATTATTTTTAATTTAGCCTCAGGAAACATCCTCGTAAATATGGAGGTATTCGTCACACATTGTTTTAATTCTGTTTCATTCAATTGCATCAAATCATCGCCTGAGATGGTTTTTTCATAGCCCCGAAATCCTATTTGTTTGGCAATTGATCCTGTGGTTGCAGCATTATCCCCCGTTATGATTTTTACATCAATTCCTGCCTCATAAAAATCCTCCAATACCTTTTGAATATTCTTTTTGGGTGGGTCATAAAAGGCTACAATTCCTTTAAATTTAAATGGTAAATCTTGTTGTAATTTTGGATAATCATTTCCCTCAAAAGAGGACTTTCCTACGCCCAATACCCGATAGCCTTCATTGGCCAAAAGTAAAATGGCTTCCTTTATGTGTAACTTTTCATTTTCTGATAGACTAGAAACATTCATCAAAGCTTCGGGTGCACCCTTTGCTGCTATGATTCGCTTACCAGATTTTTCTTGAAATACGTGGGTCATCATGGGTGGTTTACCGCCTAAAGGGTATTCAAAAACAAGTTCGTAATTTGGTCTTAAGTCTGATGAGAAAATGTCTTGATAAGTTTGGTGCAAAGCAACCTCCATTGGATCAAAGGGTATGGGTTCGCTTGCCCACATGGCTGTTTCAATAAGTTGCTTTTCATCATCTGTCAATTGATCTTCGGGTCGAAAGATTTTATTGGTTGAAAGTAAAAACAACTTTGCCAAACTCATTTTATTCTCGGTAATAGTTCCTGTTTTATCCGTACAAATAACGGTGGCGCTGCCCAATGTTTCCACTGTTTTCATTTGTTTGACGACAATGCCCATTTTCATCAAACGCCATGCACCCAAGGCCATGAAAGTGGTAAAGGCGACGGGAATTTCTTCTGGTAAAATGCTCATGGCCAATGTGAGCGATTGTAATAAACTGGATAAGATATTTTGAGAGAGACTATAATTGATTGCCCAGACGATGACAAAAACTACCGCACCTGCGATGGCCATCTTTTTAACAAAATTTGAGATTTGTATTTCTAGTGGTGTCTTTTCTTCTTGGATGTTTTCAAGGCTTGACCCTATTTTCCCCAATTTGGTGGCATTTCCAACCGCCCTTATTTCTGCAATGGCCAATCCACTGGATACGGTTGTTCCGCTATATATCCAATTATCCTCTTGTGTTTTATCTTTAAAAACAGCAAGTGATTCGCCAGTAAGGATGGATTCGTTTACTGAAAAGTCATTGGATTGTACAATGACACCATCTGCGTTGATCGAAGTACCTTCCTCAACCATTAAAAAGTCTCCAACTACCAAGTCTTCGCTTTTTATTTCAACCTCTTCTCCATTGCGAATCACTTTACAATTTGGTTGTGAAAATTCTTTTAGTTTATCCAGTGCATTTTTGCTTCTCGAATCTTGGTATAAGGAGATTGATGCTTGAAAAATGATCGCAACTGCCATGAAAATTCCATCACCCCAATTTCCAGTCAAAAAGTAAATAGATGCGGCAACCAACAACAAGATCATCATTGGTTCTTGGGCAATGAGTATGACTTTTTCTAGAAACCCATTTTCCCTTTTATAGTCTAATTTGTTTACACCATATTTTGCTCTTGCACTAAGGACTTGCTCATCGTTGAGACCTGATAGGTTGTAATTATTTCTGGACATTTCCAAAGATAATCATTTGCCAGTTAAGTGTTTAGATTTGAGTTAATTGCTTTCAGTTTTCAGCGCTCAGTTATCAGCTTTCAGATATCAGTTTTCAGTTTTCAGCGAAAAAAAAACACTGATAACTGAACACTGATTGCCACAAATTCACGAATTGAAAATTTGTCAAATCTATTTTTTCAATTAAACAATTGTTTTCTGTGCTAGACCTTTATTCTGGACAATTCAACCCCAATTCGGGGTTGGTGGCTTTGGTGTTCTATGTCCCCGAGTTACACCCGGGGTTATGCACATTGAACCCTTCGGGTTCTACAAAGTATGGATCTCGTAGCTCATAGCTCGATGCTAAAAGACAGCTTACAGCTGACCACTAATAACTGACCACTGATTGCTGAAAACTAACAGCCAACAGCTCGCCACTAAAATTCCTCTTCTATCATAGTATTATTTACTACAACTCCTGTCATATTTCCAGTCGCCACAGCATTTGCAACAGACCGCATTGGACTGGTATTATCACCACATGCAAACACATTTGGGACATTGGTTATCTGGAACATATCTACTTTAAGGAAACCCTGTTCTGTCAATTCACAACCCAACATTTCCGGAATTTTGCAATGTTGCTCAAAGTCTGGACGCGAATAAATTGCTTTGAGGGAAACTGTTGATTGGTCTTTGAATGCGATGTGTTGCACATGGCCATTTTCATGGTAAAGAAAATTGATTTCCTTTTCAATGATTTGAATGTTGTGCTTTTTGATTTTCGCTGTCTGATCTGGCGTAAGGGTAGATTTTCCATTGGTAAAAATGGTCAAGTCTTTTGTCCAATGATGTATTAATTGTGCATAATGAGCAGCAAAATCTCCATTTGCAAGAATGCCCATTACTTCGCCTTTCACTTCATATCCATGACAATAAGGACAATGAATTACTGAGATGCCCCAACATTCTGTAAATCCAGGGATGTCGGGCATTTTATCCTTCACACCTGTTGCAAAAATCAATTTTTTGGCAGTAAATATTTCACCAGTTTGACACGTAATTTCAAAACCATCTTCGGTTTTTATTCCTCTGACAGCGAGGCCACTGTGGAATTTTATTGTATTGTATTGCTCAAGTTGTTGTTTTGCAACCTTGGAAATCTCTTTTGGGGTTTTACCATCTTGCGTCAAAAAGTTGTGGGAATGTGGTGTTTGTCTATTACATGGCAAACCACTATCAATGATCAAAACACTTCGCAAAGAACGGCCCAAGGCCATTGCTGCTGATAAACCAGCATAACTGCCACCAATGATGATGACTTCATAATTAATTACATCCATTTGATCATATTTGCATCCATTAAAATATATTGAAGAAGTATATCAAGCTGAACTTCTTCAATATGAATGCAACATTAATCAATAATTTTATAAATGCAACATTGTTGCATTTAATTCTTTCTTAAAACTTGTTTATATTTAAATAGTTGAAATTTATTTTTCAGAGTTATTCAATTTTATGGCCATTATTTATTTCCAAAGTGCTAGCCAATTTGCTCGAGAGAAATATAAAAAAGGACTGCCCATTCATTGTTTGAATAAAGACGGGGTCGTGTAGGGGTGTCCCAATGTTTCTTGCGCGTTTCATCAGACATCATCAAATCGATATCATCTTCGGAATATCCTCTTTCGTGCATAGCATTATAAGCCCTTTCTGAACTTTCTCGGTCTTGAAACATTCCAGTCAACATGCGTCTATCAGTTTGCTTGTTTTGAACCTTTTGATTATCTTGATCTAACATAATAAATTTCTTGAGTATCATTTCTGCAACAAAATTATTGCTCTACAAAGGTGTATGTGTTAGCCATAGGATGCATTACAATCCTTTTGAATTACAGGATTCACATATTTCTTAATTTTATTAAAGACTTATGTCTAAAACAAAGGAAATAGCCCAATTAGATTAATAACGTTTCCATTCCTACCTGAACATCCTATCTTTTGCACAATTACTTCTCTGCGTTTGGCAGTTGGATAAAATACTTTATATTCGTAATCTTGAGAAATTCTGCCCTTCATTGGCCTTGTTTGCCTTACAGGTAGTATCTTTTTCTCGATTGTCAGTAAGAAATTCAAAAGTCACATTTATGTCTAGTTCACAACGTTTTATGCCTTTTTTAAAATCCTTCATGTTTACTGTTTTGATTTACCTTGGTTTTCGATACAAGGTTTTGGTCAAAACACCAGCAATATTCCAAGCTTTCCATGTGATGAATATGCTTTACATGGTACTCCTTGTGTCACTGCCCACAGTACGACTAGATTACTTGCCAATTATAAGGGACCACTTTATCAAGTAAAGCGGCTATCAGATGGTAAAACCTTGGATATAGGGACATTGCCCCATCAAAAAGGTGAAGCAGTAATCGTAGCCAATGCTGCGGCTCAGGATGCTTTTTGCGACCAGGATGTCTGTTTCATTTCCATCATTTATGACCAGTCTGGGAATAAAAATCACCTATTACAAGCTCCTCCGGGAACTTTCGTTGGCCCAGCTCCAGGCGGATTCAATACCCTACCGATTGCGGATATGGCTCCAGTAACATTGGCTGGGCATAAGGTTTATGGTTCTTATGTCATGCCAGGAATGGGTCTTAGAAATAATAATGCTGTTGGTTTGGCCATCAATGACGAACCACAAGGCATTTATATGGTATTTGATGGCGGTCATTATGACAGTGGTTGTTGTTTTAACTACGGTAATACTTCGACCAATAGTCAAGCAGTAGGTACAGGAACCATGGCAACAGTATATTTTGGCACTTCAACTGCGTGGGGAAAAGGAGCTGGTAAAGGCCCTTGGATCATGTCTGACATGGAAGCGGGTTTGTTTTCTGGCTATGATGCGAAAGAAAATATCGCAGATCCCACAATCGATGGCTGGCGTTTTGTGACAGGAATGGTCAACGGTGGTGGTGGTAATAAGTGGGAGATCAGGGGTGGAAATGCCCAAGATGGTAAACTTGCCACCTTTTATCAAGGTGAAAGGCCAGGTTCAAGAGAGAATAACACTTATTTTCCCATGCATCGTAAAGGAGCTGTACAGATGGGTAACGGAGGAGACAATGGCAATGGTTCTGCGGGTACATTTTATGAAGGCATCATGGTCATTGGATATCCAAAAGATGAGGCAATTCATGGAGTTCAGCAAAATATTGTCGCTTCAAAATATGATCTTCCATATGTTCAGTTATCTCGGCTAACGAGTTTTCTTCCAACAACCACCCAAGAGGTGACGCTTACTTATCACAACAGTACAGGAAAGGACATCAATAACCTTAAGTTGTCAATAAATCTGCCTGTTGGGTGGAAAAGTAAAATCGCAGGAGAAACTACTCCTTTCAAAATGTTGACAGGAAAAATAGCAGCTGGAGAAACAGTAAAAGTCAATTTTATGGTGACTTCCCCAACCAATGCAATGGCTGGTTATTTAAAAGGAAGTGCGGAATGGATTTCCTCTGAAGGTAAACAATCATCTTTTGCCAGCCAACGCATAAGGACTGCTCCATCTGTAAAAATCAACGAGGTAAGATTTAAAAATAGCTTGAATGTCACTGATCAATTCATCGAATTGTATAACAGTTCTGACAAAGAGGTGGATTTGAGTGGATGGTCATTGATCAACACAAAAAGTGAATGGGCACCAGTAGAACTAGCCACGATTCCAAAAGGTAAAAAATTGAAGCCCAAAGCATTTTATCTGTTAGGTCTTTCCCCGGCAGGTTTAGTTGCACCAGCTCTTAAGGGTGATAAAAACATCTATTTATCAGCAGTGGAAGGTATAAAAACCGGCGACCAAATTGACGTGGCAGGAGAAAAAGTTACCATTGCAAAGGTTGGAACAGCTGCCGCACCAATGACCACTATTTTTGTGCCAGTTTCTACTGGACCATGGTTGACTTTTCCAGCAGGAACTACTAAGCTACCCGTAACCAACGCAACTGGATTTATGGTTGGCGATAAAATAGGCATTGACGCAGGAGGAAAATTTGAGATAGCCACAGTTACATCGGTAGGAAAGGCTTCAACCCAAACAAATCTGGTGGGCGAAGCAAAAAAAGGCGATACTGTTATAAAGGTTGTAGAAAATGCAAACATGTCTGTTGGTGATGTTTTGACGATCAACACAGGTGCCAGAACAGAACTAGTTGAAGTAAAGCGCATCATCAAAGTTGTGGCGGCCCCAGTGCGAGGAAGGCCAAGTGAAGGACCGGGGAAGTAGAATTGACCAAACCTTTGATGCGCGACCACATGGATGCCGTGGATGTTTCTGATCCAGGAACGGGTATTGGATTTTCTCCAGCTACAAAATTTGTGCATGTCAGTGGTCAAGCCGTACAAGCTTTGGGCAGCGGCATCACACTTTCTTCTGCCTTGAAAAATGCTAATAAATACGGAGCACCTATCAAAGGAATAGGTTTCAAAAGTGGTGGTTATAGGGGAAAAATCTTGCCAAACCAGTGGTATGGAGGTTCTTTGTCGGGAAGTTCAGGTTCGATTGCTTTGATGGATGCCAGTGGAAAAGTCATGGTTGACGGATTGGTTTATGGGTCACAACAAAGTAATTCGAGCGCAAATGGCACCATTCCTAGCCCTGAAATTGCAACTTTGGAAGGCGTGCAATCTCAAGGAGGTTGCATTGCTGTAGTACCAACATTGCCAAGACGTTTCATCCCCGTTGCTGGTGCCCCAGATGAAGTCAATTTGAGTTTGGGTTTGTTCCCTGATGGGAATGATAATGATTCAAATTGTAATGATTTTCGGATTCAAAAAAAGGTAAATTTGGCTACGGGAGTGGAAGCTGGAGCAAACAACATCAAAGTTTTGGAAAAAGGTGGTTTGGAAGTTGGTCAGGCCGTTTTTATAGGAACTGGAAAAAATAGTGAACTTGCCGTTGTAAAAGAAATTGGAGGTCTGGGAGCCACTACTTCAACGAGTGAATCTCAAAGTGGAAGTAATAAAATCTTTGTAGAAAGCGTATTTGGATTTACTGTTGGTCAAGAAATTTTGGTTGGAAAAGGAAGTCAAATGGAGAAAGTTATTGTTTCAGAAGTAACACCAGTAAGACGTCGATTTGGAGCTCCGCCTAGTGATGTGACGGATTCAATCACTTTGTCAACACCACTCAAGAACAATCATGCCAAAGGAGTTGCAGTTGCCGGAAGTGGCATTACTTTGACTGTTGCGTTGAAAAGTACTCATGAAAAGGGAGAACAAGTGGCACAAAATTTGCCCACACCGGGAGAGCCTAACACATATTGAATAGACTTGGGCCCCATATGTTTTACTATTAGATGCGGAGGCTTATATAAGGTCTGTCTCTTGTGAGCTGTCAATGGTAAAAAATGTGGGAAAACGCTGTTTTGTTTCTTCTAAAAGCTCAATCCATATCGCATCAATCCTCTTGATTCATCAAAGGAATTGTTTACCAGGCTTTCTACCACTCTATGAGATAAATTGAAACTTAAGGTGCTTTTTTTACTTGTTTTATATGATACACTCATTTGATAGGTCTGATTTTGCCCATCAGACAAACCATCATATTCATTGATGGAAAAGTTGGCAGATCCATTGATGGAAAGTTTTTTCTCCAAAAATCTTTTAGTCGCCCGAAGGCCAAATCCATATCGATTTTGCTGTTTATTAGAGTAATCATACTGATTAAAATTGAGACTGCCGCCAACCGTAAGATCCAAGGCTTTAATGCCAACGTTGTTACTCAAGTTTAGACTCAAAATTTTTATATCTCCGACTTGCTGGATTTCACTTTGGTCAGAAACGGTGTTGTAAAAGGCCGATAAATTGATGGTCATGGTTTTGTTGGTAAATACGGGCATGTAGGAAGTTGATAATCCATATTGATTGGAAATCGATACAAACCTCAACGTATCGTCTAGTTGAAGGACTTGATTTTCAGAGCTTGTTTGAAAATTACTAAAAGTGAGCGTAGTGTAGAATTTATCAGATGAATAAAAATTGAGATTTGCATTCCCAATAATTCGCTCAGTGGTATTGGTACGTTTTCCAGTAAGATTATTTTCTTCTACCCCAAATTGGCCATCCACTCTGATCTTTCTTTGCCATAAACCCACACCCCCAGTAAAAGTATATTGCTGTACATCATTGACAAAGTAATTGCTTGCTAGGGTCGTATAAAATGGGTCAACGCGGCGGTATTTCAAGCCAAGTTTACCCGTACCAATTCTTATATTTACACCACCGTCACCTGCAAGAGAAAAACTTGAAGAGCTGTTGGCTTTAAAGATGTCATAAGCTACATCCGGCGCGGCATCTCCATAATTGAGATAAAGAGTATCTCTTTGATCTGCCGTAAATCCACTGAAACCAGTATTTATGAAAAAGTCTATTTTTTTGAAAAGGGTCAAACCTCCATTGATGCCCAACAATATATTTTCACGCGGAGTAAGTTGTTGATAACCATAACTGGTGGTATAACTTTTGTCATATTGAAATGAATTTTCATCGTCTTTGATTTGCAAAAAGATGAATTCTATCTTTGAGCGATCTTTTCCAAACCCAAGTTTGCCACCTTGCACATATCGATCGTACGTGGGAATGAGTGAAGCACCATCAATCAATGTATCGCGAATGGCCAGTGGATTTTGGATTTTCCCTTTTAGACCAGAGATGGTAAATAGCCCTGGTTTTAATTCAAAGCCTACACCATAAAAGCTTCTTCCAGCCATCGTATAAGGCGAAAAACTCATCGTATTCCACCCTAGATAAACCTTTGCCCATTTATAACTTGGTGCTATTCCCAATCTATTAAAAGTATAATCGTAACTGAATTGAGCATCTCGATAGGAACCTGATATCGGAATTGTAAATCCTTTATATGAAAGGGCTACCCGGCCACTGATATTATATGAATACGGACTTCTTCTTGCATCAATGCCATTGACATCATAAATCTCACCTCCCAAAGATATTCCTCCACTGATTTTGAAATCAGAAGATTTTTCCTTCGTTACCGATGACATTGAATCCTGGGAACTTCCCTTCGCGGCGATGGCCAATAAAACCATCCAAAGCATTTTGGTCCGTAATTTCATTGTCTTTATTAAAAGATTACATAACTAAATGCTTGACTTACCGCATCACCATTTGCAAGAATTCTTACCACGGCACTTCCACCATTGAAAGAGACCAATGACGTATAACTTACCCCTGCTGATGGCGAGCCTCTTGGTGTCACAATAACCGCGCAGTTGGATGCAGACAAATTAATTCCTGAGACACTGATGGTAGTCGCTCCTGATGCAAAGGAAGTGGAGACGTTCCCATTCAAATCCCAACTTTCACCTCCACCAGCTGCAATAGATCCAGCCGCTAAAGGACCACCTCCACCAGCGCTGATCGTAGTTGGTGCCCACGCAGACCCGTTCCAAATCAAAGCTTGACCAACGGACGGGTTGGCATTTGACACATTTCTTTTTTGGATGGCTGTGACTGTTAGTAAATTATATTTTCCGCTCACATCTCCGCTATGATCTGATGTAGTAGTGAGATCATCGGCGGCATTTGGATCACCTGTATTATTGATGACGCCACCTGTTATTGAGATGCCCGTTCCTGGGCTATAACCGTTGCCTACTCCCCAAGTGCTTCCATTGTACACAAGGATTTGACCATTGGTTGTCGGTGTAGCCGTCACACCAACACCATTTATTTTTTTGACCAAAGTTGTATTCCATTTTCCCACAACATCACCCTCAAGGTCATCTGTTTTTTTGAAGTCATCATTGCCATTTGTATCACCAGTATTTGAAATTACACCTCCTGCAATCCCTATTCCAACGCCCTGAGTATATGACCCTGCTGGTCCTGTTGCGCCTGTATCACCCTTTGGACCTTGAGGACCAGTAAGACCAGTTGCACCTGTATCACCTTTGTCACCTTTTAATCCTTGAGGTCCGGCTAAACCTGTATCACCCTTTGGGCCTTGAGGGCCAGTAAGACCAGTTGCACCTGTATCACCTTTGTCACCCTTTAATCCTTGAGCCCCTGTTGCACCTGTTGCCCCAGTTTGGCCCTGAGAACCCATATCTCCTTTTGGCCCTTGTGGACCCTGTGAACCAGCATCACCTTTTGGACCTTGTAAACCTTGTGGTCCTACGGCCCCAGTTGCACCAGTGGCTCCAGTTTGGCCTTGGGATCCAGTATCCCCTTTGGGGCCTTGTGGTCCGGCAGCGCCTGCTGGTCCAGTTGCTCCAATATCTCCCTTTGGACCTTGAGCACCTGTTGCTCCTGATGAACCAGTATCACCCTTGGGACCTTGAGGGCCAGTGAGTCCTGTTGCACCTGTATCACCTTTCGCCCCTTTTTCGCCTTGAGCACCTGTATCTCCTTTAGGGCCAGCTGCTCCTGTGTCACCTTTTGGACCCTGTGGACCAACTGAGCCAGTTGCTCCCGCATCTCCTTTAGGGCCTTGTGGGCCACTAGGACCAGTATCTCCCTTCAAGCCTTGGGGACCGACAGGACCTGCTACACCTTGAGTTCCCTGAGGACCCTGAGCTCCTTGTGCACCAGCAGAACCTTGTGAACCAGTATCGCCTTTATCGCCTTTCTCTCCTTTATCGCCCTTATCACCTTTTGGACCTTGCAATTTCCCCGCATTTACCCACTTTGCACCGTCCCAAACAAAAGCATCTCCCGTACTGGTAACAATGTACAAATCACCTTTGTTACCAGTTATTGGCAATTGATTGACATTGGTAACAGACCCTACAATGCTCACGCTGGTACCGTCTTCACCTTTGTCTCCTTTATCACCCTTGTCACCTTTAGTTCCTTGGGCTCCGGTAGGTCCAGCAATACCTTGCAAACCAGTATCACCCTTTTGACCTTGCGTTCCGGGATCACCCTTCAAACCCGCATCTCCTTTGGTACCTTTATCTCCTTTATCGCCCTTATCCCCTTTTGGACCTTGGACTCTACCAACACTGATCCAGGTTTTTCCATCCCAAACAAATCCACCACCGGTACTGGTAACAATAAACATATCACCTAGCTTACCAGTGTAGTTGGTTGGCAAATCAGCTTCTGCACCCACTGACCCCACCACGCTTACACTATTTCCTTGTTCGCCTTTAAGTTCTATGAAAGGTCCAAAACTACCGTCTGGATTTTCAAATCTGATTTTGGTACCTTCCCATTGGTGTGCGGGAGGTGGGCCTGGCAATGATGAACCAGAAGTTTCTGCATACAAAGCATAAGGAACAGAGGCTAATTGAAAAGCTGGCATTTTGATACCAAAATTCAACTCTTCAATCGCAACTTCTCCACCACCTTTTGCCCAATCAATTTTATCAAATTCTGGACCACCGATTTGAAGATTTACAATCCCCAATTCATTAGTTCTCGTCTCATAAGTTTCATCAAAACTTCCTCCTTTGGTCGTTATTATTACTTTGATTTTTACATCTTTATTGCCTAATGCAATACCCTTTTCATCTTGCACAATTGCTTGATAATTGAAAAACGAAGGCGTTTGTCCAATCAGAAAAAAATAGGTGAATAATAAATAAATGGCGATAAAATACTTTTTCATTTTATGGTTAATTTTACTGTTTTTTTAATGGCTAATGATGGCAAGCAAACCTTGAAAAGATCGAATGCCTTTTTTATCAATTGAAATCAATGAATACAATCCAGTTTGCATTTCGGCTACAGAAATTTGAATGGAAGAATTATTGAGCGTTTGAATATTGACCGCTGTTTTGACATCATTGATGCTTCGTAATTCGATAGCTGCGACTGCAGAAACATCTTCAATTTTTATTTGAATCCAATCATTGGCTGGATTGGGATAAAATGCAATTTTGGGAATTAAATATTGTTGTGTATTGGTGGGCATGAATACTCCTATTGGGAATAACAGACCTTGGCTGATAAAAACCGTTTGGTTGGAATTACCGCCTATAAATGTGGAGCCCAATACTTGATGTGCACGTATGGTTGAATTTTGAAAACTACTACCACCACTCGCTAGGAAGCCTTGAATGGTTTGAGCTTTTACCTCTATTAAACCAAACATACAAATAAAAAAGACCATGTATTTCATCATACTTGTTTTGTGACCAAATTTGATATTGTTTACTGGTCCTCAAAGACTTATTTCATGGAGTGAACAGAAAATCTATGAAATCATATATTTTCTAATTAAATGAAAAAACATTGGAATTTTCCTTATAATTTCACAAAAAAAAAGTGCGCCAACTACTATTCATATTTCTTTTTGTTTACGGGTCTTCTACAGCTCAGGATAGCTTATTAATTGCTCTCAAAACAGTAACAAAAGAAAGTGAAGGGCGCGATTTGGCAAAGCTCATCATTAGCAAATGTTTTAAAGATGAACAATGTTATAAACCTTATCTTGATGTAATATTGAGCAATCCTCTTAATGATGCCAAAGTCCAGATGATCAGCTCAATCACACAAACATTTTATACCAACTCGCAAGTACCATTGAGTAAAAAATATCTCTTGCAAGGCGTAGAATTTGTAAAGTCAAACAATCTAAATCATCCTAAATTAGGAAGATATTATAATTATTTAACCATGCTTTATACGGATCAAAATGTGCTGGATTCTGCATTACATTTTGCTCAATTGACCGCAGATGAATTCAGAAAATATGAACCATCAGTAGCATTATGGACACCAAATTTTAATAGATATCTCATTTATTTGCAATTAAATGATTTTGCAAAAGCGGACCAATACTTAAAGGATGCTTACAATTATGTAAAAACCTCTACCAATCGGATGGATAAAGGATTTGTTTTGTATGCCATGACAAGATCTGCAAAGGAGCGCTGGGGAGAAAAGGAATTTGATAAGTGGATAGGAGAATTTTGGCATTTAAAAAAGCTGGGTCGCCTGACAAACCACTCGACTTACTCCACAGTGGATTACTGGATCTTTTTGATAACAAAGAAGAAGGCTTAAAGAAACTGGAAAAAAGACTGGCACAATTAAATAAAGATAGCCTGGATGCATCTTCCATTCTTACAAGATTTGATGTTGCAGAGAAATATTCACAAACTGGACAATTGCAAAAAGCGGTGGATCAAATGGATATGCTGATCAAAGAAAATCCAAGTTTATCGAGGGTACAAAAATCGAGCTATTTAATTCAATATGAATATTTAAAAAAAATGGGCCAACATCAAAAAGCTTTGATTGCATTAGAAAAATATACTGAATTACAAGACAGTTCCTTCCAACAAATTCTCGATGGTAAAATTGCAGATTATGAAGCCAAATATCAAACTCAACTAAAAGAAAATGAATTGATGAAAAAAGATATAGAATTAAAGGATCTGAAATTGGATAAAACTAGGTTATTAAGTGGTGGAAGTTTTGTTTTACTACTCGTGTTTTCTGGTTTGATGTTTTATTACCGAAAATTAAAATTTCAGAAAAAAATCAATCAAAAAGATCAGGAAATAAGCAATCAGAAAATTCTTGATTTAGAGCAAAAGAATAAACTACTGGCTTTGAGTTCAATGATTGAAGGTCAAGAATCAGAAAGATTGAGAATTGCTCAAGACTTACACGACGGATTGGGAGGCCTGCTCACATCTGTAAAAGCACATTTCAATACCATAACCAGAGAATTAGAGGCAGTAAGTCAAATCAATGTTTTTCAAAAAACAAATGAATTAATTGATGAGGCTTGTGGTGAAGTGAGACGCATTGCGCACGACATGATACCACATTCACTTTCAGAACATGGATTGCAAGGTGTACTTACGGAATTGAGCAATACTCTCGAAAATGCTGGTATCAAAGCAGATATTGAGGTTCATTATCCTTTGTTAAAAGTGCCAGAACATAAAGCTTCCATGATTTATCGCATTCTACAAGAAGTAAGCCAAAATACCATCAAACATGCCAATGCCAATCATTTACTAATACAGTTTTTTGGTGATGAGAAAAACTTACACATTCTTACTGAAGATAATGGAATTGGCTTTGACGTAAATACACTCATCAATAAAAAAGGCATGGGATTAAAAAGTCTTGAATCTAGAGTTCAATACCTCGAAGGCCAAATGGACATAGACTCAAAAATTGGCAAAGGAACTACTATTAACATGATCATACCAATTCCATAAATTATGAAAACTCTTGCGCTGATTTTAGTTTTTTTTGGAGGAGCAGAGCTTTTACAAGGACAAGATACCATAAAGCTCAAAGCTATTGAAAATAATATACGAGAAGTTTTAGCTAGCGGAGGGTCCGATATGCTAAAGTTTGCTACCAGTTATGACAGTGTTGCTGCTCTTGGTTCAAATTATTTATATAAAGGTAAAGGGCAAAATTTCCTTGGCATGAGTTATCACCTTGCTGGAAATTATGAACAAGCCATGACTTATTATTTCAAAGCTAGAGACCTTTTCTCCAAAGCTAAAGACAATTTTTACATGGCTTTGAGTTTGAATAATATTGGGGCCTGCATGGAATATAAACGCAAGCCTGATATATCAATTGAGTATTACAAAAAAGCCCTTGAACTTTTTGAAAAAGAAAAAAACACAACATGGATAGCCAATGTAAATAATAACATTGGTATTCAATTTATGGAAGCAGGTAAACTTGACAGCGCATCTATATACCATTACAAAGCTTATGAACAACACCGAATAAATGGTGATTCTCTAAGTACTTCAACTCTTGTTGGAAATCTAGCCGAACTAGAAAATAATGCAGGAAACATAAACAAAGCAATGGAATTTGCAAATCTATATTTGAATAATTATAAAGCTTTTCATCAATCAGACGTACTTTCAAATGTCTACAACGTAATAGCAGTGGTCAATCAAAAAAAGGGACAATTTGAGAAGGCCAATGAATATAATGAAAAATCATTAAAGATTCGCAGTGAGGAGGGAGTAAGCTTACACCATATCGCCAATAATTATCTTATAAGATCAGAAATTCAGCAAGCTCTTGGCAACCACAAAGCTGCCTTAGATGCTTTGAATATTTATAGGACCATGCAAGATTCTGTTTTCAGAGCAGACAGAGATGAACGCATAACCAGACTAAGTTCAGAATTCGAAGCGAAGTATAAAAATTTGGAATTAACCCATGAAAAAACGCGAACAGAAGCTTTGTTATATGAAGCGAATGTGAGGAAAAGATGGTATTTGGCAGTTGCCATCACCATTGGCCTACTGTCACTTTTGCTTTGGTATTTTTATAGAAAAAGAACTGAATACAAAGCCAGAATTCTACAAGCAGACTCCGAAATCCAAAAACAGCAAATCACGGAATTAGAACAGAAAAACCAACTTTTATCACTGAGTGCAGTCATCGAAGGGCAAGAAAGCGAACGCATGCGCATTGCCAGGGATTTACACGATGGACTGGGTGGTTTACTGACATCCGTTAAAGCACACTTTGGCTCAATCTCTCATGAAATCAATCAATTAATAGAACTTGATGTATATAAAAAGACGAATGAACTCATAGATGAAGCTTGTTCTGAAGTGAGGCGTATTGCCCATAATATGATACCACATTCACTACAAATGCATGGATTGGAAGGAGCGCTTACAGATTTTGAGTCGTTCATTTCAAAAAATGGCATCACTCCTCATATCGAAGTCTTTCAGGTAGACCTCAAAAATATTTCTGAAAATAATGCAGCTCTGATATATCGAATATTGCAAGAAGTGATTCAAAATATTATCAAACACGCCAAGGCAACTGAAATTACCATATCCAATTTTTGGGCCACGAACAAGGCCTCAACATACAAGTGGATGACAACGGTAAAGGATTTGACATCAATGAGGTTATTCATGCTAAGGGAATGGGCCTCAAAAGCATCGAGTCTCGTGTGAAATACCTCAACGGAGCTATTCATTTTGATTCCAGAATAGGCCATGGGACTCAAGTGAATATTGAACTTCCTCCTTCCATTTTTACCAATAAAATATAGAAAATGACAGAATTGTATATTGTAGACGATCACCGCATGGTTTTGGAAGGGCTCAGTCTCTTATTGAATGGTGAAGAAGATATAAAAGTCACACAAACTTTTAATTCGGCAAATGAAGTGATCAAAGCACTGGAAAATCATGTTCCGGATATTATCCTCATGGACATTAATATGCCAGAACTCAACGGTATTGAAGCAACTAAAATTATCAAAAAGGCCCATCCAGAAGTGCACATTATTGCATTGTCAATGATTAGTGAAAGTAATCTGATAAAGCTCATGCTCAAAAATGGAGCTACTGGATATCTTCATAAAAATGCAGGCCACGAAGAAATAAAAAATGCGATTAAACAAGTATTATCAGGTAAAAAATACCTGAGTGAAGAAATTTCTGACGCCCTGCTCAACCTCAATCAAAGTGAATGGAAGGCAAAACCAGATTCACCTTTTCCTAAACTTTCCAGAAGAGAAGAAGAAATCCTTCGATTGATTCTTGACGAAAAAACAACACAGGAGATTTCTGATGAATTGTTTATTTCATTTGGAACTGTAGAAACTCACAGGCGCAATATCATGATCAAATTAGGTGTAAAAAACACAGCTGGACTGGTGAGAGTTGTATATGAATACCATATTTTGGGATAATCATTGCTCAACAGATCACATCATTGCCAATTCAATCAATAATCTTCTACGCATCTGCAGCTATAACCAGCTTCTCTGACACTATGAAAGAAATAAGGATCTGCATTTGATACATTTTGTTCTGCTATGCGATCCTTTCCTGTAACTTCCACGATGAGAATCCCATCCGTATTTGCATCCACTTGAGTCGTCCAAAACCTTGCTATTTTTCTCCTATTCCCAAAAGCATCTGCACCCAAGCCCCTCCATGAATAATGTTCTCCAGCTGAGACCGCATTGAAAGATCCCACGGAAGGAAGCGATGCAGCAGGCCAAAGAGAAGTAGACGGATATTTGATGTTTTTACCTGCTTGAGCCTGACCACCCAATCCATTGATGAGGTCATTCCATTCTGCAATGGTCGGTAAGTGCCAACCATTAGGACACAAGCCCTGGATGCGCGTGCTTACCCCATTGGAACCGTTGAGAATTTCTTCGAATGTATATAATCTGCCGTATAATCGATCTTCGCCTACAGATTCATTGGGGTATGCAGCTCCAAAATCTGTCCTACGAAGGTTTTCTGCCATCCATTTGAGCTGACCAATATTCACTGTGCAATATTCATTTCCTTGAGCATCTGTAACAGTCTCTGAGCATTCGCCAAACCCAGCTGGATCCACGTATTGGTCTTCGAGGTAACACCCAACTAAATTTTTATCTGCAATAATCAGTTTATTGATCGGATCATTGGGCAATGCAGTATTGAGATTATACAAGGTATTATAACCAAAATCAGGATTTCCCAGATTAGCAATTGCATCGTCGTTTACAGAAATGTTGTAAAACCCCAAGGGCCGATCTTGGCTACCCACCCTCAAATCAAAAACGCCCGTATTGCGGTTGAAATTTAATAACGCCTCCGAAAAAGCAGGACATGGGAAATCCTGAAAAACATAATTCCAAAGCGGATACTTATAATCATCAGATGACCAGGAAAAATCGAGGAAATCTTCTACTATTGGAAATCCAAAGAAGAAATTAATTCCTGCTCCATATTGAAACGTAAGATCATATTCTGGTTGTAAATTACTCAGACTTCCTTTATGAGAAATTCCTGGTTGAATATAATTGTATAAATAAACTCCTGCTTTTATGGTATTTGGAGCTCCTGTAATGCCTACGAAAATATCAGAACCACCTTGCAACTCTATTTCGCCCGTTCCTGATATTTGCCATCCCGGATTATCTTGATCCTCTTGAGAAGGCGGATGATTGAGCACAGTAAATTGAGGTAATTCGTCCCAGACATTATATATCAAATCAATATCATATCCACCAAAAACTCCCGACAAAGTAGGGGTCGTGATTTCTCCTTCCAAATTGACAGAATAGCCCATTTTGGGTTGAAAATATAAGGATAAACCCGTCTCTGGAATGATGAATATTTGTGCTGGTTCGCCAAATTCAATATCCTTTCCAAGACTTACACTGGCTCCAAAAGTAACATTGCCACTCATTTCAATTTTTAAATTTTCAAAATGCAGATGGAATGCAGGGTTTATATCTCCCACATCATTGGCATTGGCTATGGCCGCCGAATCAAAAAATGAAGTAAAATAATAATCATCAAAACTGATATCAACACTAAATTGCGGAATCACATGATGATCACCAGATATTTTGGCAAAACTTGTTGCATTTATCTCAAAATTTTCTTCCAAGTTTAATGATCTGGATTTGATTGTAAATTTAT
This sequence comes from Saprospiraceae bacterium, assembly GCA_016715105.1. Taxonomy (GTDB): domain Bacteria; phylum Bacteroidota; class Bacteroidia; order Chitinophagales; family Saprospiraceae; genus JADKBO01. The sequence goes on along the minus strand of JADKBO010000059.1, from coordinate 94,423 downwards.
CAGACCTCGAATCAAATGTCCACTTTTCATAAGCTTCATTCCAGGTAGCTGTTTCAGTGAGGTAAACGGTTGTATTCCCTTGTGTTTTTATTCCCTTGATTTTCCTAAAGAAAGAAACACTATCCGCAGAGGATCCGTCGGCTATATTTACCAATACATCTCCTACAGTTTTATCAGAAATTTGACCTTCTTTTACAACAATTTCATTGTCTGAAATTGTCAAAATTTCTGGCTTCATTTCATCCGTGAGCATCGTGGTGTGATCACGCAGGTAAATGGTGTTGTCTTGAACTTCACCCTTTTTTCTGTAATTATTAGGGTCAACTTCTTCTTTGGCACAGGATAAGTTGATCAATGAAAATACAAACAAAAAATAATAAAATGTTTTCATTTTAATTGGTTTTTGAAGTCCAAATAATTTTGTCACTCAAAGGCCCAACAAGGCCAGCATTGCTGCAATAAGCTGCTCGATAAGCAACCTTATTTTTTCCTTTAGCTAAATCCTTGATGGGAAAGGTATCTGTTACAGTCCATCTTTCATATGGACCATCATTTACCGATTTAAATACAATTACATTTTCTGAAGTTGGAATTTCTGAAATGATTCCTAACATTAAAACCCCCTCATTTTCATTCAAATTCAAAGAAGGTTTTCCAGCTTTGAGATTTCTGCTTAACAAATGAATTTCTTTGACTGCTTTACTCTTCAAACCCAATTCGTCAATCGCAACAATGTGGTAGGTATATTTTGTGGATGGGGCAATAGATTTATCTTCATAATAAGGTGGAATTGTCAACAAATTAGCTAAAAGCTCATAAGGTTTATCAGCCTCTTTGCGCCACAATTCATGCTTTACGACATCACGAGAACTAGAAGGGAAAATAGTCAATCGGATACTAGTATCCGTCACCTCATAATTTGCAATATGAGCAGGGGCAGGTGGCATCTTGTCTGGTCTTTTCACTTCGAGGGTATCGGAAGCTGGACTCAACATGTAATCATTGTCCACAGCGACGATGTAATAATATCTTTTTTCATTCATGAGCGCCAAACTGATGGTATCGAGGTAAACATGAAGGCGGTGGATGTGCGTATTGAGCTTGGTAAAATTTCTTTGTTTACCATCTGCAGCATAAACATTGTAGCCAATGATATCGGATTCTGGGTGGGCTTCCCAATACAAAGAAATGACACCAGAAGTATCTGGAATGGCTTGCAATTTTGGGGCTTTTGCAGGGGGTAGAAGGTCGTACATTTTAGCATAAATAAATGGACTGTGGGCTTCATTGCCAGCGCTGTCTACGGCAATGATTCTGTATTTGTAAATGCCCTCAGTAGAAACACTGTCTATGCCTATGGTTTGTTTTGGGTCTAGCCAATTTTTTATAATCATAGTCTCATTTCCAAAAGTTCTTTCCAAGTGATAACTGGCAACCTCTTGTGGTGAGTCGTGGATAATGGTAAAACTTTTTGTGAGGTGCGTTTTACTAGAATCTGCAATTAAATAAGCTGGAGGTGGTGGAGTTTTATCTCTTCCCATGCCAATTTCAACACTTGAAGGAAGGCTTTCATCACCAAATGGATCGATACCAATTAATCTGATAAAAGTTTTCTGATAATTGGAAACAGGCAAGGAGTAAGAGTAAAATCTTCGTTCATCTTTTACAGAAACGTCTACCATTTGAATGAAAGGAACATCGCTGCTTTTTTTAAAATTTATACCATCAGTTGAGGTTTCTATCCAATAAGCCGTAAAGTGGTAATCATGAAGTTTTTTATCCCAATTGATGATGACCTTTTCTTCAGCTTCTATGATTTCAAATATTGCTGGTACGAAGTCCTTCTTTTTATAAATTACTTTGTAATCAGAAATGATGGCATTCCCTTCCGCAGCAATTTTATAGGCGTAGATGTCATCTGAGTTTGGTGGCGTGTCAAGGAAACCCAGACCTGAAGCTTTTGCTGCTGCAAATGACCTGTCTGCTGCTAGGTGGGTAAGAGACCATCTGTTGTGGAAATTGTCATTTTTCTCAAGGATATTGGCATAAGAATCAAAATTGGTATTGCTCCAGTTTCTATGAATGTTTTCAAGACTCACAACGACCATTTCATCTTTAGTCTGGAATGCTAGTTGTTCCATACCAGTAGAGTCCATTGGTAAAATATCGGCAAGCTTTTCGTATTTACCATTTTTGGTTACATTCCTCCTGTATAAACTAATTGGTCGTTTTAGATGGTGATACCAAAGCTGTGGGTGATCAAAACCCCATCTAAGTTTTATCTGATTTCCATGCCATTTTCCAATCAAGGATACATCTCCTTTCAGAGAAAAATCTTGGTTTATTTGCTTAGAATTCTGCGCATTTGCTGAATAAACAATGAGCATTAAAATTAGTACAGCTAATGTTGATGTCTTTAAAATTTTGGAGTCCATAAATTATCAATTATTAGTATCGAAGATGGCAACATCGATTGTCACCAAACTACATATTTCTAATAAGGCCAGAAAATCTATGATTTCATGGAGGTTGGAAATTCTAAGTTTAGGTGTTTGATAAATAAATTCATCAGACCTAATTCCTTAGCTCTAATTCCGAAATGATTCAACCAAACTGCCTTATAGCATCACTTTGTTTGTCAATGAATATCAAAGTCAACATTTTTAGTGCTTCCACTTTCTGTCTGTCCTGACTCGTAAGATTTATTTGCTCTAAATCTTACCTTATTTGAAAATCCTCCAGAGCCTGGGCCAGAAATCAATCTACTATTTTGTATGGCTTCTGTTACGTCTTCTAAATCATCTATCAATGAATTGACTTCAGAGGTGCTCAAAGTTTGATCATAATTCAAACCATTTCCGGTATTGAAATCTCCTGTCCTGGTGATGTCAACCCACTCTTCTCCAAAATCTGCATATTCTTCAGCATCGTGTAAAACATCTTCCAAAACATAATATTTGATAGAAAAATCATTTAGATAATCAATTACTGACGTTGGTGCAGACGCAAATCCTCCACTTCTAGAGACACCAATAAATACATCATCTTCGTCTTCTACTCCAAGAATTGTGGCCCTTATGGCATGTTCATTCAAGGATTGTGAAACCTCTTCTGCATTGTACCAGGCATAGTTTGTGTTTGGCAAATTAGGAAAGTCAACCGGAATATTTTCATTACTTCCTTGGTTATTATTGTTAGTCTCTCCTTGAGAATTTGATTGATTTGTACCTCCTTCAGCACTTTGAGCGCCATAAATAGAAAATCCTCCGCCGCCAAGCTCAATGGCACCACCGCCTGTAAGATCTACCGATTCTGATTCTACACCTGTCCATTCGCCTTGGTATTGGTCTCTGTAAGTTTGTGCAAAGGCTCCCAACAACGGTTTGGATAAAGAATTATGAAAAGAGGCTGTAAATGGGTCAGTAATGGTCACCCTAGCTGGAGGGAAGTAAAGGTGGTCATTATCTAAATCACCATCAATGTCGAAGACATCAAAGCCCTCGAAGTTGGTAAAATTGAGGCGTTGATATCCATTCTTTTCTTCATAATCTATTGCTACATCCTCCATTTTCTCAAGTAGCGTATTATACCTGCTGGTTTCAAATTCAAAGGCATATAAGAGGGTCTCTCCAGCTTCTACAGCAGTCAATGCCGAAATTTCTGGTAATTCGGGCTCTACTTCATAATCAAAATCAAGAGATAGTGTATCTAAAAGTACTTGACTGACGATGATTTTTCTGCTTAGACTATTACTTCCAGTAACCGTTTGCACCAGGTGCTTTCTTACAATTTGAACGATGTATTTTTTATTGTTATCAAGGTTGGGTTTGTCCCAATTGAGTTTTTTTTCAGCTTCATTATACCGTAATGGCTTGCGATGCTCTTCCTCACCATATTGATCTTTAAAGACAGCGAAATATTCATATTCTTTGCCGTCATATCCAGTTTCATAATAATAACTACCCTCCACATTTGATCTGGTATGGACGTAGTGGTTTCCTGCATGTTCTCCTTGAAGATAAAATTTCTGATCCTCTGCAGGTTTTGTTTTACCAACTTCGGAAGCTGGAATTTGTGATGGTAACGCTGTTGTTTTAAATGTAAAATCAAATCCTTCTTCCCATTTAACGCCATTGATTTTTACGTCTTTCCATGATCCATTTTTATATTCCTCAGCGCTTACTTTTATTTTCATCCGGTATTGTTTCTTTCTTTCATCGCCATCGAGGCCTGCTAAAGCATTAACGGGATTATAACTAGCACTTCTACCATCTTCTGCGACGAGCTCATATCTTTCATCTCTTTCTGCAGTGGCACAATTATTACAATCAGAAGTGAGGGTAAAATCACTTTCGACCAAAACAGGTTTGATTTGATGTGTAGTGCCGTCTACATCAGGTATATACAAGCTTTCGTTGATCGGAACTGTGAAACTTACTGATGGATTTACAAAAGGGTCAATGTCTCTATTATTTTCTTCATTGGGGTAATATTCCGCAATGATGGGAAAGTCAAAAGGGCTTGTGATTGGAGGTACACACTTTTCGCCGACTGTGATCATCATGCGTGTACTTCCCTTTATGGTTCCTCCAAGCAAATTGTATTGTAGCACTGCTCTGCCATCGAGCCACATAGGATCAGGCCCACCCGCTGTCAACATCATTGCCGCAATGATTTGTATGATTTTAATGTCAATTTCCTGTCCTAATATTTTGCCTTTTACTCCAATGGCACCCTCTAGGCCAGCATAAGCCCTACCAGTACCATACCACCCATTTACTCCGGGATTAGTGACCTCACCATCGCTTGTAAAGCACGAAGCACCATCTAAATTGACCAACATCACATCCATACCTGTGAAAATAGAAAGGCTGGCATAAAACACGGCTCTAATTTCGCAACTTGCTGCTGCATGAAAACCCATGACAAAACCTGCACCTGTAGAGGCCGTTGAAGCATCTCGATCGTCCTCTTTCGCACCACCATCAAAACTACCTTCATCACTTGATACTGAGCCAAAAAGCTGGGCAACTTCTCCTGGAGGGTCGGGTAAATAATTCGGAATATTTTGACCAATCATCGTGTACATCATGGCACTGAAACTTGCGTCCAATCCAAGGTTACTGTTCTTTTTCTGGTTTTGTGTAAGATTAAATCCAGGTAGGTCAAAGACTACCCCACCAAAATCATCATTGTATGGGTTTCCTGCATTGAAAAACCAAAATACATCGTCTTCATCGGAATTGCTCGCCTCACCAGGAAAGAAGGCTTCATCACCAATTGCAAAGGAAGAATTAATCAATGTTCGATCAAGGCCAGCTCCATATAGGATTCCTGGTATTATATTGGCTTTGATCGTATTTGTACCTAAAAGAGCAACTTTATCAGGAGCGCTTCCTTGGTCCATAAATGTCAATTGTGTAACAGATGTACCGTAAATTCTAGCATCATTACGCAAGGAATAAGTCAAGGCTAGTGACCAGAAATCTCCTCCAAAAGCTATAGATTGCAAACCATGAGTTTCATCCCACGTACCAGAAACGAAAGGATCTACCATAAAAACCTGGTCAGCTATGATGTTCCAACTTGTACGGAAAGCCAATGTCCGTTCCCCATATCGCGGCTCAGGTTTGTCGTCTGAAGGAGGAGGAACTGTTGTAGCATCACCATTTTCCATGATATCTTCCATAGAAATGGTCACACTAGGGGCTGTCGCATTCCAATAAATGCCGCCACCAAATCCATTGAAATGTGCGATGGTAAATGGAGGAACGAGGGGCAATCCTGGCCACAATCTTGCCATTCCATCAAAATACCACCAGCCATAATACCTTTCTGAACCGAATGGTCCATTTTTTGGCTTGCCATAATTGCCAAAACCAGCTTTTAGGGACATGTTGAAGACGCCTAAACCTAATTCAACATCACCGGTAAAACCCTTGCTTCCGTCTTCGTTTTGCAGCAAACATACTTCACCAGCAACTGTAAATGGGTCAAAGCCTAGTGTAGACCCTGGATCACTGCCGCCAAACCGACCGCATTCTATGCGCACTCCTGTGATCTTGAATCGATCAATGCCTTTTGCGTTCGTATTGAGATTGCTTAAAAAATTGAGCCTTGTGCCAATCATAAAGTCTGCCATTCCTGAACTCAATGTGAGGTCAATATCAAAATCAATGCTGATCTCGTTGCCAGAAAAACCCAAGGCAATGTCATTGATAGAAATCGGAAATTGATCCACATTTTCTTGGGGTGTGGCATCTCCGGGTAAACCTTCACGTAGTAAGCGATCTAAATCATCAACATCATATTCATATCCTTCAAAACCTTCAAATTCAAAAATAGGTCCTGAATAAAGGTCACCACAGGTACCATCTTGGAAGTCAACTCCAAAAGCAAAAGCACTTCCTGTACCATCAGCAACCATACTTTCTGTGACGAATCCTTGCGTGGAATTATAATTGAGTTGAAAATCTGCCAGTCTGATTTGGAAACCAGGAATGACATCAGGTAACTCTAAATCCCCTGGAATATTTTCTAAAACGTCTATGACCATTTGACCTTTGAGGAATGTACTTACCTGTGTCGGACCATTTCCTGTGGTAAATTCTACATAACTGTTTGGACACAAGGCTGCTTTTGCAAGCGAAATAGGCACGCTGATCAGTGTATCTGGTAGAGCAATGGCATGGAATGAAAAGCTATTGTCTTCATCCCTATCTATTACAGCTCTGTAGTTGATGTAATCGACATCACCTGTTATTGGAGGATTGATTCCGCCGTACATTCCCCCACTTACAAAAGTGTTTTGTACAATTTCAAGCTTAAAGGTATCAATCGAGAAACCCCAACCTTCCATATTACCGTCTCCAATTTCTAGTAGACCTGTTACCCCAACATCCATTGTAAGACTTGGATCAAATATAAGGTTGTGAATGAATGCTCCACGGCGTGTACCATTTTGAAATTCCTTCGGGCTTTTGATTTCTACGTCTTTTAGGAACATTCCCCTCCAAAGTGTTAAAAGATTTGCATCATCACCGTAGATGGCTTCCACATCATATTGTTCTGGGAATTGAATGTCTAAAGGGTTTTCTAGGTCGGAAGCATCCATACTGCCACTGCCAGGAACAAAAGTCCAACCTTCCAAACCTGTTACTTGAAAATTATCCATGTCAAATCCAAACATCAGGTGAGTGCCTGTCATTTCTGCATTGTCATTGTATGCGTATAAACTTGTAGACGGATCATTTCTTTTGTCAAGTCATTTCAAACCTTCCCTTTACTTTTCCTGAGCCGATCTCTCCATTGTCATCAGGGACAATCACATTGCGGTCAAATGAAACCTCGCCTCTGATAGCCATCGACTTCATACCTTCACAATTCATTTCAATATAGCAGTATTGATCTCTGATGGTCTGATCATCACCGAGTCCACCAAAAGTTTTAACATCCATATTGCCAAAGCCCACTTTGCGATTGTCGAATGCCTGATAAAGCAAGTATTCTCCACCGATGCCACCTGGAGTGAGACAAACATCATTGCCTGCTATACTGATCCAAAAATCTTCGGCAAGTGAGGTCATTTCCAAAATGTTGATCAAAGCGATAGATGCTCTATCGGCTTCAAATTTCATGTCCAATACTCCCAAGACAAATTGCCTACCTTCCAGATTTTGATTGATGCCCAAAGGAACACCTGCTGGCTCTCCTGCAGCCATGTTGAATACACTTCTTATGGTGGAAATATCGTCGGCCAAAGCAGCCAATGTCGCTGATGGGCACTCAGATCTTCCTACAAAAAGGGTATTGTATACATCACCCAGGTCATACTCACCTCCACTGTCATTTCTAGCTTTTGCAGATCCTGCGTAAACCCTTCCGTTGCTATTTACTTTGAGATTATTAAATTCTACAGCGACTTTCATGTCATTGAGCCAGGGCACTTTGATGGAGGCAGTTCCTTGGATGGTACCTCCATTTTGAGCATTGACCTCGATGTCCTCCATTTCAAAATAACCTATCTGCCATTTAGATAAGGAGGCAGGATTTGCTGCATCATTACTAGAAATATTATTCGTATAGTGGCAATTTTCATAACAATCATTGGTATTGTCATCCACTTCTTCATCCACCACATCGGGTATTTTATAACCAAATCTCCTTATTTCAGAATATCCGTTATTGGCAAACACAATTTCATTGAAGGGGTCAATTGCCCGAATTCTCAGACCATATTCATGACCTTCCACCAATTCAAGGTCTGAACCGTCGCCATTGTAAATGTAATTTTCATCCTCTGTCACGATTTCTAATTGGTGTTGAGCTGCGCCGTCTAGAAATAATAAATCCAGATCGGCGTCTGGATATTCCGTAAGGTCGATCATTTTTACTTCGTACTCCAATTGATCTCTCTTTACAGGGTCAGACATGGTAGGATTCCAGAGCAGGTTAAATGTTTCTGTCAAAATATTCTCGCCTTCGTAAGGGGAAATGATGTTGAGTTGGTCACCGTAGTGAATGGCAAAAGGTTGTGAGCAGCCGACAGATAAAGGTTGGAACGAGGATTGGAAATCATAAGCATTGATACACCATACATATTCTCCTTCAGGCAAAACTCCATTGATGTTAAGTTGGTCAGGAGGTATGCCTATGATCTCAAGATCCTGAATGGTAAGCCCCCCATAAAAGGAAGCTATTTCTTCTCCAGTTAAATTGACTACTCCATTGGCTGGAATGGTGACTGGCACATCAATTCGGAAACCAGGTAAGGTTCTGATGGATACGCCATTGCTGGTTCCATGTAACTCACCAAGAAAATAAACATCTTGATCCGCGTCAGTGTAATTGATAACCGTTATGGAATATTCCTGCGGATTATTGTAATAGGCTGCAAATTCCCTTGGATAGGGAGGATAAAAATTGATGATTACTTCCATAGGCCGCTGTGCTGCCAGTAGCTGTGCCCACAAGAGCATAACAACGACAAGGAATTTGGACCATTTGCGTAAAAGCGTGTTTGGGGAAACCATGTTTTGAAATTTACCCTTCAAATATCCCGCTACTTTATGGAAGGGGTACTATCCAATTCCCACAGTGAGAAAAAATACTGGAATTCATAGAGGATTTGGGTTGGTTGTACAACCCCTTTTTTAGAGTTATGAAGCAATAAATATCTTATTGCTCCTTACTTATCAGAACCTAGAAAATGATCCCATGCGGCTTTCGAAATATCAGCAATAATTTGTTCACATGTTGCTGCATTTTCCTTAGCATCAGTGACAAAAACACTGATTATAAAGTGTTTGCCATCGGGTAAAAAAACGACCCCAATATCATTGACGGCTGCAATTATCCCAGTTTCTTTGTGAGCGCCTGACCATCCAGTTTTATGTGCTACTACTGTTCCTTTGGGTAAAGCACCTTTTAGACGGCTTGCGCCAGTTGTAGTTTCTTTCATCACTTTCCAGATAAAGTCATGGCTGCTTTTTGAAAGCAACTTTTTGCTGTTTTCAAAATAAACTTTCAAAACATCACTTGCACATTTGGGAGTGGTCCAATTTTGGAATTGCAAATCCCAATTGTTTTGCATGACTTCCTCATTGATTTTGATGGCAATATCTTTAAATCCATTTTTCTTAAAATGTTTTTCCACTTTACTTGGTCCACCCAATAAGCGCAACAAGACATCACAACCTACATTGTCACTTTGAGAAACAGTATATTCTAAAATTTCTGCAATGGTAAGCGATGCTCCTTCGGGATATTTTTCACGCAAAGGGCTCCACAGACCTGGTAGCAATTCATGCTTTTCTATTTTGACCTTTTGGTTTAGAGAGAGTTTACGTTTGTCTACTTCCGTAAGGATCAATATACCAATGTGAAACTTGAAAACACTTTGCATGGGAAAATGTCTTTCGCCATTTAATGACAAGGTGTCCTTACCATTATTTCCAATTATAGAAACTCCAACCACAGCATTTTTTGAAGCGGTGATTTGTGTTATTTTATCTCTTAATGAAGTGAGCGATTGAGCATTTAGTATAATTGCAAAAAGAATAAGGAGGATCGTCAAGCTTTTTTTTAACATTGGTAAAATCTATTTTTGTTTGTAAATACAATGTCTAAACGCTAACGATATCATTCAATTGTTAGTTACACTCAAAATAATTTAAACTCAAAAAGCAAATTTAAACAGCTCTTAAATAGGTGCATTGAAAACCAATAATTTAAGAAGCAGTTTCAACGATTTTAACATGCTCAACCAACAATTTTTTTTGACCAGACTTTGGTTGATTAAAAAAATGAGCTGCAATGTTGAGTGGGCGCATGCTGTATCGCTTTTTTTGCCGATGTCCAGTGCTTTTATTGAGTATTTTCTTCAAAAGTTTGATGGTGTCAATGATGTAATCGCCTTTATTGAGCATCACACATTCTGCTTTGGCGGCGTGGGCAGCATCTGTCACTTCACTCCTTGTGGCTATTCCAGATTTGCTAAAGGTTTCGAGTACTTGTGTGGCCCATATAACAGGAGCATGAGCGGCCTCACAAATCCACAGTATCTCATCTTGTATTTCACTGAGTCGTTCAAAACCAATTTCTACAGCCAAGTCTCCACGCGCTATCATCACTCCATAGGATTCATCTTTCATGGCCTCAATCAGTAAGGATGGCAAATTGATTACCGCATCAGGAGTTTCTATTTTTAAAATGAGTTTTGGTTTCTTTTTGTATTTTTTGAATGCTTTTCTGATCAGCTTGAGGTCTGCAGGGTCTCGTAAAAAACTACAACCTACTAGATCGGCATGTTTTGCTATAAATGGAATGCTTTTTAAATCTTCTTTAGTTAATGCGGGGACATTTATGTGAGTGTCTGGAAGGTTTAAGCCCTTGTCTTTTTTTATAAGTGATTTTTGAGCGGGTACTCTGGTAATTTTCAAAAATTGCTTTTTATTTTTCTTTATGACCAAACCCTCAAATTTTCCATCATCTATGATGATTCTTTCCCCCTCTTTTAAATTATTGAAAACACCAATTTCATAACAAGCAATGGCAGCTTGCTGGTGTTTCACTTCTGTTCCCGGCTCAACCAATAAAATTTCCATTCCTAAACTTACCTTCAGTTTACCATCCTCTTTTCCTTTTCCTGGCAAGTCAACGCGCATTTTGGGGCCCGCAATATCCATGTAAATTTTGCAAGCACTGCCACTTTTAACTGTGGCATTATGCACAGCTTCAATCAAAGCCAACCAGTTTTTTTCATCGCCATGTGCGCAATTGATGCGAGCTACATTCATGCCCGCTTCAATCAATTTTTTAATGACGGGAATATTTTCTGCAAATGTGGTATCCAATGTAACCATGATGTGCGGAATAGAAGGGTCTTTCTTCAATCCAAATAAATCACCCGTAAAAACATTTAATGTATTTTGAGCGCTGTAATAATCCAAATCAGACAATTCCTTTTCACTCAAGGTGGCACCAAGTCTTTGTCTGATTGATTGCACTTGTTTTAAGACGTGACTTTCCGAACTAGCTAAACTCGACAATCCTGCGTGGTGCAATTCATCTTGCAATGCACGAATGTCTTGATTCCTTAGGGCTAGGTATTGGATAAGATTTGTTGCACTCTTTTGCTGCATCTGATGCAAAGAAGAGATCAGTTTTTTACAATTCGAACTCGCGGTGGTTATTTTCTTTTCAAGTAACTGAAGTTCGTTTTGCAGTTGTTTATGGCTTTCCATGATGATTTAAATAATGTACAAATTTACATGAATTTGTAACCAATTTCATCACTAAATGAAGGGCAGAGAAAGATTTAACATTGGATTTACAAATCACATTTGGAAGCATAAGATACTTGGTTTTCGGAGGTCAAATAACCTTTATGATTACTTTTTCTTACCCGGCTTAGGCAAATAATTTTCTTCATATCGCTCAATCCATTGCGCTACACTGATCTTTTGCATCAACTCAGCAATAAGTTCATAAGGGATGTGCTCCATTTTTTTAAACCGTACACAACTTTTTCCCATGTCCAGTTTTTGCTTGCTGTGTTTGGGGTATTCGATGACAAACCACTCTAATAGTTTTGGCTCGGCATAAATCCCCATGTGATAAAAATTGATGGATGCTTTTTGTGAAGAGAGCCCTGCAAAAGGAAGAGGTTCTTCAGGCTTGCAGTGGTAACCACCGGGATAAATAGCATGAGGAACCACATATCCCAGACCACCATAACTTATAGCAGCTTCAAATCCCTCGGGTAAGTTTTTTACAATTACTTCATGCAGTTTATTAAAGGGTTGCAACCGATCTTCGGGTAGATTTTTTAAAATATCCTCAACTGTAGTGCCTTGTGCTTTCATCTTAAAAAAAATATATAATGACTCACTTTGACTTGGCGCTATGTCATCTTTTCCACTTTACGAACTATTGCGAAAGTTTTCGCCCTTCTATTCTGCCAGGTTTAACTTCACACATAAATACAAACCTGACCTTGCCCAATGGGTAATACTGATGCTATCACATCTTCTCTGATTTCACTATCGTACATTTTCTCAATTGCCCAACCCACTAAGTCAACGGCTGCCAAACATCCTGCTGCTGTGCCAATATTTCCGTGGGTAACCAAATGTTTGTCTTCCAGCACATCGACTCCATAGTTTTTTAAAGCCTCAAATGCGGTAGGATACGTAGTTGCAGATAGCCCTTTTAAATGTCCAAGAGCTGCAATAATCAATGCGCCTGAACACATCGAACAAATTATTTGCTTGCTCGGGTCAAGTTGGAATCGCTTCAAGTATAAATCGTCCTGAATCAAAACTCGAGTTCCAGGGCCACTTCCAAAAAAAACAAGATCGGCATCATTACACTCTTCGATAAGTCCTTGAGTGTTTAAGTCCAGCCCACAGACAGATTTGTGGCTGAGTGCTGTTCCAACAATTTTGACTTCAAATGTTTTGTCTCGAAATTTTACCCGATTGAGTAAATCCCACGCCAAAAAAATATCGATGTCTGTGAATTTATCAAATGCTACAATTACTGCTTTTTTCATATTTTATGTTAGAGTTTTTTGACTTATTAGTTTTATACTTTTTCTAAAAGTTGGTCATATTGGACACTCGCTTATCACCAACCCTTCAATTTTGCAGACAAAGTTACAAAAGCTTTTACTCACGGTTATAAACTCTTTATCCTCTTGCAAGTTATTCTGATTCATGCTGCTTAAACTATCCAGCTTGGCCCAAAAATATAGCAGGGCAGTAAGTACTACAATAAGTATTGTCCAACTTCCAACTACTGAAAGACTAGGCTTCTCGCCCAGATTCAGAACTTTAAAACCAAGGGGAATCAATGCAATGCACAATCCAGAAGCTGCTACAACTGAAAAAAGAGAAGTTCCTTTCAGCACACCGCTCATAAGAGCTGCCATTAATCCAAGGCAAATAGATTTAAACAGACCAAGTGTTCCAGACAACTACCAATTGCCAAAATGAGCCAGCCAAACATGATGGTTCCATTGAGGGTTGCAATTAAATTAAAAGCTCCATAAGAATCTGCAATAGTTTTGGTTGCCATATCCAAACCTTGCAAATCGACCAACTGAAATGCTAGATGATTTATTCCTCCTTGAAATGTTCGTGCAAAGAGTCCTAGGATGACAAACATTCCACCCCAAAGTGATATTTGCCCTTTCTTCTTTCCATTCAATCTAACCAAAGTAAGAATGGCCGGAAATAAAAAAATGTTGCCCACAATAAAAAAATTGTAAGCTGTAATCATCAGTGTAGGATTGTCTTGAAAGGCTTGAAGTTGTTGCGGAAAGAAAAAATGATACTGAATCCGAAGTAACATTCCAATTAAAAAAAGTAATGGTGCAAGAATCATAGTTATGCCACCGACCCACCTACCCGGGAACCAAAAATCATCATTAATACTTAAATGATCAGTATTTCTATTTATAATATTTTTAAAATCCATGGTGTTATTGGTCTTAATAAATAAATTGTATAGCCATAAAGAATATGCCAAAATTACCCATCTCAATGCTTTCCACAAATCAAAAGGAAATAACATAGACCAGCATTTAGCTGCTAAAAGTTTATAATTCTACATTTAAACTTTTAGCATCACAATTTAAATGGTCATTCCATTTTCCAACTTGTGTAATTAGATCTCTATATTAGATCAAAATCAAATATGGTGATACCTTTTCTCGACCATGGATAAAAAAAAGAAGACTGATTTGATTTATTTAAACTTATGATGGCATTGGTAATTTATTAATTAAGATCATGGGTTTCTTTCTTTAAATTAATAATTCCCCAAATCATGAACACAATTTCTACTATCATCCCAATTGAAAAAGTGATGGATGGATTGCCGTCAATAATCAAACTTATCATTCTGCCTACTGCCAATCCTCCCATAAAAATCGTACACGTTATGGTGGCCCCTCTCCAATGTTCAGATTTGAATATTCCCATAATCCAATAGACTCCCAAAGCCAAATATAAGCCCATTATTGCTCTTAATAAATGACTCAAATCTACGTCTCCACATTAAAATCAAAGAAAAAAGACATGATTCTAGTTGGGTTTATTCCATAGGCCAACGCGACAACCATAACAATAAAGGAAGCAAATGCTAAATGCAAGTTTTTAAATTTGAAAACATTACTTCCCATTAAATCATTGTCAGTTTATAGCTTTGGTTCAATAATTGACACAATATCTAAGTTATTTCAATCTTTCCAACTGCCCTTTCCTTTTCACAATGTTTTTATAATCCCATTGTATGGCAATTGCTTTCATCAACCAACGTTTCAAATCACTTTTTTCAATTTCTGAAACATTATTGTAGAAAATAGAAGCATCTTTAAATTTCACACCTTTGACATTTAAATTGGCTTCCTCAAAATCAGCGCCACTCCAAAACATCAATCTCACCCCTTTCTTTTGTTTGCTATAACCTACAATGGGATTTCCATCCAAAAACCAAACGGGGTGTGCGTGCCAAATTTTACTTTCTGCATTTGTGAGTTCTGCGTTTATAATAGTCGCAAGTTCATTGCATATTTCAATATCGGCTGCGTCCAATTTTTCGTTGTAATTTTTAATTTCTTGGTTCATTTCGGTTTAATACGAAGGGGTTTAAAAAATTATTTATTGAAAGAATCAAAAACAACTTCACTCAACATGTCATGGCCGCCTTCAAAGATCGTTAAACTGATATTTCCTGATTTTCTTTGATAGTGAATTTTTTTATCTCCAAGTTTTAAAACATTCGAATCGGTGAAACTTCGATTTTTGAGCATATAATCCAAGTCCTTTGCAGAAACAAACAAAGAACTGTCCTTTACCTTATAATCAGTAAGTAATTTATTGTAAAAATTGGCAGATTGAGAAATGGGCACAGGTCCAGTATAACCGTCATGAATACCCGCAAATATTTGAATGATGCTTTTCTTTCTCTTTTTCACGGGAGTTGCCCAATACTGAGGTGAACGCTCACGTGCTTTTAACGGATCAAAGGTTCCTGTTTCGGTGGTACAACTGATGATTTCTCTCGAATATTTATTCCTCCTTTCCAATGATTCTTTGTACCAACTCTCCAGATCTCCAATAGGAACCCAAGCTGAAAAACCTTTGATCTTATGACGAGATTTCATGTACATGGCAAAGGTAGCAAAACCTCCACCGCTGTATCCAACGATGTAAATTTGCTTTTTATCAACCTTCATATTTTTAATTGCCCAATCAATTGCTTGATCGATGTCCGAGATTACAAAGTCACTACAGCAGGCTTTGATGTGATTATTTATTCCTCTAAAGTTTGGGAAAATGTAATTATAATCTTTAGAAATAGCTTCAAAATCGAGGCCTACGGTCTTCAATGAATCTGCGGAATAACTCCATGAATGCAGTTGTACGACCAGCGGTTTGTTTTTTTTGGCGGTTGATTTATAATAGTATAATGGTTGTACAACTCCGTCCATTGTTGATTGGATACTTACCTTTGACAGATTGATGGATGGATCATTGGTGACGGCCTGTCCAGAAACCAATTGGCTGATGAAAAGGCAAAAAGACAAAATGAAATATTTCATCACTTATTATTGTTTATTTGAATTGCTAAATGTGGTTGTCAAAGCTTTCGGGATAAGCATCAAAATTGCGCTTTCCAAAGGCTTAGAAATTGAAATCAAGCACTAAATATACAATAATTTATTTTGCATTATAATAGATTGGGGCCAGCTACAGAATTGGTCCACTTAACAATTATCTCAAAGTAATTCCAAAAGGTATTTAAATTGTTATGGGAATTTATCAACACCCGCCAACTCTTGGAAGTGCATAAAGTACTTTGCCAGATTTATAAACATTAAATACTTTTTCATCTAAACTTGGTAAAATCTTTTCCCAAGTTTTACCCATGTCTGAAGTACGGAAGATACCATCTGGATGTCCACAAATATAGTACTCTCCCATTTGTATAATGGAAGAAATAGATAGAGAAGGAGGTAGGCCTTCATCAATAGCTTCCCATGTTTTTCCTTTGTCCAAAGTGATGCGCACCCTTCTGGTTTTGCTTTCTGTGTTGTAAGAAATAACAGCAACACCACCATCAATATTTTCTACTGCTATACCCACACCGCCTTCACTTATAACCGATTCCCAAGATTCACCATTATCGGTCGAACGAATAATCCCATGTTGGCTTTTGCCAATCAAAACACCTTCATATTCTACCATATCCTTTGACCATCCATTTTTCAAGATAGGACCTTCCGCATTGAGACCGACCACCTTTTCCCAAATAGGGGTATTGAGTTTACTTTTGTATATTTCATTTTTGATACGCAAAATAAAGCGTTGACTCGTCAACAAAAAGCTTCTGATTGCTCATTTCGTGGCAAGCCTTTACTAATGTCATTCCAAGTCAATCCACCGTCGATAGACTGAAATATAATGTTGTTTGCTACAGATGACTCAGTAACACCGATTTGGTTATCGGCAGCTGCTAGAAATTGAGTAGGTGAAGATGATTGATAATCAAAAGCAGGTTCACAAGCGGTGAAGTTCAGCATGCAGGACAAAAATGTCAGATAAAGGAAGTGCATCATAAATTCTATTTTTATTGAATGAATAGACCAAAACTATGGAAAAGCGCCTTGTTCTATGGCATTTCATTTGTAAAACGATGTAAATGGATTGTAAAAGATTTACAAATTTGCTTTCCCCTTTAATTTTTTAAACATCTGACACTATACCCATTGCTTTTAATGAAGAAAGAGGGAAAAAATCTGATGAGTCAAAATTAAGGCCCAGGGCAGCCGCAACATTATTGGTACTAGAGGATAACCAGAAAAAAGCATTAAAATTTTCAGAATATGTTGAGCCATCTTCATACAAACCAGCTGGCAAAGCATTAAATCCAGTAGTGCCAAAATACTGACTTTCTTTTAAAGCACCATCTTCCCATAAATCACTGTTTGTAGCGATTCTACTTGCTCTATCGATCTCTGGTAAAATATCATAAAAAGTTTCAACTTCTATTTCTGTTGGTAAATGCCAACCCGTTGGACAAATTCCCTTTGCTCCAACACTTGTTGTATAATTCATGACTTCATTCCATTGGTACAGGCCACCATAAATTATACAATTGGTTGCAACATCATCCATGCAGTATTTCTCAATGGTATTATTGTTGGTTTGATTTGACGCGCTTAGGATCATTACTCCAAGATTGAGATTTTTTGCCATCCAACATTGGTTTCCAAATTGTATGGTTGGATAACTTTCTCCACCAATCTCCAAAACATCACCACAACTCCAATTATCAATAGGTGGATTTCCATATACTATACTGAATACTATATTTTCATTTACATTTACACTACACTGATTGTTGGGCGTAAATGGGACAGTATCCTGATAGGTGCAATTGGAAGCAATGATTATTTCCCCTATTACTGGAAATTGAGGGACACAATTAGCAGACCAATTTGCTGCATCAAACCAATTGGAATTAATCGATCCAAGAAAAGTATTATTTCCTGAACATTGTCCAGAGGCTTTATTGCTAAAATTACATAGCAAACCTGAGATCGCTAACAAGTAATAAATTTTCATGCCGATTTGATAATTCAAGTAAAATACATTTCCCATTATAAAAGTAAAAAAATATTTCTAATTATACTCAATTAAATTAAATAATATTATTTTTTATGTATGTTTGTATCACTTATTTATTCGTCATGAATTCACTCCTTTAAAACTGTAAAAACTGTTGTTTGCAACTTATCCTTCCCATCTACTTTAATAAAATAAACACCTCTTGGATAAATCGAAAAATCAAGAGCACATCTCTGCAATGCTTGACTTGGCGTTAATGTATAGATCAAATTTCCAAGTGAATTCCAGATAGAAAAGGAAGTCAAACTTTCGTTGCTTGATATGGTCAATAAATCTGTAACTGGATTTGGAAAAAACTTTAACTCCTGAGTAAGGAAGGCGAGAGATGAAAGCCCGTTTCGATTTGGTTGTGAGGCTCGCTTTTCGTGGCTCGAATCTTGTGGTAACTCCACTGATAACTGATACCTGAAAACTCTCTTTTATGAACTAAACATTTATTCAGATTTATATGGCAGCTTGCACATTCATAAAATCAATGGTAAATGTAGAACCAATATTTGGAGTGCTTTTGATGTTGAGATCTAGTCCGTGCACATCTAAAACCGCACGTATCAATGATAATCCAATTCCAAAACCTTTGATGTCATAGGCACTTCGATTACGGTAAAAAGGTTTGAAAACATCTTTTATAGTTTCTGTTTCAATACCATGGCCATTGTCTTTAAACTGGATTGATAATTTATGATGATTCACAACCATGGACACAAACACTTCTTTGTCATTGCTGTATTTACATGCATTGTCCATAAGGTTGCAGAATGCTAACTTCAACAATCCTTCATTACCATAAATAGTGAGGTCTTGTTCTGATTCTGGTTGGCCAACTATATCAATACTGATGTTATAGTCTTTATGGATGCGATGCAATTTATTTTTGCATTCAAAAAGAGCTTCATCTACTTGAAAGAATTCTTGTCTTAATTGAAAATCTTCAGACTTTAATTTAGCAAGCTGCATCAAATTTTCAGTAATTACTGAAAGTTCGTAAACATCGCGTTTTACAGATTCAAGTGTTTCTTTATATTCCTCTGCAGGACGTGAAGATTTATCCAAAGCAACATCTGCTTGGGATAGAATTACAGAAATGAGATTATTTAGTTCATGAGACACATTTGCAACAAACATTTTTTGAAATTCAAAAGACTCATGGACTTTTTGTAAAAGAAAATTAATGGAATTAGTCAAATGACTTATTTCGTCCTTCGAATTTGGTTGATCGAGTTTACGAATAAAATTTTTTACATTTAAATTATCCATTTGATCAATGATAGAAAATATGGGTTTTAAGGCATCCCTCACGTACAAATATCCTATCACTCCAATAATAAATAAACCTAGAATGATAGAAAGGATAATTATCCTTCTCAGGCTTTCTAGTTCTTTTGAGTTAATTACAGATGTGGCAACTACGTAATATTTTCTGCCTGATGGCGAAATATACGGCAGGCCAAAATAATAGGAATCATTTTCACGGTAGGAATTTTCAATTTGAAATTTATTGGTTACCAAAAATGGCAACTTTACAATAACACTCCTATTATACATAAATACAATCTCCCCGACTTCATTGTATATCATTACATTATCGTAATTGGGTAAGGATACTTTTGGGGCTTTCCTTGAGGGATTTCTTTCAAGTTTGTCAATGTCTCCCTTTTGCAGTACCATATCTGCAGTCATTGTGGCCTTGCTCTTGAGATTGTTGTAATACTCCTTTGTAATATTGTCCTCAAACCGACTGTAAACAAAATACATGAGCGAAATCAGTATCATCGCCACAATAAAGAAAAATTTCAAAGTCAATTTGACTTTTATTTTCATTTTACTTATTGGTTTTAAAAATATACCCTACTCTTGGAAGTGTTTGGATATATTTTGTATCAGAATTTTTTTCCAATTTTTTACGTAAAAAATTTATGAAAACTTCAAGCACATTTGTAGATGTTTCAAAATCTATTTCCCAAATTTTCTTCAGCAACTCATTTTTTGTAATTGTACGTTCCGGATTGGTCATAAAATACTTCAACAATTCAAATTCTTTGGGTGTTAGAAAAAGTGGTTCTCCATTCATATACACTTCTTTTGTAAGTGTTTTTAGCATCAAACTTCCATATACAAGCTCATTTTCCTCTCCTAAATTTCCACTTACTTGCGAACGTTTACTCAGTGCTTTTAGTCTTGCCAATAACTCTCTAAAATCAAACGGCTTGACCAAGTAATCATCTGCTCCCACTTCGTAAACCATTAACTTATCTTCCACATTATTTAGGGCGGTAAGAATTAAAACCAAAGCGTTTAGACCGTTTTCACGAATTTCTTTCAACATTTGGACCCCAGATTTTCCAGGCATAATGATGTCAGAAATTATGATTTTATAGTCTTTGGCTAAAGCCATTGATTTTCCTTCAATACCATTACTAGCAACATCTACGATGTAACCATGTTCTTCCAATCCTTTTTTTAAAGAAGCAAGAATTTTTTCCTCGTCGTCAACAATAAGTACTTTCAACCTATAAAATTATATAAAATTTACTAGCGGTTCCTGACTTTTTAAATTTTAAAATCTTAAAGTACTTTGTAAGTCCAGCTGGAACAAAAAATAACATGGACCTAAATTGGTATAAAAACTTCATATAGAAATCACTTGCATTTTTGGGCTTTTTTATTTTGAACTAGAATACTAATAGCTTAATACTAAAACAGATCCCTTTAAACTTTGGTCAATACCATTTCATTTCCTATATATACCAAAATTCAACTACTTATTAGTTTGATAAAACTGATTAATTTCTGACTTCATTATCTTTCTAGCTTTTATAAAAAATGCCTTTTTTCCCAATTAATTTTCTTAAAATGTTTTAGTAGTTAAAAAGGATTGCGTTTGTGGCTTTTGCACATTGAACAAAATCAAAATAAAAGGAATGAGGTAATCACCCATCCTTTCTATTGTTTCAAATACATCGTACATCTGACCTCTGAGTGGATAAATAAACTCTGTTGATAGTTTAAATGCTAATACCGTCCACAGAAATAGATTTGATCTGTGAAACAAGAATACCATCAGTCCTAATGACACCTCAAACAGGCCGAAGTATAGCATATTACTTCCTTCGGTTGGAAAATTAACGAAGGAAAGATTTGCAACAATTGTGGAGTGTTTTTCAATAGCAAGCCAACCATGCCCTATTAATAGTAAGCTAAGACAGCAGCGTAAAACCCACAAAACAATTTGCTTTGTATTGATATTTCTTTGATGCCCAATTGTTACATAACCAAGTAGCAAGTAAAGTGCAATAGGTGGCCCAAAATTGCCAGCTCGCTCAAAGAATTCTCCAAAACTCATTCCTGCTACCGGGCGAAGAAAAGCTGTAAATAATGTCCAAACAATTGCCCAAAGAATCAATATTTTGTTGACAGAAAACAAAATGGAAAGCCCAATGAAAATGTCCACAGAACCGATCAAAGGCATCAAATTTTGAGCAATTTCATCTGTAATTCCAAAAGAATTGAAAAAGGGAATCCAAGCAGGTTTTTGTACCAATCCCCACATACCATGTCCGATAAAACAGCCAGAAATTGCAAACCTTAACAACCAAATAATTTGTGACTCCAGACTAAAATTTGTCTGGGTTGTATGTACTAATATTGCTCGCTGTACTATTCATTTCTATTATCGAGTAGACTATCGACTACCTGTTTGATTGTATCACCTTCATATAAAACAGCATATTCCTGATCACCACTTTCGTTGTATCTGTACATCCAACCATTTTTCTTACTGTCTACGAAATTATAGATGAAATGTATTTTACCTGATTCATAGAATATAGTGTCACCTTTGTATTGCACACCGTTTTGGTAATGTTGAACCTCTTTCAGCTTGCCATTTGGGTAATAAACACTGGTTTTGCCGTTTTGTAAATCTTTATAGAAATACTTCAATACTCTTATTGTTTTGCCATCACCATAATAGTCAGTCATTGTTTTGACATCATCTGGAAGAAACCTTATACTCCTGTATATTTGACCATTATTGTTTCGAAAGTCTTGCTCTTTATCTAAATATGGTCTGAAATTATTATGCTCTTGTGACGATGAACCAATGGTTTTGTCCTCAGGTACATTTTCCTTACAAGCTAGGTAACCTAGGCAGACAAATAGTAAAACAAATGTGTATGGTAGTTTGAAGCCGATTTTCACTGTAGTTATTTTTTCCAACGAAGCTTATTTACTTTTCTACCTATTTCAAAGCCAAAATTGACGCCCACTTCGCTATCCATTCTGAAATGCACGCCAAGGGGAACCCTAGACCAAGCATTTTCTTGAGCCATCGCAGCAAAGCTTGGAAAGTTTCTTGGCTCACCAGAAAATTCGGTTCTTCCTATATGACATTTATCTGCCATACTGTAATTGTATCCAAATAAGCTTGCCAATGCTTCAGCAGCAGCACCGCCCATGGTAGAATGTCCAGAAGGATAAGCAGGGAAAGAAGGTGTGTTGTTTTCTTCATTCGTCAATGGATTGTACAAAGATGTTCGCCAATTGGGATCAATGACTCTTTGTATGTATGAAACTGGCCTTTCCAAATTGTATTGGTATTTTGATGCCCAACACGCAATTGAAGCATCATTGAGCGCCATGCCAACTTTTGCTGCCATCAAGATTGCATCTTCCAAATTACTGTTTTCAAGCTCGAGCACCTGTATTCCAATTGCAATCCATCTTGGGCCTGGACTAAATGTCAAGTTTACCAAATCATCACTCCAATATTCACCTATCCATTCTTTTTCATAGGAAAGCGTAGGTGTATTTTGTGCATAAACTTCAAGTGCTTGGGAATAAAATTCCGATTGAGGGCTTTCTGAAAAAGGGATAGGAGGTATACAAATCTTGTCCGCTTGAGATTTGAGTGTAAAGGCTCTTGCTTTACCCCAAACAGCACCCATAGGTTTTCCAGGACCTGGGGTTGTAGGAAGCCAATCACCGTCCTTTTTATAATGGTCTACCCAGTTATACCCTTGAAATGGATCCAGGTAATGCTCATGACCTATTTGGTCAGATTTTGCCCAAATCCAAATTAATTCAGCGACTTGCTGACCTCTT
The DNA here is from genome assembly GCA_016715105.1 of Saprospiraceae bacterium. GTDB lineage: Bacteria > Bacteroidota > Bacteroidia > Chitinophagales > Saprospiraceae > JADKBO01. Next base: position 71,123 of record JADKBO010000059.1, on the reverse strand, counting down.
TCTTTAGATCTTTCTATGATGTCCTGAGATACACCTGCACTGTTTGCTTGGAAAAATGTGGTATAAGTCTTCTCAATTCCACTTAATTGATTAGCTGTTGCTCTTGAGAAAAATAAGGGCAAAAGGTAGTTGTAAGTTTCATTCACAACCAATGGCCAATTATATTCCAATTCAGGATCAGCTTCTGGTATTGAAAGCCCATCTATTTGACCACTCAATGATTGATATTCTGGCATACCTGCAACGCATGCTTCATAAGCAGCTATGCCAAGATATGCTAGACCCCGGGGGGCAGGGCCTGGTCTGTAACCAGCAGAATATCTTTCTACCTGTAGAAAGGTTTCATTCCATTCTTTGATTACTTCATGATTGAAATCATTTACTTCTTTGGGGTTGTGTGTAGAGTCTTTAGCACATCCTGATATGTATATACCTATGAATAACAGAGATAAATACATAAAGTATTTCTTTAATGTTTTGTTGGGTATTGCTATTGCAATTTTAGAAATGTTCATGATTTAGTTTTGTTGTTGATGTGTGCAAAGATTGGCAATAAGTACCTCTATAGCTCAAAGAATAGATTAAAAAACTATTAAAAAACATATTTTGGCTTTTCAAGCAATTCTATGCTGAAGTACAGAATGGTGCAAAATCAAATTACGTTGATGTTGGAAATAGTAAGGGACTCCTGATTTGGAGGTAAAAGCGCTCAGCTTTCAGTGGCCAGTTTTCAGATTTGCAGAATTCACGAATAAATTCAGCAATCAGATCTCAGCAATCAGCAAATTTGAAAATGAAATCACGTGAGAAGTGGGTAGGGCTTATTTACAACATGGGACTTCATAACCAATGATAGCTGATAACTGAAAACACATGCTTTGACTTTGCTAATGAATTTATAATTTAACTTGTTTTTGCAACTCCAATTTCTGATCACCTTTTTTCCACTTAATGAGTAGAATGATCCATAGAATTAATGAAACAATTAAAATTATTAATTTTGACAAACCAGTAAAAGCATCATTGAAAAAGGGATTGTACATAAATATGTTTACAATCAAATGGAAACAGGAACAAGCTAAAATTGAATTGGTTAATTCTGCAACTTTTCCAATACCCCAACTACCCATAATCAATGTTCCTAAAAAAAACAGATTGTCCATGATCGTTGCCTCTGTAAGAAAACTAAGATGCCAGGCATACCATATAATCCCAATAAATAAAAATTTAATTCCCTGTTTTAAAAATTTGAATTCCTCTTGTAAGTAACCTCTCCAACCATATTCTTCCATGATGCAGTATATGAAACTTCCAATAGCCGCAATCAATCCATATAAATGAATGTTGATTTCGTATTTATTCTTTACCCCAATTACAATTAATAAAACGGATGGAACAATAGCCATTAATATGCTTTTAACCTTGGATGTTCCAAAAAATGAAATATCAATTGACCTTTGTTTCTTAAGCAAATACAACCCTAATATTCCTGCTAGGAATATACCGCTTCCTTCAAGAATCCCCTGAGTCACTAAATAGCTCCATTCAGAATTTTCTTCCAATATTTCATTTAGGTGAAAGATATTGAATCTAAAAATATTAGAAACACCAAAAGCAATTACTAGAAAAATAATAATTCTTATGGTATCAATTTTATTATTTGCGCTTAATTTATCCATGTTTGATTTTCACTTAAAGTTTGTTTTGGAAAAACCTGACCAATTGTATACATGCATGAAGAAAGATCGTTTTGTCTTCCATCAGTAATTGTGAAATACGTGAACCGAAGATAAACTTTAAAACAAATAAGTCATCATTTAATGATTTGCTTTTGCATTAACCCATAATGTGCAGCAACAGAATCTATCCCAGAAAAATCATTTTCCATCGCCCCTTTAAAGAAAACATTCAAAATATCAACAGTAGCAAGGTGCGCTTTTTCAGGAATATTCCCAAAATTGAGAAATTTACTTGCTAGAACACGAGTAGGAAAAGCCAAGAAAAATGGAACATCAGTAAAACTATAATGATCTGCTTCAATGATTTCGTACCTAAACCCGCCACCAAATTGCTTGAATAACTTTTGATTTCCATTTTCATACCTCATATACCGGATACTGTCACCTTTTTTACTTTCAAGCAATAGGAATGGACGAGGACCATAAGATTCTGGAAGTTCTCCATACAAAGTACCATCAAGATTTGCAGCAGCTATCAGTCGAGGATCATGCGCCATAGCAGCTCCGGCAGTGGCTCCGCCCAAAGAATGGCCTGTGATCATCATGCGATTCGTATCTAATTTCGACAAAAAATCATCTGCTGATTCATTTTCGTGGATGATATTATTTATGACAAACTGGACATCAGCGATTCTAGTGTTCAAACGATTTTCCATAAAATTGGTAAGGTCTGGATCACTACTGGAGTGCACTTCGATTGGTGTCACCACCTCTCCGTTTGCAAGTTGTGTGATCATCGCCTCATAAGGATGATCCATTGCTAAAACAACAAATCCATGACTGGCAAGTCCACTTACAATGCCCGTATAAAACGCACGTGCTGCCCCATTTCCAGTAAGAAATATGATGACTGGCCATTGTTTTTGTGCTGAAGATATTTGTGCATTTAGCATTCCATGAGTCTCAACTTGATCAAAATGGTCAAAAATAAAACGTGGCAGAATTCCAATTTTATTTGGCAGGTTATGTAAACCATCTATATATTTTGAATGATTGCCTATTGCATCTGATGTCCTTGGATACCAAGCTTGTACCACTACATTTCTAAAATCACTTGTATCCGTAGTTAATTGTTCTGACCGATCATGATCGATCCAACGAAAAATGCTGGTTCCAACTGGGTATTGCCCTTTAGGACTTGGCAATTTTGGAACTGGAAGAAAAATGGACCATGGAACTATTGTGACTAAAATCAATAATATTAAGGAAATTTTGATTGGCTTTTTTTGAATTTTACTCTGTCTATCTTTAAAGAAAAATACAGTTATGATCAAAAAAAATAACAACAAATAACTTGGCAAGAATTGCCAATAATATCCTTCAATCAAAAACTGAGCAAGTGCTAATATTATTGCAAAACCAGTAAGCGGTTTAATGAAACCAGCAATTCGATTTGGAATAAAAATGAAACTCGAAGCTATGATGACTATTCCTAAATAACATATGACGTTTACGATGCTCATCTTGAAAGAATCAGGTTAATTTTGGAATATATACATTGACACCTTTGTTATTCTTGGTTGGAAGATGTCCGGTGCTAAAGACAATGTAATCAATGACGAAAATTCTGATAAAATGTGTCACTGAGAAAAGATAAAAGTTTACTCTTAAGACCTTTACTTTGCTCTAAGTATTCCAAGCTCCAAGTACTTCAATCAATTTAGTTGATTCTTATTTGAATTGATTTATCGACATTTACTTATTCCTTCCAATCCTGCAATCGATCAAGGTATAGATAACTTTCTACAAACTTTCTGTGTTCGAGACTGGTCATTTTTTCTAATAAGGTCAATGCGGAAATATAACTAGCTAAGTTACCATTGGATGAAAGAAATTTACCATCCTCTACAAAAGTGATCAAACTATCGTTTTGGACCTTTAAACTTGGATAATCTTTTTGTAACTGTGTCCCTCCACCAATCCAAGTAACTATTTTTTTACCGTCTGCAATTCCTGATTCTCCGATTAATTGAGCACCTGCGCAATTGCTTACGATATACTCTACTTCCTCATTTTTCTCTTTAATAAAATCGACGATGGATTTGTTATGAACTTGAGTGTACATGTCATATGCACTTGGAACAAATAGAGCAGTCAATTTAGGACAATTCTCAAAAGTGTAATCAGGGACAAAATGCATGCCTTCCTCAGTTGTGATGGCATCTTTGGTTTGAGCAATTGATACAACGTTGAAAAGCTGTTTACCGTCTTCGCTGAATTTGGCAAAAACATCGGATGATGCAATGACTTCGCTTTGAAGAACTCCATCGTACATTAAAAGTCCGATCGTTGGCAATTCAGGTTTAAAGGGCTTTAAATGTTTGGACTGAGTGTCAGCTAAAGTTTGCTCAGCAGCAGTATTTCCTGATTCAGTATTCACTTGTTTGCTGATACAGCTCATACAAATTGCAGCAGAAATCAAAAATGTGATTAATACAGATTTTGTCATATCCTTTTTATTGTGGGTAATAAAAAATGTGATTTAAATTAAATGCAGTTTAATAGTAGAGTAGATAATCCTTTTTAGATATGAAGCACGCATAATGTTAATTTGTCAATTCTAGTTTCATCATAAGGTCAACTTGATCCTCATTTCCCAATTTGAAAATGTGTTTACCAAACTCCAAAAAACCGTTTTTTTTATAAAAATTTAAAGCTCTATGGTTCTCTTCCCAAACACCTAGCCAAATAAATTCCAAGTTATTTTGTCGGGCAATTTGTATTGCTTTTTCATAAAATAATTGTCCAATCTTTTTCCCATGAAATTCTTTCAAAACATAAATACGCTCTATTTCGAGGGAATTATCATCTTGCAATTCTGTTTGAGATTGTGCAAAATTGAGCTTTAAATATCCAATTATTTGACTGTTTATGCAGGCAAAATAAAATTCAGTGTGAGTGTCACATAGTTCAGTTGCCAATTTTTCAAGTGAAAATCTTTCTGCCAAATACTTCGCCATATTCTCTTCAGAGTTGACAGCGCCATAAGTCTCCAAAAAAGTTTCAATGCTAATTTTTTGCAATTGAAGTAGTTTCTCGATACTTGCTTTTTTTATTTCAATACTTGGCATTTTCCAACATCTTTTACGTAAAATCTATAACAAAATAGATCTTTAATTATGCGCTTTTGCTTTTCTCTTTGGCTTCATTACCTTACGCAACATCCTAACCCATGTACTCCATACACTCAGCTTTTGATCTTTTCTGGAAGCGATTTTCGACTTTATCAAAAGCATCTTCAATGAAGGCATCGTGTAACCAACGGAAAGCGAATAACCATTTCATAGTCGCTATCCCTGAAGTTTCCATATCAATCAAGTGTACAATTTCCGTTTTTTCAGTTCCTAATTCCATTATCTCAAATTTATGGAAGCCTTCAAAACCTTTCATATCAAATTGAAATTTGACGAATTTATTGAGCTCTAAATCGGCAATGAAATATCTAATTGGCCCATGGCCTCCTTTTGAACCAATTTGTAAACCATTGTCCAATTTCATTTTTGGCCATTTGTCGGTAGCAATAATTTGGTCATTATCTGTCGCCAAAGTATGAAGCAATGGTCCAATTTCTGAGATTGGTCGGTCTATAATTCTTTTATGAATGTTCCTTACTTTCAATTAATTTTCCGTTGTGGCATGAAGTAATTTTAAAAATGCCAATTTCAATATAATTCTTCCCCATCTTCAAAGCAATTTACTTTTTAGGAAATGTAGGGTAAGGTATAAATTCAGTCTCGTCACCCACTACTTTCTCAAATTTTTGATCCTTCCATTTTTGCTTTGCATCATCAATTAATGTTTTACTTGTCGCAACAAAGTTCCAGTCAATAAAACGTTCTTCAGCAAATGGCTCACCACCAAATATATAAATGGTACTGTCTGCTTGGATGGTAAATGCGCATAATTGACTTTCTTTGGTCACCAACATTTGTTTGGATTCGTACACATTTCCATCGCTTTCAACGCCCCCTTCCAAAATGTAGAGGCCAGATTCACCATATAAATGCTCACCAATTGTCAGTTGCCTTTCCGTTTTACTTTTTATCTCAATCATGTAAAGTTTACTATAAACCGGGACTGCAGATTTGCGGCCAAATGCTTCACCAGCAATTAATTTAAACTGGACATCATCTTGTTCCCACGTTGGAATTTCATCCGCAGAAGTATGAAAAAATTCTGGATTCATTTGCTCCAGATGTTTAGGCAATGCAATCCAAATTTGCAGACCATGTAAGTATGTCTCAGAATCATGAAGGTGTTCTGGACTTCGTTCACTGTGTACGATTCCCTTTCCTGCTGTCATCAAATTCACGGCCCCCGGCTTTATTTCTACCGCACTGCCTATGGAATCGCGGTGCATAATACTTCCTTCAAATAAAAATGTCAGCGTAGAAAGACCAATATGTGGATGAGGTAAAATATCAAAATTATTGCGTTCATTCAATTTTACTGGCCCCATGTGGTCAATGTAAATAAACGGACCAACCATGCGCTTTTGACGAAATGGGAGGAGTCTTCCCACCAAAAAATTACCAATTTCAGTTGCTCTTTCTTCTATGATTAAATCGATGTTTGACATATCAACGCTTTATTTATTCACTACTTGAATCTTACGATCAGTATTGTCAAAAAAATTTGAAATTGTTCCAATCACCAAATTGATTGCTCATTTGATTTTAAGCAATGCGGAGGTCAGTTAATTATTCACCAGCTGGTTCAGTGGGCATTTTTGACAAATCCATGTAGAAAATTTCCCAAGTGTGTCCATCAAAATCCTCAATGGTTCGTTGTTGCATAAAACCATAGTCTCTCATTTCACATGGTTCTATACCTCCAGCCTTTAGTCCATTTTCCATGATGGTACTCACTTCTTCAGCGCTTTCGACTGATAATGCAAACAATCCAGCCACACTTGATTTAGTATCTGCAATAGGTTTAGTTGCGAAGCTTGCAAATTTCTCATGATTCAATAACATGACATAAATGTGTTCACTCCATACCATACATTTGCCTGAATCATCCGAAAATTGGGGATTATTTGTAAAACCTAGAGCAGTATAAAAGTCCATAGATTTTTGAACGTCTTTTACTGCAAAATTGAGAAATACTTGTTTGGCCATTTTAAATAATTTAGTTATCAAAGTTAAACTAATTTTTGATGTTTGAGATTTTGAAAAGTGTTAATTAATAACCATTACCTAAGGTTGATAATAAATTATCTATTCAGCTGTATCAAATTTTTATTACCCTCAAATAATCCAACATGGCCGTATTTACGTCCACATTCATGTTATTATTCCAATCCTCGAAATGAAGTTTTACCGTATTAACCCCTGCAATTAAATGTACTTTTCGAGCATTTGAAAAACCCCAGTCTGACCATTCATTTTGTCCCCTTTGAGGAAAGACCATCACACCTTCGTACAGACCATTTACTGTTAAACTGCGAATCGCACATTTATTATCGGTATTCCAAGGTCCATTGCCATTGGAATATTTAAAATCCAAAATATAATCCCCCTCTTTTTCAACTTCAACTTTTATGGCAATCTCTTTATTATTTGAAAGTGATATTTCCACAAAACCTTTGCCCGAAAAATTAGTATAAGGTAGTTTGGATGGGTTAGCAATGTTTTCTAATTCAATTTTGATTTCATTTTTTGCGAATACAATTGGTTCGCTTGCAAATCCTTCATAACCTAAATCGTCAACAGCAGATACCATGTAAGAAGCGTAATTTTCATCAGCCGTTATAAATGAAGTTTCAATTGTGGTTTTCAGCAATTTTCCATTTTTATAAATGCGAAACTCCTTTGCATCTTTAATGGCTTGCCAGTTTAAAATGACACCTTCTTTTTTAGCTAAAACGGTTGGTAGTGAAAAGTGATTATCCATCATATTCAAACCAGCATTCGGAAACTCATTATTTGCCAATTCGATGATGATTTCTTGGTTTCCCACAGCGTCTTTTGGAATAAAAGCAGCTTTTGATTCTTTGCCATTGATGGTTACCTTTTTGATTTCTGTTCCATGACCTTTGACCGTAATGTTTAAAATGGCATTTCGATATTTGTAATTGGATAAATTTTTGGTACCTCCATAAACTTTTGGACATACAGGATTAAAATACAAACCATCATTTTGAAATTCCAAACCCATAAAAATCCGATAAACCATAGCCATATTGCCAGCCATGCTCCACAACATTCTGTGTGAATTAATTTCTGTTCCCAAAAAATCGCCAGTTTGAGCAACCATGTTTTCATAATTTGTCAAAAACAAGGCAGATGCACGGTAAACGCTCGCCAAACCATGATTTAAAACTTCCTCGTTGCCCGTTTTTGCTGCTGCCCAATTCCAATAAGATTGCACGAATGGCCAAATACCGTTGTTGTGATAGGGCGGAATGCCCGGAATTTGTGGATAAATACAAGTAACTCCAAATGCCGTCAAGGGAGATTTAGAAATAATAGAAGCCGCTTTTTCATCGTCAGCAACATCGAACAAAATTGCCAGCGCCTCGCCCAATGCCTCATATCGTGGCGACAAAATCAAATCTGAGCGGCCGTATAAATATTGCCCATAATAACCTTTGTTTTTCATCCAGAAATATTCGTTGATGCCCCTTTTTATAGCGTCAGCTCTATCGTTGTAAATCTTTCCATCTTCACCTTTGAGTTTCGCCATTTCAGCCAAAATCCGGTGTGCCTGATAATGCACGACATTTGTTCCCAAATTGTGAGATCCATAAATATCTCGATTGTCCATCCATTTGGGATAGGTTTGTTCTCGCCAATCCAAAAACGAAGATTCCCCAGAATACAGACCAAATTTAGCATCATAAATAGTTTTGTAATCGTCCTCCAAACTATTCTTAATGATTGGATAAACTTCGTCTAACCAAGCCTTATCGCCTGTAGCTTTGTAGATTTCCCATGCCGCCAAACACCAAGTTGTCCTATCCGAAGATACTGGCCATGCACCACCAGAACCTGTGTCTTGAATGATTCTTCCACGCTTCACTTTTTTGCGTAAGCTAATTTTTGCGACCTCGGGTTCGTGGTAGGCAAAGGTCAATAAAATAGAATAACTCACATCACGCGTCCAAACTCCACCCCATTTTGCCCCTGTTCTCAAAGTACTGTCAGCTTCAATATTCTGGATCGCTTCTTCCAATGATAAATTAAATAAGGCATCAACGATGGGTTGATCAGAGGTATATTTTGGCCGGCTAGAAATATCTTCAGACAATTGCCATTCTTTAGCTTGCGCATCTGCATCATTGTAAGGATTGAAAGTAACTGTCAAGCTGTAAATATTCGCATCTTTAGTTGGTTCTAACTTCAATCCTTTATTTCCCAAATTCACAAAATCCCAGGACAATGGGTCAGAACCTCCCGCGACATAAAAGCCTTTAAAATCTGCCTTAGCCACTTTAGAGCCATCATAAGCTTGGTAATATCCTTGCTTTTCAAATTGTTCTAAAACGGAAGACATGTCCACTTTGAAGGTATATTTATGATTAGTTGGCAAATAAGTCCCGGGATTCTCAGGAGTCGGTTGCGGTGTTTCACCAAACTTGATCAAATTGGACTCCGTTTGATCTTTGTCAATAATCACCCAATGATCCACTCCAGGTGCGAGTTCATTATCCTTTTCATTGATGGAAAACTTGAATTTTATCAAGTTCGAAAAAGTTGTACTTGCAGGACTTCTATAATTTGATTTGAGGTGTGTAGGTGATACAACTTCTGCTAAATTGTCGCCTTGTACTACTTTGTTTTTAAATAATGTAAAGGCATCAGATTTATAAAGTACATCACTTTCTCTTGGTTGTTTTTGACAAGAGAGCAAGATCATTGCAGCGATCATTAAGCTAAATTTTTTAATCATGATGTGAATTTATGTGGGGTACTCTTGTCTTTTGCCGCGAGCTTCGAGCCACGAGCAAAAAATTTCCAAAAATAAAATTGTTAAAGATAAAAGATTGTAATCGGTTTTCAGTGGTCAGTTTTCAGTGATCAGTTTTCAGTGATCAGTTTTCAGAGGTCAGTTTTCAGCTTTTTGATGAGATAGGTGTTCTTGCTTCGAGCTTCGAGCCACGTGTGTTAATGTCAACTGTTATTGTTTGTTGTAATCCTTTTCTATCATTTACCACTGGCTTTAGCCTGTGGTATTGAGAGCTCCCCACCTCGGGCTTTAGCCCAAAATATTGCACTTACTTTGGTCAATTAGGATTCGTACTTTCAAAGTTATCTTGATTTTTAAAAGTCCAGAATGTACTATGTTTCTCCAGTATTCCTTTTATGATTAACCAGTGCGCTTTATTGCTTATCCAAAAGTCAGCATCAATTTTGAGAATGGCCTCCATGATTGCACCTTCTGTACCGCATTCTCCAAAAGCCAAAGGGTCTACTTCTAATTTTTCAATAGCTAAATTTAGAAATGGCTTCAAAATCGAGGCCTACTGTCTTCAATGAATCTGCGGAATAACTCCATGAATGCAGTTGTACGACCAGCGGTTTGTTTTTTTTGGCTGTGGATTTATAATAGTATAATGGTTGTACAACTCCGTCCATTGTAGATTGGATACTTACCTTTGACAGATTGATAGATGGATCATTGGTAACGGCCTGTCCAGAATCAGACAGCATCACTGCTCCTTTTTTGCTGAAAGCCATGTCCCAGTATATGCTGCTCCTGGTGTCTGACCAGTCCAGATTTGATATGGTGATGCGGGGTGAAGCTGTATTTACGGCTAAGGAACAAAGGGGAAAGGCACTGTTTGACAAAAATTGTGCTACTTGCCATTCAGGCGCCCTTCTTACCAACAACAAGTTCATCAACAATGGCCTTGACAGTGTTTTTACTGATATCGGCAGGTCTTTGATTTCAGAAACATCTGAAGATTTGGGCAAGTTTAAAGTGCCCAGTCTCAGGAACATCATGCTCACCGGACCTTATATGCACGACGGACGATTCAAAACCATAGATGAGGTCATTGACCATTATCGGTTTGGGATCAGGCCATCTCCAAGTCTGGACACCAGGCTTATGGTGAATGGGTCAATGAAAATACAACTTGAAGACGCAGACGTGGATGACCTCAAGGACTTTTTACACACGCTTACGGACCGGAAGTTTATATCCAATCCGATTTTTTAGATGGTCATCTGTTTTATCCAATTTGAAAAGGAAGATGATCTTTGTATCAGTGATCATTCTCAGCAGGTTTTCCGGTTGGAAGATAATAAAGGAAACCCAGGCAAATGATAAAAATTACCAGTGAGCCAATAAAAGCAATGGTGGCAATCTGTGCATTATCTTCAAGTGCGTAATTAAGCGCTGTATAAAGAAGCCATATCTGAAGACTTAAATTCAGTAGGAAAATCACAATTACAGTAGAAATTAAAGTATTCAGCTTGTGAATATTGGCATTGTTTTGATTGGTTCTGAATGTTCCCATAATTATGTCGGTAAAAATTAAATTGTTGATTTTTCTTCCTCCGCTGCTATATAAATAGAGCCATCCCTTTCTATGACGCTCAATTTGGGGAGTTTACGGGGTGGTGGACCAGCCAATACAGCACCGTCATTGGCATCAAAAACTCCCTTATGACATGGACAGATGATGTGGCCTGTACCCGGCTCATAATATACAGAACATGAAAGATGAGTACATTTTTGTTCATATGCACGGAAAGTTCCATTTTCCAGGTGCACGAGGATATAAGGGATATCGCTGTCTTTCAAGGTAAAAGACCGTGTACCTCCAATAGGCACCTCACTTTTTGCACAAATCAAATGCTCACCCACAACTTTCTTTTTTGGAAATAAATTGGCCTTTGCGGCTACTAAACCAGTTCCGAAAGTCAAGCCACCGGAAACAAATGTGAGCATTTTTGCAAACTCTCTCCGATTGACCAAATCAGAATTTTGTTTGTGATAAGGAAAGTCTTGTTTCCACTTTTTTTTATTATTTTCTTCTTTGCTGGCCATGGTATAATATTCAAAATACTTTTAATTCTGTGCTGCCCTTTGGCATCATCAGGTTTACTTTTGTATTGACAATTTCTTCTCCAAATACAAATCTTTTAACTGGGGTACTGTTGGGGCGCATCTCTGCTATTTCTTCGCGCGTACCAAAATACAGGGCTCCACTGGGGCATACGGTTGCACACATTGGTTTCTTTCCAATGCTGGTTCGGTCAAAACACATGTTGCATTTCATCATCAGGTCATAAGATTCTTGTTTTTTGGGAACTCCAAAAGGACAAGCTTGAACACAATTTGAGCATCCAATGCACCTTTCAGAATTGGCGGTATGCACTATGCCAAATTCATCTTTAGAAATGGCGTCTGCCGGACAAACGTTTGCGCATACAGGGTCCTCACAATGCATACAGACTTGCACTGTTGTTTGGATGGTGTGAGCCCGATCCACATAATTGACATGAATCATGCTTTCATGCCCGTTTGTTTCACACTCCGCGCACGCCATCTCGCAGGCCTTGCAACCGATGCATCGTTGCATGTCAACAAAAAACTCCATATTCACATTCGAAACATTTTCTTCACGCATATATTAACTACTTTTGAAAGCGGACGATTTTTCGGCAGGCGGAGCAATATGTCCCTGGGGCTCTAATTTACACGCACAAACTTTGAATTCTGGTATTTTAGAAACCGGATCCAATGTCCCTGGTGTTAATAGATTTGCTGATAGTTTACCTGGCCAATGATAAGGAATAAAAACGGTATCTTTTCTAATGGTATCTACGATGTTCGCCGGAAATAATCCTTCTCCCCGTCTGGTGCTCACCTTCACAACCTCTCGTTGTTCAATGCCAAATTTCAAGGCCAATTCCGGGTGGATTTCCAATTGTGGTTCTGGATATTGTCCAACAAGTTTTCCTATTCGTCTTGTTTGAGTGCCACTTAAATATTGAGACACAACTCGCCCAGTTGTTAAAACAACAGGATATTCATTATCTGTGACTTCTCCCGGAGGTCTGTATGGTGCTGGGTTAAAGTGAGCTTTCCCATCCGGCGTCTTGAATTTTCGATCCTCCCATAATCTTGGAGTTCCTGGGTGATCCAGACTTGGACAGGGCCAAAACATACCCATATTCTCGACAATGCGCTGGTAGGTAATTCCATAGTAATCAGCTGTGCCGCCTTTGGACGCGACTCTCAGCTCATTGAAGATAGCCTCACTGTTTTCATAAGTGAACTTGTCTTTTGCACCAAGTCGTGAAGCAAGTTCCAGAATGATGGATGTATCTGTTTTTGCGTCTCCAGGTGGGTCAATCGCCTTGTTGATTTTGATCACGCGTCCTTCAGCTGAGGTTGTTGTTCCTTCCTCCTCTTCTTGCAGAGATCCTGCCAGGACAAGGTCAGCATGCCGGGCAGTTTCATTCAAAAAGAAGTCTATGGCCACATAATACTCTAGTTTTTCCAAAGCCTCCCTAACATAATTACTATTTGGCAGAGAAACCAATGGGTTGAAACAAATGGTCAACAAACCTTTAATTTCGCCCCTGTGTATCGCCTCAATGATTTCATAGGCAGATAAGCCTTTGCCTGGTAAATCTTTTTCTTCAATTCCCCAAACATCAGCAATGTATTTGCGATGTTCCGGGTTGGTAATGTCCCGATTTCCTGGCAGCTGATCGCATTTATGACCATGCTCTCGTCCACCTTGTCCATTTCCCTGACCTGTAATGGTGGCATAGCCGCAATATGGTTTGCCAATGCGACCCGTTGCAAGCACCAGATTGATACAGCCAACAACATTGTCTACTCCTTTTGAATGATGCTCTATACCCCGGGCATGTAGTAAAAAACTTGTCTTCGCCTTTCCCCACCATTCCGCAGCTTGTTGTATTTTTTCTTTTTGTATTCCAGTGACTTGTTCTGCCCAACTGAGGGTATGAGTTTTTACAGCAGCCAATGTTTCCTCAAAACCTGAAGTGTGATTGTTGATAAAATCATGATCAAGCAAATCTTTTTCATGCAAATAATTCAACATTGCACCATACAAAGCAGAATCAGTTCCGGGTTTCACGTCAAGGTGTAAATCTGCGGTACGGGCAAGCGGGATGACGCGCGGATCTATTACTATAAGTTTCGCTCCTCTGTCACGCGCTTTCCAGATCCAGTGTGTAAGCGTTGGAAATGTTTCGCTTACATTTGCGCCGGCTACGATAATTACTTCTGCATATTCAAGGTCTGAATAATTGTTGGAACCTCTGTCCAATCCGAAAGCTTTTTTGTTTCCAGCGCCGGCACTTACCATACAAAGCCTGCCATTATAGTCTAGATTGGCTGTTTTGAGGGCAACTCTTGCAAATTTCCCTATAAGATAACTTTTTCATTGGTTAATGATACGCCTGATAACATTGAAAAGCATCATTGCCATATGCAGATTGAATTCTTTGAATCTCGGAGACGGTATGGCTTAAGGCATGGTCCCATGATATGGGAGAGAATCCTTTACCTTCAATGCGCTGTATTGGCGTCAGTAGTCTGTCTGGATGATTGTTTTGAAGATATCGCTGCACTCCTTTTGGACAAAGCCGTCCTTCATTAAAAGGAAATTCCATCCAGGGATCAAAGCCAACCACTTTGTTCTCTTTCACAAGCAGTTTGATGCCACATTGCATGCCACAAAAACAACAATGCGTATTTATTACCTTGTCTGGTTCGTCGCGACCCGGGTATCCATCCTTTGGAGGAAAGTTTAAAGATGGGCCATATTGCTCAATGATTTTTTCTGTTTCTATCGGTAGTTTTGCCATATTAATTTATTGCTATCCAAACATTTTACCACTATCCAGTCTGGCTTGAAGATGAGCTTTAGCCAGCAGCGATCGTTTACCCTCAGGGCTCAGGTCCAAATGTGAAGTCCCGTCTGGTTTATCAAAATTAAAGCCCAACTCTTTGGTGACGATCTTGAGATCATTCACATGCAGCTGAGTGTCAAATTCATTACCTGTGTGGGGGCATATTGCCATTCCAAGCCTTTCACCTTCTTCACGATAGATGTGCGCACCAATCTGCGCAGGTCGCTGAATGATGTGGAAAAATTTCCCAAAGGGAATCCAAATGAGGAATATGATTACTGAAATAGCATGTGTCACTGCAAGAAAATCAAAAGCCAATCCTTCCATAAATTGATAGGAATAGGTCAGCCCTAAGCCTGTAACAGAAATGATGATGAGCAGAATAAGGGGTAACAGATCACGCTCAAAAGTCTGAGTAGCAATAAGCCCGGGATGTGTCAGTCTTCGTCTTAGAAAATAGAGGCTGCCAAAGATTACAAGATATGAGGACCAGTCGAGTGCATGAAAAGTAAGAAGCGCAACCATGCCTCCTAAAGGAAACTCAAATACTTTGAAACCAAAAAAATGAGCCTCATAAATTTCAATGGTATCAGGTGCAAGAGTGAAGTGAATCCATCCAAAAGGTAAGTGGTATGGTGATTGCAAAGGCCATTGTGCAGCCAAATGCAATAAAAAAATGAGCCAACCAACGATATTTGCTTCTCGGATATATAAACTTTTGTAATCCTATATTGACCACAGACTTTTTGATCACCTGAAAAAAATAGTACAAAACTCTTCCTTTAAAAAACAGCTGGAAGCCTCTTTTAAAGTACATCCAGGTAGGTGGGCGTTGCAACCCAGACTGCATATCGGTAGGTGATGCCAAATACAGCGAATATTGTTCCAAAAAAGTATGTAATCAAAGCAGCATCAAAATTTTGTAAATCACGTGATCCCAAAAAAATGAAAAACAGAAGTATCAGGGTAACACCTGTTGAAACAATGACGGCCTTGCCATTTAAATCTTTAAAGAATCTTATCATGGTCCTATTTACTAAGGTTAATTATCAACAGATGCTTTAATGCCATAGTTACGTAAGCTTCTGACTATGGAATATATCATGCCACCAAAAACAACCAGCCAAACAAATATTGATATAAATATAAAAATTGATGGGATAATTTTTAAAAAATTCAGATCCAAAGCCTTTGCCAATTGTAAGGTGCAAGTGGTATACATGCCGAGGGGAAACACCATGCCCCAATATTGCGGATGATATTTAAGTGGCAAAAGTCTAACCAAATGCCTCCAGGCTCCCAATAAAAGGATCAATGGAATCCACCAGGTGCCTGTGGACCAATAAAATAAAGTGAATCCTTTTAGGAAGGGTAAAATTGAACCAAGAAAGGCCCATTTTTCAGCAGATAGAATGAGCGTAGAGCCAGCTAAAGTTGAAATGGCTACAGCTCCCATATTTATCCAGTAGGGAGGAGCAAATTGCTCTGCTTCAACATTGAAAAATGACAAACGATGCACAATGAGCGTAATCAATATGATGTACAGCGGCAACCGCATAAGAAAAGAAAAAGGGAGGTAAACAAACTTATTTCCGGAGGTATAGGTAAGTCTTTGGCTAAATTGGCAATGAGAATGCTTACAGATTGAGTAGAAACTACAAAAAGCAGCCAGATTCCACTAATGGCTTTTTCAATCGGCAGCTTATGGCTCTTTATCGTAATGATAAGGAATGCTGCATATATCAGGAATACCCAAAAAAGCAAACCTGTAATTAACAATATTGAGGACAGAACATGATAGCCTTTCAGCAAATAAAATTGATTCCCAAGCACGCAAGTACCCGCAACAAATGTCAGGAACCCAGGATTGGTTGCCGTATTCTTAAAGTCATTTATAAACCAAGTCCTAAACCTGACAAATCTAATAAAGTATAAAACGCATAAAATGATGTATTGGATAGCATTGAGATAGAGCAAGACCATGGCCGTTGTAGCCCAAAAGAAATGCTGCAATGGAGATGATTCCTGTAGCCATTACCAAAGCGAAATATGCTGGCGACAAGGTCTTTATATCATTCATGTATGCTATTTAATATGATTTGGATCAAAGCCTGATCAATTCATTGTGCTATAATTGGTGCTTATAAATATTCACAATGATCTTAATTGGCCAACGATTATGAAGTTTACAGTGAGGTAAATCTAAGAAAATGTTTCTTAAAGTCAAGAATGATTTTTGTAATTGATGTAGATGATCCAGATCATTCTTTTCATGCATTCGTGGTTTATCATGGTGGATCTATTAAATCCAATCCAAGGCGGTTACTAATAAATGGTGTATTTCATGACTGCTGACCAATAAAAAGAATAAAGAGAAAAATGTCATGTCAAAAAATGTTTAGAGTTAAGTTGGTTGTACGGATAATTTTTTTTTGACAAATCACTCAAAGGCGAAGTACTGAAACACAATCCTAATGAATATTGAAGGCGCTAAGTGAAGAGTATGGCTTTGACCTTTATGGGCAACTGGTATTATGTATAGCGGACGTTTCTGTTTTAGGAATTGCGAAAACGGGTAAAGAAGCTTTAGCACTCATTACCTCCCTAAAACCCAACATTGTTTTCCTGGATATTGAATTACCCGACATGACCGGTTTTGAACTTCTTCAGCAATTAGATGATATCCATTTCCAAACCATTTTTACCACAGCTCACAGTGATTATGCCATCAAGGCATTTCGATTCAACGCATTAGATTATTTGGTTAGCCCATCCAAGAAAGTGAATTGGATGAAGCAATCAAACGAATTAGAAAGACGGCAAATAATGTAATGGAAGTGAAACACGCCTTGTCTAATCTGGAATCCCAATCTGTCGAAAATCAAAAACTGGTTTTGCCCACACATAATGGAACATTGAGATTGCCATTGAAACAAATTACCCACATTGAAGGTGAGCGCAATTACAGTTACATTTATTTATCAAACGGCTCTCGTGAATTATCTTCCAAAAATCTGGCCTATTTTGAAGACATCCTCACTGATAAAGGGTTTTTTAGGAGCCATCGATCGTACCTGGTCAACAGGTATCACATGGATGCGATCAAGGAGGATTTTATTGTTTTGAAAAATGGGTTGGAGATTGCGATTGCAAGACGGAAGAAGGGGGAAATAAGGGGGTGGTTTTATGGTGGATAAAGGCTTCGTTGGCATAATCTAAATTAATATCCTGCCTGATTTTAATTAAGGCAAATTCGCCATAATTAAAATTAGTATTTTAATGTCAACTAAATACCTATAGCGTGGGTGGTTTCAATCCATTTTTTTGGTGTTAATACGAAACTATTTAAACCTGCTTGTTTTTAAACCCCTCGAATTCGATGTGTTTAAAATCGGGATTATATAATTGCTCCCAGAAACCAAGCAACTCTATTGTGTTCCGGTTCCTAATCCAGTTTTGGATAATCGTTTCAGTTCTTTCTATATCCTTGTATCTGGCAATGTCAGTAAGTGAAATATATTCAGACTGTTCATTTAGAAAAATTGTAATTTCAATTCCTTTTACATTAATGGTTTTATTTTTTGCCATATTTTGCCGCTTTGTTTCTGTATAAATGCGATAATGTTTCTATTTCTATCTTATAAAAACGCATCAAGCTGGTATTTACTCACCCAACATCAAACCAAACCTCGCCCTCATCTCCAGGCTCTCCATGATAATTGATTGTAATTTCCTCACCCGGTTCAATGTCTCGGATCGCCACAATGTCTATCGTTTCATTCTCAAGATCAAGGAAAAAGTTGGCGTTTGGGAATAACTGGTGGTTGTACAAGGAACCAAAACCAAGTGCGAGTGCTGCTTCTTCCAAATCTTCACCCCATAAAAAATAATAATCATGGAGTCTTGTTTTGTGGATGATCGGAATTTCTGCTTTAGCAATCTTGACGATGTGGCATACTTCGATGCTGTCACCTTCTGAAATGGGCAATCCGGCAAATACACCCTTTCCGCGATTGGGTGTTTCCATGATAAAGAGGCCAGGGATTTGTAACATGTGTTTATAATGTTGTTTTATCTTTTGGATAATGGAGTAAATATACGGGCTTTGATATTTTAATAGATTGTTACCAAACATTAAAAAAGTACAATAGTCTTTACTTGGTTACTTCGTTCATCCATTTTACCGTTAATGGTTTGTAGCTTTTGATCCTTCACGAACAAAATCAAAATGGAATTTCTCTCATGCAAATGACCAGATGGGCAAGATTCACTCTATATTTGCCTTTGTACGGACATTAAATTATGCAACTACGACTTTTGATTTACCCTGTCTTTTTATTGGTTTGTTTTTTGACATTCCAAAGCACAAAAGATTATGGTTACGTCACTGATTATTTGGGTTGGCTCAATCGTTACAGGGACAGCGACTTCAGTGATGTCTGGAATTGTTTTGGATATCCGGGTATGCACCAGTTCTTTCACCTGATCAACTTTATTTTATTTAAACTGATCGGCAAAAATGTCGCGGTGATGGGAACGGTTTTTATTTTGACCCACGCTTCTGTTTGTTATTTGGTGTACCGCACTTTCAGGTTGATTTTGGAGGCAGTAAATCCCGAACATGCAGGTTTGATCGCCTTATTTACGGGTATCTTTACCGCGCTATCACCCTATGCTATTGAACCAATTACCTGGGATGCCTGCTTTCACTATTTGTTATGTACAGGTTTGGTTTTCTTTGCCATCAACTTCCTCACCCGATATCACCTGACAAAGAAAAATCCATTTTTATATCTGCACTTCTTGTTTTTTATCCTTGCTCTTTTTACGATAGAGCTGGCTTTGGTTGCTCCAGCAATCTTTTTAATATATCTGTCACTCGTAGTTTGGGCAAGCGGTGATGTGAAACAACTTGCAGGATATTGGTACCGCTTGGTTCCTATTTATGTGGTACTCTTGGTCGCTTATTTTATCCTTACAAAGTTGTCCATCGGTACATGGATTGGTCATTATGGAGCAGAGCAACACCTCAAATTATCGCCCACGCTTTTGATAACAACGTTCGCCAAATACGTTTCCAAAGTCTTGTTATTAAGCCATTTTTGGAAGTTTACTTACAAAGAAAGTTGGTACACTACCTTGTCTGAATTATGGAAAAGTTTGGCTTTTCTATTTGCAATTGGTCTCTTGGTTGCAATGTTATACCGAACTACAAAATACAAAAAGTTAAATCAGGTATTAATTGCATCAGTTGTCGCCTTTGTTTTTGGTCTTTTACCTATTTTAAACTTGTTTTTTGTTTGGATTGGCTGGTATGAAAATGATCGATATTCTTACTTTGCAGCGCCACATATGTATTTATTCTTCACGACCTTATTCTTCATTGCCTTCAAAAAACCTACGCCTATGTTTGGATTTTCTTTTGGTTTTGAATGCTTTTCTTGAGTAAGATGATCCGCACGACTCGAGATGCGGAACTATTGTCGAGCGTTTGTGCCAAGACTTTGATTATTATGACTATAAAGAAGTGGTCCTGCTATGCATTCCTGAAAATTTAAACGGCGCTTATTTGTTTCGCGATTATGGAAATGACGGTGTCACATTCAACGAAAGTTTGGACTGGCTGGGCAAAGGAAGTTATACTGGAAAGATGACCAATATTTCAGAAATCAATCTCACTTCAACAATTGACAGCGTCGGTGTTCAAATCACTTCACCCAAGACTATCAAGGTAAATATTGCTAGTTGGGGCTCTTGGTTCTGGCGAAAAGGTGCTGGATTGAGTGGAAGTGAATCAGACAGGTACAAGGTTGTTCCAGGTGATTTATCTTTTGAAGTGACCGTCAAGGATAGTGTTCCTGGCCGAATTTTTATCTTTAATAAAGGTGAAAAGTGGCAATCGGTGGTAGCATGGGGCTGCGCCGCTGGGGAGTGGGCCCCCGCCAGCAATGGCAATGGGCAATTGGCTACGCCAGCAATGGGCAATGGGCAATCTGGCTGCGCCTGCAATGGGCAATTTTGGCTGCGCCAGCAATGGGCAATTGGCAATTGGCTACGCCAGCAATGGGCAATGGGCAATTGGCTGCGCCAGCAATGGGCAAAGGGCAATTGGCTACGCCAGCAATGGGCAATTCAGCAATTTCGCAGGTTTGCAATTTCGCAGTTCAGTAGTTCAGCAGTTTCGAAGTTTCGCAAAAAAACAATTTTCTAGATTAAATTTCGTTTTCATTTGACTTTTTCAGCATCTTCTGATACATTTACAAAATTGTTAAACTGACACTAAGGTAAGGTGCTTATCAGGGTTGAAAAATCCCATTTTACCATTGTCAATATTCTTGAAATCATAAATCGTTAAAAATTGAACAGGAGAGACGCTTTACAGAAAGTGGCTTGGCTGATGGGGGGAGTAGTCTCTGCACCGACAGTTTTTGCCGTATTAGAGGGCTGTAAACCTGCAGCTACTTCCACGTCCACCGCTAGCGAAGTCTTTGCACTTTCGAGCAGTGATCAAAACTTACTCGCTGAACTGGCAGAAGTCATCATTCCAAAAACAAATACACCGGGTGCTAAAGAAGCAGGTGTTGGACCTTTCATCGAACTGATGCTTAAAGATTGTTATTCGCCGATCCAGCAAGCTCATTTCCAGCAGGGATTAAAAACTGCAAGTGAAGAAGCCAAAAAATTGGGTGGTGAATTTGTAAGCCTTACTGCTGACCAGAAAAATCAGGTCATGAAATTATTGAGTACCATGGCAAAGGACGAAGCAAAAGCAAATGCAGCAAAGCAGGAAGCAAAGGTAGTGGATTCAGAAACTGGTACAGTAAAGGAAAACCAAATTGCAAAAGATGTGGCTGAGGTACCTACACCTTTCTTCAAATTACTCAAGGAACTTACCCTTTTTGGATATTTCACCTCTGAAGCAGGGTCTACTAAAGCATTGGATTATGTTCCAATTCCAGGTAGATATGATGCTTGTATCGATTTGAAACCAGACCAAAAAGCATACGCCATTTAACCAATCCTCTTCACAAAATATAAATTAACAAGCGATGTATTTTCAAAGTAAAGGAAAAGATGAGGTAACTTATGATGCCATTGTAGTTGGTTCAGGGTTATCTGGAGGTTGGGCAGCAAAAGAATTAACAGAAAAAGGGCTCAAAGTAGCAATGATAGAACGTGGTAGAGAGATCAAACACGTCACAGGATATACAACCGCTTCTATGGATTCATGGGAGTTTGAGCATAGAGGTAGGCCTACAGCTGCAGTGAAAGAAGAATACTGGGCTGGTACAAGAACAGGTTATACCGCCAATGAGGAAATCAGACATTTATTTGAAAAAGATGTGGATCACCCATATGAGGAAACTCGTAGATGTGACTGGATCCGTGGTTATCACACGGGTGGTAGGTCTTTGATGTGGGGCAAACAATCCTATCGATGGAATGAAAGGGATTTCACAGCAAACTTGGAGGAAGGCGTAGGTATTGACTGGCCCTTGAGGTATAAAGACCTTGAACCTTGGTATGCTTATGTGGAAAAATTTGCCGGAATTAGCGGTTCTTACGAAAAATTAGACGTACTTCCAGACAGTGTATTCCAACCAGCAATGGAGCTCAATTGTGCAGAGAAATTTGTAAAAGAAGGATTAGAGAAAAACTTCCCAGGAAGGAAATTGATTATTGGTAGAGCAGCGCATTTGACTGCTCCAACAGAAGAGCACTTGGCATTGGGTAGAGGAACTTGCCAATACAGAAACAGGTGTAGTAGAGGTTGTCCTTACGGTGCTTATTTCAGTACGCAAGCAGCAACCTTGCCTGCAGCAGTAAAAACTGGCAATCTCACCTTGATTCATGACCAAATCGTTTATCAAGTCATTTTTGATGATGAGTCTGGCAAAGCTACCGGAGTAAGGACTATCGATCAGAATACCAAAGAACAAAAAGAATATTTTGCAAAGGTTATTTTCTTGAATGCAAGCTCGATCAATTCGGCTTGGATCATGATGCAATCTACTTCAAAAACGCATCCGAATGGTTTGGGTAATGAAAGCGATCAATTGGGTAGAAACTTGATGGATCACCACTTGGAAGCGGGAGCTGGCGGTGTTGTGGAAGGCTTTGATGACAAATATTATTTTGGCCGAAGGCCTAATGGTATCTATATTCCAAGATTTACGAATTGGGGCAACGATAAAAGAGACTTTTTGCGTGGATTTGGATATCAAGGTGGTGCTGCTCGTGGAAGAGGAGAGCAAAGTGAAGAAGAATTTGGAGCTGCATTCAAAGAATCGCAAACAGCACCAGGGCCGTGGACCATCAATTTTGGAGGCTTTGGTGAAACACTTCCGGATCCAAACAATAGATTCACCTTAACTGACAAAAAAGATCAATGGGGTTTACCGATCATCAACTTTGATGCTGGCTGGGGAGACAATGAATGGAAAATGAGAAAGCCATGGTCGACGAGGCTGCTGAAATGTTGGAAAAAGCGGGTGTTAAAAACATTTATACCTTTCATAATACAGAAAAAGCGCCAGGTATTGGTATCCACGAAATGGGTAGTGCAAGAATGGGCAGAGATCCTAAAACTTCAGTGCTGAATAGCAATTCTCAAGTTTGGGGGGCTAAAAATGTTTTTGTGACAGATGGCTCGGGTATGGTTTCTTCATCTTGTGTCAATCCATCGCTGACTTATATGGCTTTGACTGCTCGTGCAGCAAATTATGCGGTAGAGCAACTCAAAAAAATGGAATTATAACAGCATTATTTTGCTGAAAGATCAAGTTTTGTCAATTCCCCGATTTTAGTAAAGTCGGGGAATTCTTTTTTAATTTCTAGTAGTAGGCATTCAAATTGTATATCCTGTCTTAATTGATAATGACACAATGCGATGTTGTAAAGGGCATCAGCTCTGCTTCCAAAAAGATTCATGGAATGGTTGAAAAAAGTGATGGCATCTTCATAATAAGCCAGGTCATAAAATATCCCAGCCATGGCAAAAGCTAAATCAAAATTTTCATTCAAAGCAAAATACATATCCCATGTTTTGTGGAATGTTTCTGAAATTCGTCGCCGCTCATGGATGCTGATTTCTGGATACAATTGTTTCAACTGAGGTAATAAGGCAATAAACATGACCGAATCATAAGCACTCAACCTCAATATGGCAATCCATTCTTTGAGTGTCATCGTATCAATGTGTTTGAATGACCATTTTTTCAACGTGTTGAAATCGTCGGGTCCAAATACATTTACAAAATGATGGTAAGCCATTTGGGTTTCAGGAAATAGCTCATGTTTTTTGGTCATCAAAAGTGAAACCAATTCCAGATTGAATGAAGAATTTTGAGGAAGTAACGCTTTCCCGCCAAGCTGAAAACAAAAGGAAGCCAAGGCATGATAGTTTACCCAAAGTGAAGCACTACCATGTGTGATCAATTCAGGTTCTGGAAACTTGTCTAAATCTTGCATTGCATGAAATCCTTTGTCCATCGAAATTAACAAAAGACCCTGATCTGACAATCCGTCCAAATTGAGCAGACATTGCAAAGCCATGTGCGGAAACAACAAAAAAGTATGCGACAATTCTTTGGTATATGTATCAATGAGGTCATTAAAACCTTCGTTTTCGTAAAAAGGCATTTTACCTTCCATTCTCTGATAGGTAATATCGATGTCTTTCAAATGGGTAATTGGTTCATCCATTTTTTCAGTGGTCAAAGTCACACTGCAAGGGGTAACATCACCGTTTTCGATAAAAAATAAATCGTTCGGAATAGAATCAAAAAAGTAATTGGCAATCACAACCAATGGCTGTTTTAGACATTTAGCATCGATTTTTAGCTCCTTAAATTTAAGATTCAATGCTTTGGTGACCACTCCATCAAAATAACATACATCCAGCAAGCCGGCCTCAAAATATGGTTTAAATTGGGGGTGATCCAGGTAGAAGTTTAGATTTTCTTCCACAATGTCACTCAATATATAACAGAAAGGTGGAAGTGGCTGGCCATAATTTTCCGTCAATGCCGTGAGGTGTTTGAGGACATGAAAAGCCAATCTTCCTTGGCCAGCACCCAATTCCAGAAAATAGACAATTTCTTCCGATTTTTGGTGAAATGCCAGATCTTTTAAAAATGCAAAAATCAAATTGGCATAAGTCATACCGACCATTGAATTTGTGGTCAAATGACTGGGCACATCGTCTTCGCGCCAGGCATCAATGCCATTATTTTGGTAGTAATCTCTATTGAGTTGCCAAAAAAGACTCTTGGCAAAAGGAACATGCTGTTCTAATATGATAGACTCATTTTCCAATGTAATTAGTTTAATCTTAAATAAATCCGAAACTAGGCAAGGTTGTGCTCGAAAATGGATGTGATGGATATGGGAGCAGAAGCCGACAAAGTAAAGGGTTGGGGTGTAAGATACGCATATTTGGGATGAGATTGGCATTGGAGCTGGCTCCGCCAGCCAACAACCTATTCAAAATCCGTATACTTATACATATACGGCGCATACTGATATCGTTTGTCTAAATTTGCTTTCACTGGATTATTCAAAATATAATAAAACACATTCCCATATTCCGTTTCATCTTTTATAATCTTGTCATAAGATTCTTGTGTCCAAAGTGGTCCTGTTTTACCAATTTTTTTATTGATTAAATAAGAACTTCCACCTTTTATCAACATCATAATTTTATCAATATTTACATAATTCTTGTCATCATTATCTCCAGAAGGTTCTAATGTTCTTAAAAGAATGTGGACATGATTTGGCATAATACAAAAGCATTTTAAATCGTAATATTTGGCATTGTATTGCAATATTTTTTCGTACAATATTTCGGCGCACTTTGGGTCTTTTAAAATACATTCACCATATGGTTTGCAATCCAATTGATGTTGGAATTTTGTAAAAATATTTTCTTTTAATTCTTCTAAAAGGTATTCTAAAATGTTGGGGTCAGGATGAAATATCTTGTTAGCTTTATTAGAATATTCTTCGCGCAGTTCGTTCAAAGTCGCTTGCGATAATGAATCTTTGAGCCGGAAAGTGATAAAAAAAGTTGCGCCTTTCCTGTAAATGTGAGGCAATCGCCTCTTGGTGAAGTCAGACATTTTTCTATAGGTATTTTCAATTCAAAAATAGACAATTAATATTTAAGGTGCAATAGTTTGGGGGCAAATTAACATTACAAAACAAGTAGACGGTGTAGCAAAAGCCTATATGCCCCATGTTTGCAGCAGGTAGCATAAAGGGTAAGCGGGCTTTAGCCTGCTAAATCTTGTGGTTAGCTTTCAGCAAGCATTGCCCACGTTTGCAGCAGGTAGAATAAAGGGTAAGCGGGCTTTAGCCTGCTAACTCTTGTGGTTAGCTTTTAGCAAGCATTGCCCATGTTTGCAGCAGGTAGAATAAAAAGCAACCGGGCTTTAGCCTGCTAACTCTTGTGGTTAGCTTTCAGCAAAAAAGCTTTAATTAATTAGTAGCCAGAATTGTGAAAGTAGCAGTAAGGAGCCTTCCAGTCGCTACAGGCTAAAGCCTATAGAACCTTGATTGGAGCTGAAACTAATAAGGTTGTAAGAGTCGTGGAAGAATCAAAAAGTGGGCTTTCAAACAATGCAAGCACAAGCCTTCAATTCCATGTTTGTAGAAGGTAGCATAAAAAGCCAAGTAAGCTTTAGCCTGCTAAATCTTGCGGTTAGCTTTCAGCAAACATTGCCCATGTTTTCTGCAGGAAGAATAAAGGGTAAGCGGGCTTTAGCCTGCTAACTCTTGTGGTTCGCTTTCAACAAGAAAGCTTTAATACATTAGTAGCCAGAATTGTGAAAGTAGCCGTAAGTAACCTTCCAGTCGCTACAGGCTAAAGCCTATAGAACCTTGATTGGAGGTGTAGCTAATAAGGCTGCTAAATCTGCTTCCGCCTGCTAAATCTGGGTGTTAGTTGATGGCAAGAGAAGTTATTTTCCGCCGTATACTTTCCTTTTCTGCCTGTGTCTTAGCATAAAACAGCGCTTTTTCAAAATGAGCTTTTGCGAGACCAGAGTTTACAGACAGATATAATTCTCCCAAAAGGGCGTGGTAATAAGGATTACCTCTAATGTCTAATTTTTCTGCTTCCTTGATTGCAGCAATTTTCCCCTTTACTTTTGACAAAGCAAACAAACGATTCAGCGCTACAACCGGCACATTTTTTAAATGAAGTAATTGGTCATAAAGCTCCAATATACGTTGCCATTTTTCTCCATTTTCATTGGACACTGTAAACCAATAGGCAATCATTGCTTCCAAATGAAAAGAAGTCAATTCATTTCCCACGGCCGCTTTATGAAGGTGAAATGCCCCCTTGGAAATCAGGTTTTGGTCCCATAAACTGGAATCTTGATCTGCATACAAAACCATTTCACCCATATTTTTACGCGCATTGAACCTAGAAGAATGGAAATACATCAATGCAAGCAACGCATTGGTTTTTGGGACATTGGTCGCGGGGTTTTGGGTCAAAATATGCATCAACCTGATAGCTTCAAAACACAAATCTGCTCTCAAAATGGCTTCATTGCTTTCTGAATAATAACCCTCATTGTACAATAAATATAAGGTTGTAAGCACGCCATCTAAACGAGATTGACAGGCTTCTTCAGAGGGAAATTCCAATTTGATGCGGTTATCCTTCAACTTTTCCTTGGCCCTATACAGTCTCTTAGTGATGGTATCTTTATTACTCAACAAGGCATTGGAGATTTCATCTATACCAAATCCACATAGTATTCGCAATGCTAAGCAAATTTGAGATTCTTCACTTAAACTTGGGTGACAGACCGCAAACATCATTTGCAATTGAGCATCCACAATTTGACCGGATGTCAATATTGGATCTTGAGCAATCGTATCTGTTTCCATCAAATTTTTGTACTCCGGGAGAATCTTTGTTTCAAGATTTACAGTTCGGGCAAAATGGTTTTTGGCTTTGTTTTTCGCTACTGCAAATAGCCATGCTGATGGATTTTCAGGAATACCCTTGTAAGGCCAGGTATCCAAGGCAGCAACGAAAGTTTCACTTGCAAGATCTTCGGCAATTTCCATTTGATCAAAGCCAAATTTTGCACAGAGCACAGCAATGATCTTGCTATGCTCTGTACGAAAAAGGTGTGGTATTAATTCTTGATGCTGCATGCTTCACAATCAATGAGTGCCGTCCGATTTTGCAATTTTTCTAACTTCAATCGTATTGCCTTCGCCTTGTAAAACGGGACTGCCCTTTGCAAATGTTATTGCTTCTTCTACTGATTCTGCTTTCACAACTATCAAACCGCCAATTGTTTCCTTGATATCACCAAATGGGCCATTGGTTACCAGACCAGTTGAGTGTACCACATGCGCATTTTTAAAAGGTAGTCCTGTACCACTTACAAACTTGTTTAGGGCAGCAATGCCGCCAATCCAATCCATGGTTTGTTTCATCCAAGCTTCCATTTGTTCTGGTGAAGCAACCTCTTGTCCATCCATGTGGCGCATGATCAATGCATATTCGTCCATTTTTGTAATTTTTAGAAATTGAAATAAAGTTACTACTCTAGTATCAAATGAGAAAAGTGAAAATGGACATTGGAGATTGAAATAATTTTAAGAAACTACGAAGAGACCTATTAAAGAAATTAATTGCCATAACCTTTAAACTATAAAATATTATGTAAAACTTCGCGTTTAATAATTAATCTCATCTTACTTTAATTTGAAAAATTACCCAATAAATCCACTAATTATGAAAAAATTCTCAATCCTTTGCTTATTAATAATGACATTAACTTTTGCAAAAAGTCAATCAATCAAGATAATATTTGACCATATTCAAAACAATGATTTTATTCTAGAAAAGGTACCAACATTAAAATTTTCTGATTATTTATTAAGATACAGTTTGTTGATCGATAGCCAAAAAACTAAATTTACTTTAGATAGTATTTTTATTAAAAATTGCCCTGATAAGTTTAGAAGTTTCCTCGCAGCACAAGAAATTTATACAGACTTTAAAGAATCAAAGTGGTTGTCTTGCAATGGTCGATACAGAAATGGGCTTTGTTTATTTGTTGATTTGGCGGACCGTCTGGACAAAACTGCTAACTGGCAGTGGGAAATAACGGACGAAAAACAAGAAATTATTGGCATGGTGTGCACAAAAGCAGTTTGCAAAAATAATATAGCTTGGTTTACAGAAGAAATCTCACTCCCCATAGCACCAGGTAATAAATTATTTTCCTTGCCCGGAGCTGTACTCAAATACGTAAATATATCAGGAGAATATACCGCCATTAGCATAGAAAAAGTCACAGAAAAAGTTACTTTTCCAAAAGTGCTAGTTTCAGATGAAGAAGGTAAAATTACCAAATCATTTTCTGAAATGGATGATCAACCACTTAATAATATATTTTTAATCAGTACTGCAAGCCCCACAAATAAATGGATTCCAATTCAATTTAAAGTGGAATAGCCAAATAGGTTTAGCACAATATATTATTACAATCCAAGACTCATTTAAGAAGATAACTAAATAAGCAATAAAATGAAGCTCAAATATTTTTTTTCTACAATTTTATTACTCTTAATCAATGTTTTGAATGGGCAGTATGTTGGTGAAGTAATCTACCAATACCACTCCAACCTCCCGCTAGAGAAGCATCTTTGTGGTGAAACAATGCTATTTTTTGGAAAAGATTCTTCCATTTATGTCCATTTGTCTACCATTAATAATTCAACAGAAGAAATAATGCATTCAACATTGACTATAAATTCAAGTGATAATGCTGGATTTCCAATTTATATAAATAAAGCTGATAAAAAGTTTCAACAAAAAGTGAGTGTTAACTTTAATTACAAAGCCATCATACATGATGTTTTAAAAGAAATAAAATGGGAAGTTACAGACTCGTTCAAAACGAATAGTGATGGCTTGAAATTGGTAAAAGCAAAGACTGACTTTGGTGGCAGAAATTATATTGTTTGGTTCTGTCCAGATATTCCATATGACTCAGGTCCTTTCAAACTTTGGGGTTTGCCAGGATTGATTTTGGAGGCAGAAACAGTTGATGGTTCCGCTAGTATAAAATATAAGTCCATTAATTTACATGAATTAAATAAAACCCAAATTAACACCCCTAATATGGGACAAAGTGATTACCAATATTCTTACTTCAACTATTGCAACTCATTGGATAGATTTGAAAAAGAATTATTAGCCCAAGGATCAACAGATAATGTGATCAAGGTGACAAGGCCTAAAGCAGATGCACAGCTAGAAATAGGTTTTAAAAAATAGTTTCATAAAAATTCAGGTATAGCCACAAATTACCCTAAGTTTTCAGCACTCATCATTCAACAACAGAAAACTGATAGCTGATCGCTGATTGCCACGAATTCACGAATTGCTTTAATTTGATCTTCTGAGTTCTAAAACTGCCCACTGATCGCTACCACCTGATTGCCACGAATTCACGAATTTTGGTATATAAACAGTCATAAACAAATAAACATTCCGAGGCTCACACGAGGTTAGGCACATTAAACCCTTTGGGTTTTACAAACCAAGGAATCTCGTAGCTCGTAGCTCGTTGCAAAAAGACAAAGACCACTGATCTCTGCCAGCTGATCGCCACGAATTCACGAATTGCTTTAATTTGAACTTCTGAGTTCCAAAACTGATCACTGACTACTGATTTCTACCAGCTGATTGCCACGAATTCACGAATTTTGGTATATATATAGCCATAAACAAATAAACATTCCGAGGCGCACATTAAGTTATGCACATTAAACCCTTTGGGTTTTACAAACCAAGGAATCTCGTGGCTCGCAACTCGTAGCACTCGTAGCTCGAAGCAAATTCACAAATGCCATATCAAACCTACTTTCCTCTTTCTTCTCTCATCTTTCATCTTTCGTCTCTCCTCCTACTCCCCATACATCATTTCAGAATCTGTTTCCTCTACACTGTCAGACGGAATTAAAGGCTTAGTCATATGACTATTGACAAAAGCACACCACTTACATCTTTCATCATTGCAGCCCTCATCAAACTCGTGATTTTTTATTTTTTCGTAAACATATTCCAATTGGGCAATCACCAAATCCTGGTCAGTTCCATCCACTTCAACACGCCTGACCTTAGCCTTGTCGGGTTCATATTGTTCTA
The DNA here is from genome assembly GCA_016715105.1 of Saprospiraceae bacterium. Taxonomy (GTDB): domain Bacteria; phylum Bacteroidota; class Bacteroidia; order Chitinophagales; family Saprospiraceae; genus JADKBO01. Next base: position 40,347 of record JADKBO010000059.1, on the reverse strand, counting down.
ATAATTCAAAAATTACTGTTTGTAATTTGGATTGTAAATTGGGTTCCAATTTTATGAGCAATTGATAGAAAACTCCTTGTCTCCAATAATCGCCGCCGTTCGTTAGATCTTCCCCTTTTTTAAATTTTTCAGACTCTCCATTTCTATTGCCTGTTTTATAATCAACAATGGTCATGTGGTCATCGTACACATCTACCCTATCCAAAATTCCTGAAACAGGAATGTCTTTGATATGCCCTTTTATATTGAGTTCAGCTTTTAAGGTGCGCGGTTTAGTCCAACTCTGAATGGTATTATTATAATAGAAGGTCAAGATATTCAACCCAGTGTAAAGTGCCCGTTCTGCTTCAAGTTTTGTAAAATGTGCATGAAATTTACGCATGCCCTTTTTAAATAATTCCTGCAATGACTCCAATGAACCTATTTCTAGGGAAGGACTTGCTACCATATTCCTGTAAAACATTTCCATGGCATAATGGATGGCATTTCCAAATCCCAGATTTTTGGTCCTGGCCATGGGAACCCTGAGAATATTTTCAAAATAAAAAGTGCGTGGACAATTCAGATACTTGGTGATACCCGTGGCATTCATCTGCATGTTTTCCAAAACCCGATCAATGAGTTTGTGCTCTATTAAAGAAACCTGACCCTGATCATATTTCATTAATGTACTTGAGAAATTGATCAAATCTTCATCTGTGTTTGTAATGGGTGGAATCAAAACATTATACTCCATCTCTGTAATAAATCGAGAGGCTTGTTGCTCTTTTTCTGTCTCAGAAAGATGTGAAAAAGTAATGTATGCATTGTTTCTTGCACGCGTCAAAGAAACATAAAATAGCCTTCGATCATCTTCCTCCGTAGCATCTCCTGCTCCAAAAAGCATATTGGGTGGAAATTTTACCCGTGCGCCTCGATCATCAATCCACGTTTTTTCATCTGCATTGATGATGATGACGTGGTCAAATTCCAAACCTTTGGATCCGTGAGCAGTCAAAAAATTGATGCCTTCATTGTTTGTTTTGAGGTAGTTGATAGACATATCAATGCCCATTTCTTCCATTTTATCCAAAATGCTCAAGATTTCATCTATACCCAAACCTTCGGTTTTAGAAGTTTCGGATTTGATGAATTCAAACAGGGTGTTGACCACTTGCAACATCCAAATCTTATCGGGCGATGCTAAAAAATGGTTGAGCATGCCTGTGTTGGTCAGAAGCTTTTCAAACAAAACCTGTGGAGTCACATTTTTATAATCATTGATGAGCCCTTCAAGAATTTGCGAGGTGTGAATGAATAATTCAGCGTGAAGAATTCCAAACTTTTGCAATTTGTTCTCATTAGAAATCACATCTCTCCAGATCAAATCATCTGAGGATTCGTCGGTATTCGCAGAAGCTAATAACGCAATTTTGCCAATATCTTTTGCCGAAAGGCCCCAGAAGTCATAATGTAAAATCTCAAATAATTGGGCATTTTGACTATTCACTTCCCGATACTCTTGATCAATGTATCGCAGCAATGTGAGTATTCTTTTGATTTCATTGAGCTTCAGAATATTTATTTTTTTCTTGATACTCACTGGAATTCCTTCTAGAGAAAAATACTTCAACAGATTTTCTGCCTCTTTGTGTTTGCGGTAAATGATCGCAATTTCATTGTATTTCACCCCTTTTGAAGACAAATCTTTCACCAATTTAGTAACTCCACATTGCTGATTGGCCATATTTGCATACGGCAGAAAAACAGGACTACCACCTTGATTACTTTTGCGACTTTCCTTCAACTGTTTTACCAAATCGGGATATTTATGGGTAAGTCGTTCACGATTGTTATTGATCAATAAAGTAGCTTTGTCCAAAATGGCTTGGTGACTCCTATAATTATTTTGCAAGACAATCACATCAGGTTCAAATTCTTTCATGAACAAAACAATGTTGTCCATATTGGCTCCCTGAAACCGATAGATAGATTGATCATCGTCGCCTACTACAAATAGATTGGGCTGTGGGTCAAATTCATTTTTTGCCAAGGTGAACAGCAATTCATTCTGACTACCATTGGTATCCTGATACTCATCTGCCAAAATAAATTGAAAACGCTCTTGATATTGAGCTAATACATCAGGCCTTTCTTTCAACTTTTTGAGCACCCATATGATAGAATCATCAAAATCCAATCGATCCCTTTTAGCCAGAAGTTCATTGTATTGCCCTAACAACTTACTTCCCTCTTTGACAAACTCATATTTACTGAGTTCTTTCTGGATTTTGTCTTCCATTGGAGCACCCTTTTTCTCTCCCTTTTTATAGATGTAATCAACATCTTGGTAAAGTTCCTCCTTGTATTGTTCTATTTTGTCTGCGATGTGATCATGACTCCAACCCTCTCGCTTCATTACACTAAACAAGGTTTTGAATCTGGGACGGTCATAATAATTATCACCTGCATTTCTTGCTAGTGGATGTTCGAGAGGAAGTCCATCTATGAGTTCAGTCAGAACTTCCATAATTTCCAAATCAGAAGCGTTGGACAATTCCCGATAAGCGTTGAAAAGCTCTGGGTTTTCTCTGATGATGAGATTACAAAAAGCGTGGTAAGTGTATATGCCCACTTTATAAGCATCAGTGCCCATAAAAGTAATGAGCCTATTTCGCATGGCCGTGCAACCAGCATCTGTATACGTCAAACAAAGAATATTGCTGGCTTGTAAATCAGTTTGTTTCAAAATATTACAAACCCTCACCGCCAATAATTGCGTCTTACCAGTACCCGGGCCAGCCACCACCATGACTGGGCCGTAAACCTTATCAACAGCCGTTTTTTGCTCAGGATTTAGCGTATCATAAGCTTTTTGAAATTCGTCAATGTTGATATTTTGATTAAGACTGTTCATAGTTAAATTACTGTTAACAATAAATTTTTAAACAACAAAGGCCCGACTAGAACCGTATTAAGAATATATAAAAACGAAGATAACCTAAGTAAAAAATATAAAGCAAGATCCGAATAAAAAGGTCTTGCAAAAGAGGTAAATAGATCAGCAAGCGAGGACCGCCCCAGATCAAGGATCTGGAGAGCGGTCTTTTTTATTTGTATAATTCTCAAACGCTTTTTTGGTTACAATTTGTACAAAACTGGCAATTTCTGTTCTTGAAAGGGCCCTAGATAACCTCATCATTCAAAAAAATTACACCAACTTAAACAAGAATTAGATTTTATTCTATATTTGACATCAGAGGTTTTAAGTCACATTTTAAAAATTACATTTGTATGTCAGGAATAAACAAATCGCGCTTATTCGTAGCTAGTTGTTTTGCTTTAATTACCACAGCTTTTGCATTTGGTATCAGAGCAGGAATTATGAACGACTTAGTGAAAGACATGAGTCTAACAGATACCCAACTTGGGTGGCTCAATTTTATGGGAATCGTTGGATTTCCGGTTGCAACATTAGTTGGAGGCCCATTATACAATAGTCTAGGACCAAAAAAATTGGGTTGGGTCGCTTTTATAAGTCATTTTTTAGGAATTACTTTTCTATTTTATCTGAATCCTTCTATCCGCTTTTTTCTCCACTTTCTTCATCAGTTTTGGTAACGGTATGGTAGAAGCTGCGTACAATCCTATGATATCAGATATGTACGAGGAGAATAAAGCGAGCATGCTCAATAAATTTCACGTTTGGTTTCCAGGTGGTATTGCCATTGGATCATTGATTGCAATGGGCATTGCTAATATGGATGGAAGTTGGCAGATGAAATTGGCGGTAATGTACATTCCATTGATCATATATGGGTTTTTGTTTTTCGGACAGCAATTTCCTAAAACAGCCAATGAAATGGATAAAGCTAGTACTACATCCAATATCAAAGCCATGTTTTCTTCACCACTTTACTGGATGATGGTTATTTGTATGGTCTTGACAGCAACAACTGAATTAGGAACTCAAGGTTGGGTAGAAAGAATCTTAGGCAATAGTGGAGCTAAACCATTGGTTGTCTTGTTTTTAGTTACAGGATTAATGGCTGTTGGCAGATTTTTTGCTGGTCCAATAATCCATAAACTAAGCATACCTGGTATTTTATTGGGATCTTCCATTATAGCTTTGATTGGTATCTACATGATGAGTGTAGCAACTGGTGGTATGGTTTATCTTGCAGCTATATTGTTTGCAATAGGTGTATGTTATTTCTGGCCAAATATGATTTCATTTATAGCGGTTTATATACCAAAAACAGGCGCTCTTGGAATGTCTTTTATTGGAGGTATGGGTATGCTCGGATTGTCGATTTGCCAACCTATTATTGGAATATGGATGGATACAGAAAGAGCAAATGCGCTTACTAGTGGGCTCACTGGCGACGCAGCTGAGTTGGCTGCAGGGCAAGCAACACTTGACAACATCGCTTGGTTTCCAGCCATTTTGGTTATCGTTTTTGGAGTGTTGTTTGCTATGAGAAAGAAATGGCTCACTCCGGAAGAAGGGGTTGCACATTAAAGAGAGAAATTTAAATAATATCAAAAATCTTTGACTTTGGATTGGAGAATGGATAAAAGTAGTTGGGGCATGATAGTATTCATGATCGCGACTATGGTTTTCTTTATTGCAAGTGGTGCAGGATTTGAACTCAACACAGTGGGTTATTTGCAAGCTTTGGGTTATGGTTTACTCACTGTGCTGGCTTTGATTGCTTTGGCTTGCATTCCAGTTTTGATATATTGTTATTTTGTAAAAATGATTCCAGATATTGACTATTCTGTAAGAGCTGCTTTTGCCGTGACTTTGGTAGGCCTTATCACTGACGTTATCTTTTAATCTTTTTAATTGAAAACAAAATGAGCGATAACAGAAGATACTACGGAGGCACAGGAGACCCATACAGCAGGCAAGGGCAAGGAATTGGTACTGGCAGGTTTAAACTATTTTTGATCTTGGGTTTAGCCATGGCTGGCTATCAAGCATTTAAGTATTACACCAATACACAAACTAACCCCATCACTGGAGAGGAGCAAAGAATCCAATGGACTGCTGAGGAAGAAATTGCATTGGGTTTGCAATCAGCTCCACAAATGGCGCAGCAATATGGAGGTTTACATCCTGACCAAAGAGCTCAAGCTCATTTGGATGAAATAGGCAGAAGACTTGTGACCAATACAATCGCTGGTAAAGCCCAATATCCATGGGACTTTCATTTATTGGCGGATGATCAAGTGGTCAATGCCTTTGCACTTCCTGGCGGGCAATGTTTTATAACGGCTGCGCTCTATGCCAGATTGGAAAATGACGACCAATTGGCTGGTGTGATGGGTCATGAGGTTGGTCATGTTGTCTATAGACATGGAGCAGAACGTATGGCGAGCCAAGGATTCATACAAGGGCTTATACAGAGCGTAATGATCGGTTCGGGTGGTAGTCAATCCATTGCGCAAATAGCAAATATGGTTGGCCAAATGAGTAGCATGAAATATGGCCGCGACCAAGAATTACAGAGTGATGACTTTGGTGTGCGCATCATGGTCGAATCTGGATATAATCCACAATATCTAATAAAAGTAATGGATATTTTGGAAGAAGCAAGTGGCGGAAACAGGGTCCCTGAATTTCAGTCAACCCACCCATCGCCAGAGAATAGAAGAGAAAAAATCAAACAAGCCATTGAAAAATACGCTAAGAAATAAAAATTTAGCAACGCTTTCTCTGCTGGTTTTAGGATTAGGGTCCTGTAGCCCCAAGAATAAGGTTTTATTATTATCAAATAAAATAATCAAAAACATAACTATTGATGAAGGTCAGGGTAGCTTAGCTCCCTGCGAGCCATCTATCAGTATTTCTCCTGTTGATCCAAATTTAATGGTTGCGGGATCTGTCCTAAACAATGTTTATCTTTCTACAGATGCTGGAAAAACTTGGAAAAAAGACCTTTTAAAGTCAACTTTTGGGGTTTATGGTGATCCTGTTGTAAGGCATGATGGTCTGGGTAATGCTTATTATGCGCACCTTTCAAATCCAAAAAATAAAGCTTACAGTAGTGAGGAGTTCTTAGACCGCATTGTAGTGCAAAAAATGAGTAAATCAAGTACTACTTGGTCAAATGGTACCTTTCCACTTGCAGACAAAAAAAAGGATCATGACAAACAATGGGTTGTGGTCAATCCGATAGATCAGTCATTGTTGATGACGTGGACGCAATTTGATAAGTATGGCTCAAAGTCGGAAAAAGACAAAACAAATGTATTGTTTTCAATATCTAAGGATCAAGGTGAAACTTGGTCTGAGAGCATCATCATCAATGAAGTCAGTGGCGACTGCTTGGATGATGATTTGACAAATGAGGGCGCTTTTACTGCAGTAGGCACAGATGGCTCTATCATGGCTGTTTGGGCTCGGGATAGTAAAATATGGTTTGATAAGTCTACCGACGGAGGTAAAACTTGGCTAAAAAATGACAAGGCAATCGCAGATCAAATTGGCGGTTGGTCAATGGATATACCTGGAATTGATAGAACAAACGGCTTCCCCATCCTGAAAGTGGATCACAGCAATGGAAAATACCGTGGTAGAGTTTATATGAGCTGGACAGATCAGAGAAATGGCCTGGACAATACAGATGTATGGATCATTTATTCAGATGACCAAGGCTTGAAATGGTCACAACCCATCAAAGTTAATGACGATGAGGGTAACGCGCACCAATTTTTTCATAGTATGGACTTGGACCAAAGTTCAGGATATGTATATTTGTTGTTTTATGATAGGAGAAATTACCAAGATGCACATAATGATGTATATCTTGCATACACCACAAATGGTGGAAAGGAATTTATAAATACAAAAGTGAATGAAACTTCATTCTTGAGTGAAAAGACAGTTTTCTTTGGCGACTACACTGATATAAGTGCGGTGCAAGGAAAAATCAGACCAATATGGACACACCAAGAAGGTAAAGTACTCAAAATAAAAACAGCGTTGATCGATATTGGAATATAATTCTTATTACCCTCATTAAATTGTCTCTAGGACAAATTTTTTGGCTAAATTGTATGTAAATAAAAAATAATACTAACACCAATGGTACAATAATGAAGATTATTGCTAATTTCGATGCGCTGATAAAATATACTTAAATTATTAAAAATTATTAAAAGATGGAAAAGCTTTCTAAGGAGTTGCAAACGTACGCAATTGTTGGTTTAGTATTTAAATACTTGAAAGAAAGCCCTAGTTACGGTTACAAACTCATTAAAGACATTGAGAAGGAATCAGGTGTACTTGTTCAAGTTGAAGAAGGTTATCTTTATCCTTTATTGGACAAGATGAGAAAGCAAGGACTACTCAACAGCAGTTGGGAAAGTACTTCTGGTAACCAGAAAAGAAAAGTTTACAGTTTGTCTAATGCAGGTATAAACAAATATCATGCATTAGTGAGTGATTTTGAAAAGGTCAAAGGTTGGATGAAATAGGTGTACAGGGTCTTGCGGCATGTGGTGTTAGCTAACTACTATTAGGATGGTCAACATCATAGCTAGAGCTATGAGAATTATGACTCTCTTATCTTTGAGATTCATGTTTTAAATTGTTTCTATTGCTGTCTATACCATACACTTGCACAAATAGTGCCAACTTCTTTTGATTTAATTATTCTGGTATTATATTTTTTGCCCTCAAGAAGGTCTCATTTTTGAATTGTTGTTTTGCGGATATATTTATATTAAAGATTATACTAATCTGTAAATCAAAATTTTATAAATTGTTTAAAGACTATTTGTTTTTTGAAGGTTGCAATAAATATGGATTTTGGTGAGCAGATTGCCCACCTTGAACAGTCATCCATTGTAGGTAAGGTAAACCAATGCAGTATTGCGTGTGGATATCATGCTGGAGATGGTTACACCATATTTAATGCTATAAAATTTTGCCAAGAAAATGGTGTGTCCATCGGTGCACATCCTTCATATCCAGACAGATCTAACTTTGGGAGGCAAATCATGCATTTACCTCCCAAAGAATTATTATGTCATCTTATTTACCAATTATCTGCCTTTAAATCCATTGCTAAATATGTAGGAGCGCCGGTTTTACACGTAAAACTACATGGTGCACTATACAATGAAGCTATGCACAATGAAGTGGTAGCAAATACGACTTTGGAGGCCATGGAAAAAATCTTCCCAAACGCGGCTTTGATGGCGATGGAGGATTCAGCATTGGCACTACACAGCTCTAAAAGAGGGTTTGATATTTGGAAAGAAGGTTTCGCAGATAGACTTTACGAAGGGGCCACCAAATTGGTCCCAAGATCTGTTGATGGAAGTTTACTCACAAATCCTGAAGAAGTAAGACGCCAGATCAATAATCTTAGAGCTGGTTTTGTTATTGATAATCTTGGTAATCCAATTCATTTATCAGTAGACACAATTTGTATTCATGGTGATAACCCCAATATCAATGCCATTCTAGAAGCTTTGTAATAGAGCATGATCTCGCTTGAATAAATACTTTTTTGAGCGGTCAATTCAAACAAAAATTGAGAAAATTTGCCCTATAGAAATGCTTATCAAAACGATTAGGATGCTTTCAACCCTGGAAATAAAACCGATAAATGATTCTTCGTTCACATTCTTACTTGCTAACTGTTCTTTATCAAACAAAACTGTTTTATTAATACTAGTGCTAAATGTATTTTTAGCATCTTTACAGCAACAAATTGAATGTAATTATGCCAATTTTTTCAAGAATAGCATCTACCGTAGCACTTTGCGTTTTGTTATTCAATGCATGTGTGCCACCTACAAAAAAGGCAGAAACTCCGACATCTGTAGACTTATCCAATCCAGATGTACAAAAGATGTTAACTTTTCAAAATGATCAAAATCTAGATAGTTTAAAATCATATTTTAGCCATCCTAGCTCATTGTTGCGCTTAATGGCAGTTAATGCCTTTGCTTCTTTTCAAGATAAATCAGTTGGTGATTCTATTGTCTTAAAACTAAAAGATTCAAATTTTGAAGTTAGAGCTGCTGCAGCTTATGTTTTGGGGCAGTTAGGTGATTCTACACATCTTCCAGCATTGATCAGTGCATTTGCAGGTCAAGATAGTATCAACATCAATAATCAATATAATGCCAATGTGTTGGAGGCCATCGGTAAAATAGGAGGTATCCGAGAAGCGGACTTATTATCATCGGTAGAAACCTACAGAACAACGGATACATTACTTTTGACTGGTCAAATTAAAGCATTGTATAGATTTGGGCTTAGAAATATTATACCTCAAAATGGTGTAAAGCTTTCTCTAAAATATTTGGAAAACCCTGAAGTCGACCGCGAAGTAAAACTGATGTGTGCTCATTATCTTGCCAGAACTAGAGACATCAAACTAGACGATGAAGCAGCTTCCATCACAAAAATTATTGCAAACACTCAAGATGTAGATATAAAAATGGCTTTAGCTCTTTCATTGGGTAAGTGCAAAACTCAAGACTGTAAAGAAGTTTTGGCATCTCTAGTTTTTGGTAATGACGACTACCGCATCCGGGCTAATGCCGTAAGAGCATTAACTGCTTTTCTACCAGATCAGGGCATTGCCGATACCATACTTACCTTGACAACCGATAAAGATCCACATGTTGCTTTGACAGCAGCAGACGCTGTTTTAAAAATTAAAACACCTGGCTTGATAAGTTCTTTTTGGAGGGCCGATAGCATTGTTGAAAATCCAATGATAAAAGCGAAATTACTCCAAGCGATCATGAATAACCAAAGCCTTTTCCTTACGGTGAGCAAAGAGGGAATAAAAATCTTGCGTTACAAAGAAAAAATCAGGCTACTGACCCTTTTGTAAAAGCAGAATATATCAAAGTATTGGGTTATGATCCTTATCAATATGTAAATATCATTGCTATTCCCACTACGTCCAAAATGGAAGAAATGGCCAAAGTAGAAGCTTTAAACAACATCATCAACAGCCCAGATTTTATTGGTGCTTATAAAAATAATTACATCAAGGTCAAAAGGGAGATTTTATATTACTTTGCCAGTAAAATAAGAGAAGGTGATAGTGGTGTGGCTGCCTTTACAGCCCCAATATTGGCCGATGAAAAAAATCAAGCTAAAACCTTATTAAGGGATTCCACTTTTCTGGAAGAGTCTATGTCAAAGATGGTCCAGCCAAGAGATTTGGAAACAGTTATAGAGCTAAACAAACTATCAAAATATCTTTTTGATACAACATATACCGAACAAACTTCAAAAGTCAAATCGCTCAATTTCAATACCTTAAGTACTTTAAAAGATTCTGCTGAAGTGGTTGTCAAAACTACCAAAGGAAATATTACCATCATGCTTTATCCACGATTGGCCCCAGCTACGGTGAGTAATTTTCTGGAATTGTGCAAGAGTGATTACTTTGATGATAAAATATTTCACAGAGTTGTACCCAATTTTGTAATCCAGACGGGTTGTCCTAGAGGAGATGGGTTTGGCTCTATGGATTATACCATCCGTTCTGAATTGGGCCGCAAAAGCTACAACGAAGCGGGATATGTAGGTATGGCTTCTGCTGGCTTACACACAGAAAGCAGCCAGTTTTTCATTACACATTCACCGACGCCACATTTGGATGGAAGATATACCTTGTTTGGTAAAGTAATCAAAGGGATGGATGTTGTACACCAAATCGTCCTTGGCGATAAAATTATTGACGCCATTCTATCAAAATAAAAGTTATGAAAGAAACAGTTTTTACCCAAAGACACCTTACACTCGGTGCTAAAATGGCCGAATTTGCTGGTTATAATATGCCCATTTCCTATTCGTCCATCATTGATGAGCATATGGCTGTGAGAAATAATGTTGGTTTATTTGATGTTTCTCATATGGGTGAGTTTATTGTAAAAGGAAAACAAGCCTTGGATTTAGTGCAGTCAATCAGTAGTAATGATGCTTCGACTTTGGCAATTGGTGAGGCACAATATGCTTGTATGCCCAATGATCAAGGAGGAATCGTTGATGATTTGCTCGTCTATAGGTTGGATGAAAACAATTGTAGTGAAGGTGAGATGGCTTTTATGTTGGTTGTAAATGCTTCCAATATTGAAAAAGATTGGGACTGGATTTCCAAACACAATGTTTTTGATACGAGATTGATCAATATTTCTGATAAAACAGCCCTACTGGCTTTGCAAGGACCAAAAGCCATTGAACTATTACAACTATTTACTCAGATTGATTTATCCAAAATTCCTTATTACTCTTTTACAAAAGGAACGGTTGCAGGCATTGATAATGTTTTAATTTCGGCTACTGGTTATACAGGTAGCGGAGGTTTCGAATTATATCTGGATAATGAAAATGCTTTGCAATTGTGGGATATCCTCATCGAAAAAGGTAAAGATTTTGACTTAAAACCTTGCGGTCTTGGAGCAAGAGATACCTTGAGATTGGAAAAAGGTTATTGTTTGTATGGGAATGATATCAACGACCAAACTTCTCCGATCGAAGCAGGATTGGCTTGGATCACCAAATTGAATAAAGCAACCGATTTCCCTTCAAAATCGACTTTTGTAGATCAAAAGCTAAATGGTGTAAATAAAAAGTTAGTTGGTTTTAAATTGGATGAACGAAGGGTGCCGAGACACGACTATGAAATTATGGACGCAGAAGGCCAAATCATTGGTATTGTTACTTCTGGAACACAAAGTCCGGGTTTAGATCAACCTATTGGAATGGGGTACGTACAAAAGCAATACGCAGCTCTTGGCACTACCATTTACATCAGTTTTGGCAAAAAGTCATTACCTGCAACGGTAGTGAAATTGCCGTTTTTATAGCTTACCTAGGAAGTCTTAAAGATTAGAAAATTTATTTCTATAAAGTAAATCAGTTTTATTTGTTGGGATAGATCCGACCTATGGCAGGGCTATCTACAATAGCCGTTTTGAGTTCCATCACATCAAATGGTCCTTGTTTGCTGTAGATAATTTTACCTCCGGGTTCTACAACCAATGTATAAGGAAGTGCTCCTCCCCATTTTGGATCTACCGCCTCAATAAGTTTGTATTTATCTTCAAGATTGAAAATAAAGTTGGAAGTAGATGCTTCTTGCTTTTGTAAAAACTTCAAAGCTTTTTCCTCACTTCCAGGATTATCGGCACTGATTGTTACCATTTCAAAATCCCTGATTCTGTACATTCTATTGATGGTTATCAAATCGGGAAATTCGCTGACACATGGACCGCACCACGTTGCCCAAAGATTGATCACCCTCAACTTGTCCGTTTTATTAGCTACCAATTCTTTCACACCAGCTTCATCAACCACATTCAAGCTGACTGGCTCTTGTGCCCATTTTATTTTTGCTTGCTCGAGCCAATTGGTTTTACTAGCCCATTTTACAGAACAACCAAACACTTTGGTAGTCTCTACTGGTACTGCTTTATTTGCTAATAATGCATCAATAGCTGCTCTTGTATCTTGTATTTTTGGTGTTTTTGCCGGGTTTTCTGTATCATCTATTCTTCCCTGAAACCTCAGTTTACGGTCTTTGTCAAAAATAAAAACATGTGGTGTTGCAATCGGACCATAACTCGTAGAAACGGATTGGGTTTTCCATCATATAAATAAGGGAAAGGAAAATTCTTCTGTTCACTTCTCAATACCATATCCTCAAAGCTATCTCCTAAGTCACTATATCCAAGCTCATCTAAACGAATAGCATTTGGATCATTGGGCGATATAGCAACAAATTGTACACCTTTGCTCACATACTCATTGCTCATTTTGATCATTCTGTCTTCATAAGCTTGTGCAGTCGGACAATGATTACACGTAAAAATAAAGACGAGTATTTTTGCCCCTGAAAAATCTTCTAAACTGTATGTTTTACCGTCTGTTCCAGGCAATTTGAAATCTGGTGCCTGACTTCCGATAGCTAGCGGAGTAGGATCTATTGCAAAAGCAGTAAAAACAAAAATAGAACAAAGAAACGCGGTTAAGAAAAAATTACGTGCCATTGATGTGGTGCTTAAATTGATATGATAAAATAAAAAATCAAGGCTTGTCCGTAAGGTGTGGCTAAACAAGTCAATCAAATATATTGATTAAATATGAATTTGGTTTGCTATCGCTTAAAAAAGATTGTCGATGTCTTGCCCTTCTCCACCAAAGTCCGAAAAATCAACTTCTCCGGTATTCAGCTTGGAAGGTCTGGTTATGACTGCGCCCGAACCAAAAGGATTGGCTTCAAAGGTGTCATTTGGTTTGAAATCATTCATAAATGTATCGTCATCTCGATTTTCAAACTTCACGAATTCTCCAATAAACTTCAGATTTACGGTACCTAAACCACCATTCCTGTGTTTAGCCAGGATGATTTCTGCAAGATCCAAAGGCACATCGTAGTTGCCCTCTTCGATTCCATAATAACCTGGACGATAGATAAATGTCACAATATCTGCATCTTGCTCAATTGCACCAGATTCACGAAGATCTGAAAGTTGAGGTCTTTTTTCACCACCTCTGGTTTCTACCGCTCTTGACAATTGGGAAAGTGCGATGACAGGCACATTGAGCTCTTTGGCCAGACCCTTGAGAGATCTGGAGATAGAAGAAATTTCTTGCTCCCTATTACCTCTTTTTTCATTTGGTGCTGCTGTCATCAACTGTAAGTAGTCAATGATGATCATGCCGATGTCACAATTTTGTTTGAGACGACGGCACTTGGCCCGGAGTTCAAAAATGTTGATTGCTGGTGTATCGTCAATATAGATTGGCATGTTGGAAAGTGAGTCCACTGAATTGTGGAGAACCTTCCATTCTTCTTCAGAAAGCTGTCCGTTTCTCAATCTATTACTATTGATTTCTGCCTCTCCAGAGATCAAACGTTGTACCAATTGTACGCTTGCCATCTCCAGCGAGAAAACTGCAACCGGCACACCTGCCTTAGCTGCATTTTTTGCCATACTCAAAGTAAAGGCAGTTTTACCCATACCTGGTCTTGCTGCTACGATGATAAGGTCCGAACCTTGCCATCCATTGGTCATCTTATCGAGGTCTCTAAAACCAGTAGGAACACCCGTAATATCTGATCCCTTTTGAGCGATCAATTCTATTTCCTTTTGAGCTTTAATCACCAAACTTCCCAAAGACTCATAACCTGTATTAAGGTTGTTATCCGTGATATTATACAGGCCTCTTTCTGCCTCATCCAGGATTTCCAAAACATCCTTGGTATCTTCAAATGAATTTTTAATGACTTCTGTAGAAACCCTTATAAGCTCTCTTTGTATGTACTTTTGGGCAATGATTCGGGAGTGAAACTCAATATTGGCGGCAGATGCCACTTTATTGGAAAGTTCTATCAAATATCCGACTCCACCAATTTCGTCGAGTTCTCCCGCTTTTTTTAGAGACTCATGTATAGTCAATAAATCTATGGGAATAGATTTGCTAAATAGGTGCTCCATGGTGCGATAAAGCAGCGCATGTTTGGGCAAATAAAAACTTTCCATTTTCAAAATCTCTACCACCGACGGCATTGCATCCTTGTCTATCATGATGGCGCCTAATACTGCTTCTTCAAGTTCAATAGCTTGTGGCTGTATCCTTCCTGCAAAGGCCTTATCGAATTCCCCATCACCTTTTAAGGATGACAAAGCTCCACCTGCTATTGATTTTAAAGTATTGCGAGATTCTGACATATTCAAAAAAGATATATAATTCCCTTTTATAATATTATAATGGGATGACAAATCTAATAGTTCCCCATTCCTTTTCCTACTTTATAAATTAACACTTACTATGTGGATAACTTTAAAATAGTGGTAGTAATGTTTGGTTTCAAGCTTATTCGTATGAAAATTTAACATATACAATAAATGTCAAATATATATTCTGGTTGCTATCATGATATAGAGAAAATCATCATCTGAAATCCACCTATTTTTTACTTGTTGATAAAAACTTTAAAGGATAAATATTTTTTAAAAAAGGATAAAATGTCAAAAAAAGTGTTTGACTCTTATATTGATTTTTCAGGGCAAATGTACATTAATTTTTGCGGGGCAAATCCGTCAATTTTCAGAAATGCTTCATGTGGGTTTTAAATGAATCAAAACAAGACTCAAAACTTACAATCCCAGATATATGACAAAATTGAACGATGAAGACACCTATTAAATTGGCAACAAGAAAAAGACACATTGCATTCCATTTGGTATAAAATAGAATTAGGGATCACTTTTGCAAATGATCCCTAATCAAAAGATTTATTTTATAAGACGATCGACTAGACTATTGACCTACAGAACCAAATTTCTTAAGTCTGTATTCAGCGTTCAAAATTTCGTTTCTTCTACTTACTGAAGGCTTCTCGAAATTCTTTCTTCTTCTCAATTCGTTTACAACTCCAGTCATCTGGAATTTTCTTTTATACCTCTTGAGGGCTCTATCGATTGATTCGTCGTCTTTTACGTTGATTATTAACATATTATAGCTTTTTTTAAAAAGAGTTGCAAATATACAACTTCCTATTTAAGATTTCAAAATATTTTGAGCAAAAAAATCATAAAATGCTGGCCTATCCATGACAATTTTTGTATTTTTTACCACTTCCACAAGGACAAGGGTCATTTCTACCTATTTTATCCTCTGTTCTGACTATTTGTTCGACCACTGGTCTTTCTGTTCTTGCTCCTGCATTCTGAGCTGCGACTTTCCTAGCTTCCTCTTCTTTATTGGTCTGGATATTGGAAAGGTCTGTTTTTTGCTCCTTTGCTTCTCTGATTTGCTCTCCCGTTTCTACCATCAATTGACCACGCATCAAATAGGAAACTACTTCTCTATTGATCGTATGGATCAAGTTTTCAAATAGTTTATACGCCTCCATCTTATAAATAACCAATGGATCCTTTTGCTCAAAAGAAGCAGACTGTACTGAATCTTTCAATTCATCCATTGCTCTCAAGTGCTCTTTCCACTTGTCATCAATCAATGATAACGTGATGGCTTGTTCGATATCTGTGGACAATGATTCTCCTGCAGACTCAACCGCTTTTTTTAGCTCCGCCGATACTGGAAGTGGATGCATAGAACCGTCGTGGTATGGAACCAGAATTCGCTTATACCTATGACCTTGATTTTGATAAACATTTTCAACAATAGGCATGAAAACATTTCTGAGGTGTTGTTTTTTCAACTCATACACTTCAAAAACTTGTTTTTCAAGTCTGTTTAAAACTTGCTCAGATCCTAAGCTTGAAAATTCTTGCTCAGTCACATTGGGATCAACACTCAATTGACTCATACATTCATTTCGGTACGATTCATAATCTCCACTTTGTTTGAATGTGAAAACTATGGTTTCCATCAATGAGTCAAACATATTATAAAGGTCTACCGAAAGTCTATCCCCATATAGTGCCGTATCTCTTTTTTTATAGATGGCTTCTCTTTGGATATTCATCACGTCATCATATTCCAAAAGACGTTTACGTATACCAAAGTTATTTTCCTCAACTTTTTTCTGAGCTCGCTCGATAGATTTCGAAATCATTGAGTGTTGGATCACTTCGCCTTCTTTATGGCCAAGTTTATCCATCATACCTGCAATCCTTTCTGATTGGAACAACCTCATCAAATTATCTTCCAATGACACATAGAACTGTGAAGTACCAGGGTCACCTTGTCTTCCTGCCCTACCACGCAACTGTCGGTCTACCCTTCTGCTATCGTGTCTTTCCGTGGCAATGATGGCAAGTCCACCAGCTTTTTTGACATCTTCATTTATTTTAATGTCAGTACCCCTACCCGCCATGTTGGTAGCGATTGTCACATTTCCTGACCTACCAGCTTCAGCAACAATTTCAGCTTCTCGTTGATGTTGCTTGGCGTTGAGTACATTGTGTTTGATGTTTCTCAGGTTAAGGAACCTACTGAGAAGCTCTGAAGCTTCAACAGAGGTAGTACCGACCAAAACTGGTCTTCCTGCGTTTGTCAAAACTGCGATTTCATCTACAACAGCATTGAATTTTTCTCTCGATGTTTTGAAGACCAAATCCTCTCTATCGTCTCTGATGATTGGTCGATTGGTGGGTATTACAGAAACATCCAATTTATAGATTTCCCACAATTCACTAGCTTCTGTTTCGGCAGTACCAGTCATACCAGCTGCTTTGTGGTACATCCTGAAATAATTCTGGAGCGTTACCGTAGCATATGTTTGAGTGATATTACCAATATCCACTTTTTCTTTTGCTTCCAGCGCTTGGTGGAGACCGTCAGAATATCTACGACCCTCCATCATACGACCTGTTTGCTCGTCAACAATTTTTACCTGGCCGTCCATCACGACGTATTCCTGATCCTTTTCAAATAAGGTGTAAGCCTTGAGTAACTGCTGTGCGGAGTGAAGTCTCCTTGATTTGATTGCATAATCATTGATGACCTTCTGCCTTTCTTCAGTGAGTCTGATTCCTTCTGCACGCTCTCTGTTGTCTATACTTTGTGTTTCCTTGATGATATCTGGCATATTGAAGAAGTCGTCATCATTCTCTCCTTTTGACAATAAGTCAATACCTTTATCAGTCAATTCTACTGATCTGTTTTTTTCGTCAATAACAAAGTATAAAACTTTGTCTACGAAAGGCATATTTTTAGCTTGCTCTTGTAAATAGTAATTTTCTGATCTTTGCATCATCACCTTTACCCCTTCTTCACTGAGGAATTTGATGAGTGGTCTGTATTTTGGCAATGCATGGTGAGCCCTCAACAAAGCAAGACCTGCCTGGCCTTCTTCATAACCCATTTTTCCCTCTGCAAAAAGTCGCTTTGCTTCAGTAAGAAAGTCTGTAGCCAATTTTCTCTGAGCGGCAACAAGAGATTCTATTTTGGGGTTGAGATCTTGATATTCTTGTTCATCTGCACCTTCTGGTACAGGACCCGAGATGATCAAAGGCGTACGGGCATCATCAATCAAAACTGAATCCACCTCATCGATCATGGCATAGTGATGTTTTCCTTGAACTTTTTCTGATGAACTTCTCACCATATTGTCTCTCAGATAATCAAAACCAAATTCGTTGTTTGTACCATAGGTTATGTCACACTTGTAGGCATTGATCCTATCGCTTGAATGCGGCTTGTATTTATCAATGCAATCAGTTGTCAACATCAAAAATTCATGAATTGGGCCGATCCATTCGCAGTCCCTTCGTGCCAAATAATCGTTGACAGTAACTACGTGGACCCCAGCTCCACTTAATCCATTAAGATAGGCTGGCAAAGTTGCGACCAAGGTTTTACCTTCACCAGTTGCCATCTCTGCAATCTTACCGTCGTGTAAAACCATACCACCAATGAGCTGTACATCATAATGTACCATGTTCCACTTTATTTCAGCACCAGCAGCTTTCCATTCATTTTTCCAAATTGCTGTATCACCACTGATAGAAACGTAGTCTTTGCCTTTTGCCGCCAAAAAACGATCATGGTCGGTTGTACTTACTTCGAGAGTTTCGTTATTGGTAAAACGGTAACAAACTTCCTTTACAACTGCAAAAGCTTCTGGTAGGATTGATTTTAGAATGTCTTCCAGGTGTTTGTCCTTTTCTTTGATGAGGTCATCGATCTGATCAAAATAGGCTTCTTTTTTACCAAGGTCCTTCTCAGCCATAGCAGCATCATGGAGCTTTTGAAGATCGCTATTGATACCTTCTAAGTGTTTGGATATTCTATCTTTAAATTCAAGGGTTTTACTTCTGAGTTGATCATTGCTTAGGCTTTTATACTGACCGTAAAATTGGTTAGTTTTTTCAACCAATGGCATGTATTCTTTTACATCCCGATCGTGTTTTGAACCTAATAACTTTTTTATAAAATTAAACATTTCAATATATTTAAAACTGGTTGTATTTAAAACGTAAAAACTTAACAATTATCAGAAAAGCTTTCTGGTAATTAAGTTTTTTATTTTGCAGCATTTCAGGCACTGCCATCTTTCGAAACCTTGATCATTAACCTATCACATTTTGTTCCATAACCAAACATTATGACAAATTGACAAAATTCTATAAATCAAAACCTATATCTTTTCTAAAATATTTTCCGGCCCAATTGATTTTTTCCGCATTTTGTTTAGAAACCTCAATCGCTTTTTTAAAGTCCTCGGCTATGGTTGTGATAGCCAGTACCCTTCCTCCATTGGTGATTATTTTATCGGATTTTGCAGCTGTACCCGAATGATAGACCAAACTTCCTGATACATTTTCCAAACCATGTATTTCCAAACCTTTGAGATAATCACCAGGATAACCACCAGAGACCAAGATGATGGTACCAGCGGTTTCATCAATTACCTCCAATTGAGCATCATGCAGATTACCTTTTTGGATAGCTATCAAAAGTTCAACAAAATCTGATTTTATCCTTGGGAACACCGCTTCTGTTTCAGGGTCACCCATTCGGCAATTGTATTCAATCACAAAAGGCTCGTTTTCGACCTTAATCAGTCCAAAAAATATAAATCCAACATAAGGAATGCCATCCTTTGCTAGACCTTTAACCGTAGGCTCAATTATATTGTTGAGTACTTTTATTTTCATATCGCCTTTGAAAAAAGGAACCGGTGAGATGGCTCCCATACCTCCTGTATTCAAGCCAGTATCACCTTCACCAATACGTTTATAGTCCTTAGCCTCAGGAAGTAATACATAATTAAATCCATCTGTAAGCACAAAAACAGAAAACTCTATACCATCCAGAAAAGCTTCAATAACCACTTTTGATGATGCAGGTCCAAATTTTCCCTCCAACATGGATTTGAGCTCTGCTTTGGCTTCTACCAAGTCATTCAAAATCAATACTCCTTTTCCCGCGGCAAGTCCATCAGCCTTCAATACATACGGTGGAGGAGTTTGTTCCAAATAGGCGAGGCCTTCTTCAAGATTGTGGGTGGTGCATTCAAAATAAGCTGCGGTTGGTATGTGGTGCCTTTGCATGAATTCTTTTGCAAAAGCTTTACTTCCTTCCAATTGGGCACCATATTTTTTGGGTCCAATTATGAGGAGCTGTTCGTGGATGTCCTCCAAATAATCTGCAATGCCATCAACGAGTGGTTGTTCTGGACCAACAATCAAAATATCTATCTTTTCAGTTTTGATCAAATTACTGATATCCTCAAACGCTGAAGTGGCCACATTGACTACTGTGGCGATGTTATTCATTCCAGGATTTCCAGGTGCTACAAACAATTTTGAACAATGAGCACTTTCTGCTATTTTGGCAGCCATTGCATGTTCTCTGCCACCACTTCCTAGAATTAATATATTCATATTCAAAGCTTATTTTTATAAAGTTGGCAAAGATAAGAAACTAGGACACCATTTTGTAATGGATAAACATGACAATAAACAAATCTTGGTATTTTAAATTCAAACTGCAAATGAAAGGTGGTTTGCTTCTTAGATCATGGTTGGAGGTCTTTTGTATGTCAATTTTATTTATCAAAGCTTCCAGTATTTACATTTTGATTTTGTATTTGACTTTATGTTGTTAATTTTGATTAATAGTGAGGTGATTTTGAATCTGAGACCTGTAAAAGAGCGAGTATTCATAATCCTTTAAATTAATATTGAAATTCAAAATTTGTCATGATGAATAGAAGATCTGCCTTAAAAGGTGTAGTACTTTCAGCAGCAGGTATAGGCATTGCTCCCGCGATTGCTGCATGTAAAACCACGAAGATTGAGGAAAACTCAGCAACCGTTCCAAACAAACTTCTGGGTAATATCAAACACTCCGCCTGCCGTTGGTGCTACCAAGGAATGTCATTAGAACAATTGACAGAAGAAGCCAAGGAGATTGGCTTAAAATCTATAGAATTATTGAATCCTAACGAATGGGATACCGTTTTATCAAGAGGTTTGGAGTGTGCCATTTCTTTTGGAAGTTCTTTGGGCATTCCAAAAGGTTTCAATGACATAAAAAATCACGAGCAACTTTACAATGATTATAAGACATTACTTCCACTGGCTGCCGAAAAAGGCATAAAACAAGTAATCTGTTTCAGCGGCAACAGAAATGGAATCTCTGATGAACAAGGCTTGGAAAATTGCGCTATAGGCCTTGATAAGGTTGCGAAAATCGCCCAAAAGTACAACGTAAAATTGGTCATGGAATTACTCAATAGCAAAGTCAACCACCCTGATTATCAATGTGATCATACTGCTTGGGGTGTTGCGCTTGCAGAAAAACTTGGAAATCCAAACTTTACCTTGCTTTATGACATCTATCATATGCAAATCATGGAAGGGGACGTGATCGCAACCATACAGAAATACCACAAATATATTTCTCACTACCACACAGGAGGCGTACCAGGAAGAAATGAAATCAATGAAACGCAAGAATTAAATTATAAAGCTATCATCAAAGCAATCAAAGCGACCGGGTACAACGATTATGTAGCGCAAGAATTCATTCCCACTCGACCAAGTTTGATGGAATCTTTGAAAGAAGGTGTATTGATTTGTGACATTTAAATTTGCTAATCTTTTAACAGATTTGTCAATGTTTCTTCATTTAATTCATTTTGTTGAATGAATTTGAATTGTGAGTGTTGGCTTAAATGTTTGGCTAAGTGTTCTTGTTCTATTTGACCTGGAGTAGGGACTAAAATTCCTGGTTTACCAGCGTTATAAAGATCCATGACCGTGGAATAACCGCTACGTGCAATCACCCATTTTGACTGACAAATGTCCTCTTGTATTTCTGCAGTAGTTGCTATATCTATGACTTGTATGTGTTCGTGTGCTTCTCGATCATAAGGAAGATTTGTTCCCCTTATCAATTTTACTTTTAATCGTTTTTTCTTTAATATTTCCACCAAGGTTTGTTCAAACTTTGTGCGTTGCGGTTCTGGGCCAGAGAGTAGACAAATTACATCATATATAGGATTTTGATTGACCTCACATTTTGAAATTCTGGAAAGTGGCCCAATGTATCTGATTATTCCTGTATAATTTTTTGGTTTTAATTGTGAAATGATACCTGCAAGGTTTCCGTCCCCTTCAAAATCAGGGACCCAAATTGCTGAATGATTTCGAAGCAAAAAGTCATTGATCAGATTGGCTATTCGACTTGTAAAGACATTATTTGTTTGTATAAATAACTGGTGTGTAATAAATACACTTTCACATTTTTTGGTCAAACATCCATATCTATTATCAGATATTAAAAGATCAGCTTTTTCGCCTTCGATGATCTTTGAAATTGTTTTTTTTTCCGCTTGTATTGCTATCCAAATCTTGGGAGATTGCCAAATTAGATTGAACAAAATAGAAGAAAAAGGGTATTTTATGTCATAAGCAGGTAATTCATAAAATTTCAGTTTTGGAAATTCCTTGCGCAAAAGGTTTAGCGCAATTCCATCAGAAGCAATGATCACTTTATTATTTTGACTCAGCGCTTGATTTATCAAAGGTATGCACCTACTAGCATGGCCTAAGCCCCAATTCAAAGGAGCAACGACAATTGTTTTTCCAAAAGGAATTTGTTTTATTGTTGGTGTCATCCTGCTTGCATGGGACAATGAAATACTATTTTTGTTGTTTTAAAGCTTTTTAAAACCAATTGGAATTATGGTTTCTTCACAATTTTGGTGGACAAATCTAATTCAGATAAGTTATTAATAAACAAAAATAACATTATGCGGCGCTTAGCATCTTTTTTTTCAGTTTTAATATTTTTATCCGTAAATGTGGCTTTTGGTCAATCTGATTCCTTGTTGCTCCAATCACCCTTCCATGTTTTTGATACCCACATTTCAAACTTGAACAGTGGTAATTACCACCCTGAAATAGCTGCAAGAACGATCCACCCTAGTATTCTTTCACCAGAAATAAGAATGAAAAAAGCTGAAAGGCTGAAAAAAATATTGGATGCTAAAGGCCTTGCTTTTGACATGGCAAAGGTTCCCAAAAAAGGAAATTATAAAGATAGCCTTTCTGGAAATGAAATCTACTCTCCATTTCCCAACCAATTACCTCAAGTTTATGTAGAGAAAACCAATGGCTTTTGGACATACAGTGAAGTGACGAGTAAAGCTGTGGATCAAATGTACGAAGATGTGTTTCCATTCCAACTCGGTAAATTGGTTGATCAATTACCACAAAGCGTGCAGCAAGAATTTTTTGGAATTAAAACTTGGCAGTATCTCGGATTCCTCATTATTATTGGTCTTGCCTACTTGTTGTACTTGCTGCTCAATACCGTTATAGATAGGTGGATCTTGGGTGCAAAGTGGTACAAAGAAATGAATTTGGAAGCCTCTTCCAGACCTATGTTACATAAATTTGTAGGCTATGGCGTGGCTTATGTCATGATTCACCTGATTCAATTATTAATGCCTTCTTTACTATTGGATATTTCCATCAGCAAAGTCCTCTATTTATTACTAGATATTTTACAGTCTATATTCATTATGATGTGTTTATTCAAATTGGTGAATTTGATGCACACATATCTGAGTGGCATAACTGCGAAAACTGAATCTAAGTTGGATGATCAACTTTTGCCTATTTTGGTCAAAGTTGTGAAGATTATCATTGGTGTCGTGACTGTGATTCACATTATGGCCATAAGCGGGGTCAATGTTACAGCACTGATTGCAGGTGTGTCAATAGGTGGTTTGGCACTGGCATTAGCGGCCCAGGATACTGTCAAAAACTTTTTGGGTTCGATCATGATTTTCTTTGATAAACCTTTTCAAATTGGAGACTATATACAAACGCCTGATACAGAAGGTGTTGTAGAAGAAGTTGGTTTTCGATCAACCAGACTTAGAAAAACTGACACGAGTTTGGTAAGTATACCCAATGGTAACCTATCAAATGTGACAATCACCAATTTGGGAGCTAGGAAATTGCGTCTTTTGGAAAGCAATCTATCCATGAGATACGACACTAATGCATCAAACATGCAAAACTTCATCTCGCAAGTCAGAAGTTATGTCGAGAATAATGAAAAAATAGATGTCAATCAACGATTGGTTTATTTCAGAAATATGTCTGCCTCCTCATTAGACATTTTTATAAGGGTTTACATTGCAGTAAATGATATTCAGGAAGAGTTGAAAATCAGGGAAGAAATATTTTTTGAAATCAAAAAAATTGCAGAAAATAATCATGTTGATTTTGCATTCCCCTCCACTTCTTTATACATCGAACAAAATCCATCGAAACCTGGTGATAAAACTTTTCCTAAAAAAGAGTGATTTCATTTTTGAGTCGTCACTTTTGGCGATTATTTCTTACTTTTGCCATCCCGATGATCTCGGGTAACATTTTGATAAACACCATAGATGAGCACTTTTGTAGTTTCGGCGCGAAAATATAGACCAATCAAATTTGAGGATGTGGTTGGTCAAAATCACATTGCCAAGACGCTTAAAAATGCCTTGCAAACCGATAAATTAGCTCATGCTTTTTTGTTTTGTGGACCAAGGGGCGTTGGTAAAACTACCTGTGCAAGAATTCTTGCCAAGGTCATCAATTGTTTAAACCCAATAGACCAAGTTGCTCCATGTAATACTTGTTCTTCCTGCACTTCATTCAATGAAAATGCTTCTTTCAACATCATTGAACTCGATGCTGCGTCAAACAACAGTGTTGAACACATCAGAACATTGATAGAGCAAGTAAGATTCCAACCACAGCAAGGAAGTCATAAGGTATTCATCATTGACGAGGTACACATGCTGTCTACTCAAGCTTTCAATGCTTTTTTGAAAACTTTGGAGGAACCACCACCTTATGCCATTTTTATCTTGGCAACTACTGAAAAGCATAAAATCTTACCGACTATCCTTTCCAGGTGTCAAATTTTTGATTTCAAAAGAATACAAGTTGGTGACATTGTAGAGCAGTTGCAAAGAATCTTAAAGAGTGAAGGGCGAACGGCTGATGTAGAGGCCTTACACCAGATCGGGCAAAAAGCGGACGGTGGGATGAGAGATGCGCTTTCTATTTTTGATAAGGTTGCGAGTGCTGTTGAAGGAAATATTACTTATAAAGACATCATCCAACATCTCAATGTGCTGGATTATGAATACTTTTTCAAAACCACAGATGCTTGTTTGAGGGGTGACTTAAAAAGTGTTTTCCTGACCATCGATGAAGTGATCAAAAATGGTTTTGAAGCAGAACACTTTGTGCAGGGACTTTCAGAACACATGAGAAATTTGCTATTGAGCAAAGACACTGCCACTATTACCCTTTTGGAATGCAGTGAAGAACTCAGACAACGCTACTTTAACCAAGGGGCCTTGGCGACAGAATCTTTCATTTTATCTGCACTTGACATCCTCAATACCTGTGATGTAGGAATGCCAAGAGCTTCCAATAAACGTTTACTTACAGAATTAACGCTGAGCAAGCTGTGTAACCTTCATAACATCATTCAAGGTAGTGTCTTGATGCACCCTCAAAATTTGCAGGAAAAAAAAACTCCTGACGTAAGCGATAGGTCAGCAGAAAAGGCCTCTGATAGCCAACTTTCTCCTGAAAACGTTATTGCACCCCAACATATCTCAGAGAAAGAGATGGTCAAAGTTGCCAATGATACTCCTCAGGAAAGCACTGTGGTTGCAACTGTGACAGAACAAAAAGATTTATTGAGATCGGGAAGTGGGCCTTTAAGAAATAAGGTAGCTGACATACGCAAAAAAGTACTTGAAGAAGAAGCTTTGAAGGCCCAAGCCCAGAAAGGATTCAATCTAGAAAGTGTGAAAAATATTTGGAATCAGTATTTGGAAGCAAATCCTTCTGTAAGTACTAAAACCGCTATGAAACACACCATCTTACAACTCGATGGAAATAATTTAATCATTACCGTACCCAATGCTGCAACCAAAAATCTCATTGCACAAGAAGGCCCAATCATAGACAGGATCAGAGAAGAATTTGGGCTTACTACGCTTACAATCGAATTGATCATTGACAAGGCACAGTTTCCAGATATGGAGGAAGTGCAAATAAAACAAACCCTGTCTACAAAGGAAGTTTTTGAGCATTTCAAGAGCAAAAATGAACACTTCACCAACTTCATCACCAAACTGGAACTTAAACCAGACAATCACCACGGTTAGCAAAACTAAGCCGAGAAATTAAAAATAGGATAGGAGGAATTGCCCACCTGTCACTGCTTATTGCAAGGGATTGCGGTCGAAGACTATTGCCCATTACTTTCGCAGCCAATTTGAGGGTCGAAGACCATTGACAAGTTTTTACAGACGATGTTCAAAAAAAAAGAATTGCACATAAAAGAAAAATATTATATACTTTATTTTTATATATTATTTTAAGTGATACTTTTACAAATTCTTATTTTTGAATATCAACAAACCAATTTATCATCGCAAAGTTTTACGCACACGGTAAACTTTTATTGACAGGAGAGTACGCGGTACTCGACGGATCAAGATGTTTGGCCTTACCAACCAAACAAGGACAGCGTATGACAATCAAGGCAACAAGGAGTACTGATCTAGAATGGAAAAGTTACGACCATAATGGTAATGAATGGTTTTCTTCTAGCATTTCACTCTATGATTTTTCGGCCACCGAAACCACCAACGAGGAGCTCAGTCAAAAGTTGAAGTCCATTTTGAAAGGAGCAGTCCGATTAAATTGTGAATTTTTGGATAAATGGAATGCCTTCAAAATAGAAACGCATCTGGAGTTTCCTTTGGATTGGGGTTTGGGTAGTAGTTCTACTTTGATCAATCTCATTGCACAATGGGCAGAAATAGAACCTTTGGAATTATATTTCAAAGTTGAGAATGGTTCGGGGTATGATGTTGCAGCAGCAGGTGCAAAGGGTCCAATTATTTATTGGTGTACAGAAGATGAGATTTCCTACACACCCATTGATTTTAAGCCAAGTTATAAAGATAAATTGTGTTTTGTCCACCTCAATGCAAAAGCTAAATCTGAGGATGAAGTCAAAAAATATTTGAGTAGCGTAAAGGACAAGAAAAATTTTGTGAAAAAAATCGACGAGATTACTGATCAGGTGGCAGATGTACCAAGTTTGGATGTTTTCTCTAATTTAATCATTGAACACGAGTCTATCGTGAAACATCATACAGGCTTTACACCAGTGAAGGAGAAATTGTTTGCAGATTATCCACATGCACTCAAATCATTGGGCGCTTGGGGAGGGGACTTTATTCTGGCAATTGCTCCAGGAGGTTTGGGAGAAGCTAAAGAATATTTCAATAAAAAAGGATATCAGACAGTATTGCCATATCAAGATATCATCATTTGATCGTTTTTCAAAACAAATTAATTACTACCAACAAAACGTTTTAGCCCATAGGAGGTAAGTCATTTTATTTAACTAAAAGTTAAATTTTTGAACTTTGAACTTCAGAAAATCATCAATCAAAATCTTTCACAAAAGCCGAATTTCGCAATTTGAACTAAAATAATAGACAAAAAAAAGCATAAAACTGAATTTTATCTAATAAAAATTTGTTTTAATAATACCATATATAATTCTGGATATACGAATTTTTGTGCTTTAAATCATATAATATTCTTAAATATCTTATAGAGATAGAATATTAACTAAATTATACCATACATTTGTGCCCGCTTAAAAGAATTTGCTACTAAATGTAAAATCAAATAGATGAGGCAAATGTTAAAATAACTTTAAAGCAAGTAGTCTTTTAAAAATACATGTGACGTAAAATATTTTTGATCGTCATAAATATATGAAAGTTCAAAAGTGAGCTTAATAAAGAAAATAAGAAATTCTTTCAATTGGTTTTTTGGGGTTAATTATTGGGTGCCAAAATGTTTCACATGGCGGCACCTTTTTTACCACTTCCCAAAAGAAAGAACATATTTTAGTTTGATAAATGAGTAATAAAATATATTTTCAATTGGTTTTTTGGGGTTAATTATTGGGTGCCGAAATGCTTTGCATAGCGGCACCTTTTTAAACTCTTTTGCAACTTGGTTGTTTAAATATAACAAATACGGTAAAAATATATTTTCAATTGGTTTTTTGGGGTTAATTATTGGGTGCCGAAATGCTTTGCATAGCGGCACCTTTTTCTTCCTCTCTTTCAATTGATATTGGTTAAATTGGTTTTTTGGGGTTAATTATATGGGTATCGAAGTGACAGCATTTCGATACCTTTTTTTAGCTTTCTTTTTATTCTATTTCGCTTTAAATTGGTTTTGGGGTTAGTATATAGGTGTCGAAGTGTCAAAATTTCGATACCATTTTTATTTTATACCATTTGGAAAGGAACATTTGGCCCTCCTTTAAATCTTTCCAAACCCCTTGTCAAGTGTATTAAATTTCCTAGAATGTATCTGGTTTACTATTTTGCGCCTGTTTTTAAATTATAAATCATAGTTATGGGTCTATTAGATGGTAAGGTTGCCTTGATTACTGGAGGTTCTAGAGGTATTGGTGAAGCTATTGTAACTGCTTTTGTGAAAGAGGGTGCTTCTGTTGCTTTCACTTATGTCAGTGAAAACTCTGCAGCCAAGTCAAAAACCATTGTGCAAGATTTGAGTACGGATGGAGCAAAGCTAAAGTCTTATCAGTCAGATGCGTCTGATTTCGGACAGGCGGCTTCTTTGATTGAAAATGTATTGGCAGATTTTGGGAAAATAGATATTTTGATCAATAATGCTGGTATAACCAAGGATACTTTGATGCTCAGAATGAGTGAAGACCAATGGGATGATGTCATCAATGTCAATCTCAAATCAGTATTTAATCTTACCAAACACATATTGAAACCTATGCTCAAGCAAAGGTCGGGTTCTATCATTCATATGAGCAGTGTGGTTGGGGTTTTTGGTAATGCCGGTCAGGCCAATTATGCAGCTTCAAAAGCAGGTATCATAGGATTTTCAAAATCTATTGCCAAAGAAGTCGGTTCTAGAGGTATCAGATCGAATGTGATTGCACCAGGATTTATTGCAACCGATATGACTCATGCCCTGACACAAGAGCAAAGAAAAACCTACGAAGAAAATATTCCGCTCAAAAGACTTGGTGAAGGTATGGACGTAGCAAATGCTTGCGTATTCTTGGGTTCAGATATGTCAACTTACATCACTGGCCAGACCCTCAGTGTTTGCGGAGGATTATTGGACTAATTTTCAATCCCTGAGTTCTAAGAGGGCAATGTTTTCGATGTGATGTGTGTGAGGAAACATATCTACAGGTTGCATTTTAGTGACGTCATACTTGGGTGCTAAAAGCAACAAATCTCTAGCCTGAGTTGCTGGATTACAGCTTACATAAACAATTTTTTTAGCTGATAATTGCAAGAGGGTTTCTACCACGTCGGCGTGCATTCCAGCTCTTGGAGGATCAGTGATGATGATATCAGGTCTTGGGTGATTGGCAATGAAATCAGGGGTCAGCAGGTTTTTCACATCACCTGCATAAAAAGCGGTATTTTCTATTTTATTGAATGCTGCATTGATTTTTGCGTCTTCAATGGCTGCAGCAATTTCCTCAATTCCCAACACAGATTTGACATGTTGTGCAATGTAAAGGGCGATACTGCCCAATCCGGTATATAAATCATAGACATGCTCGTCTCCCTTGAAATCTGCAAAATTTACGACTGTATCAAACAATGCTTTTGCCTGTATTGAGTTTGTCTGGAAAAAGGATTTTGGACCAATTTTGTATGAAACAGATCCCAGTTTTTCAACGATATAGGGTTTGCCTTCATACAAATGAAAATCCAGATCAAGTAAAAAGTCATTTTTCTTACCATTGATCACATAATACAAGGAAGTAATGAAAGGGAACTCTTCCATAATAGATTTACAAAGCAACTTTATTTTCTTTTGGTCATCCCTTGTTACCGCGATGATCAACATCCATTCACCCATTTGAGTGTTGCGTACAATCATGGTACGCATAAAACCTTCCTGTGTGATGGTATTGAAAAAGTTGAGTTGGTGATCAATGCAAAATGACCTTATATAATTTCTGATTTTATTGGAAAGATCATTTTGCAGATAACATTCCTCTATATCTAGAATCTTGCTAAACGAGCCCGCAATATGAAAACCTAGTGCAGGTTCTTTATCCAGTTCACCACTATTGTCAATTTCTTCTTGCGTATACCATCTTTGTGATGAAAACGTAAATTCTAGTTTATTCCTATAATATTTCTGGTCCATGGAACCCAAAACAGGAGCTATTTCCAAATTTGCCAATTTGCCAATGCGCTTCATAGCATCAGAGACTGTGGTGTGTTTTTGCCTTAGTTGTTCCTCATAAGATAGATTTTGCCACTTGCAACCTCCACATTCGGTAAAATGTTTACAAAATGGTTCGAGCCTTTGTGGAGACAATTTTTTGAAATGTTCTACTTTGGCAATCTTTGTTTTCTTGCGCTTTTTATAAATGACAACGTCAACGATGTCTCCGGGAACTGCTCCAAATACGAAAATCACCTCTCCTTCTGGAGTGCGACCAACGGACATTCCTTGATCAGCAATGCCTGTGATTTCTATATTTTCTACCTTCTTTGCTTTAAACTTTGCCATTTAAAAGAGTGCATTTGTTTTAAAAAGGCGCAAAGATACCATTTTCAAATGGTGATATTATAACAGAAATGATGAGTCAAACCCTACTGTTTTTGGTCGGGCCAAAAAGCTCCATATTGTTCAACCAATATATTATCAAACTTATTGGCCTCTATCAATAGTTTGGAAATCAACTTTTTTAAGTGGTCCACTGTTAAATCCTGATCTGTGGTCATAAAAGAAATCAAAACTTTATTGTTTTTGATACTCATGGTAAGTCCTTGGATGTGGAGGTTTTGTCTGAGTAAATACTCATAGAGCATTTTTCTATCTTTCGTTGGAAGTGCGGCCAATAAGGCATCGCCATAAATGATGCCTTTTTTCCTATGAAAAACAATTTCAATGGTCGCACTTTCATGGGATAACTCCCAAACATTTTGCGCTTTTTTGCATTTTTCAGCATCATAATTCAATAAGCTCAATGTCTTCTCAATGACCTCGGTTATTGAACTAGCATAAGTATTTTGGCTGTTGTTCATATTGCTCGATGTCATTTCTTATTTTTTACAATGCAAGAAATATAAGAATAAACAAAGGATTCAACATTTTCATAATTAAGATTTACGGCCTTTTGAAACTCATTTTCTGTTTTTGGAAGGGTATTTTTTATTTCGTCTATCCTTTTTAAAATGGTTTTTTTCTTCAAAGTCACTCCATCAGAAGCAGTGAACTTGACTCCCATTTTGGAGAAAAAGCGATGCTCAGAAATTTCGTAATACAGGTGTAACCAATGCCTGAACTCATCTGAAATTTCAAAGGAATATAGTAAATACCCAACAGCGTAGTCAGTAATGGCTTTAGCTTCTTGAGGATAACCATTTGTGATGTACCATTCTGCCTGATGTAACTCACCATTTAAAATGTCAATGATTTTTTCTCTATTACAGTGCTGGAGTATGCCAAAAGTAGAAATGGTATCATAAATTTCGTTTTCAAATTGTCTGCGGTCGTAATTTGCCAATCCCAAAAATTGTTGATACATCAAGTCAATTTTCTTGTCAATCGTAAAAGGTGTATGAAAAAAAATACGATGGACCTCTATGATGGTCTCCAGAATTTTTCCTTCGGGTTTTACCAAATAATCCAGTTTGAAAACTGCAGCAAGTAATATGTAGGCATAAATCCCCGGGTGGTCTTTTTTAGATAATCTTTCGATAGAAAATATAGATTTTACTTCTTCAATGATGTCATTGAAGTAATTGAATTTTAAATCAACCTCAACCTGGGAGGGCTTACGAATAACTTCCATATTGACTGGACTTGCAAAATCGTAATCAGCGATGATGATGTCGTCTCTTGTATCACTCAATAAAGCAAGCTCCCTCAATCCTCGATACAAAAATTGTGGGCTCGCATTGACATGCGCGGTAAAAAAAATGAGTATTAGATGGTCTTCATCATCCAATGCAAACTTTGTATATCTGAGGTGATAGTTTTCCTTCAAAAGTGACTCAAAAAGTTGTTCGTCATATTGAGTGAGCTTCACCAATTTTGCAGACGCATAAAAACCATCTTGATTGGCAATGCCCGAGATGACCTTGGAACCATGAATGATTTCAAATTTGAGCCTTAAATTTAATTTCTCGGTAAACTTGACGTTGTTTTCCTTTTCTATGCAAAGGTATTCAAGCATACATGCATAACTTTTGATGTAGGCCTTTTTTTCAAAATGAAGCACTGCCTCATCCCATAAGTGAGATTTTATCTCTGTGCTATGATGATCGCTGAATCTACCATAACGCAGTTCCGGAAGGTGGAAAGTTTCTTCTCTAGAAAATAAATTTTTGATGAAAGACATCCTAGCTCCTTGGTTCTTGCTTTGAACGTGCTAAAATATGATTTATTCGTCAACAATTCTAAAGCCTTCGTCTGTAAAGGCATTATATTTGTAAACCACCCAGTTTGATGCATCATGGATTTCAGAACAGAATTGAAACTTACCAAGTCAAATGTTGACATAAATCATCAGTCAAAGATATTGATGATCGGTTCCTGTTTTTCTGATAATATAGGGTCGCATTTACAGGCAGCTGGGATAAATGTACAAGTAAATCCTTTTGGAACTGTCTTTAACAGCCATTCCATCCATGTACAAATATCAAAGCTTATCGGTCGCCAAAAATTTACAGAAATATTATTCGATCGAAATACCCACGAAAACTTTGCCTTCCACTACGATGTCCACTCAGTCTTCAATCATCCTGAAAAAGAGATGGTTTTGCAAAGATTGGAAAAAGTGATTGCAGATTTTCATACAGACATAAAACCTGTGACCCATTGCTTTATCACTTTAGGAACTTCATGGGTTTATGAACATCTGGGCACAAATAAAATGGTTGCCAATTGTCATAAAATGCCACAACAATTGTTTGCTAAAAGGTTACTTTCTGTAGATCAAAATACTAAATTATTGAGTGGTACAGTAGACCAACTGACTGCGGTTTACCCAAATATTAAAATAATTTTTACGGTAAGTCCTGTAAGGCATATCAAAGATGGCATTGTTGAAAACTCACGTAGCAAAGCCATTTTGCTTGAGAGCATTCATCAATTGACACAAACCAATGTTTTTTATTTTCCAGCATATGAATTGATGATGGATGACCTGCGTGATTATCGATTTTATGCCAATGATCTGATACATCCTTCTAGTTTTGCGATCAGTTATATCTGGGAAAATTTTCATCGGTGTATTTCAACACCCAAACAATTGAGCTTATCAAAAAGCATGAAAATTTAAGCCAATTGAAAAATCATCGGTTGATGGCAAGTGATCCACTTAAAATTGCGAAACACCAACAAAATATAGAGCAATTAGAACAAGAACTGAAAGGTTCTCAATCTAGTGTATCAGACTAGGACAGCAGCAAGCGTGGCATTGGTTGATTCACCCCCTAAAAACTTACCAATTTTTACTTCTTCTATCTGATTGATCAGATACTCTTGCAAAGGCAAGCTTACTTTGATGTAATTATCTGTGTAGCCACTCATGGAGTTAGCTTCTTTGGAATGTTCAAACAAAACAGGCCTGATATCACCTTCAAATTGCTGATAAAAATGAGCTCTTTTCTTTTCTGAAAGTATACGCAAGCGTTCATTCCTATTTCTTCTTACGCTCATGTCAACTTTTCCCTCCAATTCCACAGCTAACGTATTGGCTCGCTCTGAATAAGTAAAAACGTGTAAATAGGAGACGTCTAGGTCATTGATAAAGTCATAAGTCTCCATAAAATCTGATTCACTTTCACCAGGAAAACCTACAATAACATCTACACCTATACAACAATGAGGCATGACGGTTTTGATTTTTTCAATCCTTGCCTTATACAAATCTCTGGTATATCGTCGGCGCATGAGTTTCAGGATTTTATCAGACCCACTTTGCAAAGGAATGTGAAAATGCGGCACAAAAACTCGAGATTGCGCAACGAATTCAATAATCTCATCTGTCAATAAATTTGGTTCGATAGAGGAAATTCTAAATCTCTCTATACCTGCCGATTTATCCAATTCCTTTACTAAGTCAAAAAACAATGCTTCTTTTTTGGGCTTTGTACCTTCGATTACTTCTGTACTATTTCCAAAATCACCCAGGTTTACACCAGTAAGCACAATTTCTTTCACACCTGCTTCAGCAATCTTGGCAACATTGAGCAAAACATTTTCGACAGTATCGCTACGACTTTTACCGCGGGCTTGTGGAATGGTGCAAAAAGTACATTTATAATCACAACCGTCTTGCACCTTCAAAAAGGACCTTGTACGATCACCAAATGAAAAAGAATCTACAAAATGATTGACAGTAGAAATAGCACCAGCTTTGACCATGCCTTTTCCGGGAGCCTTTGCAAGTTCATCAATGTAAGAGACGATGTTAAACTTTTCGGCAGCCCCAAGCACTAAGTCAACTCCTGGAATATCGGCAATTTCTTCTGGCTTCAATTGGGCATAACAACCTACCACAATTACACGAGCGTCTGGAGAATACTTGAGTGCTCGACGAACTTCGTAGCGGCACTTTTTATCTGCAAAATCAGTGACAGAACAAGTATTGAGTACATAAATGTCTGCACCTTCCTCAAAATCAATGGTTTGAAAACCATGGTCTTCAAACTGTCTTCTGATGGAAGATGTTTCTGAAAATTGAGTTTACAACCCAATGTATGAAAAGCTACTGTGTAAGGTGTTGCCATATTGGGCGCAAAATTACGACTTAGAACCTAGACATGGATCATAAAAAAGGATAAAAAACGGTTAATTTATCTGGACTGAGCTCCAAAAGCCAGAAAAAGGGGTCAAAAAACCAACTTTGCTGATCGATCATTTTTGCCTAAGGAGAAATTCTTCTTTGTATTTTTTATTGCAACATTGATGATGTTGGTTTGATCACGGTAGAGTGAGACCATGATGTCATTGTAAATTTCCATTGTTTTGATATCCGCAGCTTGGATACCTTCTAGCTCCATTTCAGTCCAAATTGCTGGAGGTGCACTGTAACTCTCCTTATATTTTAGCTTAGCAACCTTACCATTGACCACCACTTTTACATTTTTGAGGATGAAGTCATTGATGAGTTGATCAGAACCAGAATACTTGGCAGGGAGCTCTTCGCCTGGTTTCAAACCCATTGAAGTTTGTAAATCGTCAAAGAATATTTTGAAGGTAAATTCTACTTTATCGTTTTTTGAATGACGTCACAAACGGATACATGTATGGGGTGTACGTAAGTAAAAGCCATAAAAAAAGCAGATTCAACATGATTGTTTATTTGTGTTTAAAGACCAAGACTCAATATGACATTATCAATCTCAGACTTCCTTTCAAAACGCAGAGTCAAAAGCTTTAGTTCTTTTTGCTAGATTAATAACTATATCTTAGCTTAAATCTTTTCATAAATCAAATAACAAGAAACAACAATCGCCAAAATCGAAACTGCCAAATTCCAATAGTTTCTTTTAAGACCCGCTAGATTTACTAGTAGGAATGAGAGGAGCATAGTTATGGCAATGATGACAATCTGGCCCAACTCTACCCCAACATTGAAAGCAAAAGTGGCAATATAACCTCTGAGGATTTACCCATCAGTGCTCTAAAAAAGTAGAAAAACCCAAACCATGTATCAGTCCAAAAGAGCGGCAAATAATAATTCCATTTTGGAAAATCTTCCCCTCCTTCCTGTCAGATCTCAATATGTTGGTGATGGCGGTGATGATGATCGTAATCGGAATCAATATCTCTATCACTTTAGCAGGAAATTTAACGAGATCCAAAGCAGCCAAGGCCAATGTTATGGAGTGGCCAATGGTAAAAGCAGTGGCGAGGATTAAGATTTTTTTCCAATCCTTAATGCCAAATACTGCACACAATGCGATGATAAATAAAATATGATCGTATCCTTCTATATCTAGGATATGGTTGATACCAAGCTCCAAATATGTATTAAACATGTTTATAAATTATTTTCAGCA
Organism: Saprospiraceae bacterium; assembly: GCA_016715105.1. Taxonomy (GTDB): domain Bacteria; phylum Bacteroidota; class Bacteroidia; order Chitinophagales; family Saprospiraceae; genus JADKBO01. The sequence goes on along the minus strand of JADKBO010000059.1, from coordinate 4,246 downwards.
ATTTACAAATACTCAAATTCCTTCAAAAAAGTCATTACTAGAATTCATACCAAAGGAAATCCATTTTGTTCAGTAATGATTAATAAACTCCAAAATTGTTGCTTAAAAGTTGAGTGATTTGACCAAAATACTGACATAGATTTGTTAGAACATAACAACCATAGTTATTATACCTTAAAAAAGAAAGGTGTTTTGAAATTGGCTATATATGGTATTTAAGGATGTTTACCAAATTAGATTTTTAAGATTTCGCAGTTTCTTATGTTATGTTACTGTTATTAATTACACTGCAAAAGAAAATTTAAAAGAGCATCGATAAAGGGCTTAAATAAAATTATATTTCGAAAATAGTGGTACAGACGTGTAATAATTACGACATAGGGGCAAAATAATAAAATATCGAGTATAATATACTTATTATTTACAATGAAAATTTGGTGTAAAAAGAATAGGATCTAGGAATTAACAATCACTGCTCTAGATAATCTCAGATTGATCACGTGAGCGAAAGCAATCATCAATCCCCCTATGACATTGATGAGTGTAAAGTGAAAAACCAAAATACCAAGAAATAATAGGACAAAACCAAAAGTCGCAATGATGAGTGGCAACAAGGATTTGTGATTAGGGAAATCTTTTACCAAAGCATATCCAGCGATGAATAAACCTGATATAGCCAAAAACATGTCTATGTCATGATTGTGACTATGACCAGCTCCAGAAACAAAACCCAATGAAAAGAAAATTGGTAGTGCAGAACAATGCAAAGCGCAAAGCAATGAAGCAAACATTCCTAAAAACTGCCCTAAGTTTCTGAAAGTATGATATTGTTTTTGAAATCATGTTGCAAAAAATAAAACAAACATTCATAATTGCAACATTGTTGCAGGCTTTTTAGAAAATATTAATGTTCGTCTGCAAAGTTTGAACAACAGAGTGGATGATAGAACATTAAAAAAAAAAGAATAGGTAAAACTTATTTTAGAACTTCGAGTGGATTTTCCTCAAAATCATACTCATACAATTGGTAATCTTCGATTTTGTTGATGAGCTTTTGAGCATATTTTGAGTCGGTAGCATAACCACATCGCTTCAATCCGTATGCCCATGATTCATAGTCGGCATGATCGTATTCAAAAAGGCTGGCATACAATTTATTGCCCATCAAAAAATTGCTGTGGTCAACGTATGACTGTATTGCGGATTCATAAGCTCTAAAACAAGATTCAATCAATCTACCATCTTTGAAATCATCGTCTTTGTGGTAGTAAGTTTTGCCCACCCAGTAACTTTTGCATTTGATTCCAAAATGATTATTGGCTGAGGTTGCCAAGGAACTCAAGCCACTATTGGATTCATGAAGTCCTTGAGCAAGCGTGATACTTGCAGGAATGCCACTGCGGTGCATTTCCAGAATCGCCAAATCTTTATATTGTTCTATGTATTGCAAAGCAATTTGGTCTTCTGCACTACGGTGTTTATTGTATTTAGAGATTTTTGAAGAAGATGCAAAATTAATAGCGCTATGGCGAAAAGAGAAAAACAATCTTTTGCCACGAAAAGTCATCTTTAATGCTACTTTTTGTTGTCACTTTACGTTTCTTGTTTGGTATCGGCTTTGTAATTTTCTTTTTCATTCCCTCACTGGTTGCTTGATATACTGATTACTTTGCATGTATTAGTTTTCAAAAGCTGTGCCAAAAAATGGAAAAGACTCATTAAATTTAAAATATGTTTAATACTAAAATGTTATTTCTATTAATCTTGTTGACTTTGGGTTTGACCTTGCGCGGCCAAAAAAATGCTAAAGTGGAAAGTGCATTTTTTCTGATAAGATTAACTCCTGATTAAATTCAGTGTACCAGTCATCTCTGTCACCGATGCACATGCCTTAAAGGATGTAAAATATTTGGATGCCAGAGAGCCAAAAGAATACAATGTCTCACATCTACCAGGAGCAAAATACGTAGGTTATGACTATTTTTCTGAAAATTTGGTCAAGGATATCGATAGAAATAAAACCATCGTCGTGTATTGTTCCATTGGGTACAGAAGTGAAAAAATAGGCGAAAAATTATCAAAACTTGGATTCAAAAAGGTTTTCAACTTATATGGTAGTATTTTGAATGGGCCAATCAAGGATATCCCCTGACTGATTTTGAAGGTAAGCCCACCAACAAAATTCATGTTTACAATAAGAAATGGTCAAAATGGATGGTGAATCCCAAATATGAAAAAGTCTTTTAAATTTTCTTTCTTTTTATTGGATTTAGATGATATTATTTTTCAATTTTGCGTCAGATTTGAGCAACTGATATCAAATTAACACATTGATTATTAGATTATTATTTGACATAATTGGGCAAAATTGAAATACATGCAATAATGCATTTAAGAAGTTTCAATGATCAAGATTATGTTTTAAAAATCAGGAATTAGAAAGAATAAAAAAATAACAATAAACATAATGAAAAAGTACAATTTCTCAGCGGGACCAGCAGTATTGCCAAGAGGTCATCGAAAAGCAGCAGCAAGTGTGTTGAACTACAACAATAGCGGATTTTCGATCCTTGAGGTGTCGCACCGTAGCAAAGATGTTGTAGCTGCTATGGATCAAGCGATTGCTTTAGTAAAGGAATCAGGCTGGTCTAAGTGACGAATATGAAGTACTCTTTTGCAAGGCGGAGCAAGTACTCAGTTTTTCCAAATCCCAATGAACTTCTTGAATGAAGAGGAAACTGCAGGATACATCAATACTGGAGCTTGGTCTAAAAAGCAATCAAAGATGCAAACATAGTAAGGTGCATGTAGTTGCAAGTTCAGAAAAAGCAAAACTTCAATTATATACCAAAAAATATCATCCTTCGGATCTTAAATATTTACACTACACCTCCAACAACACCATTTTTTGGAACATAATTTCAATCACTTCCAGAAACTGATGTGAGATTGATTTGTGATATGTCATCTGATATATTTAGCAAACCTATTGATGTTTCTAGATTTGATCTCATCTACGCTGGTGCTCAAAAAAACATGGGACCTGCAGGCGTTACTTTGGTGATCGTGAAAAATCAGCCTTAGGTACAGTGAGCAGATATGTTCCAGTCATGTTGGATTACCGTACGCACATCGAAAATGTGTCTATGTATAATACACCTCCTGTATTTGCAATGTATGTTTCTATGTTGACATTGCAGTGGATCAAAGATAATGGTGGTTTGGAAGCAATGGCCAAAAGGAATGAAGCCAAAGCAAAAATCCTTTATGACGAATTGGATAGAAATAGCTTGTTTAAAGGGCATTCAGTAGCTGAGGACGATCATTGATGAACGTCACGTTTACGGGCGTGAACGAAGAAACAGAAAACGAATTTTGGATAGGTGCAAAAAGAAGGTCTTAACGGTTTGAAAGGTCAGATCTGTTGGAGGATTACGTGCTATTTACAACGCCCTTGAAGCAGAAGGCATCCAAAAACTTGCAGACTTAATGCGTGCTTGAAGGTGAAAAGTCAAAATATATCGATAAAAAGTGAATGGAAAGAGTATTTCTCAATGCATCTATTCTGAATATAGAAATAATGTATATGGTATCCTTGCGGAAGTACTTGTCATCCTGAGGATACCCTTTTATGTTGATAGCCAACGTGATAAACACATTGATTTTGTACAGCAATGGTTGGACCAAAGCTGAGCCTCAGTAAACCTCCACAGCACCCAACAAGTATGATGTTGAGAAATATATCGATCAATTTACTTTTTCAATCTTAGGTCAATATCATTTTTCAAACCGAAGTTGTTGGAAGAAGATAGTCAGAATGGTTTTACCGAGACGATCGATAGTTCACACCTGAGGATAATGATTCCAAGTCAAGAATTTTAGTGGAGTCGTAAAAAATGATCCCACTTTATATATCTCTATCTAGGCTAAAAATTCAAAAGGCTGGTCGTAGAAAGGTGAACGGTTGGAATAATTAATCCTTCAAAAAAGGAGATAGCAAACGTTGCGCTTAGAAGTACAATGCTACCCAATTGTAGCAGTTGTTCCACTAGTAAAAACAGGAATTATATCGCGTAGCATTGCTTTGCCACTTGATGTATTTGATTACATCATCGTTCGCGAACTCAGCCATTTATTGGATAGAATTATTCTCCCAAATTTTTTGGGGCTGGAGTAGAAAAGTCATGCCCAACTACGAGGAAAAGAGGCCCGGCTCATAAAAATAATCCAAGCTGGACTTTTGATT
>JADKBO010000058.1 GCA_016715105.1 Saprospiraceae bacterium | reverse complement strand
AAATCTAGATTTTACTTCTTGAATGATGTCATTGAAGTAATTGAATTTTAAATCAACTCTCAACCTGGGATGGCTTACGAATAACTTCCATGTTGGACTGGATTCTGCAAAATCATAATCAGCTATGATGATGTCGTCTCTTGTATCACCTTAATAAAGCAAGCTCCCTCAATCCTCGATACAAAAAATTGTGGGCTTGCATTGACATGCGCGGTAAAAAAATGAGTATTAGATGGTCTTCATCATCCAATGCAAACTTTGTATATCTTGAGGTGATAGTTTTCCCCTCTTCAAAAGTGACTCAAAAAAAGTTGTTCGTCATATTGGAGTGAGCTTCTCACCACCTTTGCAGACGCATAAAACCATCTTGATTGGCAATGCCCGAGATGACCTTGGAACCATGAATGATTTCAAATTTGAGCCTTAAATTTAATTTCTCGGTAAAACTTGACGTTGTTTTCCTTTATGCAAAGGTATTCAAGCACGCATGCATAACTTTTGATGTAGGCCTTTTCCAAAATGAAGCACTGCCTCATCCCCATAAGTGGGGAGGATTTCTATCTCTGTGCTATGATGATCGCCGAATCTACTCATAACGCAGTTCCGGAAGGTGGAAAGTTTCTTCTCTAGAAAATAAATTTTTGATGAAAGACATCCTAGCTCCTTGGTTCTTGCTTTGAACGTGCTAAAAATATGATTTATCTGTCATCAACAATTCCTAAAGCCTTCGTCTGTAAAGGCATTATATTTGTAAACCACCCAGTTTGATGCATCATGGATTTCAGAACAGAATTGAAACTTACCAAGTCAAATGTTGACACAAATCATCAGTCAAAGATATTGATGGTCGGTTCCTGTTTTTCTGACAATGTAGGGTCGCATTTAAGGCAGCTGGGATAAAAATGCACAAGTAAATCCTTTGAACTGTTTTTAACAGCCATTCCATCCATGTACAAATATCAAAGCTATCGGTCGCCAAAAATTTACAGAAATATTCGATCGAAATAACCACGAAAACTTTGCCTTCCCACTAGACGTCCACTCAGTCTTCAATCATCCTGAAAAAGAGATGGTTTTGCAAAGATTGGAAAAAGTGATTGCAGATTTTCATACAGACCTAAAACCTGTGACCCATTGCTTTATCACTCTAGGAACTTCATGGGTTTATGAACATCTGGGTACAATAAAATGGTTGCCAATTGTCATAAAAATGCCACAACAATTGTTTAAAAGGTTACTTTCTGTAGATCAAAATACTAAATTATTGAGTGGTACAGTAGACCAACTGACTGCGGTTTACCCAAATATTAAAATAATTTTACGGTAAGTCCTGTAAGGATATCAAAGATGGCATTGTCGAAAACACCCACGTAGCAGCCATTTTTGCTTGAGAGCATTCATCAATTGACACAAACCAATGTTTTTTATTTTCCAGCATATGAATTGATGATGGATGACCTGCGTGATTATCGATTTTATGCCAATGATCTGATACATCCTTCTAGTTTTGCGATCAGTTATATCTGGGAAAAATTTTCATCGGTGTATTTCAACACCCAAACAATTGAGCTTATCAAAAAGCATGAAAATTTAACCCAATTGAAAAATCATCGGTTGATGGCAAGTGATCCACTTAAAATTTCGAAACACCAACAAAATATAGAGCAATTAGAACAAGAACTGAAAGCTTTTCAATCTAGTGTATCAGACTAGGACAGCAGCAAGCGTGGCATTGGTTGATTCACCCCAAAAACTTACAATTTTTTACTTCTTCTATCTGATTGATCAGATACTCTTGCAAAGGCAAGCTTACTTTGATGTAATTATCTGTGTAGCCACCATGGAGTTAGCTTCTTTGGAATGTTCAAACAAAACAGGCCTGATATCACCCTTCAAATTGCTGATAAAAATGAGCTCTTTCTTTTCTGAAAAGTATACGCAAGCGTTCATTCCTATTTCTTCTTACGCCTCATGTCAACTTTTCCTCCAATTCCACAGCTAACGTATTGGCTCGCTCTGAATAAGTAAAAACGTGCAAATAGGAGACGTCTAACTCATTGATAAAATCATAAGTCTCTATAAAATCTGGATTCACTTTCACCAGGAAAACCTACAATAACGTCTACACCAATACAACAATGGGGCATGACGGATTTGGATTTTTCAATCTTGCCTTATACAAATCTCTGGGTATATCGTCGGCGCATGAGTTTCCAGGATTTTATCAGACCCACTTTGCAAAGGAATGTGAAAATGCGGCACAAAAAACTCGAGATTGCGCAACGAATTCAATAATCTCATCTGTCAATAAATTTGGTTCGATAGAGGAAATTCTAAATCTCTCTATACCCCGATTTATCCAATTCCTTTACTAAGTCAAAAACAATGCTTCTTTTTGGGCTTTGTACCTTCGATTACTTCTGTACTATTTCCAAAATCACCCAGGTTTTACACCAGTAAGCACAATTTCTTTCACACCTGCTTCTGCAATCTTGGCAACATTGAGCAAAACATTTTCGACAGTATCGCTACGACTTTACCACGGGCTTGTGGAATGGTGCAAAAAAGTACATTTATAATCACAACCGTCTTGCACCTTCAAAAAGGACCTTGTACGATCGCCAAAAGAAAAAGAATCCACAAAATGATTGACAGTAGAAATGGCACCAGCCTTGACCATGCCTTTTCCGGGAGCCTTTGCAAGTTCATCAATGTAAGAAACGATGTTAAATTTTTCGGCAGCCCCAAGCACTAAGTCAACTCCAGGAATATCGGCAATTTCTTCTGGCTTCAATTGGGCATAACAACCTACCACAATTACACGAGCGTCTGGAGAATACTTGAGTGCTCGACGAACTTCGTAGCGGCATTTTATCTGCAAAATCCAGTGACAGAACAAGTATTGAGTACATAAATGTCTGCACCTTCCTCAAAATCAATGGTTTGAAAACCATGGTCTTCAAACTGTCTTCTGATGGAAGATGTTTCTGAAAAATTGAGTTTACAACCCAATGTATGAAAAGCTACTGTGTAAGGTGTTGCCATATTGGGCGCAAAATTACGATTTAGAACCTAGACATGGATCATAAAAAAGTATAAAAAACGGTTAATTTATCTGGACTGAGCTCCAAAAACCAGAAAAAAGGGTCAAAAAACCAACTTTGCAGATCGATCATTTTTGCCTAAGGAGAAATTCTTCTTTGTATTTTTTATTGCAACATTGATGATGTTGGTTTGATCACGGTAGAGTGAGACCATGATGTCATTGTAAATTTCCATTGTTTTGATATCCGCAGCTTGGATACCTTCTAGCTCCATTTCAGTCCAAATTGCTGGAGGTGCACTGTAACTCTCTTATATTTTAGCTTAGCAACCTTACCATTGACCACCACTTTTACATTTTTGAGGATGAAGTCATTGATGAGTTGATCAGAACCAGAATACTTGGCAGGGAGCTCTTCGCCTGGTTTCAAACCCATTGAAGTTTGTAAATCGTCAAAGAATATTTTGAAGGTAAATTCTACTTTATCGTTTTTTTGAATGACGTCACAAACGGATACATGTATGGGGTGTACGTAAGTAAAAGCCATAAAAAAAAGCAGATTCAACATGATTGTTTATTTGTGTTTATAGACCAAAACTTAATATGACATTATCAATCTCAGACTTCATTTCAAAACGCAGAGTCAAAAGCTTTAGTTCTTTTGTCCGATTTATAACTTTATCTTAGCTTAAATCTTTTCATAAATCAAATAACGGAAACAACAATCGCCAAAATCGAAACTGCCAAATTCCAATAGTTTCTTTTAAGACCCGCTAGATTTACTAGTAGGAATGAGAGGAGCATAGTTATGGCAATGATGACAATCTGGCCCAACTCTACCCCAACATTGAAAGCAAAAAGTGGCAATATAACCTCTGAGGATTTACCCATCAGTGCTCTAAAAAAAGTAGAAAAACCCAAACCATGTATCAGTCCAAAAAAGAGCGGCAAATAATAATTCCATTTTGGAAAATCTTCCCCCTCCTTCCTGTCAGATCTCAATATGTTGGTGATGGCGGTGATGATGATCGTAATCGGAATCAATATCTCTATCACTTTAGCAGGAAATTTGACGAGATCCAAAGCAGCCAAGGCCAATGTTATGGAGTGGCCAATGGTAAAAGCAGTGGCGAGGATTAAGATTTTTTCCAATCCTTAATGCCAAATACTGCACACAATGCGATGATAAATAAAATATGATCGTATCCTTCTATATCTAGGATATGGTTGATACCAAGCTCCAAATATGTATTAAACATGTTTATAAATTATTTTCAGCAATTTACAAATACTCAAATTCCTTCAAAAAAAGTCATTACTAGAATTCATACCAAAGGAAATCCATTTTGTTCAGTAATGATTAATAAACTCCAAAATTGTTGCTTAAAAGTTGAGTGATTTGACCAAAATACTGACATAGATTTGTTAGAACATAACAACCATAGTTATTATACCTTAAAAAAGAAAGGTGTTTTGAAATTGGCTATATATGGTATTTAAGGATGTTTACCAAATTAGATTTTTAAGATTTCGCAGTTTCTTATGTTATGTTACTGTTATTAATTACACTGCAAAAGAAAATTTAAAAGAGCATCGATAAAGGGCTTAAATAAAATTATATTTCGAAAATAGTGGTACAGACGTGTAATAATTACGACATAGGGGCAAAATAATAAAATATCGAGTATAATATACTTATTATTTACAATGAAAATTTGGTGTAAAAAGAATAGGATCTAGGAATTAACAATCACTGCTCTAGATAATCTCAGATTGATCACGTGAGGAAAGCAATCATCAATCCCCTATGACATTGATGAGTGTAAAGTGAAAAACCAAAATACCAAGAAATAATAGGACAAAACCAAAAGTCGCAATGATGAGTGGCAACAAGGATTTGTGATTAGGGAAATCTTTTACCAAAGCATATCCAGCGATGAATAAACCTGATATAGCCAAAAACATGTCTATGTCATGATTGTGACTATGACCAGCTCCAGAAACAAAACCCAATGAAAAGAAAATTGGTAGTGCAGAACAATGCAAAGCGCAAAGCAATGAAGCAAACATTCCTAAATAATCTGCCCTAAGTTTCTGAAAGTATGATATTGTTTTTGAAATCATGTTGCAAAAATAAAACAAACATTCATAATTGCAACATTGTTGCAGGCTTTTTAGAAAATATTAATGTTCGTCTGCAAAGTTTGAACAACAGAGTGGATGATAGAACATTAAAAAAAAAAGAATAGGTAAAACTTATTTTAGAACTTCGGAGTGGATTTTCCTCAAAATCATACTCATACAATTGGTAATCTTCGATTTTGTTGATGAGCTTTTGAGCATATTTTGAGTCGGTAGCATAACCACATCGCTTCAATCCGTATGCCCATGATTCATAGTCGGCATGATCGTATTCAAAAGGCTGGCATACAATTTATTGCCCATCAAAAATTGCTGTGGTCAACGTATGACTGTATTGCGGATTCATAAGCTCTAAAACAAGATTCAATCAATCTACCATCTTTGAAATCATCGTCTTTGTGGTAGTAAGTTTTGCCCACCCAGTAACTTTTGCATTTGATTCCAAAATGATTATTGGCTGAGGTTGCCAAGGAACTCAAGCCACTATTGGATTCATGAAGTCCTTGAGCAAGCGTGATACTTGCAGAATGCCACTGCGGTGCATTTCCAGAATCGCCAAATCTTTATATTGTTCTATGTATTGCAAAGCAATTTGGTCTTCTGCACTACGGTGTTTATTGTATTTAGAGATTTTTGAGGAAGATGCAAAAATTAATAGCGCTATGGCGAAAAGAGAAAAAACAATCTTTTGCCACGAAAAGTCATCCTTAATGCTACTTTTTGTTGTCACTTTACGTTTCTTGTTTGGTATCGGCTTTGTAATTTTCTTTTTCATTCCCTCACTGGTTGCTTGATATACTGATTACTTTGCATGTATTAGTTTTCAAAAGCTGTGCCAAAAAATGGAAAAGACTCATTAAATTTAAAATATGTTTAATACTAAAATGTTATTTCTATTAATCTTGTTGACTTGCCAGAGAGCCAAAAGAATACAATGTCTCCCATCTACCAGGAGCCAAATACGTAGGTTATGACTATTTTTCTGAAAATTTGGTCAAGGATATCGATAGAAATAAAACCATCGTCGTGTATTGTTCCATTGGGTACAGAAGTGAAAAATAGGCGAAAAATTATCAAAACTTGGATTCAAAAGGTTTTCAACTTATATGGTAGTATTTTTTGAATGGGCCAATCAAGGATATCCCTGATTGATTTTGAAGGTAAGCCCACCAACAAAATTCATGTTTACAATAAGAAATGGTCAAAATGGATGGTGAATCCCAAATATGAAAAAGTCTTTTAAATTTTCTTTCTTTTATTGGATTTAGATGATATTATTTTTCAATTTTGCGTCAGATTTGAGCAACTGATATCAAATTAACACATTGATTATTAGATTATTATTTGACATAATTGGGCAAAATTGAAATATGCAATAATGCATTTTAAGAAGTTTCAATGATCAAGATTATGTTTTAAAAATCAGGAATTAGAAAGAATAAAAAAATAACAATAAACATAATGAAAAAGTACAATTTCTCAGCGGGACCAGCAGTATTGCCAAGAGAGGTCATCGAAAAAGCAGCAGCAAGTGTGTTGAACTACAACAATAGCGGATTTTCGATCCTTGAGGTGTCGCACCGTAGCAAAGATGTTGTAGCTGCTATGGATCAAGCGATTGCTTTAGTAAAGGAATTGTATGGTCTAAGTGACGAATATGAAGTACTCTTTTTGCAAGGCGGAGCAAGTACTCAGTTTTTCCAAATCCCAATGAACTTCTTGAATGAAGAGGAAACTGCGGGATACATCAATACTGGAGCTTGGTCTAAAAAAGCAATCAAAGATGCAAAGGCTTATGGTAAGGTAAATGTAGTTGCAAGTTCAGAAGAGCAAAACTTCAATTACATACCAAAAAATATCAGCATCCCTTCGGATCTTAAATATTTACACTATACCTCCAATAACACCATTTTTGGAACACAATTTCAATCACTTCCAGAAACTGATGTGAGATTGATTTGTGATATGTCATCTGATATATTTAGCAAACCTATTGATGTTTCTAGATTTGATCTCATCTACGCTGGTGCTCAAAAAAACATGGGACCTGCAGGCGTTACTTTGGTGATCGTGAAAAAATCAGCCTTAGGTACAGTGAGCAGATATGTTCCAGTCATGTTGGATTACCGTACGCACATCGAAAATGTGTCTATGTATAATACACCTCCTGTATTTGCAATGTATGTTTTCTATGTTAACATTGCAGTGGATCAAAGATAATGGTGGTTTGGAAGCAATGGCCAAAAGGAATGAAGCCAAAGCAAAAATCCTTTATGACGAATTGGATAGAAATAGCTTGTTTAAAGGGCATTCAGTAGCCGAGGACAGATCATTGATGAACGTCACGTTTACAGGAGTGAATGAAGAAATGGAAAACGAATTTTTGGATAGGTGCAAAAAAGAAGGTCTTGACGGTTTGAAAGGTCACAGATCTGTTGGAGGATTACGTGCTTCTATTTACAACGCCCTTGAAGCAGAAGGTATCCAAAAACTTGCAGACTTAATGCGTGCTTTTGAAGAAGAAAAAGCCTAGTTATATCGATAAAAAAGTGAATGTGAAAGGGAAAAGTATTCCCCTACGCATCTATTCTGAATATAGAAATAATGTAAGGGTATCCCTGGGTAAAGACTTTGTCATCCTGAGGATACCCTTTTATGTTGATAGCCAACGCGACAAACACATTGATTTTGCACAGCAATGGTTGGACCAACTGAGCGCTACGAAACCTACAGCACTTAACAAGTATGATGTTGAGAAATATGCTGATCAATTTACTTTTTCAATCTTAGGTCAATATCATTTTTCAACCGAAGTTGTTGAAGAAGATAGGCAGAATGGTTTGATTGAGATGATCGATAGTTCACACCTCAGGATAACGATTCCCAGTCAAGAATCTCTGGTGAGTCGTAAAAAAATGATCCGCACCCTTATATCTCGTATTGTGGCCAAAAAATTCAAACCTCTGGTCGTAGAAAGGGTGAACTATTGGAATAATCTGTTCTTCAAAAAGGAGATAGCCAACGTTGCGCTAAAATACAATGCTACCAACTGGGGCAGTTGTTCTACCAGTAAAAACATCAATTTGAGCACGCGCGCATTGCTGTTGCCACTTGATGTATTTGATTACATCATTGTTCATGAACTCAGCCATTTATTGGAGATGAATCATTCTCCCAAATTTTGGGCTGTAGTAGAAAAAGTCATGCCCAACTACGAAGAAAAAGAAACCTGGCTCATTAAAAATGGATCAAAGCTGGACTTTTGATTTTATTGCAAGCAATTGAAAACGCTTTTGGTTTTCAATTTGAGTATGCCTTCCTGAATAATGGCTGCAAATCAATTTTCAGGTCTGGGAAAATAAAACTTTGCAGGGTTTCCTCCTCTACCATGGGTCGTTTACCTATAAATTTACCATTCTCCAAAACAAAAATTAGAACAGCCTTATCTTGAGGTTCGATTAGCCAATATTCTCTCACTCCAGATTCCTCATAAGCTTCAAATTTATTTTTCATTTCCTTTGAAGTGTTACCTGGAGAAAGTATTTCAATGATCAAATCAGGAGCACCAATACAACCCTTGTCATCAATTTTTGTGTGATCACAAATGATACAGATATCTGGCTGCACAACAGTAAAAATTTGTTGATTTTCCATTTCCTTTTTAGGAAGTCTCACATCAAAAGGTGCGTGAAATACTTGACAAGATTGTTCTCCCAGCGTTTTAAAAATTTCTTTAAGTAATAGGCTAGAAATTTTCTGATGTAATGTACTAGGCGTTGTGGGAATTTGATAAATGTCTCCCTTAATTAATTCCAAACGTTCCCTTATTGACCAAGTCAAATAGTCGGCGTACGAATATTTTTTATTTAAATCAAGAAGCGAAATGTCATTGATGGTGCTCATTCATTATCTTATTAATCAAAACGAGTTTATGTCTTAATTATT
>JADKBO010000057.1 GCA_016715105.1 Saprospiraceae bacterium | reverse complement strand
CTTTTTTCGCCTTTTCATTGCATTTGAATGCTCCCGCCCAACCTTGGCAGAACCCAAAACATCACTATTTGAAAACCTCCTACAGCAACTGCCAATAAACTGCACTCCAGTTTCAAACTTTCTCTACCATAAATCAAATCTGTCATGTGTACATCTTTCACATCAAAACCTATTTGATAAATGCCGCTATGCTGGCTATCTCTCTTCTGAATTACTGCCCTTCTCTCTGATGATGGCAGCTTTTGGTCTTTACTCGAGGGCCTATCGATTTTTTGCCTGTGAAATGCCCTATTGATATATGTTGGTTGGTTTTATAATGACTGTATCGCTCTTTCGCAAGTTTTGGACCTGACTGTTGGATGTCACAGGTAAGAAGTTTCAAACCTGCGTCTCTCAATGATGGTATATTGAAATCCATTGTTTCTCCACTGAAACCACTACCAAGTTTCTTTTGGCCACATTGGATTTCACCAATATTTATAAAAGCTATTTGTTGATTTCATTCAAGAATGATGCTAAAGCACTGTCGCCTTGTAAAACCAAAGCACTGTTTTCAAATAAAATTTTGACCAAGTCTCCTTCTGCAAAAGCCATTCAAATCAATTTTCGCACTGGTATTTGGTCTCCGCAAACACATTTCCAATAAGCGGTCAATAAACCTCCCTGAACTCACATCATGTCCTGCCCACACCAAATCTTTTCTGATGGAAGATCCTGCAAAACATTGAATACTTTTTTGAGATGGCCAGCAGATTTTATATCCGCAGCTGTATTGCCTATCGTATTTAATGTTTGAGCGAATGAAGAGCCTGCTGAGTGCAATACTGAGATAAGTCGATGTAAAACAGCTGGCCACTTGCTCTTTTAGAACAGGCGTCGCCAACTTTGGTAAAGTCATCACAATGGCCTACTGCTGGATATGATTATGGTAATTGAGGAAAGCTATGATTGACCATCGGCATATTTTTGAGATACGACAGTGAATCTTTTTGCCTGTTGGAATATTGATGCCCAATTCAATAGCAAAAGCAGAGGCTGCTTCCATTGCATCATACAACGAGCATCCTCACCTTTATTGCGACAAGGCCACATCCAATTTGCTGATAAAGAAACGGATGTCAATCCTTCTTTGAGTGGTGCCCATACTAAGCTTGTAAGTGACTCCGGTTATTGCCAATCTTGAACCTGCTGCAGTCGATGACTGCGGTAACAGGAGCGTGGCCACTTGGAGGTTGTAATGCCATCTGTGCCATAGAAGTCCATAGACATAACACCACACAGTTATTGAGCGGTAATTGCAATGGCCCACAACATTGTTGCACCGCACCTTCCTGCTCACACATCCACAACCTTATTGGTCAACCAATCTTTGCAAGCGACTCCTTCCAGTTTTAAAACATTGGTTATCTACGTTATGTATCTGACTTGTCATAACTAGGTTCTACACTAACTCTTTGAGATTTGCTCATCATTCATGATGGTTTTAGGAGAACTCCCAAGCATGTCTTCCACAGCAAGATTCAAAGGTCAACCCAGTTTTACTGTCTTTGATGATGAAGTGGTGATTCTCGGTGATGGTACCACTTCATAAATCGAGGTGCCCGTTCCCCTTTCTTACCGCAAGGTCTTGAGAAGTGGAAAATCCTCTTTTGGCAATCACAATGCCCATGCGCTCTTGAGATTCATTGCCAATGATTTCCTTGGCTGATAAAGATAGGATCTCCAACGGGTAATTTTCAAGATGAATGATACCTCCAGTTGCTTCCACCAATTCTGATAAACAGTTTAGGGGTTCCGCTCCGTGATCGTGAATAGAAATGATGGGATTGTGGTCTTTCTACCAAAGCCACCACTGCATTACTGACCCTTTTTTTGCATTTCCCAGGATTGGACCTTTGTACTGCATTGTGTCCTTACGCCACTGGCAAAAGCGCCTGTATCTGCCGATGAAACGGCTGCTTCACCCATACCGATGCGGTAATTGTCACCCCCCCATCACAACAATACTATCTCCTTTTGTCCAGTTTGCCAATTCCTTTTACTGCGCCATTTCTTCTTTTTCAAAACCAACTCCTCCGGCCATCATGATGACCTTTTGCCAAAGCCCATTTTTGATCTCCTTCTTGATGATGTGAAAGGCGGAAAAGTGAACCTCAATCAATGGTTGACAAAATTTATTGCCAAAATCACTGGCTCCATTGCTGGCTTTGAGGAGAATATCCATAGGTGTTTGGAAAGCCATTTCCAAGCTTCCATGCCTTTTCCCACGACCGAGCGTCATTCAATCTAGAATAAGACGTCACATAACCGGCAGTACCAACTAAAAGGAATAAAAACCCGTTCCAATTCCGGCCCGCCAATCGGTCCCTAATCTCCACCAGAACCAGTAGCAGCGCCGTTGAATGGCTCTACAGTAGTGGGAAAATTATGTGTTTCTGCTTTGAGCGATATGATACTGTGTAAGTCTTTTACAGCGTATGCGGATGGTTGGTCCGGCTGCTCTGGAGCAAAATTCTGGATGGTTGGACCCTTTACAAAGGCTGCATTGTCTTTATAAGCTGACACAATACCATTCGGGCTTTCCTGAGAAGTTTTTTTGATCATCTTGAACAAAGAGCTCGGCTTTTCTACCCCGTCAATGACAAAAGTTCCGTTGAGAATTTCGTCTCTACAATGTCCACTATCAACTTGACAGAAACCAAATGCCAGAATCGGTGAGGTTTTCTACCTAATTTTTTGGGCAAGTTTTTCAGATATTGTGACTTCTTCATCATGCAGGATAGTCCTTCTGCTTTGTTGTAGGCGTCAATATTGGTGATGGGTACAATTTCGTCTGGGAGGATATTGATCTCAAAAATCGTTTGATCCAGCCCATTATATCTTGCAAAAAGCATGGGATCAATGAAGGTATCTGCTGTTATTCCTGCGAAAACCTCTATTCTTTCTATACCAGCAATACCCATGTTTTGGGTAATTTCGACAACATTGGTGCTCCAGGAGTTATCATGGCTGCTCAGGTCCTCTGAAAATGCCAGTGACGTTGTGAGAATCAATGAATTTTTGCCTCACCGAATACCAACACAATTTCTCTAACGTTCCGTTATCAAATACATCTTTGCTCTGTACGGCATAGATTTGATCGTCAGAGGAGTGAAAAAAAGAGATCATAATTTGTCCTGATTTTTGCCCTGTAAAAAAGAAAGGGCAAAGGTAACTTTAAGCCGAAACTTGCACAAATCCATAGGTTGTGGGAAGCAACTTTATTCAGAAAAAGTCCATAAAGACTTCATTATTCAAAAAAATATAAAGTTGGATGAGGTCAAATTGTACGATGACAACCACGATCAAAAAAGCACCAAAAAGATGATTTCAGCGACAATTTTATTTTTTAAAGTTGAGGAGAGAAAGCGTTGTAAAAATGGAAGCAGGAAACTAAAAGCTAAAAATATGACTGTATTCCAAATGTTCAATCATCAATAAAACCAGCCGAATATGCCATTACCCAATACAGGATAGAAATCTTTTTCTGGTGAAGTCACTTTGTTTTTGGTATAATTCGAGAAATTGACCAAAAAAAAAAAAAAATCAGGACCAAAATTCCTATCAAAACACTGATGATCAAACTTTTGATGTCTTGGATAAACAAAACCTGATTGACCCCAAAATTCTCCCGGAAAAAATCTGGATGACCATTAAGTCTTCACTATTGAAAAATTCCCAACCCAAGGAGCAGCGTAGGAATCACCCATGCGACCGAATGTTGGATTCTTTCTTTAAAGGTGAATGACTTCAAAATGATCAAGGAAATGAAACTTACTATGAAAAAAGTAGTAAAAGGGAAAATAAAAACGCCTGCCAGTCCGATCAAAAATCCAGCTGAAAATATATCTGATGCCGCAGCGACACTGTTGTATGTATTGAACAAAAGGTGGACTGCAATGATGATGAACGTGCTGCCTATCAACATTGGACTCAAAGAGAGTAAATCAGGAATCACCGCAGAGATAGTGATGTACACCAACCCTGGAATCAAAGTCATTTCTTTTTGCAATGCGATGTTTATGCATAATCTGTTGATAATCAGTGCTTGCATATAAACTATCAAACTCGCCAATAACCCTTGTACCCAATTGGAAGAAACTAGTTCCATAAGGTTGTTGAAAATGGAACTTTCTCTTTCTGATACAAAATTGTATGGAATAGGCTTGATCACCCCTTTGATCCTGATGAGCAAACAAAAAGGCAACAACAATAAGCTGTTGATGAATAAATTTTTCCTGAAAAATTCTAACACTGAATTATAGCCTGTTTTTAAAATGACCAAGCAAAAGTAAAAAATAAAATGATATCAATTTAAGAGACTTGATTTATGGCCAAATGTCCACTGTCGTTATATTAAAAAAATGACTTGCATTAAGGCATTCAAACTAATAAAACTATGATTGTTATTAAATTCAATTCCAATGCCTATTTTCAGTCTTGATTTACTAAAGTTTACCATTCAAGATTATGAATAAAGCCACAACACATTTTTTTCTGTATTTTTTATTTTCTTTCCTATTCATTACTTCTTGTTCCGATAAGGAAAAAGCTTCTCCTCATGCTGACTGGTCAGGTTATCAAGGTGGCAATGATAGAAATCAATACAGCCATTTAGATCAAATCAATACCTCCAACGTGACCGCTCTCAAAGAGGCCTGGAGATATGATAGTGGCGATGCAGACTCCACTGGGAAAACTCAAATCCAATGTAATCCGCTCATCATTGATGGAATTATTTATGGCACTAATCCGGCACTCAAATTATTTGCGCTTGATGGAGCCACTGGGAAAGAACTATGGAAATTTCATCCCCCTATAAGCGATGATTCTGGTCAAGGAGCCAATAGAGGTCTCACTGTTTACGGAGAAGGTGATCAAATGTGCATCATTTATACTTCAGGTGCATTCATCTATGCTGTCAATGCCAAAACTGGTAAACTCGTAGAAACTTTTGGAGATGGTGGGAAAGTAGATTTACACAAAGGACTTGACAGAAATGTAGATAGTTTATTCATCGTAAGCAATTCTCCTGGTGTGATTTATAAAGATTTATTTATTGTTGGATCGCGAGTGTCGGAATCCATCGGACATGTGCCTGGTCACATTCGCGCTTATGATGCTCGAACTGGTGAGCAAAAATGGATTTTTCACACTATACCTCATCCAGGCGAAGAAGGTTATGATACTTGGCCCAAAGATGCTTACCTCAAAAGTGGCGGTGCCAATGCTTGGAGTGGAATGTCTTTGGACGAAAAGAGAGCGATGGTTTTTGTGCCCACAGGTTCTGCTTCTTTTGAGTTTTATGGCGGTGATCGGGAAGGTAAAAATTTATTTTCCAACTGTGTCATTGCATTGGATGCCAACACAGGCAAAAAATATGGCATTACCAAACGGTCCATCATGATGTTTGGGACCGCGACAATCCGGCTCCACCAAATTTGGTGACCGTCACCCACAACGGTAAAAAAATTGATGCGGTTGCACAAATAACAAAGTCTTCTTACGTATTTCTATTCAACAGAGAAACGGGTGAGCCTTTATTTGAAGTCAATGAAGTTCCTGTGCCTCAAAGCGTTTTAGATGGCGAAAAGACCTGGCCGACTCAGCCTGTTCCCTCTAAACCCAGACCGTTTGCCCGACACGAAATCACAGAAAAAGACTTACCTATTCGCAGCCAGGAAGCGAGACAGTTTGCCATTGATAAACTGGCTCAAATCCAAAAAGGCAATCAATTCCAACCACCTTCTGAAGAGGGCACACTTCTGTTTCCGGGTTTTGATGGTGGTGGTGAATGGGGAGGAGCAGCTGCTGACCCAGAAGGCATCATGTACATCAATTCCAGTGAAATGCCTTGGATCATGACAATGAATAAAAGTCGTAAAAGGGCAGCAGGAAGATATGGCCACCATTGGTAAAAATGTGTACAATGCTGCTTGTATTTCCTGTCATGGTGCCAACTTAGAAGGCAGTAATTTATATGGTAATGTCCCTAGTTTGGTCAATTTGAAAGATCGGATTGACAAACCTCAACTGATAAAAACTTTGAAAAATGGCAAAGGTGTGATGCCTTCTTTTGGGACTTTATCTGAAAATGCTTTGAATGCGCTGTCAGCTTATTTATTGCAAACCGAGGAGAAAAATAATAATAAAGACGTTGCAGCAACCTGGCCTTATCCCTATACTTTCGGAGGTTATAAGAGGTTTATAGCTCCTGATGGCCTCGCCGCAATCAATCCTCCCTGGGGACAATTATCCGCCATTGACCTCAATTTGGGTGAAATCAAATGGCAGGTGACCCTCGGAAATGTGGACAGCATCAAAATAGCCAGTATAGCACAAACGGGAACAGAAAATTATGGCGGACCAATCGTAACGGCTGGCAATCTCATTTTTATTGCTGCAACCACAGATAGCAAGATCCGAGCATTCGATAAGTCAACGGGCAAAGAATTATGGAGTGCTAAGTTGCCTGCTCCTGGATTTTCTACGCCTGCAACATTCAGTAAAAATGGCAAACAGTATATTGTAACAGCGGCGGGTGGCGGAAAAATTGGGCAGCGGTCTTCTGGATATTATGTAGCCTATGCTTTGTAATGGAAGGAGATGTGAAATGTGAGATGTGAAATGTGAGATGTTGATAGCAAATAGTGAATGGTGAATGGTAAATAGTAAGACGTGATATGTAAGATGTGAAATGAAACCACCTGTAGAGGAAGGGCTTGCCCCTTTCTATTAGGAAGGCCTTCATGCCTTCCCAAACGAAATGTTTATTGTAGGGTGTAAATGGTAAATGATTTATGAAGGTTGGTACGAAAATATAAATGGAACTACCCGTAGAGAAAGGGCTTGCCCCTTTCTATTAGGAAGGCCTTCATGCCTTCCCAAACGAAATGTTTATTGTAGGGTTTAAATGGTGAATGATTAATGGTGGTTGGTACGAAAATATAAATGGAACCACCCGTATAAAAAAGGTTTGCACCTTTCTTTCGGGCACCAAAGAATGGGCATTCATTAGCCACTGGCTTTAGCCCGTGGAAATTGAATGTAAATGGTAAATAGTTGAGATGGTTGAGTCATGGCATGCCATGGATTCTCAATTCTCATATAAATGGAACCACCTGTAGAGAAAGGGCTTGCCCCTTTCTATTGGGCACCAATGAAAGGTTGGGTGAGCAGTGAAATGTAATATTGGGCTTTTAGCCCAAATAGTAGGAGATTTCATTAGCCACTGGCTTTAGCCCGTGGTAAGTTTCCGTTCGTCGGTCTCCCTTTGAGCAAAAGAGGCAGCGCCTCGACCCATCCAGTAACCCAGGATTTCAATCCTGGGAAAATAAAATAAAATAACATTTGAGTGCTGTAGGCACGGTCCATATAAACACAGAACACTGGCCACAAAAACCATACCCAAGGTTATAAGAAATCACCTTGCTTTCTTCATTTTATAACAGATTCCTTCATAAAAGTGTGCTGAATCACATTTTTTCCTTTGAAAAAGTGTTGTTGGACACATTTTTTCATACGAAAAGTGTAATTTTGTTGGTAATTAGACTAAAATTTTATGAAGAGATCACTCTTTAAGGACTTAATTTCGTGGAAAAACTCAAGCAACAGGAAACCACTTATCATTCAAGGTGCAAGGCAAGTTGGCAAAACTTGGTTGATGAAAGCTTTTGGAGCACAAGAATTTCAGCAAGTTGTTTATCTGAATTTTGAAGAAAGCAGTCGATTGAAGGAGTTGTTTATTCCAGATTTTGATATTGATAGGCTTATTACTTCATTTGAAATAGAGACCAATCTCAAAATTGATCCTGAAAACACAATACTTATTTTTGATGAAATCCAAGAAGCAGAAAAAGGTCTTACAGCTTTGAAATACTTTTATGAACGTAGACCAGAATATTATATCATTGCAGCCGGTTCACTTTTGGGCGTTTCCCTTCAAAATAATCATTCCTTTCCGGTTGGGAAAGTGGACTTTTTGCAACTATTTCCTTTGAGTTTTATGGAGTTTCTAGAGAATTCCAACGAAGTTCAATTAGGTGAACAATTAAATAATGAGAATTGGCCACTGCTGGAGACCTTTCACGACAAATTGATCCAAAATTTGCGCTTATATTATTACCTCGGTGGAATGCCAGCAGTAATAGCCGACTATCTCAAAAACAAAGATTTGAATGCAGTCAGGGAAATACAAAATAAGCTCCTTATAGGATATGAAAATGATTTTGCCAAGTATGCCCCAATCGAGATTGTTCCAAAATAAAATGATTTGGCATTCTCTGATGAGCCAATTGGCAAAAGAAAACAAGAAATTTATTTATGGGCAAATAAAAAATGGAGCACGTGCAAAGGACTTTGAAGCTGCCATCAATTGGCTTGTTGACGCAGGTTTGGTCTTGAAAGTAAACAGAGTAGAAAAACCAACGATGCCACTTAAGGCATATGCAGATTATGATGCTTTCAAATTATTTCTTTTTGATATCGGCTTATTAAATGCAATGGGAGAATTAGATCAAAAAATCTTATTAGAAAAAAATGCTATTCTGAAAGAATACAAAGGTGCACTGACTGAACAATTTGTTTGTCAACAATTATTTCCTAAAAAGGAACTTTTTTATTGGTCTGCTTCAATGCCACTGCAGAAGTTGACTTTGTCATTCAACATCAAAATGAAATAATTCCTATTGAAGTAAAAGCTGAGGAAAATCTCAAATCCAAGAGTTTGAAAGTCTATGTTGATAAATTTAAGCCTGAAACCACCTATAGAACTTCAATGAGTAAGTTTCGAAAAGATGACTGGTTGACAAATGTCCCAATATATGGGATTTCAACAATCGTTTGAATATGCCATAGTTAACGTTACTAAAATTTACTTTTGAATTTTAGTAAAATTAACTTCGATATTTTAAAAAAACTATATACCCGCAGAAACTTCCTTGTTTATGTTTATAACGTATTCCATATGGAAACCAAGCCCACGCATCAATAACAGATTAGTAACTTTTCCTAATCTATTGAACATAAACAGAAATTGAATCTTGTAAAGCACTTTGGTATGCTAATCCATAACCCAAATGTTTGAAAACGAGCTTCCCCTTTTTATCAAATATCAAAAAATAGGGGTATCCAGATAATTCATATTTGGAGTAAAGGTTACTTTCAATGTCGACGAGGATTTTGTCTTTAATTAAAAATATTTCAATAAAATCTCAACTTTTTTCTCCTCTCCTATTGCATCTCACCAAACTATATCGTAATATTGCAATATAATAATACAATATGGGGCTTACAAAGTCAGAGATATTTACGGACGAACAAAATACCATCGCCAATATCGCCAAAACATTGGGGCATCCTGCCAGAGTTGCCATCCTGCAACACCTTTTCAAAATCAAAGGATGTATATGTAATGATCTGGTGGATGAAATCGGTTTGGCACAACCTACCATTTCACAACACCTCAAGGAACTCAAAAACATGGGTTTAATAAAAGGCAATATAGAAGGGACAAGTATTTGTTATTGCATTGATGAGGAGAAATGGGCCGAAGTGCGCACTTTACTTGAAGATTTTATGGGCATGCGTTTTGGTGTTGGTGGAAAATGTTGCTGATTTTTCAATGGGAGATAAATGTCCTCCGGACGCAATTCCCTGCGGGGCAATTCCTTGCTTGCGCAAGGAGCAATGGGCAATGTGAAAAGGTGGTAATGGAAAATTCGGAATGAGCGCTCAATGGGAGTTCATTGGCTAAGCCAGCAATTCACTAGGGGGGAATTCCTGCTGATTGAAGGAAACAATGATGACAAAATTAAAAAGCTCGGAGCTCGGAGCTCGTGGCCCGCAATAAAAAAAATAAAATTTAGCATATGAAATTATCAGAAATCAAAAATCACTTGGCTCACCTAGAGCAAATAGCATTTGAATTGCCAGATGGAACGTTGGTGCCAAGCCATTTCCATGTTACCGAAGTAGGGGAAATCACCAAACATTTTATCGATTGTGGTGGCACGGTGAGGCATGAGAAAGTGGCTAATTTCCAATTGTGGAATGCAAATGACTATAATCACCGATTACATCCTGAAAAATTGGTCAACATCATTCAGCTTTCAGAGCGCATACTAGGTTTGGGTGACTTAGACATTGAAGTAGAATATCAGGGTGAAACCATTGGAAAATATGGGCTTGACTTTGACGGAAAACATTTTTTACTCACGGGAAAACAAACGGACTGCCTGGCTAAAGACAATTGTGGTGTTCCTGCGGCGAAGCAAAAAGTAAAAATGATGGATTTGCAATTGGCTGGTGAAGCTTCTTGTTGTACCCCGGGATCAGGATGTTGCTAGTATGAATACCATTAACATTTCTAAAGACAATTACCACGAATTGGTACGCATTTACGAAGAAGGTATTGCTACCGGTTTGGCTACTTTTGAAACTAAAGCCCCAGCGTGGGAATCGTGGGACCAGGCTCATCTCGGTTTTGGTAGGGTGATGACTGTTGAGGACGATTTAACTTTGGGTTGGGCAGCACTGTCGCCCGTTTCCAGCCGCTGTGTGTATGGTGGCGTGGCGGAAGTAAGTGTTTATGTTGCTGCTGCTGCACGCGGTTTGGGAGTTGGGCAATTCCTTTTAAATCAGCTCATTGAAATTAGTGAAGCCAATGGCATTTGGACCTTACAAGCGGGTGTTTTTGACGACAATATAGCAAGTAGAAAATTGCACCTCAAATGCGGATTCAGAGAGATTGGTTATCGTGAAAAGATTGGCAAATTACATGGGGTTTGGAAAAACAACATATTATTTGAAAGGCGCAGCCTTGTGATTGGCGTTTAACCTTTTTGGATCCAAATATTTTTGATTTTTACGATCAGTTTTCAGACATCCATTTCATCACTTCGTTAATATCCCAGAAGGGTTCTGCATCACGACCTCCGATTCCGATTGCCAATAGCTATCGGAATCGGAACCCGTTTCCCTCAACGTTCATTAATCTCCCTCACGGCAAGCTCGAAGCTCGTGGCTTGAGGTTAGGACACCTCTAAAATAGTATATGTGATATTAACAAAAATTAGAGCAAAAACTAGATTTCTTCTACTTTTTTGCCTTGATACCAAAAAGTAGCAAAAAAATCAAGGCTGAATTTTTTTCTTAACGCTCCCTCACTTCAAAAATACTATGCAAAAAAAACTCACTTTTAGCATTGCTTCAATGTTTTTGCTGCATCTGCACCGATTCATTGGTTTTAGGGCACTTATGGTTCGAACAGTTTTTTGCACTTAACGTATTTTTGAAGTTCGGTAGCTAAAAAAAATAAGGCCGATACAAAACTGATCGAGTAGCACCGGACTCAAGCACGGTGAACAGTGCCCAAGCAGTTTAAAAGAATTACAAAAGCCAGATACGAGTTTTTTGGATCGGGAGGTTTTTTGGTTACTTTTTTGACGGCAAAAAAGTGACAACCCAAGGCACAGGCAGTGGACTCATGGTTTGGCATGTTTTCTTCATTGTTTCCAAAGTGATTAGCCTTATAATACTTTCTGAAGTGTTTCTTAAATCTATTTCAGTTTAGTAAATAGATTCTTCATATTATAAATAAAAAGATGTGTCCTAACCAGAGGCTCGTGGCTCGAAGCTCGATGCCAAATCACGAATATCGTCTCAAAATGCTGAATCGCTGAATCGCTGATCGCTGATTGCTGATTGCTGATAGCTGATCGCTATTTATTGATAGCCAGCTGCTTGTAAATCAAACAATTCCGCGTACAATTTATCATGCTGGATTAATTCCTCGTGCGTACCCAATTCAGAAATCACACCATCTTCCAAAACCAAAATGCGATCCGCCATCCTCACGGTACTGAATCTGTGAGAAATGATGATGGATGTTTTTCCTTTGGTGAGGCCAATGAATCTCTGAAATGCTTCATACTCGGCTCTAGCGTCCAATGCGGAAGTAGGCTCGTCTAAGATCAAAACCTTTGCGTCTTTCATATAGGCTCGGGCCAAAGCAATTTTTTGCCACTGCCCTCCAGAAAGTTCGATGCCTTTCACGAAGCGTTTGCCCAATTGTTGGTCATAACCGTCTTTGACTTCAGAAACTACCTCAGATGCCAAGCTAGATTCTGCGGCACTGCTGATGCGACCATCATTTTCCCTTCATCGATTTTCCCAACAGCAATATTGTCTCTGATTGACAACTCATATTTCACAAAATCCTGGAAGATCACGCCAAAGAAAGTTTGATAAGCTGCTTTGTTGAAATGTCTGATATCCACTCCATCCAACAAGATACGACCAGAAGTAGGTTCGTAAAACCTCAGAATAAGTTTGATCAATGTCGTTTTACCAGCGCCATTTTCGCCGACAAAAGCCATTTTTTCACCAGCTTTTAGTTCGAATGAAACGCCTTTCAAAACATCTGTGTCGCTTCCAGGATAACTGAATTTCACATCATCAAATGTGAAACCTTGAGTGATTGCTGTAGGCAAAGGTCTTTCTTCAAATTGAAGGTCGATGTTGGGTTTGAGGTCAACAAATTCGAAGTAATCACGGAGGTTGAGGGCGCTTTCCGAAATTCTTGTAAAGCGTATAAAAGTAGCTTCCAACCTGGATTTTAGTTTGTTGAATGAGCCAGACAAAAAGGTCAGATCACCAATGGTAATATTACCACTCACCACTCTGTAAATGATGAGCACATAAGCAGCATAGTAACTCAAAGTGCCAATCAGATTGTAAAAAGCTCCCCATTGGCTCCTGGAAATGGACAACTTTTTATTTTCCAGGTAATATTTTACCGAAAGTTCTTTGAATCGAGTGGCGATAAAATTTGCCAAACCAAAGAGCTTCAACTCCTTGGCGGTTTTATCATTGGCACCTATGTAGCGCAGATAATCCAATTCCCTGCGTTCTGGCGTCCAACTCTTGGACAGCGAATAGGACGTATTGCTGAATTTTATCTCATTGAGAAAACTTGGAATGATGGAAATGACGACCAACAAAATCAGCCATGGTTCAAAATAAATCAAACCTGCGATGAGTGTGACCAAGGCAAATAAATCCTGAACTTGGCCCAACATATTGGACAACAAACCTACCCGACCCGTCGTCTGCTGCCTCGCTCTTTCCAATTTATCATAAAACTCAGAGTCTTCCAACTGGCTCAGCTCTACCTCCGACGTTTTATTGATCAATAAGACCGAACTGTCAATGGAATATTGGTCACCAAGTAAGCCATCAGAGAGGTTTATCAATCGGTTGATGATGTCAGAAACTACCAAAATGGCCAGCTCAATACCTACCAACCACCACAGCTGATACAAATCTTTGACCGGTGCATTTACTTGTAATATGATTTCATCAATGATCATTTTGCCCACCCACAAAGTGGCCACTGGTGTCAACGCTGAAAAAGCACGACCCAACATATTGGCAAAAAACAAAGCCCGATTGGTGTTTTTTACTTCTCTATAAAAACGGGGTAAAAAACGCATGGCCTCAAAATTTGCTTTGAGGTCAAAAGAGGGTTGATCAGAAATGGATTTTAGTCTTGTTGCCATTCAGTAGAAAACACGGTGAAAGTTGGTAAAACAATGTAAAGTAAATATTGTGAATTAAAGTTCAAACTTCTTGATTGAAACAAAGGAAAGTTGCTGTGTTAAAGTGATTTTAAAATGCTTATAAAATTGTCGATGAAAAAAGTATCTGGAAGGCGGAGCAAATTATACTCATCGGAAATTGATTGACCCCTAAATTGCTGCTAAAAAAATTCGTATCTATTTCAAATTTATCAGTGCATTCTGATTCAACCGTGTATATTTGAATTTCAAATCGTGAAATGGACTGACAATTTTATTTGTATTTTATCATTTATATTGTTTTGAAATACATTTCTCAATTTCATTAAGTCACAAAACAACAGCAGAAGTATGACAATTTTGAGTTGGATATTTTCATTCCTCCTACTTTCAAACCAGGTCGGAACATTAGAAAAGAAATAGTTGAGGCAACAAAATGAAAGCATTGATCATTGATGGCCAAAACAACCATTATGTGTGGCCAAAACTACCATGATGATGAAAGATTACCTCGAAGAAACATGATTATTTGAAGTCAGTGTTTACCGTATGGATTCAGTTTGGCTTGGAATAAAATATAACCAATCTCAACCTGAGCCATTAAGATCCTTCATAGAAACTTATGCACTACATGATAAAACATATGGAATATCAGATAAACCAATCATCACTTCAAAGTTTTCTCTGGATTTCAGTAAATATGATGTTGTAATTTCCAATCTTGGTGCATCAGCAGCTCTTTGGCCTGTTGAAACTCAAAAATCTTTGAAAAATACATGAGTAATGGTGGTGGATTTGTTGTAGTGCATGCCCAACAACGCTTGGGGTGAATGGAATGAGTTT
>JADKBO010000056.1 GCA_016715105.1 Saprospiraceae bacterium | reverse complement strand
CATGATCAAATTCGAATCCTATTCTTACTTTCTGTCCTCCTTTTCATAACATGCAAAGACGAGGTCAGCGATCAAATAACAGATCGCATACTTTACAATGCTGATGTTTATACCGTTGATGAAACTTCGGAAGGTAATTTTATTGCCATCAAAGATGGAAGAATCGTGGCGGTGGGAAAAGATGATTACAAAGCGTATCAAGGAAAATACGGAACTTATAGATTTGAAAGGCAATTTGTGATGCCTGAATTTATTGAAGGTCATGGCCATTTTTCGGGGTTGGACTATGTCTACTTAATCTCAATTTTTAAAAAGTAAGAGTTGGAAGAAGAGATCATTGCAAAAAGTCAAAAAAGAGTAGATCCAAGCTAAACCTAGTGAATGGATCGATGGCAGAGGTTGGCATCAAGGAAAATGGGATGCTATCCCGTTTAGAAATGTCTTGGGATACCCATATCACGAAGATTTAAGCAAAATATCACCCAATAATCCTGTAATTCTTACCCATGCTAGTGGTCACTCCCTGTTTGCTAACGAAGCAGCTATGAAAGCAGCAGGTATCACTGTTGAGACACCAGATCAGCTGGTGGATTGATCGTAAAGATGGACAAAAGAAGATTGTAGGTGTTTTTGAGGAAAGGGCAATGCAACTGATTCGAAAATCACATCAGGATTATCTTGCTACGCTCGACCAATCAAAATTGGATGAAATATGGTATGATGCTATCGATAAGTCAGTAGAAAACTGTCTGCAATATGGAGTCACTTCTTTCCAAGATGCAGGCAGTCGAATGGAGGAATTGAAAAAATATGAGGAAATGGCTAAAATGGCAAACTGGGTGTAAGACTTTGGGCTGTGGTAAGGCACAACTCAACAACCATGGCTGGAAAACTCGATTACAAAAGATGGTGTGAGGTGGCGACTTTTATACTTGCAATGCTATAAAATCTGAGGTAGATGGTGCCCTTGGTGCATTTGGTGCTTGGCTATTAAAGCCTTACAGCGATAAGCCAGGGTTTATGGTCAAAATACGACCGATATTTATGAAGTAAAAAAAATCGCAGATATTGCGCTACAGTATGATATGCAGTTTGTGTACATGCCATAGGTGATAGAGCGAATAATGTGGTCTTAGACATCTATGAAGGGGACTTTCTCAAAGTAGCCAAGGCAAAAACAAAGGTGGCGAATCGAACATGCCCAACATTTGGATACTTCGGACTTCAATCGTTTGCAGAATTTGTGGTATCATAGCAAGCATGCAGAGGATACATTGTACTTCTGATGCTCCTTGTGTGAAAAAGATTAGGAAGAGATAGGGCAAAATATGGATCTTATGCTTGGAGAAGTCTCTTGGACAAAGGAGTAGTTGTGGCAAATGGCACAGACGCTCCTGTCGAAGACCTCAGTCCTTTGGAGAGCTTTTATGCATCAGTCACCAGAAGAAGGCCAAGTGATGGAATGGTCTTTTATAAAGAACAAGCTATGACTCGACAAGAAGCAATATACTCCTATACTTTGGGCAACGCTTATGCCGCATTTGGAAGAGGAGTATCAAAGGATCGATCAGTAAAGGTAAGTATGCTGACTTGGTGGTGCTTTCTAAAAATTTGGTAACTTGTAGCGACGAAGATATATTTGAAAGCTCAGGTGGTTTTATACATTTGTAGATGGAAAACCAGTCTATCAGCAGAAAAATGTAAAATAGAATGTGAGGATAATCTACCCTCGGTTTACTTTATTAAGTGTAAAGCCAAAGGTACTACCTAAGCCCACTGTGCTTCTTACATGCACTTGTTGTTTGTGTGCCTCCATGATGTGCTTGACAATCGAAAGGCCTAGTCCAGAACCACCTACAGCTCTTGACCTAGATGTATCTACACGATAAAACCTATCGAATAGATGTTTAGATGTTTTCTTCTATACCTATACCCTATCTGATATCTCGGTAAGGACTTGTGTATCCAGGTCATAAAAGATATCTAATCGTAGAATTATCACTTCCATATTTTTGCACTGACAATTAGATTATTCAATACTTGTCTGATCTATCTTGATTGGCATTGACCATGAAGTCTTGGTCAGCACTCTCTTTAGACTTATTTTTGATATTTTTTCTTCCGCTATGACATCAAGATCTTGGATCCTTCTAAAGCCAAAGATTTAAGACTAAAATTAGCATACTCCATATTGTCTTCTTCCGATTCCAACTTGGTGATGATCTCAAGGTCTTCTACTATATTTTGCAATCGATCTACATTCTTTACAGCTCGCTTTAAGAAGTCAACATTTACTGTATCATCCTTAAGTCCTCCGTCCAACAATGTATGTAAATATCCTTGTATAGAAAAAATTGGTGTCTTCAACTCATGAGAAATATTACCAACATATTGCCTTCTGTAGCCTTCAAGACTCTTCATTTCATCTAGCTCTTGTTTCGTATTCTTTGCCCACTCTACTACATCTTCATTGACACTTTCTAAGGTTAATTTTTTATAATCTTCTGCTTCTTTTTCAGATTCTGTAAGTTTACTTACCGAATTATTTTGCAAATCCTTTGATCCTTCAAATACAAATCGCTCTAAAAGATAACTGATCATATAAAAATTTACTCCAATGGCAGTGATCAAAAAAATAAGTGAAATAGACTTACTCTCAAGATTATTTTTGCAAAATCATGCAGAAAATACAAGACAATGTTGCTTAATATGATAAGCACCGTCACATAAATGATGAGTTGTCTAATAGAAAAGTTTTTTAGCATATCTCGAGTTAGAAATCTAATTTATAACCAACTCCTTTCATAGTTGAAATATTATCCTCACCGATTTTTTCTCTTAATTTTCTAATATGTACATCTATGGTTCTATCACCAACGATGACTTCGTTGCCCCATATTCTACTCATAATTTCTTCTCTTTTGAAGACTTTACCAGGTTTGCTGGCTAGTAGAGCCAACAATTCAAACTCTTTTTTGGCAAGTTGTATTTCATTGCCTTCTTTTACTACTTTGAATTTTTCTAAATTGATCTCAAGATTTCTAATTGGAGGATATGTTGAGGTGTGAACTAGCAAAAACTCAGGATGCCTCCTCAAATTAGCTTTAATCCTTGATTTGAATACATTAAGTTTGATTGGTTTATTGACAAAATCATCTCCACCGGTATCATATGCACTCATTTGGGTAAAAGATTCACTTCTTGCTGTTAAAAATAGGTTGACTGTATTTTTAAACTCTTCCATTGCTCTAATTTTCTCACACACTTCTATACCGTCCATTCCAGGCATCATGATGTCTAAGATAACTAAATGCGGTTTGAATTCTTGGATTTTTTGTAAAGCTGATACTCCATCAAGAGCTGTATCAATAGCATAACCTTCCCTTTGAAGATTATATTTTAAAAGTTCTAAAATATCTTCTTCGTCATCTACTATCAGTATTCTTGCTTGATTAGACATTAATTCGTTTTTCTTTAAGCACTGTAAATTTATAGAATTTGAAGTCATTAACACCATAATGACTGATAAATTCGTGGCAAAAATTAATGTTAGGTCAATATTAAGCCTTATATACAGTATTAAGAAATCATTAAGTTTCTAAACTTTCAAGCCTTAATTGCAGGTTATAGTGAACTTTTGTTTCCCGCTGATTTTCGCAGATTTTTGTGAGTAATTTATATAGTTCGGTGTGTTTTCCCGCTGATTTTCGCAGATTGGATGGGTATATTATATAGAGCAAGTTTGTTTCGTGAAAAAGCACCCCCGATAAATGATCTTAATTTACCCGAAGCCTAATCCTCTAATCTCTAACACCTAAATCGCTGCATACCTAAATGGATGGATTTCATAATTCTGCCAAACGTTACCTAAAATGTACGGCTCTTCGCTTATCCAATTTGAATTTCCTCTTCTGTTGCAAAATCCATGGTCACTACGGAACCTATCATTTTACCATCCTTATCTAACATGGCACCTCCTGATACGAACTTTCCTTCTGTCTTATATTTTGCATCAATTCTAGATGTGCTGGTCTAGCTTGCATTCGTCTTTCAGTGCTTGATGGTCTGTTCCGTCTTTGGCAACAATGATGTATTGACTCATTTCTTAAATAATTAAAAGTGTAAAAATCCTAAAGCATGCTCAAGTACTTGTTGCATCGTATCGACATAATAAAACTTGAGACCATGAATAAATCTGGGTTTATCTCTTCCACATGTCTTTTATTGTCTTTACAGAGGATGATTTCCTTAATTCCTGATCTTTTAGCTGCCAATATTTTTTCTTTAATACCTCCTACAGGCAGCACTTTACCTCTCAAAGTGATCTCACCAGTCATAGCTAAGTAAGATTTGACAGGCTTATTCCTCAAGGCTGAAGCAATAGAGGTGAGCATGGTGATTCCTGCACTTGGCCCATCTTTGGGGATCGCACCCTCAGGTACGTGTATGTGTAAATCAAGTGCATCAAAACTTGCTGGATCAATGTCCATGTGCTCGGCATTGGCTTTTATGAATGAAAGTGCCGTACTTGCTGACTCTTTCATCACATCACCTAGATTACCAGTGAGTGTTAACTTGCCTTTACCTTTACTTTTGCTTGCTTCGATAAAGAGAATATCTCCCCCTACCCTTGTCCAAGCAAGTCCTACTGCTACCCCTGCTTTACTATTGGCAATGTACTGTTCGCTATCAAATTTTTCGGGTCCTAATATCTTATTTACTTCCTCTTCAGACAAGGCTTTTTGTATTCTTCTTCCATAGCTTTGTGTTTAGCTATGTTTCTCATGACCGACGCTATAGTTCGATCAAGACTTCTCACACCCGATTCTTTGGTATATTTTGAAATGATATACTGCAACACTTTCTGATTGATGGTCACATCTTTAGCCAAGAGTCCGTGCTCTTTTCGTTGTTTTGCGACTAAATGATCTTTTGCTATATGAATTTTCTCTTCGGTAGAATATCCACTGATCTCTATGATCTCCATCCTATCTAGCAATGCAGGTTGGATACTGCTCAACGAATTGGCCGTAGCGATAAACATCACCCCTTACTTAAATCATACTCTGTCTCTAAGTAATTATCATAGAATGTACTATTTTGTTCAGGGTCCAAAACTTCCAACAAAGCTGAAGATGGATCACCTCTATGGTCTCTTCCTAACTTATCTATTTCGTCTAAGATAAACACAGGATTTGTTGTACCAACATTGACCAATGACTTTAAAATTCTTCCTGGCATGGCACCAATATAGGTCTTCCTATGACCTCTTATCTCACTTTCGTCATGAAGGCCACCAAGTGACATTCTTACAAACTTACGGGCCCAAGGCTGTTGCTATAGATTTTCTAAACTTGTTTTACCTACACCCTGGAGGGCCCACTAGACACAAGATAGGTGCTTTTAAGTCTCCTTTAAGTTTTAAAACAGCTAGATGCTCAATAATTCTTTCTTTTACATCTTCCAATCCATAATGGTCTTTGTCCAATACTTTTGACATTATGCAGATTAAAATTATCGTCTGATACATCTTCCCAAGGTAAGTCAAGCATAAACTCAAGATAACTTAAGATCAATGAATATTCAGCAATCTGAGGATTAATTCTTCGAGCTTTTGTGAGCTCTTTTTTAAATTGCTTTGCTGCGGCTTCTGGCCATTTTTTAGTACGTGACCTGACTTCTAAATCATTGAGTTCCATATCTTGTGGATTACCACCAAGCTCTTCTTGAATGGTTCTCAATTGTTGATTTAAGAAATAATCCCGCTGTTGTTTTTCGATATCACCTCTGACTTTCGACTCAATCTGATCTTTGATTTCGAGCATACTTAATTCTTTATCCAAGAGGAAAAGTATAGACTCCGCTTTTTCTCTAGAATCAGTGACTTTGAGTAGATCTTGCTTGAGAATCGAATGCAGATTGAGATTAGATGCAATGAAATTTAGTAAAAAAGATGAACTCTTTATGTTTTGGAGCATCATGACTGCTTCAGTAGGAATGTGAGGTGACATCTCTATGATTCTCTTTGCCTTGTCTCTAACGGTAGAAATTAAGGCTTCGTACTCAATGGTATTTTCTTCTTTTTTGTCATTGACAATTTTGAATTTAGCCTCAAAAAAAGGCTCCTCACTGACAAATGCAGTTACCTCTACTTTCTTTCTTCCTTGAAAAATAGCTGTGATACTCCCATCTGGCATTTTTAGTACCTTAATGATCTTTGCGATAACGCCCAAGCTGAACAAATCAGAAGGACTAGGATTTTCAGTCTCTTGTTTCCTTTGAGTTAGGATGATGATATTTTAGAGCCATTGTCAGCAAAATTAAGAGCAGCAACAGATTTTCTCTACCTACATTGATGGGTATTACTACCCCTGGAAATAATACATTATTCTTTAGTACTAGTACAGGTAAGGTCTGCTCATAAGTTTCTTTTGGGTCATTGTAATTTTCGTCAAGTGAAAAACATGGGTAAATAATCACCCTGATCTTCGTGCCCTCTCCCGACTAGTTTTAAGTTATCAAACATTAATTTGAAATTTATCTGTTAGAGAATCTTTCATTCAATAATTATACCACCTGATCTTGTTATGTCCTTTTGTCATAAATATAACATGATTATTGACAAAAAGTCTATGGCTGCCGTAATATTTATTCAAATATACTGTTATATCGTAGGTTCATTTTAGAAACCTTTAAATTATCATCTTGTTTGAGAAGATAAATTTGCTGGTTTTTCTAAATTTGTAGAATCTTTTGAAATCCGTTTTACTTTTTAAATAAAAGTCAGTCTAAATATAAAAACTACTGAGCGAAACATGGCTTCAACTGATTTATTCTTATGGAACAGTTTTTAAATCTGGAAATCATTCTCTTTTGAAGAAATATACAAACAAGAATTTGATTTTTTATTTCTATTATGGTAAGTCAATTACTCAAGATGTAGACACCATTAGTGATTGTATTCAAGAATTATTTATCGAATTGTGGAATCGTAAAGAAACCATAGCCTCGACGGACAATATTAGATCATACCTAGTTGTAGCATTCAGAAGAAAATTAGTTAAGCAGATTGCTAACACTAAAGTTGAATTTGAAGAAAAGCATGTCAAGGACCACGATGAATCGCTAGAAAGTACATTAATTAATGCCGAATTTAATGAAGAACAAAAGAAATTATTACATCAAAGCATTGATTCCTTGACAAGTAAACAAAAGAAATTATCAATTTAAAATTTTTTCAAGAACTTGATTATGAAGACATTACTGCAAATATAATGGAAATCAATTATCAATCATGTCGCAACCTTTTGTCTGGGGCTATTAAAATTAGAAAATACTTTTAAAAATAACTTAAAAAACTAAGTACAAAATTGGAGTTTTATACTTTAATAATGGAAAGCACAAAGCTTTAATCAAAATTAGAAGTTTATGAACAATGAAAAAGAATATTTGACATATGAATTAGAAGATTTACTTGAAAATAAAGATTTTGTAGTGGGTAAAGCCCTTATCAGAAAATGAAATAAAATCATTTTTCGATCGATGGCCATGAAGACATTTCTAAAATAATGCTTGCCAAAAATATTCTATCGGCTTTGACAACTAAGCAAGATTATTCATTGGAAAAAGCACAAATTTGGAAAAAAATAGCGCTAGAAACAAAATCTAAACAACAATATTCTAAGTCAGCAAAAACGTTTTATCTAAGAATCGCAGCAATAGCGGCTGTGTTTATCCTAGGGATTTTTGTATTTACAGGTTTAATGAATCAAGATGTATCTGTACATAATCCGTATGCTCAAATCACAGATCATACGCTGCCTGATGGGAGTGATGTCACTTTAAATGCAAATAGTGATATTGTTTACAACAAAAATTTTAAGGATAATAGATCATTGCATCTTGAGGGTGAAGCTTTTTTTTGAGGTAATAAAGGGATCAAGATTTTTGGTTAATACTGAACTTGGACAGGTCGAAGTGTTGGGTACAAGTTTCAATGTTTACGCTAGAGATAATGAATTGACTGTGATATGCAAGACTGGTAAAGTCAGGAGTTGCATCATTAGATGGCTCGAAAGAAACGGTTTTAATTCCTGCCAAATGGTTAGTTTTGTTAATGATTATTGGAAAGAAGCTCAAAATGACCAAGAAATCACGTGGAAATCCAAAAAACAAATATTTGACAAATCGAAAATATCTTTCGTATCTAAAAATCTTGAAGGCTTTTATGGCAAAAAAATAAAAATTGATCCAAGTGTAGATACGCTGCTTTTCTCTGGACAAATTTCATTAGAGAGTTTAGAAAAATCAGTCGATGAACTGACATGGCCATTAAGGTTAAAGTATAAAATTATAGAAGACACTGTCTATATCGGAAAGTTTTGAAAAAATGTAATTTAGCCTTATACTTTTTGTTTTTCAGTTTGTACTCACAGGACAAGGGAAATTCCTATATCTGATGTCAAGGCATTACTTAGTCATTTGTCAAACAATCATAACTACACATTTTCCTACCCTGCCGAACTTGAGAATCTCAAATTCAAATCCACTTTAATCAAAAAGAAATGAGTGTTGAAGATGTTCAAAATATTTTTTCTAAAGCAGACATTGAATAGCAAACGCTGAATCGACATATACTCTAAGACCAAAAGCCATTACTTCCGAATCAATAACAAAAGATTTTGTAGAAGTCAAGATTTTGGATTCAAAAACCAAAGAAAAAATATCATGGGCAGCAACAATAGCTACGATAAAAGGTGTGAAAGTGTATTTTCAGTAATGAAGAAGGGACAGTCATCATATCAAAAAGTAATAAAGATGTAAAGATATCTCAATTGGGCTACGAGACATTTACTTTAAATAATATTAAAGAAGATAAGATTGTTAGGCTCGTATCAAAGCCAATTTTGCTTGATCAAGTAGAGAAAAAATCATTTCAACCTGCCTTTCGTTCAGATCAAGGTAGTAAAATTTCATCAATTATACACAACCATACTCAACAGAAGTAATCAGCGCATCAGGGACAAAAGATGTACTGGCTATGGTACAAATGTTACCAGAATAAATGCATCCGATGAGCGTGCGGTAGTATCAAAATAAGGGGTAGTAATGCAGATCCACCAAATATCTTTCTAAATGGCATTCCAGTAATCCAAACTGGCCATTATTTTGATCTTTTAGTACAATTAATCCGCTCTTTGTAGACAAGGTGACTGTATATAAAAATATCACCCCAATAGCTGATGTAAGAATTCAGGAGGTGCTGTATACTTAGAAAGTAAAAGTTTATCTAATAAAAACTCATCAATACCGATATCAACTTTTTGACAGGATCCATAAATGCTTTTGTACCTATTGCAAAAAACTTTGCCGTATCGGGAGCTTATCGAACCAACTTGAGAGATATATCCAATAATTCATTTTATTCACTCAATAAATTTAATCCTCCAAAACTGGTAGAAAATATCCCTGGTCAACGATTTTCTGAAGTATTGCTTAGGTCTTCACCAACTTTTAAGTTTTATGATGGCAATTTCAAGTTGGATTATCAATACAAATACGGTGATCTCTCCGCTTCATTTTGTTCAGTTAATGATGATTTTACCAATACCATTACTCAAAATCAGAAATTTGACTTCAGACCTCAAACACCCACTATCTTAAGTAGCAAAACAAATAATGACCGCATTTGGAATTCGACTGGCTATGGCCTTGTGAAAAGATTTTACTTTTCTGAAAAATTTTCAAGTATCGCAAAATGGTATCGATCTTCCTACCAAGAAGATTATGAGCTCAAAACTTTGGTAGGCTCGAGAACAGAATTCAATAGACTTACCAATGAAACCAATTTTGGCACTTCATTAACTGTACAAGAACTTTCTTTGAGTGCTGCTTATAAAGTGTCAAAATTATATGAATTGAGTGCCGGAATTGCTAACACACGACTAGAAAACAATGCCAATTACCTTTCAACACGTATAAAACAATATTCAGAAAACCAAAACACCACTTACCCTTCATTTTTCATGCAATTTAAAAAATTAGAAACCGAAAAAATATCTTTTGGAGGTGGGCTAAAAATCAATCAAATAAATAATCAACGTATCATTGATGGTAACATTCAATATCAAAATAAAGTAAGTGACAATTCCGCATTAAAACTCGCATTCAATAGATCAAATCAAAACATGAGAAGAATAAATATTGAGATATTTTTGATCAAAGTTTAGGAGTTTGGACACAGATAAATGACAATTTACCATCCCTGTTGGCCCACCAATTTATGGCAGGATTTACTACTCGAACCAATGCATTTTACTTGATGTAGAAGCTTATTTTAAAAATTGGATGGGGTTGCGGAGTTTGTAAGTCTTATACCACAACTCAAAGAGCCCTTGCAAAATCCACAAGATTTGTCTTTATTGATAGGTGAAGGCACCGTAAGAGGTATCGACTTTTTAGGTAGGTATGAGTCAGATTTTTTAATACACAAGTTGCATATACAATAAGTAAAACCTTTAATTCCATCCCTGGAATATTTAATGGCAATCCGTACCCTTCTATCAATGACAGGACGCACCAATTTAAAATGATCAATACCTTTAAATATCAAAATTGGCAAATATCTACCAATCATCATTTTGCTACCGGTGTACCCTATTTATCTGGAAGAATAGATAACAACAAGAGAATCAACGAATTGATCAGAAATGAGACTCTACGAAGACTACCAAATTATATGAGACATGACTTAGGGATAAAATACTCCTTGATGTTAGGCACCATCAAATCAAAAATCGGAATCGATGTCTTAAACATTTTAAACCGCCAAAACACCAATAATATCCAATACTTGTCTACGATCACAGATCCTAAAAATACAAGTAGTGTGGTGGTCACGGGTACTACGACGAATATGTTGAATAGGACGGTGAATTTGGGTTTATACCTCGAATTCTAACTTAGTTTACTCAGACTTTTGGCTTGTATAAATACTAGGACTACCTGATACAAGATTAGAAATCAAACACCCTATGCTTACAAAAATGACGGATTCCCATCCGAAAAGTTCTACTGCCATAATGGTACATGCTATGGGAGTTTTGCAGCCTGCAAAGACACCTACAAAACCCATACCCGCCAAGATATCTAATGGCAGAGTCGAAAAGGGGAATATAGCATTGCCTAAGGTTGCTCCAATGAAAAACAAAGGTGTGACCTCTCCACCTTTAAATCCAAAAGCTAATGTGACAACCGTAAAAATAAGCTTCAATGCAAAATCATAACTCGGAAGCTGCTGATCAAAAGCATTGATAATTGTTGGTATACCAGACCAAGAAATTTTGGTTCTCTTATCAAAGCAAATAACATCAATAGCAATATTCCACCCACCTAAAGTCCTTATTGGGTTTTTTAGGCAGAAACTGAGTACTTTATTACTCAAATAATGCATGTGATAAATATGCGAGCTGTAAGACCAAAAATTAGGCCAGCAATAATTGAATTGCCAATGTTAGGTAGATTATAATCAAGCGAAGCTATCTATATAGTAATGTGTATGCGGAGCCTTAAAAATTCTCAACTAAACTTGCAAAAATCCTGCAATTATAGCTGGGAAAAGGTATTTATATTGCACTTTCCCCCTGACCAATACCTCCACTGCAAATAAAGCCCCTGCCACAGGAGTCCCAAAAACAGCACCAAAACCCGCTGCTATCGAAGCAATGATCAACGTTTTTCTATCTTCAGCCGATAGTTTTAATATCGAAGTAAATTGATCAGCGATAGACCCTGCCATTTGAAGTGCAGTACCTTCTCTGCCCGCTGATCCACCAAATAAATGGGTCAAGATGGTGCCAAATAGATAAAAACTGCTTTCCAATAAAGGAATTTTATCTTTTGTGTAGGTCATTAATTGTGTCGTAGATTAAATTGTTCCCACCATCAAAGCTTGACCATATCGATCATATAGGTAACTGATGAAATAACCACAAAATGGCAAAAATACGATGATCCATAAATGTCCTTCTCTAAATCGGTTGCCATATTGAGTGTATGGAGAAAGAAGGCAGACGGCTCCAATTAAGGATGGATATTGTGCAGAAATTGCTGTCCACCGCAATACGTAGGTAAATAACTTTCTTACATTTTCTACAAAATCCATTAAGCAAAAGTAATCATTGAATGGCAGTTTTATTTATATCAATATCAAAAGTTTTTTATGGGCGGTTTGCTTTATGATAACAATTTCCTTGACCTCACTTCATAAATCATCCAGCCAAATAAAACTGCATATTCCAATGCAATCATCCAATACCTCACTTCGTATTCTGCCCCATGATAATTGGCATAACTCAATATGCTCACAAAACTCCAAACCACTACATGCCAATATCGCATTTGTAAACTAAAAAATAATGGCGTCATAATGTACCAAGGATGCACTGTTGTAGCTAAAAGTAAGTAAACCATGAAGGAAATGTATCCCATTTTCAAAAAATTGTTTTCATCTGATTTACTATTTTTGTAAGAAAGAAAGGGGATGACGATCATTAGAATAACCCATTGAGTGGACCAATCAAGCTTATTTGATTATATCCACTCAATCTAAAACAACCAACGCTCGATGTAATAAAGGCTTGCATTAAATTCAAATTTTCTAAAATAGAGATCGACACTTTTTATCAAATTTCATATCTAAGCTCCATACCAATATGTCCAAAACAAACGAAACAAGTTAGTGTGAAGGAAATCAGAAAAGGGTTTAATTGATGAATTTTTTATATTTTAAAAACAAATAAGGTAAAATCATCATGGGGAAGTTTTACTGATACAGCTGCAACACCTTAGGGTCAATCCAGCTAGAAGGCTTATGTTTTTCTATGGAAATATAGGTAGCAATTAAGAAAGCTATCATGACAATCTCCACATAAAGTTGCTAATCCTTCTATTATGACCAGTGGGTTTGCAAAATACAATAAATAAAATTTGTCTTACTTATAAATTTATCCCATCCATACCAAGCCAAAAATGACAAAACCGCGTATAAAATCTTAATCTATTAGTAAATCCGACAATATCTTCAATAAAAGCACATAAATAGAAAAATAGCTGATTGATTGGAGGATAAATGCCGTAATAATCCAGTAGGTTGAGCAATGGAAAAACTTGTGCAAGATTTTCGGGTATAAAGTTTTCATTGATCCAATTGACTTGGCAAATATTATAAGGAAAAATACCATTTTGCATAAGTGCTCCATCCAAAAAAAAACGATGGACATCATCTGAAGATTGCGGAAAACTAATATAGTACTCAAAAAGCCAACCTTTATGTGTAGATGAAATCTATTTTGGTCTTTGAGGGAAAAATATAGCCACATAATCCAACAAAAGAACCAGCATAACCCAATAAGATTTTATCAAACTGATTTTGTGCAGGGATGGAGAGACGGTGAATACAATACTCCCCAATAAATGGTAAAAAATGGATTGCTTCACTATACTTTTCAATTAAGATATGATTATCAAATCCAAAAGTAAAAGATTATGCTTAAGTGTCTATTCTAAAGGTGATCGTTTTACCAATTTTTAGTTTTGTAAAGCTTTTTCTAAATCATTTAAATTGATGAATCCCCATCTAAAATATCCACCCGTAGTTTTGTCCATCTTTACTAAAACAAATACTTTTCCACCTTTTGTAATTTGAATAGTCCCAACAGAAGAAAAAAGAAGAGGTTATTTCGGGAAAATGTCCTTCAATAGCATTTTCAAAACAGATTGCTTGTCGATTACTTTCGGCACTTAAAGTCAATCTAATTTTCCTTTACTTCACCATTATGGATGATAAATTCTGGGCCAGGTTTTACAAAAAAATATCTTTCAATACATCATCTATCTGTCTAAATTGAATTAAATTTCAGCTTCCATGCTATCTGCTTCATAAGGAATTACCATTTTAGGGTATAACCGATCTGTTGATGTTACGCCTTTCATTTGACTATGACTATTCATTATATATTCCGGACTTCCATCCCCCTTCCACTGTTAAATAACCTATGTTTTCTTTGATACTTAATACCTTTAGAATTGCCCCTGCACGCACTGACACAATTGAAACGTCATGAAATGTGTTATCATCTATTTGTATGCTTACCTGATTCCCCATCACTCTGATTAAGGCAGGATGAGAAAACCTAATAGACAAGCCTACTCCAAAAAAATTCAATGACATTCTTGACTTCTGTACTAACATGACTTGAAAGAAGATATCCTGATGAAGGAACTCCATACTGTTCAAAGCCCATTCTTCCCATATCTTGTATTGAGGCATATGGACCTGTTGTTAATATTTGAGCAAATCCTTTATTCATAAGCTGATAAGGATTTATATTCATATATTAATTGACTTAATTGGATAATGCTGCCAATTGGGTTTTATAGGATTGTAATTTAGCATCAAAAAGTTTAATTGGACATTTACCTATAATCTGCAACCTCCTGGACTTTCTAGCAGGATAAATGTTCCAGAATAAAGTTACGAGCCAAAGCCCACTGGTTCAATCCTTGTAGTTGGTTTGTCTTTCCTGGGATGTCAAGGTTGTGATCCAGATTTTTTTATATAAGGGTAGCCGGCAAAAAAAAACCGTACATTTCGATTATATGTCTACTTTCTAAGTGTATTTTTATCACCTCATCTCTGGTTCGCTGCATTTTTGCTTCTATCGCTAACCAATCCAATGAATCAAGATCATAAAATATGGGTATAAAATCCTTAGTCTTGGTATGCTCTATTGCCATATCGCTCATCAGAATTTCATTCAAAAAATGTTCTAATGTGGCTTCTGAGATTTCCGAATCATGATGGATTGCTATTGAATCTAGACCAATAAAGATTTGAAATTGATTTTGGTTAAGTAAGGAACTTTTAAGCTTTTCAAATACATCTATGGGTAAATAGACCAATGTTCCATTTGGTATTGGGAAGAAACGAAAATTGAGGGAAATATGTGTTTCACTGTTTGATGAAATACTTCCAAACATACGTTATCACAGATTCGCTTGGGACGGTAAGTACAGTGGTTCTGCCTTTTTCTAATAGGTTAAAGCTTTTTGACTCCTTACCTTCATTGAGTGCAATCATAACATTTCGTAGGTCAGGCGTTAAAAACACTACTTGATGTATATTATCAACTGTGTTGCTCTTGACTCTATATGATCCCACTGGAATATGGGC
This sequence comes from Saprospiraceae bacterium, assembly GCA_016715105.1. GTDB lineage: Bacteria > Bacteroidota > Bacteroidia > Chitinophagales > Saprospiraceae > JADKBO01. Next base: position 1,090 of record JADKBO010000056.1, on the reverse strand, counting down.
TGCGGCATGAGCTATGATGTAATAAGAGACATTCCTAACATAATTATCACCATCTATGGTTATTGCACCTTTACATTCTGTGCATCCACCGGGTGAATGTGGCTTGTAATTTGAATCGTTAGCAAGATTCCACTGCATGGCAACACTTGACCAATTTCTCATACTTCCGATTACGACATTTTCATATGCCACATCAAGTCACCTGAAAAAGCACCTTTGCTCCAGTCCATTGTTCTGTAAGGTATATAATTTTTATCGGGATGAAGGTCCTGTACTTTAGACATAGCACTCATCTCCTGCATATAGATGAAATGCACTTCCATAGACGTATGGGTTTGTTTCTGGATCATTAAGTATCGGAAATGGGATATTCTGGATGATCACAATTATGGTCCCAAAGCACTATTTTTACTTTCAAACCTGCTTCTGCAAAATGCAGGACCAAGGTGCTTTTTGATAAACTCATTTTGTTCACTAGCCTCCATATTCATGCTCGGATTATTTCCTCCATGTTCAGGTTCGTTTTGTACCGTCACTGCATTGATGGAGATACCGTGCTTTTGCATACTCGAAAGCTATATACTTTACAAAATATAAAGCATATACTTTGTAATATACTTTGGCAACAACTTACCTCCTATAGGCACTTTTTATTGCTTTCATCCATAAAGGAGGACTCCAAGGTGTTGCAATAATATTAATATTAGGTTTCGATTGGAAATTTCCTTTTAATATTGGGATAAGTCTTTGGGTATCTCTACCGATCGAAAAACTGCTCCAAAGCTAAATCTTCTGAGTTTGGATCTATGTCATTGTAACTAAATACCTCTTCATCTAAGTCTGAAGCTCCCATGCTGAGCCTGATGTAGGAAACACATTTACCATTATCCTTACATAAAAATAAATCGTCAAGTAAGTTTTTTTGTTGGGATGAACCCATTTGCTTGATAAGTCCTGCACTGCCACCAGTAAGTGTGTAACCAAATCCCTCTATCTGCTGGTATTGTGTATCTACTTCAACCTCTATAGTTGGAAAAGAATCAGATTTTGAAGACTGAAATAGGATAGGACTTTGCTTTTCAAACAGCAC
>JADKBO010000055.1 GCA_016715105.1 Saprospiraceae bacterium | reverse complement strand
GAGTTAGAAGTAGCAGAAGTAATGTCACAAAAGTATAAACCGTGTGGCAGTAATATTAGAAGACCACATAGAGCAAGTAATCATACAGGAGTTTATAGAATTGGGCTACCAGTATATCAATGGCTATAGACATTTCTCCCGATGGATCATCGCCAGAAAGAGCATATAATGAAGTAATCCTTAAAATTCGCTTACAAGAATCCATTGCAAAGTTCAATCCATCTATTCCATACGAAGCCCAGGAAGAAGCACTCAAAAAAGTATTGAGATCGGATAGCCCTAATTTATTTCAAAATAACTATCAGTTTCACAAATACTTGACAGAAGGCGTGGATGTGGAATATAGGAAAGATGACCGAATAGCAGGAGATAATGTTTGGCTCATAGACTATGCCAATCCCGAAAACAACGAGTTTTTGGTGATTAACCAATTGACTATAATTGAAGGAAATACCAATAAACGGCCTGACATAATTTTATATATCAATGGCATGCCATTGGTCGTTATAGAACTTAAAAATGCAGCCAGCGAAAATGCAACCATACAGACCGCTTTTCAGCAGCTACAGACTTACAAACAAGCTATTCCATCCCTTTTCCAATACAATGCCATCCTTGTAGTTTCTGATGGTTGGGATGCCCTGTATGGTTCACTCACAGCACCCAAACAGTTTTTTGTACCTTGGAAATCAATAGATGGACTATTGGTCGCTGATCCTGATATCCCACAGATGGAAATATTGGCACATGGCATGCTCAATAAAAAAGTCCTTCCTGACCTAATCAGACATTTTACGCTTTTTCATCAAAATGAAGATGAAATCTCCAAGATTGTACCGAGATATCACCAATATTTTGCCGTCAATAAAGCAGTGGCTACTACTAAATCTGCTACATCACACGATGGTGATCAGCGGGCAGGTGTGTTTGAGCATACACAAGGATCAGGCAAAAGTCTTACTATGGTATTCTATGCAGGAAATTGGTTTTAGAACTTGAAAATCCCACATTGGTAGTACTTACAGACAGAAATGATCTTGATGATCAGTTGTTTGAAACCTTTTCTGCCAGTAAAGACTTACTCAGGCAAAACACCAGTACAAGCAGAAGATAGGGACCATCTCAAATCGTTACTTACTGTCGCATCAGGTGGTATCGTTTTACCACTATTCAAAAGTTCCTTCCGGAGATAGAAGAAAATTGGATTTGGGCAATGGTAAATTCAAAAGCATAAAAGGAAAGTTTGATGAGTTATCAGACCGCAGGAATATAGTTGTGATTGCTGACGAAGCCCACCATAGCCAATATGATTTTATGGACGGCTTTGCCAAACACATGAGAGATGCCCTACCCTATGCTTCCTTTATAGGTTTTACAGGTACACCCATTGAGAATACCGATAAAAATACACAAGCAGTATTTGGAGATTATATAGATGTGTACGATATTCAACAAGCCGTAGAAGACGGAGCCACGGTCAGAATTTATTATGAAAACCGGTTGGCAAAGATAAAACTCAAACCTGAAGAAGTACCAAGAATTGATGAAGAATTCGAAGAACTTACTGAAAAAGAAGAACTCACAGGTAGGCAAAAAACTCAAAGCAAAATGGGCAAGTTTAGAAGCCATAGTTGGAATGAACATAGTATAGAATTGATAGCCAAAGACATTGTGCAGCATTTCGAATCCAGAGATGCTGTTTTGGATGGTAAAGCTATGATCGTGTGTATGAGTAGAAGGATATGTGTAGATTTATATGCAGCTATTGAGAAGATAAGACCTGAATGGCATAGTGATGATGATAAAGAAGGTGTGATCAAAGTGGTGATGACAGGATCTTCATCCGACCCAGAATCATTCCAAAGACATATCAGAAGCAAGACCAAAAGAAAAGCATTGGGTGACAGATCAAAGATCCAAAGACAGGCTTAAAAATCGCAATCGTTAGGGATATGTGGCTTACCGGATTTGATGCTCCAAGTATGCATACATTGTATATCGATAAGCCGATGAAAGGACATAATCTGATGCAAGCCATAGCAAGAGTCAACAGAGTGTACAAAGACAAAGAAGGTGGTTTGGTCGTAGATTACATAGGTATAGCTACAGACCTAAAAAAAGCTTTGTCAGTTTATACAGAAAGTGGCGGTAAGAAACCTGCATTTGATCAGGAAGAAGCCGCATCAGTAATGATGGGTAAGTATGAAATTGTCGCACAGATGTTTTCAGAAAAGCCTAAAGACGAATCACAAGCAACAGGTTTTGACTATAAATCATTCTTTGACTTGACCAATAAAGAAAAGTTATACTATCCTATCAAGGCAGCAAACTATATTTTGGGTTTTGACAATGGAAAGAAAGATTTATCAGTTGTGTATCATCACTAACCAAAGCATTTGCCATTTCTGTACCACATCCTTATACATCCGATATCAGAGACGAAGTAGGTTTGTTTCAAGCTATCAAAGCAAGGATAGTCAAAGTCACTCAACCACAAGGGGGCAAGACGGATGAAGAATTAGAAACAGCCATAAAACAAATATTATCAGATGCCATTGTCTCAGATGAAGTGGTAGATATATTTGATGCTGCCGGTCTCAAAAAGCCTGATATTTCTATATTGTCAGACGAGTTCTTAGCAGAAGTAAAAGGCATGGAACACAAAAACCTTGCCTTAGAGTTGCTTAAAAAATTGCTCAATGAGGAAATAAAAACAAGACAGAAAACCAATTTGGTTCAGTCCAAAAAGTTTTCGGAAATGTTGGAGCAAGCAGTCAAGAATTATCAAAACAACCTAATCACATCTGCTCAGGTCATCGATGAAATGATACGTCTTGCAAAAGATATCAAAGACGCTGATCGCAAGGGTACAGATTTAGGTTTGGACTTTAGAGAGTATGCTTTCTATTCTGCATTGGAAGTAAGTAATTCTGCAGTAGCAGTATTAGGTGACGAAGTGCTACGCCACATAGCAAGAGAGTTAGTTGACACAGTAAGAAAAAATACAAGCATAGACTGGACAGTAAGAGAAAACGTACAAGCCAAAATGCGTATCGCAGTCAAAAAAATACTCCGCAAGCACGGCTATCCACCAGATATGGAGATAAAAGCCACAGAAACAGTCATAGAGCAAGCCAAGTTATTGGCAGATCAGTTATCGGAAGCAAAGGAATACAATATCAATTTTGGTGATGGTGCTAACTTGGCAGCTGAACCGAGAATTAAAAATGTATATATGATAATACATATACAGCCTTGATAACACTTGATTTGATTTAAATTCTGTCCACTTGTCTGGACAAGATATATTTTGGTTTATGTAAAATAAGAGTGTAAAACTTTTAACTTGATAGATATTTTCATTTTAAAGTAATTATTTTTTAAATTTTTAGTTCACTTATAAGTAAAATAGATTACCTTTGCAGCACAATATTAAAAATTGTAAATTAGTTAAAATTGATCGTTTAAGTGGGAATGGTGCATCAATATACTCAATTGTTTTAAATGGCGAAAAAGATTCTATGCTAGACAAGTTTGTTAATGACAACGTAAATTCATTTAAAAGTGAAACTAAAGATATATTAATGCGTTTAACAACAATAGAAAGTCAACAGGTGCTAGAAACCCAATTTTTCAAAGAAAACGAAGGAAGTCCTGGTGATGGAGTTTGCGCACTTTTCGACAATCCAGACAGCAATCTGAGATTATATTGTATAAACATACGGCAGCCAATTAATTATTGTAGGGTATGGTGGACCAAAGTCGAAAGACATTAGAACATTTCAACAAGATCCAGTTTTAACATCAAGTAATTATGATCTTAGATGGCTTTCTTCCCAAATCACAGAAAGAATAAAAAGTAAAGAAATTCGGTATATAAATAATGGCTTTGATTTTGATGGAGATTTAGAATTTAATGAAGATATATAGAAAAATGAAAGTAGTAAATAAAAAGTGCCCTAGACAGTCTATTGGATGAGATAACACCTATAGAACAGAAAGCCCAAACAGATGCAAAATGAAAATTGCTGTGCTTATAGCAGAAGCAATGCAAGCTAAAAACTTGAAAAACAAAGATTTATTATCAACAGTTGGAAAAGAAAATCCTTCAATAATTTCAAAATGGCTGTCTGGAACACATAATTTCACTATTGATACTTTGGTAGAATTGGAATGTGCTTTAGATATTTCATTGATTAATACTAACAAAAAAGTGAATGAAACGATAGTTCAATATCACTTTGTTGTTAGTCAGCAAATCAATTCGTCACCAATGAGAGTTTTGGTAGTTTAATTGACACAATACATTTGGAACCTTAGGCAAATTCAAAATGTTACGTGCATAAATTAAATTAGTTAACGTTAACTAATGTCACTTCCTAGAATGGAAAAGTCAAAGCAAATAAGTTTTCAAATAAAAGCCATAGAATTAATTGATTCATCATTTACTTCTCTTAATATACCAAGTTCTGAAAATCCAAATTTTCAGTTTGAAATCAATTTAGAACACAGAATTAGTCAAGAAAATCATATTCTTGTTGTTTTATGCAGTATATCCGTATTTATGGATTCTAAAGAAAATATGATTGGAAAACTAAAGGTAAGTTGTGTATATCACGTTGAATCATTATCATCATATTTTGATAAAAAAAAAGATTTAAGTTACAGACCATTTTATTACTACTATAAATGGTATTTCTATTTCTACTACAGGGGAATAATGTTTTACAATGTTCAAGGCACAAATCTTCACAATGCTATACTTCCTATTGTAGATCCGAGATCCTTTTTAGTAACATTGATTAATAATTTTATGCTGTGTTGTTCTTCCTACTTTTCGTACTCATATCCCAATATTCAGTTCAGCAAGCAAAGCATTAGAAAGATGACAAATAAGAAGAAATAAATAATGTTTTTCTAATGCTACACTTGCTTCACTTCATGCACAACTAAGAGTTTCATTTCATTCCCACGATACTATGCTCTTAGCTTTGCTTCTTTGCCACGCACAATGCTCTACTTCACTATCTGTGCCAAAGGCACTTTCTTAGTTGTCGCTCTGCTTGTTCATTGCATTTCACAGCCAGAGCTTTCACAGGTAAGCAGATACTGTCTCAGCCATAGACCATCCTGGCTCTGCCACTGTCAATACTCATATC
>JADKBO010000054.1 GCA_016715105.1 Saprospiraceae bacterium | reverse complement strand
TAACCATCTCTACCATTTAGTTTTTTGTAGCCTTGTAGGTCGTGGATTATCGGCAAGGCTGTAAATGGCCTCTTTAATTGCTGAATAATATGGCTCATTGATTTTTTTAAGGGTCTTGAGAGCGCTTTTTTTTAATGTTACTTTGTAAGGCATTACTTCGCTTTGCGTTCGGCTTCAATCATTTTGAAGGCATCTTCAATCGGAATAGAAGCCTCATCGGATTTTTTAGCTTCGTCATAAAGCTTGATATCTTCCAACTCTTCCAGCTCTTCCATAATGGCTTTAAAATCCTTTATAGGAAGCACCACAGATATTTTTTTGCCTGTGTTGTCTGTAATATAATGTGGGTTTAGTGTTAGCATTGTTTAATAATTGTATCATAAATCTTTATTCCAATATTGGTTGAAATTATTCTTTCATTAGGTTTGGTTACATCATCTTGCAGCTCTTCCTTCCCGTTCCGGATCACTTCAGAAAATAGGGTTCATTTCATCACTTCTTAAATTTGTAGTTTGGATTTTGTCATGATTTTTGGAAGCTTCGCCAAAAATCCCGCCAAAATAATATTCACTTTTCATCTTTCGCCATGGACTTCATCCATGGTTATTAATATTTAACCCCTCTGGGGTATTTAAATCGAAGTGATGAAATGCACCCATTAAATAATATTAAAAACTAAACCACAAAATTAGTCAATTTGTCTTTAAATTACAATAAAATCATGGTCCTGATTCTTTATCAGGTCAAATTGCATGTAACTAAATATAGGATCAAAAATAGGTGAAGAGAACAATGTGTTATTTGGTCATTTGCAGTTTTCTTTAAATTTCCGTCTTAAAAATATTCCCGTTTTCTTACAACCGTTCAAAAAAAAATATTTGGCAATTCTTTTGGTTTGTGTTTCTTTGTGCATATTAGAAAATTCAATTCGGAATAAAGCATATGAATAAAATAAAGGTAGGTGTAGTAGGTACGGGTTTCATAGGCCCTGCACACATAGAGGCATTGAGAAGGTTGCCAAATATTGAAGTGACCGCTCTTTGCGAAGTCAATATAGAATTGGCAACTGCCAAGGCAGCACAGTTAGGTATAGAAAGGCCATGTACTTTTGACCAACTTTTGGCCATGGAAGACATTGTAAGTGTTCATGTTTGTACGCCAAACTTCCTACATTTTTCTCAAGCCAAAGCTGCTTTACTTGCGGGAAAACACGTCGTTTGTGAAAAACCGCTAGCCAAAGACTTACACGAAGCAGCTGAATTAGTCAGACTGCTAGAGAACTGGCCTGTCAATGCCGTACATTTCAATCTCAGATATTATCCATTGGTTCGACATATGAAGGCACTTCGAGAATCGGGAGAGCTGGGCGATATCTATTCCATTTTGGGTTCTTACTTGCAAGACTGGCTCTTCTATAATACAGACTATAATTGGCGCTTAGAACCCGATAAATCAGGAGACTCACGTGCCATTGCGGACATTGGTTCACATTTGATGGACATATTGGAATACATTACAGGGCTTAAAACAGTGGAAGTGATGGCTGATTTCAATACCATCCATAAAACTCGTAAAAAACCATTGAAAGCAGTAGAAACCTATTCTGGAAAAATGCTTCAACCAGAAGATTACGCAGATGTGGCCATCAACACAGAAGATCATGCCAATGTATTATTGAGATTTGACAATGGAAATAGAGGTTCAATCACGGTTTCTCAGGTTTCAGCGGGTCGTAAAAATCAACTCAAACTTGAGATCTCAGGATCAAATAAAACGTTTGCTTGGAATTCTGAATCACCTAATGAATTGTGGGTTGGCAATAGAGACAAGGCAAATGAATATTTGATGCGTGATCCTTCTCTGGTTGCAGCAGGTGCTCGGTCTATCATTTCTTTCCCGGGAGGTCATAATGAAGGATTTCCTGATACTTCCAAACAGTTGTTCAAAGAAGTATATGATGCCATCGCCCAAAATAAAATGCCAGATCAAGCAACCTTTCCGACTTTTGCAGACGGGTATAGAGAATTGCTCATTTGCGAGAGGATTTTAGAAAGTAATAAAAAGCAGGGCTGGGTTACAGTTTAGACTGACGTCTACAAAAATTATCAATGAATTTTAAAATATGCAATTGGGCTCACTTTTTAAAGTGAGCCTATCTTTGCTTACTTTTCTATCAACTCAAACTTATACTTCACAATTTTGAAGAAAGGCTTTTTGGTTTTAGGGTTGATATTTCTCAAATAAATATCTACATCAACTGTCTCAGATTCTTCCTTTTCAGTACTATCGAAGATAACATCAAGGTATGCTTTCTCACCAACCTTCACCTTTTTCCTTGGCCAATCTAATGTAGTGCAATCACACCCAGACACAATTTCGAAATCTAGTGGTTCAGTACCTGTATTTACAAACTCAAACTTGAAAGTCTTTTTTTCACCTCTTTTGACCTTACCTATATCGATCAACTCTTTGGTGAAAGTCATGTGAGGGCCTTGGACTGCTGCAGCCGGGGCTGTTTTAGTAGCAGATTGAGCATTGGTAATCAAACCAATAAATAATAAAGATGACAAAATAGAAAGTCTAATCAGTGATTTCATAATGTATGTTGTATTGTCTGGCAAAGATGAATAAATTATAAATTTCATTTGTTTAATAAAAAGTTAATCTGTGAAAAATATAACGGTTTGTTTACAAAGTGAAATTTTCGCAATAATGACGTCTTAGAAAGCGCAAAATGTGTTAAAAATTTGCAAACTTTGTGGATAGAGTCACATTTCGGATAAGAATTCCTTTTGGGAGTTGATTTTTCCAGGTTTATTGCTGAAATCATTGAACTGCTTCGCATGCCGAAATACCTATTTTGTGTCTAAATGCAAGTCTGATTAAATATTTAAAGTGTAAGTCTAGAAATTTTATTTCCAAGAGTTGTGTGTAATTTTTTAATAAAAAATCAGGTATGGAATTGCGGAAGATTAAAAAATTGTTAGTGGCCAATAGAGGAGAGATTGCGATCAGGGTATTCAGAGCAGCCTCAGAGTTAAATATTAGGACAGTAGCAGTTTTCACCTATGAAGATCGATATTCACTTCACAGATATAAAGCAGACGAAGCTTATAAGATCGGTGCCGATGAAGATCCGCTTAAACCATACCTTGATATAGAGGAAATTATTAGGGTAGCGATTGAAAATGACATCGATGCCATTCACCCTGGTTATGGTTTTTTGTCTGAAAATGATCATTTTGCTACTCGTTGCCAAGAATCTGGTGTGATCTGGATAGGTCCGGATCCAGAATCAATGCTAACCTTGGGCGATAAAATCAGAGCAAAAGAAATTGCCATAAAGGCCAAAGTTCCCATTGTCTCTGCTTCGGAGGGAAGTATCGATAATTTTGAAGACGCATTTGAAATCGCGAAAGGAGTTGGATTTCCAGTCATGATCAAAGCTGCAACAGGCGGAGGTGGTCGTGGAATGCGGGTTGTGAGAAATTCGGAAGATTTCAAAAATTTATACCATGAAGCAAGTGGTGAGGCAAAAACTGCTTTTGGCAATCCAGCGGTTTTTATCGAAAAATTTGTCGAAAACCCGAGACACATTGAAGTCCAAATTTTGGGGGACAATCATGGTAATATTGTCCATTTATTTGAAAGAGATTGCAGCGTACAAAAGAAGATTTCAAAAGTAGTTGAAATTGCCCAGCAACCACCCTCAAGCAAAGTACCAAAGATAGATTATACGAATATGCAGTAGGAATTACTTCAGCCGTAGGTTATAAAAACGCTGGAACTGTAGAATTTTTGGTTGACCGAGATGAAAACATATTTTTCATAGAAGTCAATACAAGAATTCAAGTCGAACATACCATCACAGAGGTAATCACTGGAATAGATTTGGTAAAATCCCAGATCTTAATCGCCATGAATTACCCGCTTTCTTATGAAGGTATCGATATAAAATCTCAGGCTGACGTGCAAATGAGGGGAGTGGCCATACAGTGTAGAATCACAACAGAAGATCCTTCCAATGGATTCAAACCTGATTACGGAAGATTGGTGGCTTACAGAAGTGCAAGTGGATTTGGTATCAGGCTGGATGCGGGTCATGCTTACGCAGGTGCCCATATTTCTCCATTTTTTGACAGCTTGCTTGTAAAAGTCACCGCATGGGGTAGGAATCGCAATGAAGCCGCTGATAAATTAATTAGAGCCTTAAGGGAATTCAGGATTAGAGGAGTGAAATCCAATATTTCATTTTTGATTAATCTCCTCAGACATGAAGATTTTAGAAAAGGAGATATTTCTGTCAATTTTATAGGCGACCACCCAGAATTATTGGTGCCACCTAAATGGAAAGACAGAGCAACCAAACTCATTTCCTATTTGGGAGACGTCATCATCAATGGACATGCAGAAGTAAAGAAAATTGATCCTAATATCACCTTTATTAAACCTCCCATCCAACCATTTGACAGTCAAGCATCTTTTGACGATGGATGGAAACAGGTTCTTGATTCTTATGGTCCGGCAGGTGTCGTGGAAAAATTAAAATCAACAAAGGCAATCCAGTTTACTGATACAACCTTCAGGGATGCGCATCAATCTTTGCTGGCTACTCGTATGCGTACCAAGGATATGACCAATATTGCAGAAAGTTTTGCTAGACATCATGGCAAAGACGTTTTCTCAATGGAAGTTTGGGGCGGAGCAACCTTTGATGTATCCATGAGATTTCTCAAAGAATCACCTTGGAAAAGATTGGAATTGTTCAGGCAGTTGATGCCCAATGTGATGTTGCAGATGTTGCTCAGGGGTAGCAATGCCGTAGGTTACAAAGCTTATCCCGATAACCTCATTGTTTCTTTTATTGAAGAATCAGCAAAAACGGGTATCGATGTTTTCAGAATTTTTGATTCACTCAATTGGTTGGAAGCAATGAAAACTTCTATCCACACGGTAGTGAATAATACAGACTCCATTGCGGAAGTTTGTATGTGTTATACAGGTGATGTACTCACACATCCAAAATACAACATTGATTATTATTTGGATATGGCGCGCAGAATTGAAGACGAAGGAGCACATATCTTGGCCATCAAAGACATGGCAGGATTGCTCAAACCAAGCGCAGCCAGGGCATTGATCGAAGCACTCAAGGGATCGATAGAAATTCCAATTCATTTGCATACACACGATACTTCTTCTATCCAATCAGCGAGTTATTTAGAAGCGGTGAATGCTGGCGTGGACGTGATCGACGTAGCAATGGGTTCAATGTCTGGACTCACTTCACAACCCAATTTCAACTCAATTGTAGAAATGTTTAAGGGTCATGATAGGGAAAATGATATCGATGTGAGTTCACTCAACAAGTTTTCAGATTATTGGGAGGCGGTAAGAACTTATTATTATCCATTTGAATCTGATTTGAAAAGTGGAACTGCAGATGTTTATCAAAATGAAATTCCTGGAGGACAGTATACCAATTTACGCCCTCAAGCTAAATCGCTGGGTCTTGAAGATAAATTTGATTTGATAAAGCAAAATTATAAGGCAGTCAATGACATTTTTGGTGGTATTGTAAAGGTAACACCTTCTTCAAAAGTTGTGGGTGACATGGCCATGTTCATGACTGCTAATAATTATACAGCCCAAGATTTAATTGATAAGGGAGATTCTATAGATTTTCCTGATAGTATGAAAGCCATGATGCGTGGTGACCTAGGACAAAGAGATGAAGGTTGGCCGGCTGTTTTTCAAGCAAAAGTTTTGAAAGGGGAAAAACCTTATGACGGAAAACCCAATGACTTTTTGCCGCCACTGGACCTAGAAGGAGCATATGAGGACTTCAAAAAGAAGTTTCCTGATATGGACGACTACCTCAGTTTCTTGTCATTCCAATTGTATCCAAAAGTATTCGAAGATTATTACAATCACATGGAGCAATTCGGTGAGGTTTCGCATTTACCCACCTTGGCCTTCTTCTACGGCTTGAGTCATAATGAAGAAATTATGCTCGATATTTCTAAAGGTAAAAGCATCATCATCCAATTCCTCAATGCAAATGAACCTGATGCACACGGTAACAGATTGGCCATTTTCAGAATCAATGGTGCAGATCGCGGCGTCATTGTCAAAGACAGAAAAGCTAAAATTGAAATCATTGCCAATGTAAAAGTGTCAGAGCCTAGCCATGTTGGTTCGCCTTTGCAAGGTAGTTTATCCAAAATTTTGGTCAAAGAAGGGCAAGAAGTGGAAGTCAATCAGCCATTGTTCACCATCGAAGCCATGAAAATGGAGAGCACAGTAACTGCTTCTAATAAAGGAGTAGTCAAAAGAGTATTTCTTAAGGAAAAAACCTTGGTTCAGCAAGACGATCTTGTATTAGAGATAATCTAATGGCATTTTTCTAGATTACTTGTAATTAAGGTTTTCAAGCACAAACTTTAATTTGGAAACGGATTTATTCAATTCGTTTTCGTCTGACGAAGCAAAGCCCAAACGCAATGCGTTGACGGATTCATTGTTAATTGTATGGACTTCTTGGATGTACAAGTCATTATGAGAACAGGAAGAAACCAATTGTTGAAAGTCTTTCACTTTGTTGAATTTGGTCCAAACAGACATACCTCCTTCAGGTTTAACAAATGAAATGTGATCACCCAACTGGTCGTGCATTAAATTGCAGAAATGATCACGTCTATTCATGTAAATCTTTCGGTTTTTCCGAAGATAACGTTGAATGGTACCATCTTTTAAAAGTTCTGTAATGGCCAATTCCATCAAAGGATCACCTTGCCTGTCCACTAAACGTCTAAATTTGGCCAGTAAATCTATTTGATTTTTGCTCGCCACTAAATACCCAATTCTGAAGGCGGGTGCCAAAGCTTTGGTAAATGAACCCGTGTAAAACACATGATCGAAATGGGTGGAAGATGCCAAGGGCATAATTGGTTGTGACGTGTAATGAAAGTCAAAATCATAATCATCTTCAAAAATGTAGAAACCATACTTTTTTGACAATTCCAAGAGCTGCACTCGTCGATGAGCAGGCATAATGACGGTGGTCGGGTAGTGGTGATGAGGAGTGAGGTAAACAGCATTGATTTTAGTGGATAGACAAATTTCTTCCAAATGGTCTACATCCATGCCATATTGATCGTGTCGAATATAGGAAAGATTTGCTCCGTGATGTTGAAAATTTACATTTGCAGAAGACCAACCGAGGGTTGTCACAGCAACATGATCACCACATTTCACAAACGCATTGATAAACAAAAACAAAGCCTGAGTAACTCCACGAGTAATCAATATTTGATCAGGTTCTAATGCCTGCATGCCCCGAGATTCGCCTACCTATTCACACAAAGCCAATCTCAATAAATATTGGCCTTTCGTATCTGCATATTGAAGTTTAGAGTACAATGATTTTCCCAAAGTATTTTTTAAAAGCTCTTGCCAATTCTTCTCTTGGTGCCAGACGAGGGTCAGGCAAACCATCATCCAAGTGGTAATTTTCTGTAGTCAACCTCAGATTTCGATCCAAAAATTCAGGAATAACTAAAGTTTTAGCATTCAAAACTTGATTTGAATAATCCTTCCAAGATCTCGGCGATGGTAATGGCATTTGGCTCGCAACAAAAGTTCCAACACCAGCTTTAGTCTCCAACCATCCATGCGCAACCAGTTCGTCGTATGCAGCAACACAAGTCTGTCGATGCACGCTGAGGTGATTGGCTAAAATCCTTGAAGCTGGCAATTTCGCTCCGGCACTGATTACACCACGTTGCAAAAGCTGGATGATGCCATCAGAAATTTGAAGGTAAATGGGCTTAGAATCTGCTTCATTGATGGAAATTAAATCAAGGATCATTTGTAATTAATTGTTTTAAAATCTGGACTATTCTAATTTTCGGAAGTGGACTAATTCACTAGGCCACAAGATACTTACTTTTGTAAAAGATTTTAAAAAATACACGCCATGATCGAAAAAACAGCAAGAACTACCCCAAGCAGATATGCGCATCAACGCACCCATTTCGACGAACAAATTGTTTACCCCATTCTAGATGAAGCATTATTTGCCACCATCAGTTACTCGGAAGACAATCAGCCCTTCAGCATTCCCCAATCCTTTGTGCGAGTTGGAGATTACCTTTATTTCCATGGTTCTATTGGCAGCCACTTCATGCGGACTTTAGCAGACGGAAGACCGGTTTGTATTTCTGTGATGTTGGCAGATGAATTAGTTGTTGCAAAAACTGCCTTCCATCACTCGGTCAACTACCGCTCTGTCGTACTCTTTTCAAAAGGAGAGGTGATTGAGGACAGAGATCTGAAATATGACGCATTCAAAGCGCTCACCGAAAAAATTGTTCCCAATAGTTGGGATTACCTCAAACCCATGAGTAAAAAGGAAGTAGATAAAACCATAGCAGTGCGATTTCATATTCAAGAAGCTTCAGCAAAAGTGAGACAAGGCCCTCCAGGCCATGAGGAAGACGAGAAAGACCTTCCGATCTGGACCGGGTTGATACCTATAAAACCATTAAGGCAAAAACCAATTCCGGATGAAGAGGGGAAAAGGTGGGAATTACCGGAGCATTTGGTTGGACACTGACAAAGATCGAATGTGTTGCATTTTCAATCTTTACCAAACTTGAAAAAAGGCGTAGATCGAATGTGTTGCATATTCAATCTCCACTACTTATGCTCACTACCAAAGATCGAATGTGTTAAATCTTCGATCTTTACTTCATAGCTCAACATCAAAGATCGAATGTGTTCTCTTTACTTCACTATTATCTCACTACCAAAAAGATCGAATGTGTTAAATCTTCGATCTTTACTTCATAGCTCAACATCAAAGATCGAATGTGTTGCATATTCAATCTTCACCAATCATGACAAAAGGCGAAGATTGAATGTGTTGCATATTCAATCTTCGATTCTTTGACATGGCAAAGATCGAATGTGTTGCATATTCAATCTTCACTACTTATGCTCACTACCAAAGATCGAATGTGTTAAATCTTCGATCTTTACTTCTTAGCTCAACATCAAAGATCGAATGTGTTGCATATTCAATCTTCACCAAATTGGATGAAAACAAAGATCGAATAAATTAAATCTTCGATCTTCGACATGGCACGATTGATTTAATATGTTAAATCATCGATCAAACAACTGATGATTGCTCAACAGATTTAATATGTTAAATCTTAAATCGTCACCATGATCGAACGTTGACAAAGATCGAATATGTTAAATGTTCGATCTTTCAAATTCTGGACTGATTGAATATGTTAAATCATCAATCAAACTTCTTATGATTGCTCAACTGAATGAATATGTTAAAGCTACAATCTTCACCATGATTGGATGAAAACAAAGATCGAATGTGTTGCATATTCAATCTCACCAAATTGGATGAAAACAAAGATCGAATAAATTAAATCTTCGATCTTCGACATGGCACGATTGATTTAATATGTTAAATCATCAATCAAATGGCTGTCTCCGCCATGACTGATTGAATATGTTAAATCTTCAATCAGTCTCTGTGATCGACGTGACAAAGATCGAATATGTTAAATCTTCGATCTTCAAATGGCACCTTTGATTTAATATTTTAAATCTTCGATCTTAGAATTTCATCACTGATTGAATATGTTAAATCATCAATCAAACTTCTTATGATTGCTCAGCTGATATTGTCAATAGGTACAATCTTCACCATGATTGGTGAAAACAAAAATCCAATGTGTTTGCATATTCAGTCTCACAAATTGGTAAAAACAAGTTCGAATAAATTAAATCTTCGATCTTCGACGGGCACGATTGATTTAATATTTAAATCATCAATCAAACAACTGATGATTGCTCAACAGATTTTATGTAATTCTTTGGTCCCATGATCGAACGTTGACAAAGATCCAATATGACTAAATCTTCGATCTTTCAAATTCTGGACTATTAACCAATTAAATCTTCCCTCAACCAACTGTGTTGCTCAACAGATTTAATATTTAAATCATCACACCGTGTTGAACCAAGACAAAGATCGCCAAAATGTTAAGTCTTCGATCTTCGATCAATACTGATTTAATATTTTAAATCTTCGATCGTCCCATGATCGACTACTAAATTTCGCATATGTAAAGGTCTTCGATCTTCTGGATAATATTTGATTTAACATGTTAAATCTTCGATCTTCACCATGATTGGAGGATGACAAAGATCGAATATGTTAAATCTTCGATCTTTCAATTGCTGGACTGATTGAATATAATTAATCGCCTCATCTTTGTATTTTTACAATGCGTACAATTATTAGGTTAACATTGGCAGAAGCATTCAATCATGAAAAGTAAATCAAACATCAAGTTACCTCTCACTGATCTTGAAAAAGCAAACCTCAAAAAGCATAAAATTAAGAAAGCTGACATCTTTGATTATTCATCTGATGAGTTGGAAGTACTGCTGAATTCAACACCCGAAAGAGCAAAAACCATATATGCTTTGGCCGAGTTCCAAACTATTCCTTCTATTGGGATCAAATTTGCCGAAGACTTGGTCTTTTTGGGTTACTCCAGCCTTTCGGCATTGAAAGATAAAAATGCCGCAAAATTGACGGATGAATATGAACAGAAAAAGGGATATTGGGTGGATTCTTGTGTGGAAGACCAATTTAGATTGGTTGTGCATTTTGCAAAGACCAATGACAATTCTAAAACATGGTGGGATTTTACCGAAGAACGCAAAAAGTATCGTCTCGAAAATGGTTACCCAGTCAATAGACCAACTAAAGCTTGGCATGATGCCTCATATTAAATAAAAAGAAAACCATATAATGACAACAGACATTGTTGAAATTAATAACTTCATAGTGCTCATCGAGCAATCAAATGCAGATAAACCTTTTATTCAAAAATGTGAAATTGACGGCGATGCTGTAGGTTTTGCTTTTTATGGTTCGGGTCAGGTATCTTTAGAAATCAAACATCAAAACCAAACAAAAATAGTAACAAATACTACGGGCATTGCCATTTCTTTTTTTGGAAATAATAAAGTAGAATTCGCGCATCAAATTGAGCCCGAGAAACCATTACAGTCAGTTAGCATTTTTTCTAAACTCAAAAATCTGCAAACTTTATCAAAAGAAGAGCAAGAGATTTTTAATATTTACTTACCCGACTTGATAAATCCCCAAGCTGATTTTGTTGAAGGCCCCAAATTCTACATGACTCCTGATATGCAAAACGCCGTGCATAAAATCATGACAACCCAATATACAGGTAATACAAGGCAGATGTTTTTGAAAAGTCAGGTCAATGAATTGCTTGCCCATTTTTTTGCTTTTCTTGCCACGGATAAAAAGGAAAGTTTATCTCATGAAGACAAAAGCAAATTGTTTATGGCTAAAGAAATCATTGAAAAAAACATTTCAAGCCCTCCTTCTCTAAGCGAATTATCCAAACTCATAGGGCTAAATAACAGTAAATTAAAAAAGAATTTCAAAGAACTTTTTGGTGTTCCCGTATTCAAATATTTGCAAGAAGAACGTTTGAATAAAGCTTATGAAATGTTGAGTGCCGGTAAGGAAAATGTTCAGGAAGTTGCATGGTATGTTGGATATGATAGTTTGAGTTCTTTCTCCAATGCATTCCAAAGTAAATTTGGTGTAAGACCAACGGAAATCAAGCAACAATTCTTTTCAAACAAATCATAATGCTTTTGCGACAAATCCGAAAGAGTTAAGCACTGCAACTTTGCTTCATTAATCATTCATAAAAGAATTCATCATGAAGCAAACAAAAATTTTAATCCTTGGAGGAAAAGGAAAAACAGGCAGTAGGGTAGTACAGCGATTACAAAACTTAGGATACTCCAATATCCGCATCGGTTCAAGAAGTGAAAGTCCAGCTTTTGATTGGGAAAACTCAGAAACATGGGCCGAGGTACTTAAGGACATGGAAACGGTTTATATTACTTTTCAGCCAGATCTGGCAATTCCATCAGCCGTGGATACCATTAAACAGTTTACAGCTCTTGCAGTTGAACTTGGCATCTCAAAGATGGTTCTATTATCCGGTAGAGGCGAAAAAGAAGCCCAACTTTGCGAAGAAGTGGTTTTGAAAGCTGCTCCAAATTCGACCATTGTCAGAGCAAGCTGGTTCAATCAAAATTTTAGTGAAAGTTTCTTTCTGGATCCCATATTGGCTGGTCATGTTTCCTTGCCCAGAGCGGAAGCTTTAGAACCTTTTACAGATGCCAATGATATTGCAGATGTAGTTGTGCAAACAATCATTGATGATAAACATAATGGGCAAACTTACGAATTGACAGGTCCCAGATTGTTGACCTTACCGAAAGCCATTTCAGAAATTTCAAAGGCTTGTGGTAGAAATATTCAATTCCAATCACTAACGCTAGACGAAAATGTAAATCTTTTGAGATCATATCAATTACCCGAAGATCACATTTGGTTGTTCAACTACCTTTTTGAGGAAGTTCTGGATGGCAGAAATGCGACAATATCCAATGATATCGAGAAAATCCTGGGCAGAAAAGCAACTGATTTTTCTGAGTTTGTAAAAATTACTGCTGCGACTGGGGTATGGAATAAACCTGTTTTTAGCGAAGAAGTAGCGCATTAACTTTCAAAATTTAAATTAAAGACATGAAATATTTTCGAGCAATGTGCACAGGTGCTTTGGTATGGTTATGCGTATCAATCTCTTTTACAATCTTGGAATCTGTGCCTCAGATCAAAGATTCTTTAAATTTACAGTCCTTCTTTGTTTGTCTTTTGTTAGTGCCATTTGCAATATTTGGAGCATCTATTTTTTACAGAAATGGGAATAAAGAGCAGGGACTTAAAGTAGGCTTAATCATGGGCATTACAGCTCTCTTGCTTGATGCAGTAATAACAGTTCCTTTTGTCGAAATGCCAAGAGGAGGAAGTTATCAAAGTTTCTTCTTGAGTTTGACAGCAAATTGACGTAAGTATTTGATAATCAACAATAGCGTATTTGATTTGGCTCACTACAAATCGATATTTTACTAATTTTAGCTTATTTTTACAATTTTAAGTCTGGAGGCTTTATCATTGGCAAAAAAGGTTTGATACCCATACCTGATAGGATTGTTGCTTCACTGTCTATTGGAGCTGATCTTATGTAAACGTTTCCGTTTTCAGTATTTAATAAACTCAATTGCATGGAATCAAGAGTTTTTCTTAAAGATGCTTCTGTAATTTTGACTTTTGTTTTGTTAACCTTCTGTAATACACAATTTTGCAAACAGAAGGCCATATAGCAAAGGCAAATATGTCCTCTTATTCTCTTGTCAGTCCAATGGAACATGGGCCTTGTTTCTAAGTGTGATTTAAACGTTCTGAAGCTGTGTTCAATTTTGAAGAGCTGTTTGTAATTTTCCAGAACAGTTGTTGCCTTTAACGAAGTGTTTGTAGCTATTGCTAGAAAACCATCATATTTAGCGCTTTCATCGATTTTGGATTGATCAAGCTCGTAAGCGTCCGTTCCGTTTTGTTTGATGAAAAATCTTCTTTGCTTAGATTTTAAAGAAGAGGTGTTTTGAAGCAGTTTACTTGCCTTTTCAACTTTTTCAAGTCTATCACACTCGTCTTTCTTGGCGCGCTTTTCAGAGTATGTGCCAATAATGGTCTTATTGCCAACTTCTAGCACTGTATATCTTATGGTTACTGATTGTCCTTCATGATCATCATAAACCCATTCAAATTTATAGTTTTCAAGATTAATCAACGATTGTTTTACCTCTGCGGGTAAAGACTTAAGCCTTTCGCCTAAAATAAACTCATAACCATTTTCTTCAACAAGTGCAATATTCTTCTTTGACAACATGCCTCTATCAGCCACAACTATTACTTTTTCAATTGCGTATTCCTTTTTGATATCATCTAAGGCAGTTGCAAATGTGTCGCCTTCATAGGTGTTACCACTATAAATGCGG
>JADKBO010000053.1 GCA_016715105.1 Saprospiraceae bacterium | reverse complement strand
GCAGGAATAACCGAACATAATCATTGGCACTGTTCTTCGACTAATATTCATTCACAACCTTATGTTTATCAATATCGAACTCTTTAAAAATTAAGAATCCATTTTAAATTTCTAATAAACAGAATGCTATCAACTCTGATTTTTTATCTTTTCATATAGCTTCACCATAGATTTCAAAAGTTTGACCGGAGAAGTTAATATCTGATAATGATTTTGACCAAACATTTGAGGTAAATAATACTTTGCCTGCGCTTCAATAGCCAGAGCATAAGCATTAATGTTGTCTTCTTTTAACTCGCGCAAAGCCTGCTTAACATCGTTAATACCATACTTGCCCTCGTACTTATCAAAGTCATTTGGCTTGCCATCAGACAACAGAACAACCCATTTATTCTTAGTCTGTCGTTTACTGAGTAATACTCCTGAATGCCGTAACGCTGCTCCAATTCTTGTATAACCATCAGGCTCAACAGCACCAATTACATTCTTGGCAATGTTCCATTCTGTATCAAAATCCTTAAGCGTTTGATAGGTAGCATAGTTTCTTGTTTTTGAATAGAAACTATTTACAGAAAAATCAACATTGAACTCATTTAGTATTTCTCCAAACAAGATAGAAACCTCTTTTTCTACATCAATAATCCGGCTGCCATCAGCATATCCGTCACTTGATAAACTTACATCCAACAAAATAAGAATGGATAAATCTTTTTCTTTTTTTCGATTTGAAATGTAAATATTTTCCGAAGGCGTATGCCGTGTATGCACATCAACAAACAAGTCAGTAATGGCATCCATATCAAATTCATCACCTTGCGTTTGCCTACGTTGCTGTTGCATTTTGTTATTTACATTTGTTAGCATTTTGCGCAAGCCAATTAATGTAGTTGTATTTTTGGTTACAGTGTTTTTATAATAGTTACTATCGCTTTTAAGTAACGTAGTAGGATACACTTTACAAAATTTTTCCTTGTAAGCATTCTTCGAAAAATCCCATTCATTATATTTTAAATGATACCCTTTTTCATCAACTTCTGAACTTTCAGAGATGGTGGTATTTTCAATAAAATCGGCTTGATAAACGGAGTGAGCAGTATCGTCAACACGAACTGTAAACTTCATATTTAACTTGTCCAGAGCCTCTTCATGATCTTTCAAATCATCCTCGCCATCAAAGTCACGCCACACTCCATCAAACTCTTCGGCAGTATCCACCTTTTCAAAATTATGGGTAAGCACATAATCTTCCTGCTGCTTTTTATCTATCGTAAGACTAACTACTTCTTCAACAGCTTTTGCTTTTATGGTTGTAAGCGCTTTTTCAATAGTTGCTTTTAGTAGCCTCCGAAAAATTCTCTAATGGTTTGGCGTTGTTATCCTTAGCAGCATTCAACATCCATTTTCCATAAAGCCAGGTGGTGTCAACAGGTTGTTTTTCCGTCTTTAAAAGTTGAAATTCATTTAAAAAAGATTGATGCCATTCTTGCGTAACCGGATATTCCTTAAACAATTCATCAAGAATAACAGCGGAATTATCCAGTGCTTTTTGTTGCGATAATTCAAGGTTTGATTGTTCGCCCGGTAGCCAGTTCAGGTTTAATTTACTTTGTACGGATAAATAAAGAATACGAAAAAAATAAAAATTATTGTTCTGGATTTTTGATTTACAAACAGAAAATGAAGCAGGTAAAAAAAAGGAGTTGTTCTTATATCCGCCTTCTTTCTGCCTGAAAAATTTCAATAGAATGCCCGGTAAGTGCTCTCGAAAGTATGGTTAACTTCTCTTTGATATCATCCAAAAAGACGGTTCTTTCCAATACTTCGGCAGGTTGTTTCTTGTTCTTTTTTAAGTAACCCGAAACCTTACCATACAAGTATTCATCTAATGGCATCGTTATATAATTAGGTTACACAAATCAGCCAAAGCTTCAATAATTTGCAACTCATCGGTGAGCGGTTCAACAATGGCAACGCGTGCTGCAAGTCTTTTTGGCAAGCCTGTATAAATAAGTTTACCTGCATCAACTAAGAGCCTTGTAGAAACCGTTTCAGTTAAACTAAGCTCTGTTAAGTTTCTGATTTTGTTTGCAATGGTTACCAGTTTTTTTGCATCATCAGCATCAACATTGGTTTCATTAATGATAATCTCTGTTTCAATAGCTGCTTCTGGATAATTAAAAGACAATGCAATGAAACGCTGACGCGTTGATGGTTTTAACTCTTTAAAGCCGCGTTGATAGCTCGGATTAAATGAAGCCACCAACATAAAATCATGATGTGCTTTATGGGTAATTCCTAATTTGTCAATATATAATTCGCGCCTGTGATCGGTAAGCGAATGTATGGCCACAATCACATCAGGACGGGCTTCTGCTATTTCATCTAAATAAATAATTGCACCCTCTTTTACAGCTAGCGTGAGTGGCCCATCAACCCAAATGGTTTCGGCACCTTTAATTAAGTAGCGCCCAATTAAATCTGTTGAAGATGTTTCTTCATGGCAACTGATGGTAATTATATTTTTACCCAACGTATGAGCCATGAACTCTACAAAACGTGATTTACCCGTTCCGGTTGGACCTTTAATTAATATGGGCAACTGATTTTGATAAGCATGTTTAAATACCTCAATTTCTTTGCCTGTTGATTTGTAATAAGGAACAGTTACCATAGCTTCAATTAAATCTGTTACAGCATTCATACTCGTTTAGTTTAACAACGATTTTTCAATTTCAATAGCTTTTGGAAAAAGGATATTGTTTTCAAGATGCACATGAATATGTAAGTCTTGTTCAAACTCATCCAGCTTTGCATACAACGCTTTAAACGTGTTACAAGCCCATTCGGGTGGAGTATATTTATTACTTATCAATGCTATCTGTTTCAATAAATCGCCAACGGTTTCATGCTCATGTTCCATCATATTGATAGGATTAACAACCGTAACAAAATGTGGTGCAGACCAAACTGTTTTTTGTTTTTGAGATGTAACCAAATATTTAATATAAGGGAAAAGAATATTTTCTTCTTTATGCATATGGGAAGTCAGCTCTTCGGCCACCGTTTTAAAAATCTCATATATTTTAACCACTGCAGGCTCAGCAGCACCATGCACATTAGCAACCTTAGTTGCATACTGATCAATAAGATCAATTGCCTCTACAACATAAACGTGATGCGTATTAACGATATAGTCAATCAGGAAATCCAGTTCCCAGTTATTGAAATTTTGTGATGGCAATACTTTACTGTCGATGTTATTTAGGTCTTGCAAAAGTGTGTTTAAATCAACATTCTTTTTTTTGCAAGCTTTTTCAATTGACACCCCTCCACCACAACAAAAATCAATTCCATGTTTTTTAAAAACATGTGCAGTTTTAATATTTGATGCCACTACATCGGCTACTTTTTGTTCAGATAAATTCATGATTTATATTTTTTATTAGTTATATATTCCTATAAATTTCTTATCACTTTTTGGTCTTACGATAAGCATTAAGTAAGCCCAGTTCTGTGTCTTAGATGCACTTGACGATTCTAAATATTTGATAGTGCTTGATGCAAATAGTTGACTATAACCGGCCTGTAATGAAATGTTTTCATTAAACACATAGCCACCTGTTAGGTCTAACTCAGCTCCAAGCTGTTGGCTCAATACATCATTTGCGTTATACACATTAGCATTGGTTAAAAAATAATGCAAATCTGTTTGAGCAAACCATTTCTTATTCATGTCATAACGAAATTTCAAATACAAATCGTTAAGACCCACTGAGTTTTCAAATCGTCCGCTCACGTAAAAATAATCCATATAACCATTGTACATGTGATTAGTTCCATACATTGGATTATAAGAATTATTAGTGTTAGCTGTGTTATTAGTGTTGGTTCCGCTTAACATTTCAACTCCAAGGGTAACCTTAAAAGTAGATATTTTCTCAGCATTTATATCAAATGTTTGTGCTCCCTGAATGCTGATATCATAACAGCTTAAATCTCTATTGTTTACATCTTTTACTGTTTGGTAATAGGCAAAAGCCGACACCAAATTATTTTTCATAAAACTATATTTGATAGTTGGTAAACCAATAGTTTGTGAATACCTAACTGCTCTATGACCGGTTGTGGTATCTTGTTTTCCATTGTTCCAAAACAAAATCGACAATTCTAGATCATTGTGTTTATAATTATACCAAAGCATTTGGGCAGTTTTATATTGATTTGCAGTTTTATAATAATCACCGCCATAAATAGTTTCAGCATCTTGATTATATCCTCCACCTATATGAAGTTTATGATCGTTTTTAGAGAATTTCAATAAGGCAAAATCATGGGAACGAGCTTGCATAGACCAATCAACATTGCCTAAAAAACGAGAGTTATCATAAACTAACTCTTGTCTTCCTATTTTTACACTCCACATGGTATCAATAGGAATTTCAGCCCAACCTTCATGCATCGACAATAAATTGTCGGTAGCGTTAAGTTGCGAAGTACTTCCCCAGGTTCTTACATCTTGAATACTAGCAAAAAGCTTAACGTATTTGGTGTTGTAAGTAAATTGAAATCGTAATCGCTGGCTAATAAAAGCTGATGGATCAACAGTATCCGGAATTAATTTGCCATATCCATGTCTGTATTCAACACGTTGAACTAATTGCCCATTGAATTCAAATTGAGCTGTAGCACTGTTTTTAAACACCAATCCCATAAACAGTATTGCAATAAATTTTAGTGATGTTATTTTCATTTGTTAATTTCATTGATAATTATTTCTACAGTTTCTTTATTGTTTACACCTAAACCTTCTTGTTGATGAATTAATTCACCTTCGGTATTAAAAACACTTATGATATTTGAGTGCGAAAAATCCATAGGTGCTATTTGTTTGTATTTTACTGCCAGCACATTTGCAAATTCTTGCACACTGGTTTTTGTTCCTTGTAAAAATGTCCAATGTGGGGCATCCATTAGATTATCAATTGAAAAAACTTTTAATCTTTTAGGATTATCAACTTCAGGGTCAATACTTATCAAGACGAAGTTTATTTTATCTAATTTATCTTTTGATATTTTGCTTTCAATGTCTCTCATGTCCGCTACCAGTCGAGGGCAGGCGGCTTTACAGCTGGTATAAATCATCACCATTACCAAAACCTTACCCTTAAGCGAACTTAAGAAAATGGTATCGTTGTTTTGAGTAAGCCATTTTCCTGTTAGGTTAAATATGGATTCGCCAGAAATAGCTGTTTTGATAGCTGCATTCTTTTTAATGTCAGCAGTATTTTTAGATCCTTTATTACAGGCATTAGTACCTAGCAAAAGGATAATGAGGTAAAATACTCGCATTGTTTTATTTATCATTTTTGAATAATTATTATAGAGTCTTTAACGCATCTGAATCCAAGATTTTTTACTGAATAAACTGCTTTTAAACTTCCTCTAAAAGCATAGCGCATAAAAGCGGCATAGTTCATCAAATCGGTAGCATTTATAGAACCACTTCCGCAAAACAGATCTTTATCTGTTTTTACATCATTCCTTGATTCGCCCGTAAGAAGGATGGAACTAAAATCACTTGTCCACTCCCAAACCAAACCATGCAAATCGTAAACACCCCAATAGTTTTTAAATGTCTTACCTATTTCATTGTTACTTGTTTTTGGCTTTTCATACCAATCCAAAATATACTGATTGTATGATTTAATTTTTCGGGCATCGGCTATGTCCTGATTAGCCATGGCAACATATTCCCATTCATCAACTGATGGCAATCGCTTTCCCTGACATTCGCAATACGCTTTGGCCGCATACCATGATACATTTGTAATCGGACTGTTTTGTTTCATTTCGTTACCAATCATTGTGTCATTTTTCCATTCAAATAGATAATTGTCGTCTGCAAAAAGTTCTTTTATATTTGACTTTCTCCAACGTTTGTTTACTTTAGTAAATGCCAAATAATCAGCATTAGAAACAGGAAATACATCCATTGAAAAGAGCTTGATAATTACTAATTGCGAGTCTCTGCCATACAAGGGCACATATTTGGCTCCTTTAATGTTTACCATGGTAGTAGTTACTCCAAATGTTGTATCATTTGGAATAACTACATTCACAGGCTGTTCTTCTTTTATAGATTCAGTTTTATTGTTTGTACAAGAAAAAGTTAAAACGACAAAACAGAAAAGCGATATTATCTTACTCAAACCTTATTTAGTTGATTTACGCATTTTTGCCACCATATCTGGTGTAATCTCTTTTTTGTTATTACCCCATGTGCTGTAAACAAAGGTTAATACATTTGCAACTTCTTCATCTGTTAGAGTTTGAGCTGTCATTACGCTATTGTATTTTTTGCCATTAACAGCTATTTCACCAGTTTTACCTTTAAGTACAATCTCAATTGCTCTGTTGATATCAGCATTCAGATAATCTGATTTAGCCAATGGAGGGAAAGCATTGGGCAAGCCTTCGCCATTGGCCTGGTGACATGCGAAACAGGTTTTATTATAAATGGATTTTCCATCTTCAATTCTTTCAGCTAAAGAGGTAGGCTTTGCTAATTTTGATGCATTGGCATCTTCTGGCATAGTTTGAATTGTTCCACCTTCTGGATGATAAACCTGTTCTGATTGTTTACCTGAAAAAATTGTTTTGTTTTCATCTCCGGTTACTTTTAGCATACCCAAACTGCCTTTATTAAAGGTTCTGAATATAGAGTGATCGACAATGATGAAGGTTCCGGGCACTTCGCATTTAAAATCAACTATAGCAGAACCTCCAGCAGGTACCAATGTAGTTTGTACATCATGATTAACTAGTGAGCCACCCTCAATGCTTACATTGTCAAAAATTTCGCCAATAACATGGAAAGACGACACCAAGTTTGGACCACCATTACCAACATATAAACGAACTGTTTCGCCAACTTTTGCTGTTATTGCTTTATCACCAGCTAATGCACCAACTGAACCATTAAACACTACGTAATCCGGCTGTTCCTTAATTGCTTTTGCCATATCAAAAGGTTGCAATCCTTTTTCGCCATTAGCACCCTTGGTATAGAAATCACCTTGCATAACATAATATTCTTTATCAACAGGAGGTAATCCGCCTTCGGGTTCTACCAATATTAATCCATACATACCATTAGCAATGTGCATTCCTACAGGAGCCGTTGCACAGTGATATACATACAAACCCTGATTAATAACTTTAAATGAAAAGACTACTTCGTGTCCGGGTGCAACAAAGGATGAAGCTGCTCCACCTCCTGGTCCAGTAACTGCATGTAAATCTATATTATGGGGTAATTTATTATCAGGATGATTTTTTAAATGAAATTCTACTTCATCGCCAATTCTTGTTCTTATAAAACTTCCAGGAACCGAACCGCCAAAAGTCCAATAAATGTATTTTACACCATCGGCCATTACACCTTCTTTTTCTATAATTTCCATATGTACAATCAGCTTTGTGGCTTTTCTGTCACCAACAGGTTTCGGAACAAATGGCGGTGCTGTTAATTCAGCCTCAGATGATCCTACAACTTCTATCTTTGTTGGATCCACTTTGGGTTTTGTTTCTTTGTTTTGTCCACAACTTGTAATTAAAGCACTGCTAATGCCAATTACTGTAGCCAATTTTAGCATCTATAAAACGGGTCTTTTATTCATACTTATTTGTTTTTCTAGTTTTATGTTGTTTTGAAAATTTATAATTATTTATGCTTCTAAAGCTTCATCAGTTGGTTGACCATATTTTAAAAACTCAATTATATAGCAAACTATACCTGTTGTAAACATGGTTGCACAACATATAAGAATGAAGAAATGAACTTCAATTTCTTTTTGCACATCGCCAAATTCTAACCCCACCATTCGCTCTAGATAAACTTGTGCTACACCCGCAACTCCAAAGGCAACTGTCATACCTATCATACCAATATTCGAAAGCCAAAATGCAAGTAAACCTGTTGTGGTATCAAATAATTTGCGACCGGTTAAATTTGGTAATGCATAGCTGATAATGGCTAAGACTATCATTGCATAGGCTCCCCAAAAAGCAAGGTGACCATGCATAGCTGTAACTAATGTACCATGTGTGTACATGTTAACCTGTGGTAAAGTGTGTGCTAATCCTAATAAACCGGCACCCACAAAAGATACAATTGCAGTACCTAATGTCCAGTTTAAAGCAATTTTATTAGGATGTTTTTTCTCGCCTTTGCGGTACATTGAAATGGCAAATAATGCCATTCCTAAAAAAGCCAGTGGCTCCATTGCTGAGAATATTCCACCTACTATTAACCAAACTTTTCCAACGCCTATATAGTAGTAGTGGTGACCTGTTCCTAAAATACCGGAAATGAAAGTTAAACCCACAATTACGTATAGCCACTTCTCAATTACTTCGCGGTCAACACCTGTTATTTTAATCAATAAGAATGCTAAAATACCACCCATGATTAATTCCCAAACACCTTCAACCCATAAGTGAACAACCCACCATCTGAAAAACGAATCCATGGTTTGATTGTCAAACCATATCATACCGGGCAGGTACAATAAGGCCGCAAAAAATAATCCCATTGATAAAACCAATGCAGTGGTTGTTCGCTTTTTACCTTTGAATAAAGTAACTAAGATCAACCCTAAAAAAGTTAAGACATTTACGACAACCAGCCAATCTAACGGACGAGGAATTTCTAAAAACTTTCTGCCTTCCCAATAATTAAAGTGATAGCCAATTATTGCAACCACACCAACCAACGCTAATGTAATTAACTGAATATAGGCTAGCTTTACATTTACCAATTCATGTTCAGCTTCTTCGGGAATAATGTAATAAGCAGCTCCCATAAAACCACTAAGCAACCAAACAACTAATAAATTAGTATGTACCGCTCTTGCAGTATTAAACGCAATAACCGGGTGCAATACATCATAACCCATGTGGGCAAATGCCATTATAAAACCATACACTATTTGTAATGATAACAGCAGCATGGAAAGTGCAAAAAACCAATACGCTACTTTTTGTGATTTATATTTCATATTATAAATGTTTAGTAGTTAAATTATTTCTTGTATTGTGGTTTAGGTGGAAATCCATTTAAGTCAACTTCGCCAATCCATTTTAAAAAAGCAACTACATCATTGGCATCCTGCTCAGTCATAGCATAGGCAACCATTTGACGGCCACGCGGAGACCATGGTGTTTTTGACATCAAGGCAGCTTTAATATAGCCTTCTCCCCTGCGGTCATAAACCTTAGTAAGTTCAGGTGCATAATAAGCGCCTTCTCCTAAAATAGTATGACACCCCATACAGTTGTTTGACTCCCATATTTCTTTACCGTGAATAACTTGAGGCGAAAGATTTTCTTCATGAGTACGTTTGGGAACTTCATTGCTTAATGAGTTCCATGACAATCCTAAAAAGATACCAAATGTAACAATGGTGCCTCCCAGGAAAAAAGCTCGGGCTTGTAATTTTGATAGCATATTGAATTAATTTAATTGTTTATAAATGATTATTGGTACGCATAGTCGATGTTAATCATGAGTGCTTAGTTTTCATTTAAGTGATATATATTTTTTCTTAAGTAATTTTGAAAATTGGTTTATGCTTAAATTCAACAAATCCGTTAATAGGATTTCTCTGATTCGTGAGTAGGTTGCATGTGCAGGGCAAGGATTGGCAGACGAGCAAACGTTTAGGCCTAAAATGCATTTATTGAAAAAGCCATCGCCATCAATTGCAATTACTATTTCCTTAATGGTGATTGATTTATTTTCTTCAATTTGAAATCCACCTCTTGCTCCAATCGTTGAAATAATCAGCCCGCTTTTTCTAAGTTTCTGTAAATTTTTGCAGTAAAGGCAACAGGTGAATCGATTGCTTCAGCTATTTCATTCAAGCTGATTTTTCTGGAAGCACTGCTTTTTAATTCTATAAAAATCATTGCCTTTATGGCGTATTCGCAAGCTTTGCTAAACATATTTATACTATTACGGTGCAAAGTTTGCAATTAATTCCTTAATTCGGATAAAAATATCCGAAATAATTTAAAACCTGATAATTATCATATTTTTGGAGAATGAAATAGTTGAAATTTTACGGGGAGCAGGACTTATAGAAATGGATAGAGCAAGGGCTCTTCAATCATATGCCTATATAGTAGTATAATGTAGAATGTAAGGATCCTCGAAACTTGCTAGTTCAATCAAAAACCACCCTTGAAGACTGTATCACTAAAGGATTGTTATATAAAATTTCAACGCTTTAAAAATAACGCAACGCACAGCCGAAACGACAATGACACAGAAACTCAATACTGACAAAGGTTTGCTAGGACGGTGTACAAGAACCACTGGCTATAACAGCACCTGCCCAAAAGGCGAGGTTTCGTGTTCCAAAGACAGTTTTTGGGTTAATCAAACATTAGTTTTTCAAATCAAGTTTTGTGGTAAAAGTCCCGCCCTTCGGGTAGCTGCAAACCGTTCAATCACATTAAAAAAATAAATTGTGTTAAAAACTATATAGTATCGAAACATGATACTAACTTTATGCGTTAATATATATAAAATTGATAAATTGTTTTGCTGATAGAGAAACAGAAAAGATTTGGAAGGGTGAAAAGTCAAAAGTATTACCTACCGAAATCCAGCAGGTGGCACGTAGAAAACTCAGAATGATAAATAATGCTGAAAGCATAAACGATTTGAGAATTCCACCTGCCAATCGCTTGAAAAAGCTTAAAGGTGCTTTATCAGACTTTTATAGCATTCGAATCAATGATCAGTGGAGAATCATATTTTATTGGCAAAGTAACAATGCTGAAAACGTTCAAATAACAGATTACCATGAATAAATTAAATAACATACATCCAGGTGAAATTCTTGAAGAAGAATTCCTTAAACCAATGGGCTTAACAGCCTATAAGCTGTCTCAAGCAATTGGTGTGCCACAAACAAGAACAAGCCAAATCATCAAAGGTCGAAGAAGAATAACAGCCGATACTGCATTGAGACTTGCAAAATTCTTTGGAACATCGTCTAAATTTTGGCTCGGTCTGCAAAACGACTTTGACATCGAAGAAGAGCAACTAAATATAAAGAAGGAATTGGACCTAATAGAAACAATGAATTAATAAACGTGATGGAACAACGGCTTTGATGTACAGATTTCGCTATCGCTCATCCGTCACAAATCGCAGCCGTTAGGCACAAGCAGAAAAATAAAAAACAATCAAACATGAAATTAGCAGTTGCTCAATTTGAACCAAAAGATGGAGATAAGAAATACAATTTATCTGTAATCGAGACTTTAACAAAAAAAGCAAAGAAAAATGGAGCTGATGTAATTAGCTTCCATGAAATGTCTATTACGGCGTACACTTTTACAAAAGAGCTGAATTTCAAAGAAATTTCTGATTTAGCAGAAGAAGTACCAAACGGAGATAGCATCAAACAGCTGATAAGAATTTCAAATGAAAACAACATAGCTGTTCTTGCTGGATTAGTAGAAAAAGAAAATGATAAAATATTCAATACTTATGTTTGTGTGCATCAAGGAGAAGTTATAGCAAAATTCAGGAAGCTACATCCATTCATCAGTAAATTTATGTCGAGTGGAAATAATTATGAAGTTTTTGATTTAATGGGTTGGAAATGTGGAATTTTAATTTGCTATGATAATAATATTATTGAAAATGTAAGAGCAACAACTTTAATGGGTGCAGAAATAATTTTTGCCCCACATGTAACAGGTTGTACTCCATCTGCAATGCCTGGAAGAGATTATGTAGATGATAAATTTTGGCAAAATAGAGATATAGACCCAGTTTCTTTAAGGTTAGAATTTGACGGACCAAAAGGAAGGAGGTGGCTAATGCGGTGGTTGCCAGCAAGAGCATATGATAATGGAGTTTATTACGCCTTCACAAACCCAATAGGATATGACGGGGAGCATTTAAAGAATGGAAACTCGATGATTATAGACCCTTATGGAGAAGTCCAAAGTGAAATAAAATCGTTTGATAATGAGATTGCAATTGCAACCCTTACTAAAGAAAAAATTCCACTTGCTGGAGGATTTAGATATATGAATGCTCGAAGACCAGAATTATATAGAGACATAATCGGCAAAGAACATTCTTCAACTTTCAAACCTGTTTGGATAAAAGAAAATCAAAAATAAAGCCTGTGCCTAATCGAGTAGGCGGCCGTGAGCAATAGAGCCCACGGTGCACCTCTCACACCACTGTACGTACGGGTCTCGTATACAGCGGTTCAAGTAACAATTAGTTTAGAATGTACCTTGTGATAGTAATCCCTGAAAGACTCGTAGCCACGTAGTTTAAGCTTTTCTTCAGTTACAGTTGTTCCCATTATTGGGCTGCAAGCGATTCGCCATCCCCCTAGTCGGCTATTGCTAAATTGCTTTGCCTTCACATGGTCTAGGCCAAGTTGTCTAAATGCTCGGTATCGGCGATTAGCTTTCTTCCACCCTTTCCAAATGCAGTACCTTAATCGGCACCGTATCCAGCTGTCCAGATACTTAAACTTTTCATAACCTGTGGCGACTTTGAAGTAATTTACCCAGCCTCGCATCAGCCAATTTAGTCTTTGTATCCTTTCCGTGAATGGGATCGGACTTGTCTTCTTTGTGATTACTTTGATTTTCTCTTTCAACCTCATCCAGCTTTTCTTTGATATGCTCAGTCTGTATTTGCCTTTTTCCCCTTTCTTATAGGTAGATGTAAAGCTATGACCTAGTAATTCAAAGTTCACTGGGCGGCAAATGCTTGTTTTCTCTGCATTCACCTTCAGTTTTAGAGTGCAGTCTAAGTAGTGAGTTATGCTGGTAAGTACCCTCAATGCTGATCGCTTACTCCTTAAGAATATGCTACAGTCGTCAGCGTATCTTACAAACCTGTGCCCTCTCCTGCTTAGTTCTACATCAAATTCGTTGAGCAGGATGTTTGACAGTAGTGGGCTCAATGGTCCGCCCTGTGGCGCCTCTTTCTTCGCTTTTTGATACTTTCCTTCAATCACTATCTCCGACTCTAGTATTCTTCTAATCAGTTGTAAGAGTGTCTTATCACTGATTTTCTTTGATATCAGGCCCATGAGTTTGTCATGGTTTACTTCATCAAAGAAGCTTTTAAGATCTAGGTCGATGACGTCTTGGTAACCAGCGTTGATGTACTCTAATCCTTGACTTAAAGCTTGTCCTGCATTTCTCTTAGGTCTGAACCCGTAGCTGAACTCAGAGAACTCTTCTTCCCACATCGGGCTTAATACCTGATGTATCGCCTGTTGTATCACTCGGTCTGTCGTTGTCGGTATACCTAGTAGTCTGGTTCCTCCCGTACTTTTCTGTATCGGTTTGCCCAGTACTGCTTGTGGCATGTACCTTCCTGATCGTAGTGATACGATGATACTCAGCATGTTCGCCTTCAAGTGGTCCTTAAGTTCTTTGACGTTTATGCCATCGATTCCTGCAGATCCATCATTGGACACTACTTTCCTGTAGGCAATCCGTAGATTGTCTAAGTTCAGTATTCTGTCCATCAAGTTGTCATACTTCATTGCTTCTAAATTTAATCTTGCCTTCTTCCCCAAGGTCGATTCATCGTCATTGTCTGTTCAGATTCAAAACGGTGATGATTCCCGTGGCTCTTAGCTGTTTCTTGTTCGGTCCTTCCTCCTTTATAAAGTACTATGACCTCTGCTGACTTCTCTGTTTTATCAATTCATGATTACAGAGATCTCCCTTGGTAAGGCAAATATCTTTCCGCCGATTCCCGCTGGATCTACTAATAGAAATATCTAGTTTGGGCTTTAGTACGATGTGCTACCTTACCCATTTCTATTAGCCTCATATCCAGTTCCTGTTCGTCGGTACCGGCTTTTGTAGTCCCGCTTACTTCAGATCTCCGATCACTCGAAACACCCTTGCGGCTTACTAATGCTTCCGTGCGTTACAACGGCGCATAAGAGACTTTCACTCTCTAGACAAATCCTTCGATTTGAAATATTTTAAATATTATATTTACCATTCAAGGCACACACAATGCATATACGTTCATTCCTCCCAAAAGGTCGGAACGACGCATATGCGAAACCGTTAGCTAACACCCAAACAAACACCCAAAATAATAAAACAATTAAAAATTAAAATTATGGACAATTCAGAAAAGAAAAAACTCAACTCGGTGTCTGGCAGGCCGATTGCCGAAAATCAAAATGCAAAAACTGCTGGCAAAGAGGCCCAATGCTATTGGAAGACTTTTGGTTTTTAGAAAAATTAGCACATTTCGACAGGGAGGTTATTCCCGAAAGAAGAATGCACGCCAAAGGCTCGGGTGCTTTTGGAACGTTCAAAGTAATACACGATATTTCAAGATATACAAAAGCAAAAATATTTTCTGAAATCGGAAATGAAACGCCTATGTTCGTTCGCTTTTCTACGGTTGCTGGCGAACGTGGAGCTGCCGATGCCGAAAGGGATATCCGAGGTTTTGCCATGAAGTTCTATACCGAAGAAGGTAATTGGGATTTGGTCGGAAACAATACTCCCGTATTTTTTCTTCGTGACCCCTATCGTTTCCCCGACCTAAATAAAGCCGTAAAAAGAGATCCAAAAACAAACCTGAGAAGTGCTAACCATAATTGGGATTTTTGGACATTGCTTCCTGAAGCTTTACATCAAATCACCATCACGATGAGTGAAAGAGGTATCCCAAAATCTTATAGGAATATGAACGGCTATGGCAGTCATACATTTAGTTTGATCAATAAAGACAATAAAAGGGTTTGGGTAAAATTCCACTTTAAAACCCAACAAGGTATTGAAAACTTAACTAATGAGGAAGCCGGTGCAATCATTGCAAAAGATCGGGAAAGCCACCAAAGAGATTTGTATGATGCCATTGAAAAAGGAAATTTCCCAAAATGGGCTATGAAAATTCAGGTCATGACCGAGGACCAAGCTAAAAACTGCCCATTCAACCCTTTTGATCTTACTAAAGTATGGCCTCATGGTGATTATCCGTTGATAGAGGTAGGAGAATTTCAATTGAACAGAAATCCTGAAAACTATTTTTCCGATGTGGAACAAGCAGCCTTCAACCCCGCAAATGTAGTTCCGGGAATAGGCTTCTCACCCGACAAAATGTTGCAAGGTAGATTATTTTCGTATGGTGATGCACAGCGGTACAGATTGGGAGTAAACCATTATCAAATTCCGGTAAACAAACCAAAGTGTCCCTTCCACAACTCGTCAAGAGATGGAGCCATGCGTGTGGATGGCAACGAAGGCGATACTTTACATTATTTTCCGAATAGTTATAACCAATGGGAAGAACAAAAGGAATATACAGAACCTGCCCTTGGTTTGGAAGGGAATGCCGATCATCACGATTTTAGAGAAGATGATAGTGATTATTACACCCAACCGGGTAATCTGTTTAGAATTATGTCTAAAGAGCAACGAAATGTTTTGTTTAAAAACACCGCAGCAGAAGTTGGAGGAGCAGCTGTCTTTATTCAGGAAAGGCATATCCAAAATTGCTACAAAGCAGATCCTGAATATGGAACCGGGGTAGCAAAAGCTTTGGGACTAAATATTGACGACATCCTAAAAAAATAGAAATTGAAGTTTTATTGATCGTTGTTGTCAAATCAATTTGTAAGGACCAATAAGGTGGAAAATTATTTTAATCATTGAAAAACACATAACATGGAAACTATTGAAAACAAAGTAGCTCTAATTACAGGAGCTGGACAAGGAATAGGAAGAGCCATAGCCCTAAAGTTGGCAAAAGATGGGGCCGCAATTGCTATTTTAGATTTGAATGAAGAAAAGATGAATTCGGTGGCTGAGGAAGTTCGCCAATTGGGCAGAAAAGCCATCACTATCAGAGCGGACATCTCTAAACAATCCGAACTTTTTGCAGCCGTGGACCGCACTGAAAGAGAATTGGGTGGTTTTGATATCATCGTGAATAATGCAGGTATCGCCAATATCGCATCCATTTTGGAAATTAAGCCGGAAGATGCGGATAAGATTCTTAAAGTGAATATTGAGGGGGTGCTATGGGGGATTCAGGCAGCGGCCAAAAAATTTAAGGAACGCAAACAAAAAGGAAAAATCATTAATGCAGCATCCATAGCAGGACATGATGGTTTTGCACTGTTGGGAATTTACAGTGCTACAAAATTTGCAGTTAGAGGCCTTACCCAAGCTGCGGCAAAAGAACTGGCAGGTGACGGAATTACTGTAAATGCCTATTGTCCGGGAATTGTTGGAACTGATATGTGGGTTGAAATTGATAAGAAAATGTCTGAAATAACCGGTGCTAAAATAGGAGCTACCTATGACAAATACGTAGAAGGAATTGCACTCGGCAGAGCACAGACACCTGAAGATGTGGGTAATTTGGTTTCTTTTCTTGCCAGTCCGGCATCCGATTATATCACGGGCCAGGCCATTATTTCCGATGGTGGATTGGTGTATAGATAACAAACGGATAAATCAGCAAAAAATCCCGTAGCTTTAATAATTACTAATTAAATATGAACCATTATGAAGAACTCAATAAAAAAATCCTGTTCAAAAACAGCAAAACAACCAATGATATTGGTTTGCTGATTTTTAGATTGACTTTAGGTTTAGTACTTCTCTATGGTCACGGTGCAGAAAAACTCTCTGTCATTTTAAGTGGTCAGGAAATCCAGTTTATGGATCCTATAGGTATAGGAGCCAGCCTGTCCTTTTATATGGCTGCCTTTGCAGAAGACGTTTATGCAATTCTGTTGCTTTTAGGATTCTTCTCTCGTTTTGCTTCTTTAGTACTTACTGTAAATTTTATCACGATTTTTATTTTTCATGCTCTTATCATAAAAGATGGTTTTGAAGTCTTAGAACTACGCTTTCTATATCTATTGCCTTTTATAGCATTGACTTTTACAGGTGCTGGGCGGTTTTCATTAGATGATTATTTCTTCAAGAAAAGAATTAATAAAAACCATTCACTATAACTTTTTTAAAACAAATAAATATGAAATACTCAGAAAAACTAACAGGAATTATATTAAATATTCAAGCAGCAGATATTGATATTGATGAAAATATAAAAAACACTATCCGAAAAAGTATCAGTCGCTTGGCTCGTCATTACGACAAAATCGAATGGGTAGATGTTTATCTGGAAAACAAAAAAGAAAAATCTACAGAACAAAAACAGGTAAGCATCCGCCTTGGCATTCCAGGTAACGATCCTTTTGCTTCTGAATATGGAGATGATTTCCATAAACTGTTCACAAGTGTGGAAGAAAAGTTACGCAGACAATTGGAAAAAAGTAATTAGACAGT
The DNA here is from genome assembly GCA_016715105.1 of Saprospiraceae bacterium. Taxonomy (GTDB): domain Bacteria; phylum Bacteroidota; class Bacteroidia; order Chitinophagales; family Saprospiraceae; genus JADKBO01. The sequence continues at coordinate 3,651 of JADKBO010000053.1, read as the reverse complement.
AGAGAACTATTTTAAATAAAAATCATGAAAACCAAAACAATTAGAACAGTCCATTTGTATGCTGTAAAAGGCATTTGAGTTGAAGATGCGACCTTTTCAGTAGAACCTGCGGTTGCGGCAGCTTATAGAATTCAACAAAACGGATTGACAATGGGCGATTAGCTAACACTGTATAAGCGTAATGCGGGCTAAAATGATAAATTTGAAAGAATTGAATATTAACAAACATATCCGTAAACTGAAAGTAAAGTGCTTTTAATCCCGCACTACGCTTATACTTGCCGTTAGCGGTCAGGCTAAAAAATAGTAATTCAACAATGCAACAAAATAAAACAGTATATTAGAAGTCCATAAATATGGAGACCAGCAACCATTTCAAAAGCGGGGCGACACCGAAAAGCCACACGAGTAGGATTAACATTAAACAAAATAGAAAAATGGCAAATTACAAGATTGAAGAAATTGAAGGAATTGGACCGGCTTTAGGCGAAAAACTTCGTAATGCCGGGATTACAAACACAGACAAACTTTTGGCTGGCTCAAAAAGTAAAAAACAAAGAAAAGAATTAGCTGAAGCTAGTGGTATTTCTGAAAAGCAAATCCTCAAATTTGCAAATATGGCTGACCTTTTCAGGATAAGTGGTGAAGGACAGGAATATGCAGAACTGCTAGAAGCAGCTGGTGTTGATACTGTGCCTGAACTTGCACAAAGAAATGCAGAAAATCTTACTGTTAAGATGGAAGAAGTAAACGAAGCGAAAAAACTAACCCGTAGAACTCCCTCTTTAAAAGAAGTGGAAAAATGGATAGCCGAAGCAAAGACACTTCCTAGAGCATTAGAATATTAAATTAATTCTAAACATTTTTGAAAATGGAAAAGAAAAATTACAAAGGTAGGAGGAGATATTTCTCCTACCTCTCAAGTAACAGGCACATTCGTACCCACTGCGGAAAGTAAAGGTAAAGCTACACAGCTTCGTGTTATTGCGGGTATTCTATGGTTGCTCGCTATAGGCGTACAAGTTGTAGCTATTACTATGCTGTTCAAGCAACCAGTTAATATGACCTGGATTATCATTTTGATAGTAATCGATTTGGCATTGGCTGTGACAGGCTCAATTCTCTGGAAAAAATCAAATCGCTTGGATCCTGCTTCAGAGAAAAACAAATTATTGTTTTTTATGCAAAGTCAGTTAGGTCTGGTGCAGCATTGCTTTACCTCTCATCGTTTTTGTATACTTACAAGTAAAATTTAGACAATTAAAGAAAAGGAATTTTAGGAGGCATTGCAGGAGTGGCTTTACTTATAGCGGGCATTACTGGAGTAGATTTCAATCCGCCATCGGTTGAACAATACAGAGCAAACAGCAAGAGTTGAAGAATTAACAGGTAACAATTTGGTTTACTGGACAAAATCCGGCACCAAATATCATCTCTTTGATGACTGCCATTCAATAAACAAAGATGCGACAACCGAAATTTTTGAGGGAAGTGTTGCCAATGCAAGAGAACTGAAAAATATCAGCGAACTCTGTAAGTTTTGCGAAAACAAAGCCGCTAAAGAACAAGAAGCTAACTCTACAAACGAATTCCAAGAGGATGTTGAAGATGTATTAGAAAGTACCTATCAATAATAAATTTATAAACAATTAAAAAAAGTAAAATTATGGCAGTATTAAAAGTAGTAGAAATTCTTGCTAACTCAAAAGTGAGTTGGGAAGATGCCGCAGACAATGCGGTAAAAGAGGCTTCAAAAAGTATTAAAAACATTGCTTCTCTTTATGTACAAGAGCAAAGTGCAGTGGTTAAAGACGGAAAGATTGTTGAATATCGCACAAATGTCAAAATCACTTTTGAGGTAAAAAGATAAATTATTCAAGCTTAAACAATTTAATTAACAATTAAACCAAGTACTATTATGAAAGAAATAATAAAAATGGTGGCATCCAAAACTGGAATGTCAGAATCTGTGGCTAAAATAGCTGTGGATGTTGTGGTATCTCAACTCAAAAGTAAATTACCTGCCGGAGTAGGCAGTCAGATAGATAGTCTACTGGGTGATAACAGTTCTGCAAAATCATCAAACCCATTGGGTGGCTTAACTGACAAGTTGGGCGGAATACTCGGAAAAAAATAAGCCCGAACCGCTAACAGCGTGTATAAGAAATAGCGTGGCTCGTGCTAAATCATAGGTTTGTGCTTTTATAAAAATCAGTGCCAAGCTGAAAGTGAAATGCTTTTTAATTCGCTACTTCTCATACACGCAAACCGTTAGCGGTCAGGCAATAAAACGACCCGAGAAACAAATCGGGTTATTTTTAAAATATTGTATTTTAGCATTTGCTTAAATAAACAAGTTGACTATCTTTGTGTTTATGGAAAACAATTCTTGCATAAGACAACAAGCGGACATTAAACAAATCAACCGTTGTAAAGACCGAGTTGCAGAACTCAACGGCTCGTTTGACTACTTATCGAACGGACTTGAATTGGCGGGTAACAACGTCAGACTGAAAATCCTGTTCCTGCTTTATGAAGAGAAACAACTTTGCGTTTGCGACCTGAGTGATGTTCTTGGAATGACCATTTCGGCAGTTTCTCAACACCTGCGAAAACTCAAAGACCGAAAACTCATTGAAACAGAAAGGCAAGCACAGACCATTTTCTATTCGCTGACAAACGAATACAAAAACTTGCTTGAACCGTTTTTCATAATACTTGACGAAAACAAAATTTTGGAGACAATATGAAAAAGGACAATAAACTAATCGGAGCAGGAATTTTAACGGCATTCGCTGCTTCTCTATGCTGTATTACACCAGTTTTGGCACTAATTGCAGGAACAAGCGGACTTGCTGCCTCTTTTTCGTGGCTTGAACCTTTCCGACCGTATTTAATTGGTTTGACAATTTTGGTTCTTGGTTTTGCTTGGTATCAAAAACTAAAACCGAAAAAGGAAATAGACTGTGATTGTGAAACTGATGAAAAGCCAAAATTCATTCAGAGTAAAAAGTTTTTAGGAATTGTTACAGCATTCGCAATTGTAATGCTTGCCTTTCCTTACTATGCACATATTTTCTACCCTAAGACAGAAAAACAAGTAATAGTAGTTGACAAATCAAATTTACAGACCGTTGAGTTTACTATCAGCGGAATGACTTGTGCAGGATGCGAAGAACACGTAAACCACGAAGTGAACAAACTTTCAGGAATAATCAAATCAACTGCTTCATACGAGAATGGAAACGCAATCGTTGAATTTGACAACTCAAAAACTAACATAGCCGAAATCGAAACAGCAATTAACGGAACAGGATATTCAGTAAGAGACAAAAAGGAAAAATAAAATGGAAATAAAATTGCAATCAACAATCACTTGCCCCAACTGCGGACACAAAAAAGAAGAAACAATGCCGACAGATGCTTGCCAATACTTTTACGAGTGCGAAAACTGCAAAACTGTATTGAAACCACAACAAGGAGACTGCTGTGTTTATTGCAGTTATGGGAGCGAGAAATGTCCACCAATTCAACAAGACGAGAAATGTTGCTGACCGAAGAAAAAAAGCCCGAACCGCTAACAATGTATATACAAAATAGGCGAAATAGCAGTAAATTCAACGGTTGTAGCTCGCTTCAACTTCATCTCAG
>JADKBO010000052.1 GCA_016715105.1 Saprospiraceae bacterium | reverse complement strand
AGATAAAGGCACATCTAAAAAAACTATAAAATGTGTTGGTCCAATTGAGCCTATGGAAGTTCCTTCTTTTAATTTCGAATATGTATGGTTTACCGACCTGGTCAAAACAGCAAAATTGGGTACAATAAAAGTTCAGTATATGGACAATACAATAAAGACTGTTTTAAAACCGGACAAAGTCAAAATACCCAATGAGATTTTGAAGAATTAAGTTAGATTAAGTTCGATTTGCTTGAACTTATTTCAATAGGCATTAATCTTTCAATAACATATTCAAGCTTTCTAATGTTTTTTGAACTCACCTCTTTGTGAGTAAATAAAACACAAATCACGCAGAAAACCTCAAAATCTATAAATGCTGAGTACTCCTCTAATTTTGTGTCGACCCTTAAGATTTTAGACAGAATGGTTTTTTTGTGATCAACTCTTTCAATTGTTGGCAAAACCTCGAAAGTTGGTTTACTATAATTTGATAAAGAAATTTTTTTATTAAAATCCAAAACTTCATCAATGCTCTTAGTTTTTTCATCATAACTAATAATATTGATATAAATGAATTCCGACTCCTTTGTGGCCTTATCAAAGGACATACCTCTTTGATAAATAGTAGCAATGAATAGATCCCTTTTTTCTACGTCCACTATCCAACCAAAGGGGGCTGGTATAATTGCACCATGCATATTATTAAGTGCTATAGCTTGTATGCATTGGAAATTTTTTAATTCATCAAAGTTTAATATATCAAGTTCTATGTCAGAGGGGCCATAATATGCTCTGTTAATTGCAGCCTTTGAATATCCTCTTGATGTAATTAGGATCCCTTGGACTGCCTCAATATCCTCAACCATAGATATAAAGCTATCAACTTGAGTTACATCAATTTTTTTTGAATAATACTTCCCATCAATCACAAGCCTAAATTTCTTACCTGCGATCCTCCCTTCAATTAAAATGTCTATCTGTCGATCAACTTTTGAAAACCTGCCTTTTATTTTTTGATTGAACTTTATTGTGGTATTGGGGTAAACTCTCTTAAAGTGTCAAATATTTCAAATTCGTATTTTCTCCAGTCCATTTTATTTTTTTTTGGCAAATTTGTCATACATGATTTATTTATGCAAGTAAGGGTGTAAAGATGAATTTAGGTGTTTAAATTAGCATCGCTATTTAATAAAATTGATTGGGAACCTAATCGCATTGTTGCACTACTTTTATTTACATCAACAAACATATCTCTTACCCATACTTTTTTGACAAAATACCCTTTAAGATGTAATTCAAAATGCAAGGTTTTTGATTCAAAGTTTACATTTTCGAAATTGAAGCTTGCAGTTTTATTACATTGAAGAATAAAACTAGAACTATCAGTCCATTTGTTTTCTGTCCCTTCTGTATAATACCTAAAGTTTTTAAGGTATCGATTCCGGATGTAAGGGTTTAATGAAAAATGTACAACTAGCTCCACTATTTATTATAAGGATATTTATAGTTCTAGAGTCAAGTCTGTAAGTAAGCTTGCAATCTGTTATGAATGGGCTTACAGATTTATCAAATCTGGTTTGATAAAATAAATCTTTAGTAAGTTGGTCTCTGACATCTTTTACAATTCTGAATTTGTCGCGCTCTCCGTTCTCGTCAAAACCCTTAAAATAATCGTCAACCATTTGAAAAGTATTTATCAACTCCATTTGTTCTAATTGACTGGTAGGTGCGTCTTGACTACCTTTTTGGGCTTCAACCGATTTAGCCATTTCTTCTCTAGTCAATTTCAGTTCTTGCATTTGCATTAAAATTGCTATAATTACTCCTGCAAATGACAAGCCAGAAAAACAAAGCAGATAATCCGCCAAACATGTCGCCAAATGCACTTGCAGCGTGGGGATCTGGAAATCGCTCTGATACCTTATAATAATAAAATATAACTGAAAGGATTATCAAAATGCATGCACCTATAAATATAAAAGTGTATTTGTAGTCTTTTATCATTTTTCTCCAACTTGTACTCTCGGTAATGCAAAATATCAATACTAAAAATAATTTCATTCTTATCCCTATTACTTACCAAATTTGATGCCTATTCTGTTCGTATTCTTACATATTGGACCCATGCGTAAGCAAATATTTCATTTCAAACTGCTTTTCAAATCCACAAAAACAGTCTTCCCAATCTTCTTTGTTACGATCATCCCGGTATTTCTCACAACTGGAATGTACTTTGGGGAATATCAAATTTCTCTTGATTTTTTTATTGTAAGCCAATTAGTTTTTATTTTAGGTGCTTTGGAAAAGTTCTAATTGGATTTTTCTAAAAAAATATATTATCTTGTAGGTGAAATTAAAAATTCCGTTTAAATATTTTATTAAAATATGAATAGAAAAAATATTGGTTCAATTGAAAAACCTGAATATGTTCTCATCGATTTTGAAGATGTTAAGAATCAAATAAAAATAGATTTTGCTAGATATGAATCCGAAGTTTTGTTTCCTATACTAAATGAAGACTACCAACTTTTTACTATTTTTATTGAGTTTCTTAAATTTGGGAATTTAGAGAATCCTCAACCCTTTATTCAATATTTCAGTGATCTTGTTGAAGATGAAATGCCATCTTACTGGGTAACTTTGGATCCATTTATTGAGAGAAGCAACATAGAGGTTTATAAAAAATTATGTACAAAACTGAATGATTTCATTTCAGAAAAGAATTTAATAATTCAAGAAAAGTGGAATGAATCTTAAAAATGCACAAATTTATCAACTAGTTGTACCATTTGAAACTTTCTTTACTCATTACTCAAAAAAAATATTTTCTGATCATTATCTGCTATGGATTAGCGCAATTGCACTAATTGCATTCAGAAATATTAAAGATAGAAATCTAGCTATGAATAATAATTGTGGATGACAAAATTTGAATTATCATTTTCCACATAAAAAAAAACTTTAAACCTTTACTTTCAAATTTAGTTTCTTCAGACAGTGGTAGTTTCCAACATGTCAGAAAAGAAAAAAGCAGGAATTATTGGTTCGGGTATTGCGGGTTTGGCAATGGCAGTCCGCCTTGCTGCAAAAGGATATGAGGTAACCGTTTTTGAAGCTTCCGATAGGGTGGGCGGTAAACTTCATGAATTTTGGGATGGGCCTTATCGATTTGATTTTGGGCCTTCTTTATTTACGATGCCCCACTTGGTAGAGGAACTGTTTGAATTGCAAAAAGTCCCCCTCGAGCCAAATTTTGAATACCACAGCCTTCCCATTATTTGTAAATATTTTTGGGATGATGGCACTCAAACAGCCACTTTCTCTGACTTACAAAAAACAATAAATACATTGGCCAAAGATCTTGGTGAAAGTCCTGACAAGTTGGAAGAACACTTTTCCCAGAGTAAGAAAAAGTATGATCTGGTAGGCAAGACATTTTTGGAGCACAGCTTGCACCGGTGGAAGACCTGGTTGACTGGTTCAGTAGCTAATGCCTTGTTGCACTTATCTCAACTCGATGTTTTTAAAACCATGCACCAGGCAAATGTCAAACGTTTCGCCAATCCTAAAACGGTACAATTATTTGATCGATATGCCACCTACAATGGCTCAAACCCTTATAAAGCCCCAGGATTGCTCAACATCATCCCGCATTTTGAATATGGATATGGCGCACATTTACCCAAAAAGGGCATGTCTCAAATTACTCAATCTATTTACCAATACGCAGTGAATTTGGGAATAAAGTTTGAGTTAAATTCCAAAGTGACTGCAATTGATCCACTCCATTCCAGTAAAATTAAAGGGCTGACCTTGGAGAGTGGAGCAAGTTATGATTTTGATGTAGTGGTGAGTAATATGGATGCTTATTATACTTATCAAGAATTGCTCAAGGATAGAGAAAAAGCAGCGAAATTATTAAAACAAGAAAGGAGTTCGTCAGCTTTGATATTCTACTGGGGAATCAACCAGCTTTCCGCAATTTGACCTACACAATATTTTGTTTAGCAAAGATTATGAAAGGGAATTTGATCACATTGGCAAAGGTGACTTATACGACGATCCAACGGTCTACATCCACATAACCTCCAAATACCTGCCTGAAGATGCACCGGAAGGCCATGAAAATTGGTTTACCATGATCAATGCTCCCTACAACAATGGACAACAGGATTGGGAAAATATGATCAAAGTCACAAGAGAAAAGATCATTCAAAAAATAAGCAACCAAATTGGTTTTGACCTCACCAAACACATACAAACGGAGACCATCGTCGACCCACGGACCATAGAAATGAAAACTTTATCTTATACAGGTTCTTTGTATGGAACGAGTTCAAATGATCAATGGGCAGCTTTTGCGCGACATCCCAATCAATCACCCCAATATTCAAATTTATATTTCATTGGCGGCAGTGTACATCCAGGCGGTGGTATTCCACTTTGTTTGCTTTCCGCCAAAATTGTTGATGATCTGATAACAAAAGGATGAAAACGATGACCAGCAAAGAAAAGATTGCCTATGGTTTGATCATCAGTTCCTATTTGTTTGGCTTTTGCTGCATTCAATTGGGTTTTTGGAGTGATTTGGTCCACTACACCTGGTTTCAAATATTGCTTTGTGTCTCGATCATTGGCTGGCATCATTACCCTAGTAAGAGCGTATTCAAAGATTTGCTTATATTTTTTGGATTCGCATGGACTATCGGATATTTCATTGAAGTATTGGGAGTCAACACAGGCGTAATTTTTGGCAACTATCAATATGGTGATGATCTGGGTTTTAAGATTTTGGCGACACCACCTATGATTGGCTTCAATTGGTTTTTACTTACATATTGCGTAAACGATCAGGTGAAACGTTGGCAATTGCCATTTATCTGGCAAGTCCTTCTAGCAGCCCTTCTGGTAGTAGCCATCGATATCATCATCGAACCTAATGCCATCAAATTGGGCATGTGGATTTGGGAAAATGATCAAGTTCCTCTCCAAAACTACATTGCTTGGTTTGCAGTCAGCCTAGTCATCAGTGCGATTTATCATCGGCAAATAGCATTTTTAAACCCTTATACCAGGACGATATTGTGGTGTATGATTTTGTTTTTTGGGCTGGGTTTGTTTGTGTAATAAAGATTTAAAGGTTAAAATTGAAAAATCAGACTCTAAAAATTCGGCAGGCTATTTTTTACTGAGGTAAAAGTATTATGACAATTCAATTTTCATATATCGAAGGACGAGATAATGATCATTTAAAAGATTACAATAGAATTGTAGAATCAATTCAATTTTAAATTAAGCACAATCAACAAACATTTGTATTTGCTTATGTACACTTCCGTGAAACTATAGATTTACATATTTTACAGTAAACCTGTAGGCTTGAATAGAAATGAAACATACGTTTCATTTATTTCAACCACTTTCTTTGCTTCAACCATGATGTAAAATCTGAAGGCCATTGGTCGGAGGCAGTGCCTTTGGGTTGCATGCCGAAGCCATGGTTGCCACTTTCGTAGATGTGAAGTTCGGTAGGTTGAGCCTTGCCCATCCACTCATTATATAACTCTATGCTGTGCGGTACAAACTTGAGCCCATCGTCGCTTGCAACTGCTATGAACATTGGAGTTTGTTTTTCAGGAAATGTTTTGCCGATGACAGCAGGTTTATACAAGTAAAAAGGTGCGACGATGGAAGGTTTTAGTTTTTGTTCGGCAGACATAAGAACGCACATCGTCAGGGTGGCACCGGCAGAAAAACCCATCATGCCGATTTTGCCGGTATCGAATCCTTTCATCTCAGACATTTCATGAATCAAGGACAAAGCTCTGATGCCATCTTGGGTCGCAAATGCTACTGTTGGGGTGTTTATTGAGTCAAGCTTTTTGAAATCACTCATCAAGCCAAACAATTCCTGCATAGGATCTTGTCCATAGATGTGAGACAATCTGTATTTTAAAACAAAGGCATCTATGCCCAGACCATTTAGAAACTCAGCTACTTTGTTGCCTTCATTTTCAATAGAAAGAATGTGGAAGGCGCCTCCGGGAGCCACCAGCATCACAGCTCCGGATCTAATATTTTCGGGGGCCCGGTAATAGGTCAAGGTTGGTTTGGTGACATTATAAACCATGGAATTGCCTGTATTCGCACCAGCCGTCTTTTCTTCCCAGGTCCAGTTTTCAGAACCAGGAGCTATACCCGGATACAAAGGAATCACTTCCTGGCCATAAAGCGAAGCAAGTAAAAAATATATGAAAATGAAGCACAACTTTTTCATGATGATTGTCCTAATTTATACCAGGAATTAAAATTTCTTTATCAAACAAATCTACTCGATTAAAGGTGTTTCTGGTGTAAATTGAGCCCATAATTCGCATATGGAAATATAATCGCCCCTCTTCCAAACCTCAAATTTCCCCTTTATCAAACCTCTTCAGCCCAATTTCCTCAACTCCCATCTCCAGATAGGTGCAGGATTTCCACCATTCTCCAAGATTGAAATAAACGGATTTACCATTGCTCAATGTGTGGGTAATGGGAATGTGACGGTGGCCAAAAACAAAAAAGTCAACTGCATTATTTTTTAAATAGGCTTCTGCGAATATCACCAACCACTCCTTGTCCATGCTTTGCACATGATCTGGTTCACTGTCTGAAAGGCGGCTGCTTTTACTGGTGTAACGCATAATTTTCATGCCCAAATTGGGATGAATGCGGGCAAATAACCACTTGCTCAGCGGGTGATTGAATACTTTTTTGATCATTTTGTAAGAGCGATCTCCTGGACCTAGCCCATCTCCATGCCCTACAAATACTTTTTTCCCAAATCGTTCGAAAACTTTTGGAGCATAGTGGATGTCCATGCCCAACTCTTTGGTGAAATAGTCAAACACCCACATGTCATGGTTTCCAGTAAAAAAATGGAATTTTACTCCGGCATCGGCATATTTTGCAATGGTACCCAAAAGACGTGTATATCCTTTTGGGATAACCTCCGCATATTCAAACCAATAATCAAAAATATCCCCGACTAAAAATATTTCAGAGGCTTGAGGACCAACCAAATGCAGCCATTCTACTATCTTTTTTTCACGTTGTATACTGCCGTCCATAGCAGCTGCCCCAAGGTGAAAATCACTTGCAAAAAATATTTTATTTCTTTGCTGAGACATTTAGAATCTTTGGTTGGGTTCGCTTTGGATATTTAAGCGCGTGTCGCATTTTATGATAAATATCCGTATTCTCATAAATGCCACTAAACATGGTACTTCCTGGACCTGCTGAGAAAACAGGGATAAGTGTACCTGAATGGTGTGTGGTTGCAAATGAAACAACCAATGAATCCATCGTTGACCCAGGGTTTATAGCCAAACCACCCGTTTCATGGTCGGCAGTAATAATTAGCAAAGTTTCTCCATTTTTATTGACCCAGTCCAATACACTTCCTATCGTTTTATCAAAGTCTATGGTTTCAGTGACAACTTGTTTGATGTTGTTGCCATGACCGCCCCAATCTATTTGTGATCCTTCAATCATGAGGAAAAAACCATCTTTTGATTGACTTAATGCATTGATGACTTTCATGCTCAGGGGCTCCAAATAATTTCTGCCTTGCTCAACAGACAGTGGGTCTCCATCAGCGGCTAAATAGAATAGTTTTTTACCCGGCGTCACCACCACATTTTCTGGATCAGTTTCAAGAAACGTAGAAACAGCATAGCCGTTTTTCTTCATTTCATCGAGTATATTTTTTTCATCTTTTCTGCGATCAAAATATTTTTTCCCACCGCCAATCAAATAATCAGCCTTACAATCCAAAATATCTTCAGCGATCTCCTCGTAGTTGTTGCGATTTCTATTGTGTGAAATGAAAGAAGCTGGTGTAGCATGAACGATGGTTGAAGTGACCACAACCCCAGTTTCCTTACCCGCATCTTGGGCTTCTTCCAAGATGGTTTGGACAGCTAAAGTATCATCCGTTACCCCTATGGCTGCATTATAAGTTTTTACACCACAAGCAAAAGAAGTTGCTCCAGCAGCTGAGTCGGTTATCAAATCATCGGAGCTATATGACTTATGAAAGCCGGTAATGGGCATTTTTTCTAGATTGAGCTTGTAGCCGTTGCTGATCATGGCTGCAGTTATCTGAGTGAGACCCATGCCATCTCCAATCATCAAAATGATATTTTTTGGCGTTTGATCAGCATTTGCTTTTGCTGCATTTTGGGTGTTGATTGATGCCTGCGTTTTGCAACCCGTATTCAAAGTTGCTACGATGCATAATAAACTGAATATGATTTTAAATTTCATCATTGTCTGATTTTATTCTTTATATGAAATTATTTCGCCGGAAGGCATGATCTCCATATTGTATGGTTTGCTCAATTCCGGGTCAAGTTCATTTTCATCTGCACTCATGATTCCAGTCATGATGTGAATGATGCGATCTTCATCCACTCTGGCCGCTGATTTTAAGAAATGACTGCCCTCATATCTGCTACCTGCAATCACACGCCTGGCGATCACCTCACCAGCTTTGTTGATGGTGGTAAGGATATATTCATATTTCAAAAAGGCAGCACGCCAGTAGATGATGCATTCGTATTGCTCTTCTGATGGCAGTTTCAGACATGGGAAATATTCAGTCATATCATCCTCGTCGACACCTTCCCATTCTTCCAAAAATGCATTGACAAGGGCAAAGGGCAGGTCTTCGTTTGTCAACCTGAAGTGATCCATTGACTCTTCTGTAATAGTAAAAGGCAAACTTACTTCAGGGAAAAAAGAAAGTAAGTCGGCAATGGTTGGCACATTATTACTCATAAATGACTGCTATTTTTCGTATTTCAAATAGTCTTCCAGATCTGGAAAAGCAGTGAGGTTATTCTGGATACTAGTTGCGTCCAATTTTCTACCATATAAAAATGGAACCACCTCGGCATTCATTACATTTTGTCTGAGCAGGTCATTTTTCATACCTCTGGCAGCATTGTATTGATCAAAAAGTCCCACGTAATATTCATAAAAATCCTTATTTGGAGACTTAACAATGAACGCTTCTTTCGCTGTTTTGATCAGGTCTGTACGCAACATTTGGCTCGTTTCCGCAATTTTCACAGCATAAAAAAGCGTAGAGAAATTTTTATTGAAATTGACCGATCGCTCGTCTATCAGCGTAGATAACACCGTTGGAGGATCATCAAAAACCCTTACTCTAGAGGCATTGTAATCAAAAACTTTGATGTCTATGCGATTGTTGAGCGTGGCCGCTATCCTTGACTCACCCGGATTGACCAAGGGAAAGTGATCTCCTTTGCCGATGGTGGTCATTCTGTTTTTATTGATGCCTTTTTTCGCTAAATAATCGACCACTTGCTCACCTCTTTTTACCGTATAAAAGAGATTGAAATCAGCCATGCCAACGGTTGAAGTACTGCTCAAAAAGACGACATTGATCTCTGGATTGATTTTCATCAAATCTGCTAAATTGTTGAGATTGTATTGGCCGGTAGCATTTATTTGATCATCATTTTCAGAAAGCAAAATGGGCTGGTTGAGAAATTCTTTGGCTTCTTCTGTCGTTTGTGGCTGATCTTCTGGTGTTTTTATATCACCTACATCGCCAAAAGGATCAGCTTCTGCTAAATCTTCAACAGGAATATCCAACCATAAAGGCACTTCTACATATTCCAACTGGTCTAAGAGTTGTGTTTTTAGATAAGCAATGTATATATCAAATCCACCAAATCCATTGATCCGATTGGAAGATAAAACCGCTTGACTGCCATCGGCACTGACAAAAAACCCAAGCTCATCCATCGGCGAATTGACAGGAGAACCTAGATTCCGTGGATTTTCCCACAGTGATTTTTCTACATTATATCCAGAAACAAATACGTCATAACCGCCAAAACCATCTAATCTGTCTGAACTAAAAGTCAACACTTTAGATCCTTTGCTGAGGAATGGACTTACATCATTGTAATTGGAATTGATGGTTGGCCCCAAGTTTTGAGGTGGCTCCCAATTGCCATCTACCTTGCGCATAAAATATAAATCGTAGCCCCCGAATCCTCCAGCTCGCATAGAAGAGAATAACCAGATGGAGTCATTGAATAGGAATAAATCCTTATCACCAATTGATCCGTCAAAACCAGAAACTACGGCTTTGGGGAAAGCTCTTTTTTCAATATCTAGGTTGAATGAATCAGCATAAAGTTCACTGCTGTTTGGTCCGGTTGATTTTAAAAAGTATAAGGTATTACCGTCTCCATTAAATCCTTGGATGTATTCGTTTTTGGCCGTGTTTTGCAAACTGTTGAATGTATAAACGGGTGTCCAGTTGCCATTGATCAACTCTACCGAATACATGTCCATTGTGTATCTACCATACATTTCATCTTTCATACCCTCTGCGTCGCGTAAACCCCCTGCTGAAAGGTCACGATCAGAGGAGAAATAATATTTATTCTGATGATTGGGACTGTGTTTCGGCAATTTTTCATCATACTCTGAATTCACAGAGCCTCCCAGATTTTCCACATAAGCCATGGAAAGATCGGACTGAAATTGTGCATTTGCAGCACACCTTTTGATTTCGTTGACGATGTATGGAACATCCTCATGATTACTTTCTATCGATTTGAGATAGTTTTTGTAAAACAAAGCAGCGTCTTCATAATTACCTTGGGCGTAATAACTTTTAGCAGAATAAAGAAAAATATAAGGATTGGAAGAACCCAAGGAATGAGCTTTTCTCAAATCTCTGATGGCAAAATCCGGCTTATTCAAAAAATAATAACTGATTCCCCTCAAAGTCAATAACTCACCATCCTCTTGTTCTGACTCCATGCCATTGACAATGGAAACCACTTCCTTGTACTTGGCATTTGCCAACATTTTGATTGCCTCTTTTTTTAGATGCACTTGACCATCAGCCTTTTGTATGATAAAAGCAGCAAAGAAAATCAGCAGCAAAGGAAGTCGTATGTGTTTCATTATATTCCGCGGTTTGGGTCAAAGTTTTCGAGGTAATCAGCAATTCTTTTCAAAAAGCTACCGCCCAGAAAACCATCGATGATTCTGTGATCATAGGAAAGAGACATAAACATCATCTGTCTGATGGCAATCACATCCCCATATTCTGTTTCTAAGACAGCAGGTTTTTTCCTGATCGCACCCAGCGCAAGAATGGCTGCTTGGGGTTGATTGATGATGGGTGTGCCCATGACATTGCCAAAAGTACCCACATTGGTGACGGTGAATGTACCATCTTTGATGTCTTCTGGTGTGAGTTTATTATTTCGGGCTCGGTTTGCAAGGTCGTTTACTTGTTGAGTAAGACCTGCAAGATTGAGCAATTCTGCTTTTTTGATGACAGGGACAATGAGATTACCACTAGGTAATGCTGTCGCCATGCCGATGTTGAAGTTTTTATAAATGTGGATGCGATCTCCTTGTACAGAGCAGTTGACCTTTGGGAAATCCTTTAAAGCTTTCACCACCGCCTCTATGAATAGGGGAGTGAAGGTGAGTTTTTCATTGTACTGCTTGGCGTATCCATCCTTCATTTTCTCTCTCCAAGCCACAATGTTTGTTACATCTGCCTCTACAAAAGAGGTAACGTGCGGCGAAACAGATTTGGAAGTGACCATATGTTCTGCAATCATCTTGCGCATGCGGTCCATCTCAATGATTTCAAATTCTCCGCTGGGCATAGAATAAGAAGTGGTGGACTTCTGGGTATTTGGAGTTTGAGTAATCACAGGATTGCTTGCAACAGATGGCGTTGTGTCCCGATCTTTAATGTAAGTGAGAATATCTGCCTTTGTCACTCTTCCGCCTAGTCCAGAGCCATCGAGTTTGTCGAGCTCCGCTAATGATAGACCTTCTTCCTTTGCTATATTTCTCACCAAGGGTGAATAAAATTTGTCAGATTTTTTTTCTCCAACTGCTGGGTTAGCCATTTCCACGGCAACCGCTTGTGCAGGCAAAGGCTCCAAAAACGACTCTGCAATTTGGATGCTTGCTTCCTCTGCATCTTGGCTTTGCACGGTGGTATCTTCCTGACTGCTACCCGTCATCGGACTATCAGCAACTTGACCTTCAGTAGCGATCATGGCGATTGCTGTGCCCACAGGGACAACGTCATCTTCTTTGAAAAACACTTTTACCAGTGTTCCAGCAACCGGTGAAGGTATTTCTGAATCTACTTTGTCAGTCGCTATTTCGAGTACTGTCTCGTCCACTTCTATGGTATCACCCACGGATTTATGCCATTTGATGATTGTTGCCTCTATGATGCTTTCCCCCATTTTGGGCATAATCAATTCTACTTGTCCCATACTTTCTTATTCTTACGGCTAGAT
>JADKBO010000051.1 GCA_016715105.1 Saprospiraceae bacterium | reverse complement strand
TTTGGAAACAAAACGCCAGTTCGAAAATGCTCAAACACAACTTGCCAATGTTTCCGTTTCCAAAAAATTCAATCAAAACAAGCAAAGTGTTACTACCCCGATTAGAGGTTTCTTGAAAAACGTAATGGTCGAAAACGGGCAATTTGTGAACGCAGGTCAGCCCCTTGCCACCATTTCAAAAAACAAAAGACTCTTGTTAAAAGCGAATGTTTCTCAAAAATATTTCCCAAAACTAACTTCGTTCACTGCAGCCAATTTCAAAACTGCAGACGGAGGGCAGGTATTCAATACCCGAAATTTGAATGGACGTGTTGTTTCGACCGGAAAATCAGCAGAGGTAGGTTCTTCTTTGGCAATTCATTTCGAGATAGACAACAAGGAAAATTTCGTTCCCGGGTCGGTAGTCGAGGTGTTTTTACTGTCAGACACAAAGCCCACTTTGGTTATCCCTACTTCAGCACTTTTGGAGGAACAAGGCATTTTTTATGCTTATGTCCAAATGGATGGTGAGCGTTTTCAGAAACGGGAACTTAAAATCGGCCCATCCGACGGGAAGAATGTGCAAGTTCTTGCTGGTATAAACGAAGGTGAACGGGTGGTAACGAAAGGCGGTTATCAAATCAAATTGTCAACTGCTTCAGGAACACTTCCGGCGCATGGACATGAACACTAAATCTTTAATATCATGCTTAATAAAATAATACTTTTCTCACTTAGAAACCGATTGTTGGTAATCGTAGCAACAGTTCTACTCATCGTTTTTGGATCACTTGTCGCCTCACGAATGGAGGTGGATGTATTCCCAGATTTAACCGCCCCGACCGTTGTTGTATTGACTGAAGCGCACGGTATGGCACCAGAAGAGGTTGAAAAATTAGTCACATTTCCTCTTGAAACCGCCGTAAATGGGGCAACAAACGTTCGTCGGGTGCGCTCATCATCTTCGGCTGGCATCTCGATTGTTTGGATTGAATTTGAGTGGAACACTGATATCTTCAAAGCCAGACAAATCGTCAACGAAAAAATTATTGCTATTGCTGAACGTCTTCCAGTAGGCGTGGGCAATCCAACCATGGCACCACAAGCAAGCATCATGGGTGAAATTATGCTGATCAGTTTGACAGGTGACAGCACTACACAAATGGATTTACGGACGCTTGCCGATTGGTCAATTCGACCTCGATTGCTCGCTACAGGAGGTGTGGCACAGGTCGTCGTCATCGGCGGTGAGTTCAAACAATATCAGATATTGGCTTCACCACAAAAAATGAGCGCATTTGATGTAACACTTTCCGAATTGCTCAAAGCTTGTCAAGAAGCCAACGGAAATTCGTCAGGCGGTTTTTTAAATGATTTCGGTAATGAATACATAGTCCGAGGTATTGGTAGAACAAGTGATTTAGAAGAACTTGGAAAATCCGTCATTAAGACTACCCCGAAGGGAACTGTCAAAATCGAGGACGTGGCAACACTCAAAATAGCAGCAGCCCAAAAAATCGGTGACGGCTCACTTAAGGGCAAACCTGCTGTGATAATGACTGTGATGAAACAACCTGCCACCAATTCGCTTTTGCTGACGCAAAAAATTGATGATGCAATCTTGGATTTGCAAAAAACGATGCCTAGCGATGTAAAAATCAATACTCGCATTTTCAGGCAGGTGGATTTTATAAACGCTTCAATTTCAAACATCCAAAAGACACTTTTGGAAGGAAGTATTTTCGTGGTTGTTATACTGTTTCTTTTTTTAATGAATTGGCGCGCAACTGTGATTTCGTTACTTGCCATTCCAGTTTCGCTGATTGTCGCTATTTTGACCTTGAAATGGCTTGGTTTCACCATTAACACAATGTCATTAGGCGGTATGGCAATTGCTATTGGTGCACTCGTGGACGATGCTATTATAGATGTGGAAAATGTTTTCAAACGTCTAAAACAGAATGCTACAATGCCCATTTCGGAGCGAAAAGCTGTGCTGCAAGTCGTATTCGATGCATCAGTGGAAATCCGAACAAGCATTATCAATGCCACATTCATAATCATAGTGGCGTTTTTACCATTGTTTTTCCTATCAGGAATGGAAGGTAAACTACTCGCTCCACTGGGCATTGCGTTCATCGTATCGCTATTTGCTTCTCTTATAGTAAGCATCACCTTGACTCCTGTTTTGGGCAGCTATCTTTTATCGAACGAAAAAATGTTAAAAAGACAGCACGGCGAAAGTTGGCTTGTCAGTAAGCTTCAAATTGGTTATTCTGGCCTTTTAAAAGGCGTTATGAAAGCCAAAACCATTGTTCTGGTAGTCTCGTTTTTGATGCTTTTGGTGGCTTTTTTTGGACTTTCACGATTGGGAAGGAGTTTCTTGCCTGAATTCAATGAAGGCTCACTGGTGATTTCAGCGGTCAGTTTACCAGGCATTTCATTGGAAGAAAGTAACAAAATCGGGTCCCACGTCGAACAGGAATTATTGAAAGTTCCAGAAATTCAAATCACTACCCGCCGTACGGGTCGAGCTGAACTTGACGAACATGCCCAGGGCGTGAATGCTGCCGAAATTGATGCGCCCTTTATTTTAAAAGATCGCAGTCGGTCGGAATTTATGGCTGATGTGCGGAAGCATCTCGCCAACGTTTCTGGCGTGAATATAACCATTGGGCAGCCCATCGGTCATCGTATCGACCACATGCTTTCAGGCACAAGAGCGAATATAGCCATCAAGATTTTTGGAACTGACTTGGCAAAACTGTTCTCACTTTCCAACGAAATCAAGACGGCGATTACCCTGATTCTGGTCTTGTGGATATAGTGTGGAGCAACAAATTGAAATTCCTCAGGTACAAATCAAAGCAAAAAGAGATTTGCTCAACCATTATGGAATACCAATTGGACAGTTCAATGAGTTCGTGGATGTGGCTTTTGCAGGTGAAAAAGTGTCTGAAATTTATGAAGGAAACAAAAGTTTTGACTTGATTTTACGATTCGACGATGCCAATCGGGGCAATATCGAGAACATTAGAAATACAATGATTGATGCAGTTAATGGGCAAAAAATACCTTTGAGTTATGTGGCAGATGTCGTTTCAACTTCAGGGCCGAACACGATAAATCGAGAAAATGTGCAACGCAAAACCGTTGTATCTGTGAATGTAGCTGGTCGTGACCAAAAGAGTACCGTAGATGAAATCCAGAAAATGATTGCAGAAAAAATCACACTACCAGAAGGCTACCGAATTGAATACGGTGGTCAGTTTGAAGCTGAAGCTGAAGCTTCAAAAACGCTATTGGCAACTTCGTTACTATCGCTATTGGTGATTTTTCTTTTACTTTTTCAAGAATTTAAAAGTCTCAAAACAGCTTCAATTATCTTGTTGAATTTGCCATTGGCTTTGATTGGCGGCGTTTTCATCATTTGGATCACCTCTGGCATTTTGAGTATCCCAGCGATTATCGGTTTTATCACCTTGTTTGGAGTAGCGACTCGGAACGGTATTTTGCTCGTTTCCCGTTATAAAAATTTGCAAGACGAAGGCAAACCGCTCCTTGAAACGGTCTTGAATGGTTCGGTAGACCGTCTTTCTCCAATTTTGATGACAGCTTTGACGGCTGGGCTTGCACTCATCCCGCTTGCCATTGCTGGGGATTTACCCGGTAACGAAATACAAAGCCCCATGGCTAAAGTTATTTTAGGCGGCTTGCTCACATCCACTCTGCTCAATATTTTCATTGTGCCGGTGGTTTATTTTCTCACTAATAGAAAAACATTGAAATGAACTATAAAATAGTAATCATAAATATATTTGCATTAACAGTTTTGGTCAATGCAAATGGTCAATCGAATGTCGAAAATGTATTGGCTTCGATTGAGAAAAATAATAAATCGCTTTCTGCAAGTCGCCAATTTTGGGAAGGCAAAAAACTGGAATACAAAACAGGTTTGACACTACCGAACCCGATTATTCAAGGACAATTTCTTTTCGGTTCGCCAGAAGCAGCTGGAAACCAAACCGATTTTTTTGTTGTGCAGCCTTTCGATTTTCCGACGACATACAAAAAACGAAGAGAATTGGCGGCAGTTCAGAGTGCAATTTCCACTTCGGAATTTGCTGCAGGTCGACAAGATATTTTGCAGGAAGCCAAATTGGTCTGTCTTGAATTGATATATCGCAACAAATTGAAAATCCACCAAGACCGACGAAAATTAGAATTAGAAAAACTCAAAAACGATTTTCAGATTAAACTTAACAAAGGAGATGGGAATATTTTGGATGTGAACAAAACAAAGTTGCAACTTTTGGAAATTAACCAATTAAACATAGAAAACAACGTTGAAATTCAAAAACTGCAAATGCAGCTGATTCAACTTAATGGTGGTAAAGTGGTCCTTTTTCAGGACACGGTTTACCCAATGCAACCAGAAATAACATCTTTTGAACAAGTTGAAATGGAGTATGAGACAGCTGACCCAATACGTAAATCTTTGGAGCAGGAACAGCGAATTGCCGAAAAAAAACTTGATTTGACCAAGACTTGGCGACTTCCGAAATTCGAGTTGGGTTACCGCTTTCAAGGCATTTTGGGCCAGCGCTACAATGGCATCCATGCAGGTTTGACACTTCCGATTTGGGAACAGAAATATCGCAAAAGGGAACAACAAGCCAATGTTCTATTCACCAATTTAAAATTGCAAAGTCACTTGAACGAGCATTTTTTTGAAATAAAAGAACTGTTTGATCGACAAGATGCGCTCAAAAAATCATTCAATGAATACAGTTTTGTAATTTCATCTATAAACAATACCACTTTATTAGATAAGGCTTTACGCTTGGGCGAAATCACGGTGATTGAATATTTTTTAGAAACGAGTTTTTACCAAAACGCTTTACTACATTTATTGAAATTGGAGAAAGAATATCATGTGACTTTGGCAGAAATAATGAAATACAGATTGTAAATTCGAGAAGAAAATTTGTGAAGTGAATATATAGTTTTTGTATATTTATCAGAAATTAAATTTATAAAGGGTTAAATGGATTATGATACAATCATGGCTTAAATTTTTTGTAGGCAATAGAATGGATAATTGTGAGATATTTTAGGACACTGTTTTGATTTTGCATTAATGGTACCGCCAATTTGTTTTCTTTCAGACACACCAAAAGCATTTTCAGAAGTTCACCGCATTTTAATACCATAAGGAGTAATATTGCTAGGCATCATTGATAAAAACACCGTCCTCAGAAAGAAATATGAAATGGAAAAATCCGAAAATAAATTTTATAGGGATGCTCATTTTTATTCTCCCCAAGAGATAGCTGAACTCATAAAACAAGCGGGCTTTCACCATTTTTCTTATTTGCAGACGCTGACAAAGTCCAAAGTAATTGAAATAGAACAACCGCAACAAGGATTTGGAAAAGGAAGTTTTGTAGTGATGAAAGCAATTAATAATTAACCATAAAATAAATAGAAATAAAAATTTTAATCTTAATCAACGATGCTCCATATGGAACTGAAAAAGCTTACAATGCTTTACGACTTGCCAACCAATTAGGTAAGGATAATGAAACTGTAGAAGTAAGAATTTTTCTAATGGCAGATGCAGCAAGTTGTGCGGTTGCAAATCAGACTACACCAAATGGCTATTATAATATTGAAAAAATGATGAAACTTTCACTAATTAAAGGAGCGAAAGTAAAAATATGCGGCAGTTGCGCTGAGGCCAGGGGACTGAAAAACGTACAATTAATAGATGGAGCCGAGATGAGCACAATGGCAGAACTGACTAATTGGGTTGTAGACAGTGATAAAGTGCTTGTTTTTTAATTTTCTGGATGTCTTTACATGTTCAATATTTGGCATAAAGTCAATTGAAGGAAGCTACTTTAATTAAATCTTAACAATTCATTTTTTATTTATTGTTAAATATTTTTATAATATATATATAATTGATTATCAATTAAATATATTATATTTTGTAATTATATTACCTATTCATGATTTTTATAACTTTAAGAACAATAAAATAAATTCAGGAAATTGATTAATTTTGCATTGTGAAACTATTTTCATTATTCTTTGCTTTGTATTTTTGGACTTACTTTGATGCCCTGTGGTGATGAGTATGATTGTAATCAAGTTACATTGAATTCGGATATAAATAATAGTGATCACGAAAAGCACAACCATGAATCTGAAAATTGTTCGCCCTTTTGCTTTTGTTCATGCTGTGGATCTGTATACACCCATATTTATATTCCTATTTATATTCCAATAAGGAAAGTAGAACTTTCAGAGACAATTTGTGAATATAAAAATGGTTATATTCAGAATATCTATTTCAATATCTGGCAACCGCCAAAAATCAGCTAATGAATTTATAAATTTCTGCTTATGCAGAAAGTAAATAAAATACTTGCAGTGTAAGATCACAGCGAGTATTTGCATATTCATTCATTAAACTGATTAAACATGTTAAATAAAATAATTGCGTTTAGTATAAACAATAAGTTCATCATTGGATTGATGACTTTTGCACTCGTCGTGTGGGGCGTATGGAGTGCTAGTAAATTACCTATTGATGCTCTACCTGACATCACCAATAATCAAGTACAAATCATCACACTTTGTCCAACGCTGGCTGGGCAGGAGGTGGAACAATTGGTTACTTATCCCATTGAACAAAGTATCGCCAATCTTCCTGACTTAGTTGAGTTGCGCAGTCTTTCTCGTTTCGGATTATCTGTCATAACGGTTGTTTTTGATGACAAAGTAGATATCTATTTTGCAAGACAACTGATTAATGAAAAACTAAAGGAAGCTGAAGAAAAAATTCCTAATGGAATTGGGAAACCTGAATTGGCACCGTTGAGCACAGGTTTAGGAGAAGTATATCAATATATCATTCACCCTAAAAAGGGGAGCGAGAATAAATACACGGCCATGGATTTGCGAACCATGCAGGATTGGATAGTTGCCCGACAACTGTATGGTACTGCAGGGATTGCAGAAGTCAATAGTTTTGGTGGACAGCTCAAACAGTATGAAGTGGCTATCAATCCTGATAGACTTATAGCTATGGGAATTACCATTCCTGAAATTTTTTCTGCACTTGAAAAGAACAACGAAAATACAGGCGGGGCTTATATAGATAAAAAACCCAATGCCTATTTCATTCGTGGGGTGGGATTAATTGGTTCATTTGACGATATCAAAAACATAGCTGTAAAAAACAATCCCAATGGAATTCCGATCTTGATAAAAGATGTAGCTGAAGTTCGATTGGGAAGTGCTGTTCGATATGGTGCGCTTACCTACAATGGTGAAGTGGATGCTGTAGGTGGGGTCGTGATGATGCTGAAAGGAACGAATAGCGCCGATGTGGTAAATCGTGTAAAAGATAAAATGCAAACCATTCAAAAATCCTTACCCGATGATGTGGTTATTGAACCCTACCTGGATAGAACTGATTTAGTAAACCGTGCTATCTCAACAGTAGAAAAGAATCTTTTAGAAGGCGCATTAATAGTCATTTTTGTTTTGGTATTATTTCTTGGAAATTTTAGAGCTGGTTTGATCGTGGCTTCAGCAATACCCTTATCCATGTTGTTTGCATTAGGGATGATGAATGTGTTTGGAGTAAGTGCCAACCTTATGAGTTTAGGTGCTATAGATTTTGGTTTAATAGTAGATGGTGCAGTCATTATAGTCGAAAGTATTTTCCACCGCATAAGTACCACCCAATTGCAAAGTGGAAAAACAGAACTTACATCAAAGCAAATGGATGAAACTGTTTTTCAAAGTGCAAAACGAATGATGAATTCTGCAGCATTCGGACAAATCATCATTTTAATTGTATACTTACCCATTCTAACTTTAGTAGGTATTGAAGGAAAAATGTTTGGACCAATGGCACAGACTGTTTCATTTGCCATACTTGGGGCATTTATACTATCACTTACTTACATTCCAATGATATCTTCACTTTTTTTAAGTAAAAAGGTGAGTCATAGAAAAAATATTTCTGATAGAATGATGATTTTTTTCCAACAAAAATATGAACCACTTTTAAACGCTGCAATTAAAGGAAAGAAAATTAGTTGTTGGAATCACTGTTGGAATTTTCTTTTTCACAGTTTTTTTTTTTCAAAGATGGGTGGAGAATTTATTCCAACATTAGCAGAAGGTGATTTTGCTTTTCACTGCATATTATCGCAGGGAACATCTTTGTCTCAAAGTATTGAAACTTCTATGCAAGCTTCACGATTAATAAAAGAATTTGATGAGGTCAAAATGGTAGTTGGAAAAACAGGAAGTGCTGAAGTGCCAACAGATCCTATGCCACCTGAAGCAAGCGACATGATGATCATTTTAAAACCACAAAGTGAGTGGAAGCGAAACATTACTTATGATGAACTTGCTGATGAAATCTATGAAAAATTGGAAATCATCCCAGGGGTATTTTTTGAAAAAAGCCAACCCATACAAATGCGTTTTAATGAATTGATGACCGGTATTAGACAGGATGTAGCCGTTAAAATATTTGGTGAAAACATGGATACCCTTTTATTCTATGCTAATAAAGTAAACACCATTATACAAGGTGTAGCCGGAGCTACTGAACCAAGTGTGGAGCGAGTGGCAGGATTGCCACAAATTGTTATTAAGTATAATCGTTCTCAAATTGCAAATTACGGTCTGAATATTGATGACATCAATCATATAGTTAGTACATCATTCGCAGGAGGTAGCGCTGGAGTTGTTTTTGAAAACGAACGTAAATTCGATTTGGTTGTTCGCCTTGATTCTACTCACCGGAATAATATAGATGATGTAAGTCATTTGCATATTCCAACATCTAACGGAACACAGATTCCGTTATCCCAAGTAGCCGATATCCAATTGGAATTAGGACCTGCACAAATTAGTCGTGAGGATGGTAAACGCAGAATTGTAGTGGGCTTCAATGTAAAAGGAAGAGACGTATCAAGTGTTGTTACTGATATTCAAAAACAATTGGGCAACGACGTAAAATTGCCTGAAGGATATTATTATACTTATGGAGGAACTTTTGAAAATTTACAAGCAGCATCGAACCGATTGATGATAGCAGTACCCGTTGCATTGGCACTTATATTCATGCTATTATATTTCACCTTCACTTCCATTAAACAAGCAACACTTATTTTTACAGCTATTCCTATGGCAGCAATAGGAGGTGTATTTGCATTATTGATTCGTGATATGCCTTTTAGCATTTCTGCAGGTGTTGGATTTATTGCATTGTTTGGTGTAGCGGTCTTGAATGGAATTGTTTTAGTCAGTACGTTTAATCAATTGGAGAAAGAAGGTATGAGCGATATGTTGCAAAGAATTATAGAAGGTACTAAAATCCGTTTGCGACCTGTTCTCATGACAGCAGCTGTTGCTTCGCTTGGGTTTTTACCAATGGCGCTTTCACATGGTGCTGGCGCTGAAGTTCAAAAGCCATTGGCAACAGTAGTTATTGGGGGATTGATCACAGCAACATTTCTTACACTCTTTGTATTGCCATTGCTTTATTTGTTATTTTCTTCACCGCGTAAAAGAAACAAAAAGTCACAAATTACAAGCATAAGTGTTTTTATTATTGTATTATTCTTTTTTCAAAATGCCAATGCACAAAGCACATCAAGACAACTCAGTGTGGAAGAAATAATAAATATAGCACTGAATAATAATTTGGAACTTCAATCACAACAACTCAATGTGCAATCTGCTTCAATGCTTAAAAAGTCTGTTTTTGAATTACCCAAAACCAATGTAAATGTTCAATTTGGACAAAATAATAGTATCAATCAGGATAATTCATTTCAGATCTCACAAAGCATTCCTTTTCCAAGCTATTATAAAGCAAAATCTGGCTTGTATTCTGCAGAATTATTAGCAAGTCAATTGAAATTGCAAATGTCTCAGAATGAATTAAAGGCTCAGGTAAAGTATTGGATTTTTCAATTAATGTATTTGCAAAATGCAAGAAAACAATTGCAGTCAATGGATAGTTTGTATGTTGATTTTGTGAGTACTGCTGACTTGCGATACCAATCAGGAGAGACCAATTTGTTAGAGAAAACTACCGCGAATACAAAGCGTGGACTGTTAGTGCTTATCATCAATCAAAATGAAACAGAAGCAGCAACAGCTTATGCTTCATTGAAACAATTAATGAATTCAGGCGATGAATTCACTATTCGTGATTCAATCTCTTTCCAACCATTAAGTATAAATAATTCACTTGATATTAACCAAGTAACCCTTAATCCATCATTAATGGCGTTGTATCAAGAGGCAATGATTGCTAAACAAGCTATAAAGTTAGAATCAGCAGCTATTTTACCAGATTTGAATGTAGGCTATTTTAATCAATCACTGACTGGTATTCAAACTATAAATGGAAAGGAAGAATACTTTGATAGAAGTAAACGCTTCAATGGCTTTAATGTTGGCATTAGTATTCCGTTTACCTATTTTAGTAATACTGCAAAAATAAAATCATTGAATTACAAACAACAAGCTTTGACTATTGAAGCTGACCATGGTAAACTTTTGCTTCAAACACAATTGCAAAATGCGTTTCAACAATACAACCAGAACATGGCACAATACAACTATTACAAGTCAAATGCCTTACCTAATGCTGAATTAATGATCAGTATAGCAAAAACAACATACCGAAGTGGTGAAATTGGTTATATTGAATATTTACAGGCAATGCAAACTGCCAGTGAAGTTAAATTAAATTATCTTCAATCAATAAATCAACTCAATCAATCTATTATTAATATCAATTTCTTAATCAACAGATAAAAATTAATTACAATGAATAAATTAATCATCATCATATTTTTTGCTTCAGTAAGCTTCCTTTTTAACAATTGTAAGGAACACACAAAAGGAGATGGACATAACCATGGATCAGAGGCAGCGCATGCTGAAGAAGCCCATGACGAACATGAGAATGTTAACACAACCATGCTGACCATGGAACAAATGAAATCCATCAAAATTGAATTGGGAAATATTGAGAAAAAGCAACTTACAGCTTCTCTAAAAGCGAATGGATTACTCAAAGTGCCTAATCAAAATAGAGCCAATGCAACAGCTTTCATAGGAGGAGTTATAAAATCCATTTTAGTACAATCAGGAAACACCGTTTACAAAAGGACAGACCATCGCAACGATCTCAAATAATTCTTTTATCACTATGCAAGAAGAATATATTACTGTTTTATCGAAAGTAGATTTAGCTCAGTTAGAATTCAACAGACAAAATGAATTACAACAAGGAAATGCAGGAGCTTTAAAAAATTTGCAAATAACTGAGACGGAGTTGAAGATTTTAAAATCCAGAAAAGCAAGTTTGAAAAAACAATTAGAATTAATCGGTATAAATCCATTAACACTTACGAATGAAAATATTCAGTCCATAGTAAAAATCACAAGTCCAATAAGTGGTGTAATAAGTAATGTAATGGTCAATATTGGTAGCTATGTGGATGGGAACAACACGATTGCTGAAATTGTGGATAATAGTCAATTGCATTTGGATCTATATGTATATGAAAAAGATTTGGCCAAGCTCAAAGAAGGGCAAACCATTCACTTTACACTAACGAATAATCCAGGCAAAGAATACGATGCCGATGTATACGCCATTAGCAATACCTTTGAACAAAATACCAAGGCAATTGCCATACATGCTAAGGTAAAAGGAAATAAGCAAGGTTTGATTGATGGAATGAGTATTACCGCTTTGGTCAGCTTGGAAAACGCAACGCTAGATGCTGTACCCACAGATGCCATTGTAAGTCATGAAGGACAGGACTATATTTTTATTGTGACTGATGCTCACACCGAAGAAGAACACCATGATCACGGCGCAGAAGAAACTGCGGAACATAATCACGATGAACACGGTCATAGTCATACCGAAAAGGAAGCAGAGCCTAACAATGAGAAAGGAACAAGCTTTGAAAAAATTCCAGTTCGAAAGGGAACTACAGATATAGGCTACAGCGAAATTACATTGCTTAAAGAAATTCCTAAAAATAGTAAAATAGTAACTAAAGGAGCCTTTTTTATACTTGCCAAAATGAGCAACAAAGGTGAAGGCCATCAACATTAAATATTTTTTATTAACATAACAATAATTTAAATCAGTAAAAATGAAAAAATTAATTTTATCAGCAATGCTTTTAGTAGCATT
Source organism: Saprospiraceae bacterium (assembly GCA_016715105.1). GTDB lineage: Bacteria > Bacteroidota > Bacteroidia > Chitinophagales > Saprospiraceae > JADKBO01. The sequence continues at coordinate 545 of JADKBO010000051.1, read as the reverse complement.
AACATTTGGAATGACTAGTTGCAACAATACAGAAAAAAAGACAATGACAGAACAAGGTAAACACAATCACATAGATGGTGATAATCATGAAACTGTTTACAAATGTCCAATGGATTGCGAAAAAGGTAAAACCTACGAGAAAAAAGGAACTTGCCCTGTTTGTAAAATGGAATTGGTCGAAAAAGAACATTCCGACCACAAAGAAGGTGATGGACATGATCACAAAAATGGTGATGGACATGATCACAAAGAAGGTGAAGGACACAAGCATTAAAATATTAAGTAATGAAATTCAACTCATCTATGCCTACATCTTTAAAATCATACTTTCAACAAGAACTTTACTGAAGCTGAAAATACCTTTTTCAAAGGGTATTTTCAGCAAAGTTGGCGACACCTAGAACGGGCACATATACTTGGACAACCTTACCCAATCGCACATACTTTCGTTCATTGGAAAATGTTGTTGTTCGGTATCAAAACCAAAAATACTAAAGAAATAATCGGACAAATTCCACGGCTATTAGTCGGGGGTTTAAAGTCTT
>JADKBO010000050.1 GCA_016715105.1 Saprospiraceae bacterium | reverse complement strand
CAGTTCCCAGTTTATTGCCTCAAAATCTTCTCCATCTTTTTGCCCTTAGCTAGCTCATCCACCAATTTATCCAAATAACGCACCTTGCGCATGATATCATCTTCAATTTCCTCCACCCGATAACCACAAATCATACCAGTGATTTTTGTAACATTTGGATTGAGCTGTGGTGCTTGGTTAAAAAATGTTTCAAAATCAGTTTTATCGGTGAGGATTTGTTGCAAAGCGGGCATGTCGTAACCCGTCAACCAGAAAATGATTTCGTCCAATTCTTCCTTTGTTTTACCCTTTCGTTCCACTTTGTTGATGTAGTGTGGGTACACACTGGCAAAACTCATTTTATAAACACGGGCAAGATTACTGTTCATTTAAAAAGTTGTTGATCTTATGATTTTGGTGTTAGTTTCTTCAACTCTTTTCAAAAGTAAGCAAAAGCAGAAAAAAAGTCCAATATTTATCTTGGTTTCTAAAAGATAGGAAAGGTTTGTTTATGCAAAGTTGGTATCAGTCTTTGCTTCACAAACTGAGACTCCCTTTTTTAGAGATTTTGAATTCGAAGAAAGCAAGGAAGGAAATAATCAAAATCCTCACCAACAAAGTATACTAATCCATAAACGGTTATACTTTGACTATTTTGAAAAAGCTGATAAATGGTAAATAAACAGTAAATGCTGTTTAATATGGCAATGATGAATAAATACAATCGCCAGTTATTTGGCTTGAAGAAGTAACAGCTAAAAGAGTAGGTTGCAAGTATAGCCGCAATTAAAATCAAATGAAGCAGAACGCTTTGAGGCATTCCAAACAAAGCTTCATTGGCATACAAAAAGAAGAGTAACAAAATGGACAGGCAAGCACCAAGTGCATCCACAAGGAATATATGATGGCCTTGTAAAAACTTCTTTTTCAATAGTTCAACTATGATTATATTTTAAAATAAAAAAGTGCTTGGCTTCATTTTCCTTTATGACTAATAATGTCAAAAAAATGATGCCAAACACTTCCATTTCTGTTTAAAATTCAATCTTAAACATATCGGAAAATCATTGAATTATTTTCCTGTTTTGTCTTTAGCCTTCAAAAAGTTGTTTACATCCATCCAGTGTACGAATGCATCAAACCAACGATTGCTCGTTCTGTTGGGATTGCCAAGACCAAAACCATGACCACCATTTTGATAAAGATGTAATTCTACTGGAATACCAGCTTTGAACCACGATTCAATAACACCAAATTGGCCTCTGAAAAGAAAGTCATCAGTTGCAATGGCATTGAACATTGGTGGTGCATTTTTTGGCACTTCAACAGGACCCATTCCACCATAAATTGGACCGATAAAAGCCAATTTCATAGTTTTTGAGTGAAGTGTTGAGTGCATAGTAAGACCAGCACCAGCAGAGAATCCGATCATTCCAATTCTGTCAACATCCACACCCCATTGCTTAGCATTTTTGACAATCAAAGCATAGGCCGCTTCAGCGTCTTCAAGCTGATCAGAAAGATCACGTTGTGGTGCACGAGGCGCAGCAGCAGTTTTTGATGAGTCAGCAGATGCTGGCGGCGGTGTACGAGGACGATTCATCCAAGCTTTAAAATCTTCAAGTTCTCCGGGAGTTGGGTAAAGTCTGTATTTCAATACAAAAGCAGCAACTCCTTGTTTTGCAAGGGCTTCTGCAACTTCCCAACCTTCATTACCCAATGAAAGCCAGCTGTATCCACCACCAGGTGCTACAATTACTGCGGCTCCATTGGCCTTTCCTGGTTCAGGAAGAAAAGGAGTGAGCGTTGCGGTTGTAATGTTTCTAGCCATTGGATCTCCCCATTGGCGAAACCAAGTTTCCTTGGCCGGCTGATCCTCTACACCCCCTGTGCCCAAGAGAATGGCATTGGGTTCTGCAGGTGCATCAAGTGGATAAATTGTCCCATCTTGAGCCACGACAGACTTTGCGAGGAAAAGCAAACAAATAAAAATAGATGCAAGTGTTAGATTTTTAAGTCTATTAAACATAGTGATACGATTTGATAATTTAATATTCAAATATAGCAAAAAATCGAAGTAATTCGACTTAAGAGAATATGTCTGTTACTAAAAAAAGAATGAGTAATGGAATTGCTACAATAATTATTGGTAATATGATATTTAAAAATGCTTTGCCATAGCCAAAGTTTTGAACCACTGCAATACCTATAACAGCAAATACTATCGAACAGATTGACAATACAAATTCAAGTGCAATAGATGCATAAAATACAATATTCGGAATAATGCCTGTGGCTCAATATATCGCCATCAGACTTAAACATTTCGATACCATATATACCTATTTGCGGTATTAATAATACCAAAGAAATAACTGTTGGAATTAATGAATAAGATATTACACGCAATATTGCCTGTGTATTTCCCCTCCCTTCCAACCATTTGCCAGTAAAACTTATAATAGCTGCACAAATGTAATAAGTGATCCAGCCGAACAAAGCTCCAAAAATAATACAAACGCCTAAAATACCTATCATGGACATGCTATCGCCCATACCTTTCATGGAAGCTCTATCAAATGAACCTTTAATTCCAGCTAAAACCAATAGGATGGTTACATATTTATCATATTTGTACTCATGGATATACGCAAGAACGGCTTTGGGTCTTGTCCAAATTTGCGTAAACAACTCTTCATCCGTAAATGTGTTTGGCAATTCTTCTTCATCTAAAATAGGATCCATCAGATTTTAATTTTTTTCAATGGTAAAGGAATAAAAACAAGATAGTTGACTGATAGGCAATTACACCAAATATAACTTGGCTTATACAAAAATGTAAAGTTATACCTATTTATTAACTCAACATCAAACAGCTATGAACTCCAAAATGACATTATGGTGTAACTGAATCTCAACATTAATAAAACACCAATAAATAATCCAATGTTTGTACTCACTTGGGAAAACTTATTTCGCCATGCCCTGATCAAAAACATCAAAAACCATAATGGTCCAATCGTAAAAACGAAAAAAGATAATTTGTCGAAAAGTAAATAGGTATCGTGGATTGAGATTTCACTTTGCCCTTTTGTAAGCAATAAGATAAGGCCATACAAAATTAGAAGGCCAACAATTAAAATTAGGTCAGCTTTAAAAATTTTCATTGTTTCCAAATTTGTGCTTGGCAATTCTTCATCATCTAAAATAGGATCCATCAGATTTTCTATTATTTCAAAGGTAAATAAATAAAAACAGAGTAGCTGGCCACACAGCTAATTAAACCAAATGTAACAAGGTTTACTCAAATAATCTAAAGTTATACCATTTAATTGACCCAATTTCACAGAACTATGAAAACCAATATGGCATTATATAAATAACCCTCGCCATAAATAATACCCTAATTATCAACTACTTCGCCGCTGTAAATTTTTCTATCTTATTGGATACTGGTTCAAGTGTCTGAAGATAGGCAAAAATTGCTTGGATGTCCACCGTATCCATCCCCGCGTACATCGTCCAAGGCATGATTGTTTGGAATTCACCACTAGGCACCTTGGGATTTACATAGGAGGAATCTTGAAACACCTTGAAGCGATTGACAAACTGATCACTGGTCCAACTACCTATCCCAGTGGTTTTATCTGGAGTAATATTGGAGGAAGTCACCACAGAGCCGTCTAGTAATTTAAAGTCAAAACCACCTGCATATGGTTGTCCTACAACCTTTCCTTGTACTTGTTTAGTATGACAATCCGAGCATCCAGAAGCTGTAATCATATATTTTCCATAATTAATCAAATCAGTCTTAGATGGAATTTTGGTTAAGTTGGCCTTTTTCGGAATGGTATTGATGATGAAATTCATTGGAAAATCTGAACTTGAAACTTCAGGAACATTTTCTATTGAATTCAAACTTCTGATGTAAGCAATGACTGCCTGAATATCCGTTTCATCCAAAAGCCCAAAATTATGATGCGGCATGATGGAAAATAAAGCTCGTCCATCTCTTGTTACACCTGTTGTAATGGCTCTTAATAATTCTCCATCTGTCCAGTCTTTGAGTCCGTATGGTGTAATGTTTGGAGCAATATATTTACCAGGAAATCCCAAATTTTGGTCGAATATTTCTCCGCCTTTCCCTTGAGTACCTTCTACCATAGGGCCAGAAAACAGACTCCAGTCACGTGTAGAATGGCAATCCATCCAAAGCATAACATGATTAGCCAAGTATTCCCCACGTTCTAATTGCATTGCAGTTTTTCAACCTTAATATCTGGTGCAGCCCCAACATTTGGCAGCATGGTTTTGATGTAAGTCATCGCACCTATTACCAAAAGCAAAATTATCAATACGGCATAGCCTAGGACTCTAAGAACTTTTTTCATTCTTTTAAATTGGTTTGTATGGTTTATAATTATTTAAGGAATAGCCAATTTATCGTTTAATTCAATTACTTGAATCTCCGAACACAAAGTTTAACTAAAATTGAGTAATTGGCTTTAGTTGATTACAACTATAAAATCAAGCTAAGGGTCATCATATTTCCTGACATATGGCTTAGAAAAATTATACTTCTTTTCATTGCTTGAAATTTGCATCATTTTTAACACCAAAGGAAACATTAAAAATACCACCCAGATCATGGTATATCTTGGCAAGAATTCAAATTTATAATTTAGGCCATATAATGCATTTGCATAAGTTAAACAAATAAGCGATTGACCGATATCGAATTGATATTTTGAATAGCGTGTAATATGATTTTTCTTTATATCTGCTAAATCCTTTTTATAATCACCATTTTTACCTGGTATAAAACTCATTAAAAGTATAATATCCTGAGTCAAATAAATAGATGAAACACCAAGTAGAAAATATTCTACCCCACTTAAAAAGCCGAGAGCAAAGTTTTCACTGTTTTCAATGTCACCGTTTTGGTACACCATTAAAATGTTGTCAACAGCAAAGACAACCATGATGATCGCACTCCAAATACTCAACGTTAATCGCGCTGTTTTTGAAAGTTCAAATAAAGTAAATGCATGAAAAATTGAAAAAGCTGAAAACACAACCACAAAAACCAATATTAAAATAAATATCCAATGATCAGTGCGAAATAATCCATAGTCAAGAATCCAATAAATCATAGAAATTGACTGGACTAAAGTGATTCCTTCCGTCAATTTGGCTGTCACTTTTTCTTGATTGACAATAGCTGTAATGATTGAAAAACAAAAGATAAATATGTATGGCCAGATCGTCATAATGTCTTCATGATAATGTCCATTTTTCGGCACAAACATCAAAATACTTAGTAAAAAAGCACCAATAAACGCATAAACAACATGTTTCCAATTGTCGTAAATCCTAAAGCTTTCAAATAAAAGGCCAGCAAATATTGCAAGCACACTCAAAGAAAAAATGGTGTGCGTGCTCTTGGAAACTAAGTAGCCTAAGTAAACGGTTAGCGCAATGCCCAATACTCCTAAAATAACTGCACCACGTGTTAAAGGATAACCACCGACTTGTTTATTCCTATTTAATGATTTTTTGGATATTGTCAAAGTCCTGCAAATGTTTCTTTAAAGTATTAACAACAAAACAAAAAGGGAAAAGCAATTGAACTTCTCCGAAATAGCATTGATCATTTTTTGCTCAACACTCAACTTATCAAATCTATTTATTTTCTAAAAGATTTCCAAGTCCTGAGTGGGAAAATAAAAATCACTATGCTTACATTAAAGGTAGACGTCCAATGTTATAATCATTGGACTATATTCAAATTAATTTTACAGTTAACAAGTCTCTGATTCAAGTATGGTTCGCTTTACTCACAACTTTCTCAAAATTGATAAGTAAAAGGTAACTATTTAGGTGGAGTCAATTTTATTCAAAAAATGTCAATTTTCCGTGAATCTTCGGCTGTTTTTGTCGCAATAGCGCAAATAAATAATTAAAAATTAACTTGGGCCTGAACCCTCAATAAATTGCCTTTTTGAGTGTTGATTGGTTTGGTAAAGTCTTCAAACCTCCTTTTAGAAATTGTATAATTCACTACTAATTCGAAGTTTTTATTGGCCTGCCATTCGGTTCCAATTTCTAGTTCATTGACTGTATAGCTCCGACTGTCTCTTTCGTGCTTTTTAGCTCCATCAAAGTATTGATATCTCACAAAAGGGATCAGAAAATGACCTTTCACTTTTTTCAATAAACTAGCTGTGATGTATCCTCCATGTAATGTTTTTACTTGGATGGAATCAGAACTTGAATCAAACTCTGGACCTCTTCCTATAGTATATTCAGCTTGAATTCCAAAAGGTTTAGGATATAAGACAAATGATGCGGCGACCCTTTCATCTTTATAATTTTTATTTGAGTTGGTTTTTACGCCAGGTGATAAATTGCTGGTTGGTATCACATATTTTCCTGTATACGCTTGCAAACTAGCTTCGATGATTTGATTTTTAACCTCAAAAGGGTACGTCAATCTTGCTACGTAATGTAAATTATTATTTAACTCTGGATTATTTGCTGTTTGTCCGTTATAAGCACCAAATGCAAAAATACCATAATCACCACTTCCTTTCAAACCATCATTGACCAAACTAGACATCAATTTGCGTTTTTCTTTAGGTGCCCAGTAGAAAAAAACACCCAAATCTCTTTCATTTGAAACAGCACTATTTAATGCATCATTTCTATCCAGTGGTAATCTATTTTGACTGGATTGCATATTTTCAAAACCGTAGGGTACCTTGCTTTGTCCTAAACGAAATCTAAATTCATTATCATTGTCTATTCCCAAATCAAAATAAGCATCTCTGATTTGCCCAAAATGTAATCTATCAGAACTCGGGCTGCTTGCAAAATCAGGTTGAATGTAGAAGTATACCCGCTTATTGATTTGGCCAAAAAATATGACTCGAAGTCTTCTGATGAAAAAGCCTCCATTTTTTCCCCACGACCGATCACACTGCTCACAAACCAGGTCCTCATTGGTCTCCAACAAACGATTGTACCTCACTTGGGCATAACCTCTTACTGAAATATTGTCATACCATTTTTTGAAAACAACAGTTTCTTTAGCTTTCAAGCTATCAGTTTGCCCCTGCAGACAAAAAGGAAAAATCATACACAGCAATAAAAATCTAAACATCAGTTGGCTTAAAAAAGCGGCAAATGTAAATACATTGTTATTGCATAGTGAATTTATCTTTAATTTTTTGTTTCCAAATTGTAAAATCAGTTGCTTTTTTTAATGACCATAAAGCACTTGCCACAGTTATTCATTCTTGTAATGATAAAAATATAATTTTGTAGCTTGAGTAAATATGGTTTAAACCGGAGATGGGGTTTTAAAAATGTCCTTAAATTATTGCTTTTCCTCCTTTGACAAAATATCACGTCCTGTATAACTTTTGTGCACAATTTTCCAAGAGCCTTCATATTTAAGTAAAAGAAAATAATCGGTAAACACCTTGAAGTTCGGAACTATAATTTCTGCTTTTGCGATGGCGGCATCCTTTTCATAATCTATCGAAATAATTCTACCAATACGATTTGCCTTTTCTCCTTCTTTAACACCTGCAATGTATGCTTGCCCCGATCGTATTCTCAAACTATCACTCGTTGTTACCGTATAAAGATTGAAATCTGGATGGAAAGCTTTCCTTAGCCTATCTGGTTGACCATTGGCTGTGCCTTCAATATAATCCATGAGCGTTTCGGTAATTTGCTCTATATCAGATTTAGTTTGTGTTGATTGAGCATTTACTCCTGTTACCAAAAAGCAGACCATTAAGAAACAACAAATTGTAGCGGTTTTTATCATGTTGAAGATTTTGAAATGATGAATACAAGACTTAATACGACTAGATTAAGCAAATATTTTGTTTGGTAGCACAATTTAGAAAGAACAACCAATTTCAATCTCTTAGCAAAAAGATGAACGACAAAGTTCTTACTTTCAATAAAAGGCATTATTTCTCAATCTGCAGAACTCTAAAAATCAGAAACGCAGTCTCTATTCTAAATCAACAGTTGGTTTGAGGGTCAATCTCAAAGTTACAAATCCCAACAATCCTGCCACCATTGAAGACATAAGAATGACTAACTTGGAATTATTGATGATGGCTTCATTATCAAATGCTAAAATCGTAACAAAAATAGACATGGTGAAGCCTATTCCTCCTAAAAGGCCAACGCCAAAAATGGACTTCCACTGCAGATCGTTTGGTAATTTGCAAAATCCCAAACCGACTGCCAAATATGTTAGGAGTAAGATGCCAATTGGTTTACCCAACATTAAGCCAAGTCCAATCCCTAAACTATAATTTTCAGTAATTATTTGAGAGATGTCTCCACTGAGAAAAATAGCCGTATTTGCCATTGCAAAAACTGGAAGAATGAAAAAAGCAACTGGTTTATGCAAAAAGTGTTGCAAAATGTAGGAAGTTGATTTGTTGTCTCCATCTCCAAAAGGAATTGCAAAAGCCAGCATTACACCAGTTATGGTTGCATGTACACCAGAATTTAGCATAAAATACCACATTGCAATTCCGCCAATTATATAAGGAATAAGGTTTCTGACTTTAGTTCTGTTGAAAACCAATAAAACAGCGAAGATTCACAGTGCAATCAAAAGGTTTGACCATATTATTGTTTTGGTGTAGAAAATAGCTATGATTATGATGGCCCCTAGATCATCGATGACAGCCAAGGCTGTTAAAAATACTTTGAGGGAAGTTGGAACTCTACTTCCCAATAATGATAAAATCCCAAGAGCAAAGGCAATATCAGTGGCCATTGGAATTCCAGCTCCAGATTGTGTTGCTGTCCCAAAGTTGAATACAAGAAAAATTCCCGCAGGAAGCATTAATCCACCAAGTGCTCCAAAAATAGGAAACAAGGCGTCTCGTAAATAGGACAGTTCGCCCAGATAAACCTCCCTTTCCAATTCCAAGCCGATGAGCAAAAAGAAAATGGTCATCAACCCATGATTGATCCAATGTTCCAAACTGTGACCAGCCAAAGAAGTTTCCCAAAAGTGATGATAATCTGGACCAAAATTTGAATTTGCAAGCAACAAAGACAAGGCCGTACATGCCATCAAAACCAGGCCGCCCGCTTTTTCGCTATTGAAGAATTCATTGAATAATTTGGTTGCTCTCATGGTTTGACTTTTTAATGGATGGAATTTATTTGCGAAACCAGTTTTAAATAAAAAACCGGATGAGGAGGGATTAATAACACATAAGACCCTACAACCCTACCTATAAACAGAAAAGTTTAAACCAACTGAAAGGTTTGAAATATGAAATTTTAAAAGTTTTGGTTTAACTATCATTTTGGGTTTTCATTTAGTGGACTCAAGCCCAAGTTACAGGAGCATTCATTTTGCCACAGGCTAAAGCCAATGGCAAATGATTGACCATGACGCACTGATAACAGGTCACACGCTGCTCGAAGCTCGAAGCTCGAAGCTCGTGGCCAAAAACTGTAAACCAATAATTAAAATTCACCACATTTCCCCTGGTTTTGAATCACAACCGGAAATGATTTCAGTCAATTATTCAGAAAAAATTCCGTCATATTTTGCAATCGTTTTAAAGAAATAACGATGAAAGCAAAATTAATAATACTTATTTGCTTGATTCAATTCTTTAAAGCCACATCACAAAAATCCATAGAGGACAAATCTGAAGTATGGCTTGGAGTCATCACAGAAATGGAACTAGGAAAGTTTTCCATTTGGAACGACGCACATTTAGTACCCGGAGATTTTACCATCGTCAGAACTGGATTGACTTACAAATTTGCAATCAAAAAATGGCAACCAAAATTAACACTTGGTTATGCACATTTATGGCTTCACTCCAATAATCCACAAATAAATTTCATCCATGAAAATAGACCATGGGGTCAATTGGTTTGGAGTAATAATTTTGGAAATCAAAGCATTCTACAAAGGATCAGATTTGACAGCAGATTCAAAAAAATTGTTGATCCCAATGATCTAGAACAATATACGATATCACATAATTACCGCCTGAGATATCTGCTCCAATATAAATATTATTTAAAATCAAAACAAGCAACCACTCGCCCATTTCTGGCAACAAGTTCAGAGGCTTTGATCAATTTTGGTACCAATATAAAAGACAATGTGCGCATTGATCAGTTGAGATTTTTATTGGCTGCAGGAATTAAAAAGCATAATAGTACCATTCAAGTTGGATATCTAAATAGAATAAAATTGGATGCCAAAAACGACTCCAAAATCATGTATCACACTTTGATGGTACTCTATTTTCAAACCATAGATTTTAAAAACCAACACAAAAAATAAACCATGTCAGATTCACGTACCTACTCCAATTTAAAAATGAAAAAGAAAATAGTGCGACAAAACAAGGTTATCCTATTTTTGTCATGCGTGCTGGTGGCTTTTTTGGGATCATATTTATTAAGATCACCAGATTTTACCCAAACTCAAGATTACACGCTTTTTCTTTTGTTTCTATCTATTGGTCTTTGGATTACAGAAGCCATTCCACCTTTTGCAGTGGCCATCCTCATAGTGGGTTTTCTTGTTTTTTCAATGGGAAATAATCCTGAGGTAGATGTTAATAATTATGTTTCTACCTGGTCAGACGGTGTAATTTGGCTTTTCTTAGGAGGATTTTTCATCGCAGAAGGATTGAAAAAGACAAAACTTGATGAATCCATCATGGCCTGGATGTTGCCAAAGCTGGGTACTTCCGCAGAAAGAATATTATTGGGAATCATGATGATGACTGGTGTTTTGTCCATGATGATGAGTAATACCGCCTGCACAGCACTAGTACTTGCGACTTTAATGCCTATAGGTACACTTCTTGGAGAAAAGTCAAATTTGATGAAAAGTTTACTTTTGGGTATTCCAGCAGCTGCGTCTTTTGGTGGAATGGGAACCATCATAGGGTCAGCACCCAATGCAATAGCTGTTGGTGCATTGAGTGGTATGGGCATTGAGATCTCGTTCATTGAATGGATGATCATAGGAACACCTACTGCCCTAGTATTGATATTTGTTTTTTATCTTTTTTTGAGAAAAAAATACGAACTCAAAGGCACACATGTAGACCCAAGTATTTTAACTTTTGGCTCTAATAATGTAGAATTGGATGCAGAGCAAAAAATTCAAAGGAGAATAGTCCTCGCCATCACTTCTATCACCATGTTATTTTGGTTTACCTCTGAATGGACAAAAATTCCTGTAGCCGCTATTTCTGGTATTCCTATTGTTTTGTATACCATGCTAGGCATTATAAATGCAGATGATGTCAGAGCGCTCCATTGGGATACATTGATGTTGGTTGCAGGTGGTTTATCACTTGGTTTGGCCATCAAAGAACAAGGAATTGTTGCTTATTTTATTTCAAATATTGAAGTGGTAAATCTCAATCCGATATTATTGGTTTTGATATTCTCACTTGCTACCGTCAGTATATCCAATTTTATGAGTAACACTGCAGCTGCAACCATTGTCATTCCGATTGGTATATCCCTTTTGAGTATAACTAGTGGATTAGATGAAGCAATAATGCCCATTTGCATTGGTCTGGCTGCTAGTTGCGCTTTACTTTTACCTATTTCGACACCGCCAAATGCACTTGCTTACAGCACTGGTTTGATCGAACAAAAAGAGTTTTATCCTGGAGGTATTCTATCAGCCATTATAGGGCCCTTCATCATCATGTTGTTTACGCTAGCTTATTTTTTCATCTAAAACTGAAGTCAGCATGCTGAATGACCTTGGTCACCTAACTGAGAAAATTTGATAGCTAAATTAGATTATTATACATATTCAACTAAAACTAAAAAGATGAAAATTAAAAAAATTCTTGTGCCATTTGACATGTCTGAAGCTGCAAAGGTTGCACTAAAATATGCGATAGAGTTTTGCCAAGTAGATCACGATTTAGAAATCCACACGGTAACCATTCCTAAGGAAACAATTATCTATGATGGCCAGCAAATTTCAAATGCTATCAAGGCTATCAAAGATTCACAAACAAAGTATAGAGGAGAAATAAAGGTGCATTTCCTAACAGGGGAACTGATAGAAACCATCATTTCTCTGCAAGAAAAATTGGGTATTGATCTCATCATCATGGGCACAAACCAAAAATTGCAAACCGAAGATGGCAAAACAAAAACCTCAAGATTGGTTTTGGAAGCTGACTTCCCAGTTTTAGTGGTGCCAAGAGAAGAAAAGGAATTCGGCATCAAAAAAATAGTGGTTGTGATGGACCGCAATGAAATTGACGATGAAAATACACTCAATGTTTTATTGGCTTTGGCACAACAATTTGAAGCAAAAATCCAAGTGCTGACTATCTACAAAGATGCAAAAGAATTTGAACATGATCTTGCCGATGAGAAAATTGAAGCGCTTCTGGAATATCATTTAGGTAGTTTTTACGAAAACCATGCTTTCAAAAAAAGCAATGATTTGGACAAGGCAATTTTTGAATTCGCAGAAAATAATCAAATGGACTTATTAGCCATTTTGCCAAGAAATCACACTACTAAAAACACTCCTTCAAAAGGTAAATTGACTGAATTACTCACTCTCAAAACCAACATTCCGTTACTGACCATTAATTAATAATTGAATTAACAAAAAACAAATAATTATGAGCAATTTTATTTCTGAATTAAAGAAAACATTCGACCCCAATGTGTACGGCTTAAAAAAATGTAAACGTTTTACATAACTTAAGCCAAGAAGAACTTCAAAAATTACAGTTGAAAGCAACATGGGCGTGGAAACTGAAAATGGAACTTTAGTCGTCAATACGGGTAAATTTACAGGTAGGTCTCCTCAAGACAGATTTATTGTAAAGGATGATTATACCGAAGAAAAAGTTTGGTGGGGAAAAACCAATAAGCCCATCAGTCCTGAAAACTTTGATAGACTTAAAGATGAAGTCGTTGAATATCTGTCTGGAAAAACCATCTACATCAAAGATGCCTTCGTTTGTGCTGATCCCAGGTACCGTGTTTATGTAAGAACAATTACAGAATATCCTTGGTCTAGTTTTTTCGCTGCAAACATGTTTATAGGCCTATCTGAAACTGAAGTAGAGGAATTTAAAGAAGATTGGTTGGTTTTATGTGCTCCGGGTTTTGAAGCCCAAAATCCAAAAGATTATGGATTGAGACAAGGCAATTTCAGCATACTCAATTTCACTAAAAAGATAGCACTCATCGGAGGATCAGCTTATACAGGTGAAATTAAAAAAGGCATTTTTTCTTCCTTAAATCTCATATTACCAATTGAGCAAAATGTCTTACCGATGCACTGTTCTGCCAATTTAGGAAAGAAAGGAGATACTGCCATTTTCTTTGGATTGTCTGGTACAGGTAAAACAACCTTGTCTGCTGATCCAGACCGCCAATTGATTGGAGATGATGAACACGGATGGACAGAAGACAATACCATTTTCAATTTTGAAGGCGGTTGTTATGCCAAAGTGATTGATTTAACACCAGAAAGCGAACCAGAAATTTACCAAGCGATCAGACCAGGGGCATTATTAGAAAACATTGTATTCAAACCAGGTAGTCGGGAAGTCGATTTTGAAAATGATTCCATTACCCAAAATACGAGAGTGAAGGATCTCTAGGAAAAAATCCAAAGAATATCTTCTTCCTTACTTGTGATGCATTTGGTGTATTGCCTCCGGTTTCCAAATTAACTCCCGGACAAGCTGCTTATCACTTCATATCAGGTTACACTGCTAAAGTGGCTGGTACTGAGGCTGGTATAAGTGAACCAGTGCCTTCATTTTCAGCATGTTTTGGCGAGCCATTTATGCCATTACACCCTACTTATTATGCAGAAATGTTGAGTAGAAAAATGTTGGAAGCTGGGGTTAATGTTTGGTTGATCAACACTGGTTGGTCTGGTGGTTCTTATGGTGAAGGAAAAAGAATCAAATTATCTTATACGAGAAGAATGATATCAGCCATTTTGGAAGGTGAATTAGATCAAGTAAATCTTGAACAACATCCTATTTTCGGATTATATGTTCCCGTTGCCATTCCTGGAATTCCTGAAGAAATATTGGATCCAATCAACGTCTGGAGCAGTTCAAGAGCCTATATCAGTAAGTGTATTTCACTAGCTCACTATTTCCACATCAACTTCGAAAAATTTGCCAGTCAGGCATCTCAACACATCATCGAAGGTGGACCGCTCATTGATCAACACCACCACCTAGAAGAACATTTCTAAAAGTCACATTTCATATCAAAGACGCCTGCATAAACAAATTTCAGGCGTCTTTGGTTTCTAGTGTTATTGAATGAAGATTTCAATAGCCTCTTCATCTTTTTACAAAACTTTTAATTTTTATGGATATGGAAAAATCGTTCAAATTACCTTATGAACCACCTGCAAAATATGCAAAAAAGGTAGCCTATATGTCAATGGAATTTGCAATCGATCAAGCGCTAAAGACATACTCTGGAGGCTTGGGTTATCTTGCCGGTTCTCACATGCGGAGTGCGTATCAACTCAAACAAAATTTGGTTGGTATTGGCATGCTTTGGAGATGTGGTTATTATGATCAAGAAAGAGATGGCCATGGAAATATGGTTGCTCAATTCAGAAGAAAATACTACACCTTTCTCAAACATACGGGCATTGTGGTAGATGTTATTATCAAGGACACTGTTGTGAAGGTAAAGGCTCTTTATTTGGACCCATCTATTTTCGGGACAGTGCCTATGTACTTCCTGACAACCGATTTTGCTGCAAATGATGGCCTATCAAGGTCCATCATGAACCAACTTTATCACCCCAACGACGCAACAAGGGTAGCACAAAGCATCGTATTGGGTATTGGCGGCGCTAAAGTTATGGAAGAATTAGGTGGTGTAGATCTATATCACATCAATGAGGCCCACGCGCTTCCTGTAGCTTTCCATTTATTGAGCAAATATGGAAGTGTAGCAGAATCTAAAAAACACTTGGTATTTACCACACACACGCCAGAGATGGCTGGTAATTCGGTCATGCACATCCAATTATTGAATGAAATGGGATTTTTTGGCACAAATTCACTGGAGAAAGTGCGTGAAGTTACTGGAATGACTGGTGATCATTTTGAATATACACCTGCTGCTTTACGGATGTCATATCTCAGTAATGGAGTATCAAAATTACATGGTGAAGTTGCAAGAGAAATGTGGCAAAATTATGCGGGTATTTGTATGATCAAATCCATAACCAATGCACAAGATGAGAAATATTGGACTGACCCTATTTTGAAAAAAGCTTTGGAAGATAATGATGATGATACGCTCATCACACGAAAAAAAGAACTCAAAAAGGCGTTGTTCAGAGTAGTTGCTGATCAAGAAGGTGATCTTTTTGATGAAAACATATTTACGATTGTCTGGGCAAGAAGATTTGCAGGTTATAAAAGACCAGATTTAATTTTAAGGGATTACGAACGTTTTGTAAAGCTGCTGCAAAACACCAAATTTCCAGTTCAAATAATTTGGGCTGGCAAACCATATCCATTCGATCAAAGTGGTATCAACCAGTTTAATTTCATGACCAATTTGAGTTATAAAAATCCCAATATCAGTGTGCTGACTGGTTATGAACTTGGCATCTCAGCAATCCTCAAAAAAGGAGCTGATATTTGGTTGAATACGCCTCGAAGACCTCAAGAAGCATCAGGAACAAGTGGCATGACTGCAGCAATGAATGGTGCTATCAATGTATCAACAAATGATGGATGGATACCAGAATATGCAGTTGATAAAGAAAATGCTTTCATCGTACCAGAGGCTGATACAACCATGTCATTTGATGATCAAGACAATCACGACAACTATTATTTGATGTCTTTGCTCGAAAATGAAATTATTCCCATGTATTATGAAAAGCCTGAGCAATGGCTACAAATGATGAAAAATAGCATGCAAAGCGTTACGCCTACTTTTGATTCCAAAAGGATGGCAGATGAATATTACGAGAAATTGTACAATCAAGATGTCATTTAAATCAATGGGAATTCAATGGGAATTCAATGGGAGTTCAATGGGAGTTCAATGGGAGTTCAATGTCCTGCGG
>JADKBO010000049.1 GCA_016715105.1 Saprospiraceae bacterium | reverse complement strand
TGGTCAAGTTCGACAATATTTCCATTGTTTGTCAGGATAAAATCTGTTACAGCAGAGATGATACCTTTTTCATCTTCACAATGCATGGAGATGATTGCTGTTTCTAATTCCAGATAGCTCATAAGTGATTTAAGTTTTCCTATTCATTTTGCCCTGCAAATATACCATTCAAAGCGTGAATACATGGTTTTTAGTTGAATTTCAATTGTCACTTACTTTCTTTAGAACATGAATAAACAGATAGCTTGTTGATTTGCAAAATCTTTTGTTTGCGTAATCAAAAATAACTAACTATATCTGTAATTCAATTTAGGGTAATTCATTTTACAAGTTTTCTTTTTACCTTAGCTTTGTATATGGTAAGAGATATGGTAGAAGTAAATGACATTTTAAGGAAAATCGATGAGTATAATGAATTGGACCCAAATCTAGAGGAAGTTGCTGGAGAACAACTGCCAGCAGAATTGATTTATGGTCGCAGAATGAGTGAAATGATAGACCTTTTGGAAGAAAAACCTTCAACAGCATTGGTCATTGCAGCTCGTGCCCAACACATTCAAAGATGGAAAATTCAAAGATCTACTTTTGAAAACAATAGAGAAGGATATCTCCGTTGGAGAAATGAGCTAAAAAAATTTCATGCAGCTACCATTGCACAAATCCTGGATGATTTTGGCACAGCTGAAGAATTGAAAGAAAGAGTTGTATTCTTAGTACAGAAAAAAGATTTTAAAAGAGATGCCGAATCTCAGGCAATTGAAGATGCTGCATGTTTGGTTTTTTTAAAACACTATTTTTCCAAATTTGCACAAAAAACAAACGAAGAAAAAATGGTAGACATTCTCCAAAAATCATGGGGCAAAATGTCTGAAAAGGCACATGTTTTAGCACACACATTTACGTATTGGAAAACAGAATCAGATTTGATCAACAAAGCGTTAAATGGTGGATAATATTACTTCAGGAATCCCCCAAAGTGAGTTAAGTAAGTCTGCCCTCTCTAAGTTAAAGCTCTATTACGTCATTGCTGTCTCCATTATCCTTTTCACCATTGTATTGAGTCAGTTATTCATTTTCAACCATTTTACAAAAGCAAATTAAGGATTCTAGAGTCATAAATATTGCTGGTCGGCAAAGAATGCTGAGTCAGAAAATCACTAAAGAGATCTTTAAATTATACTTTTCCACAAACTCTCTTGAGGAAAAAAGCAGGCTCAAAGCTGAGATTCTCAAAAACCTGGCAACATGGAGAGATTCGCATTTTGCCTTAAAAAATAGATCTTCAGAATTTGAAATTGAGGGTCAGAACTCTACAGCTATCGACCAACAATTTGCTGAAATACAACCCATTTTTGATAAACTTTACAAAGCCGCTTTGCTTTCAGTTAATGCGGAAGACCCTCAGGATTTGGACCAGATTTATGCCTTGTCAGATGAGTTTTTGAAAAAAATGGATGACATCGTATTTACTTATGATAAAGACGCTAGCAACAGAGTTACTACACTCAAAAAGTTAGAGCTTTTATTTTTGTTTTTATCCATTTTGGTCTTGGCACTTGAAGTAATTTTCATTTTTACTCCAGCTGCAAACTATGCTCGTAAAATCATTGATCAACTCATTAATGCTGAAAATGAAGCCCTTGGATTGGCTAAGCAAAATCAAAAACTTTTTAATAATCTGGAGGCTTCAACAGAAGAATTGAGGGCTATGAATTATGCCCTCGACCAAACTACCATGTTCGCTTCCCTTGATAATACAGGGAAAATAAAGTACCTCAGTGAAAAATTTAAAAACCTATTGAAGCTCAAGGATGGCGCAACTGGTAGTAAAATACAACAGTTCCTTGCAAAAACACCGATCGAGAAGGACAAACTAGATAATGTCTTTCGCAATATGAAATCTTCTGTGTGGAATGATGAATTGGAGGTAAATACAGATGATGGTTCTACACATTACTTAGATATTCGGGTGGTTCCGGTATATCGGTTTGGAATGCGATATGAACTATTCCTTATTTGTACTGACATCACCAAAAGGGTTTTAGCGACTACAGAACTCAATAAATTGATCAAAGACCGTTACGAAAACAAAATTAAAGAACAGAAAATAAGGTCTTCTCAAATCCTCAATGCACAAGAAGAAGAGCGAAAAAGGATAGCCAGAGACATGCACGATGGCATTGGTCAAATGCTTACCGCACTAAAATTCAACATTGAAGCTTTAGATACCAGCGCTTCTGATGTCAATAGTAAACAACTCATAGAAATCAACAAGTTGGCAAAAAACATCATCAATGAAGTACGGACAACTACCTTCAATTTGACACCTCCCGAACTTAGTGATTATGGTATTGCTGCCGGCATTAAAAAAATGGCCAGCCAACTACAAAACCTCACAGGGAAAACCATCCAAGTGTCTAGCAATTTGGAGGGTGAGATGAGATTCGATCCTTTTGTGGAGATCAATCTGTATAGAATAGTGCAAGAAGCTGTAAACAATGCATTGAAATACAGCAAAGGTTCGATCATCTTAATAAAGATTAACAAAAGTGATGATATATTCAGTATTTCGATCATTGACGATGGTGCCGGATTTGACCCTGATCAACTGATTGACAGCAAAAATTCTGGCGGAGGAAAAGGTCTTGTCAATATGAAAGAGCGCGCTTCAATGATAAATGGCAGACTTTTTATATCTTCGGAGCGTGGAACTGGTTCAAAGATTACCATCAATTTACCGCTCACTAATAGTTAAGCAACATGGATAATGAAATTTCTATATTATTAGTCGATGATCATGCCATAGTAAGAAATGGCATCAAGGCGATGTTATCCTCTGAACAGGATTTTGAAATCATCGGTGAAGGTTCGGATGGCAATGAAGCCATTTCAATGATTTTACAACATCATCCAGACATCGTCATCATGGACATCAATATGCCCAACCTGAATGGTTTGGATGCCCTTAAGAAATTGCGAGAAAAAGGTGATCATACCCCATGCCTTATTTTATCCATGCACGAATCAGAGGAATACGTGATGAAGGCATTGGATTTTGGTGCTGATGGCTATATTTTGAAAGGACACCAGTAAAGACCATTTTCTCAAAGCCATCCGGTCTGTTGCTGGAGGAGGCAAATATTTTAGTGGAGCAGTTTCAGAATATATTGTTGCAAGGTTATTAAACACAACCCCAAAAAACACTGTAAATTCTACAGATTCATCCAATGATGCAGAGCTTCATTCTGAAGAAATCGATGAACTAACCAAAAGAGAAAAACAAATACTTGACTTAGTCACTGACGGTCTGAGCAATAAAGAAATTGCAGACAAACTCAATAAGTCTGTAAGGACCATTGAAGCCCACCGCTTTAATTTGATGAAAAAATTGGATGCTAAAAATCTTGCAGAGTTGATTTTTAAGGCAGGTAAGAAATAATAAAGCTAATCTTCGATAATTTTTGTGGTGGAGTATTATACTCCAAATCAAACGAAAGTCTTGATAAAAAATGAAACCGTCGTGAATTAAAATGCGTTGACTACGTTCAATTTTTTCACTAAGGTATTGCTGGAAGTTTGGATTCTTACGATGTAAATACCATCAGGAAGTCCTTCTTGTACAATTGCAAATTGTTTTGTCGATAAGCCTTTATAGTTTCTCACTAAGTTTCCTGCCATATCTATAATTGAAATTTCTTTCATTTCATCTTGGCCGGTCAAAGAAAGGTTGAAATCTCCTGCTGTAGGGTTGGGATATAAAACCAACTGATCATTTATAGAAATCTTTTCTTTTGTTTTTCTATTGACCTTGATTGGCACAATCACAGGTTCGGCGTTGATCTTATTGCCCTTTGAATCTTCTAATATTATACCTGAAGCAATGACATTTTGCATGATAAATTCAACATCATCCTCCTTAAATCCTTCTACCTCATCTTTCACGACAGCAACCACTTGACCGATCAATCCCTTTCCAGAGATACCCTTATTGTGTGTTCTTGAAATCGCAGCTGTAACTAAACCATTTTCTTTTTGAGCTGCAAAATCTATGATGGGAGATTGTGTTGCAAACCAACTATCATCTACAAAATTAACCTCAACACTAGATGAATCCAAAAATCCAGGAGCAAATCGAATATTGAATGATAAACCATATGCATCCAATAGCGGAAGATCATCTGAACCTACAAAAACATCAAATACAACCAAATCCCCAGAATCGACCTCTGTCGATTGAGGAATCAAATAAAATGGAAATGTTCTGTCATTGCCAAATGCAGATGGAACCAATGCTGATAATTTCCCTAGATTATTGACAATGGCAGAAACATCTTTTCTATCTACAATACCGTCACCGTTTGTGTCGGCATTCCTTGCATTTTCATTAGCTTCTCCCCAAGATGGGCCACTTTGACCATGCCACTCAAGTGATGTAGTTGATCTTGCAATACCCAAGTGACCATAATTTTTCCCAATGAGTAGTAAATCTGATGGGCTTACAACACCATCTCTGTTGACGTCTCCTGGCCAAACACAATCTGTTCCACAATCACAAGCCCCCTCAATAGGTGAAGAAACATTATACCGCAGTTTATAGATTTTACAGTCATTGTTTCCAGCACAATATTTGATGGTCATTTCATCTGTCCCAGTATAACCTGGCATTGGAAAATAGGAAACTACGGCTTTGCCTTGTATGCTTCCACAATCCAATAGGATTTCTTCATTTTGTCTATATGCAGATGCTGCTCCGTGAAGCGGATTGGAATTGATGGCTATGCTGTATGTATCAAAAGGCACCTCATATGTAAAAGTATGACTCATGCCGCTGACCACATCAAATTTGTAAACATATGCATCTGATGGATCAATATTCCCAACATTCACCGAGATTTCGCCAACTTCCCTAGATAATTTATTACCTGTTTCGTAAAAGAATTTCTTCAAACCAACAAAATTACTTTCTGGAAGGTAGCTAAAGGTACCATTTCCGAGGTAGGTTAATTCATCTGAATAATTAATGATACCATTGGCCTTGGTATCATCATTCAAAAAAACATTAAAAGTTGTTTGAGTATTGGTTGGAGTAAAAACAACATCATCCTTTACTAAACCCTTGTCTTTGACAACACTTTTTACTTCTATGTTATAAACAATGTTGTACCCTCCTGAGTAAAATATAACCTTATCAGTTACATCTGCCACACCAGGTTTATATTCATACACTTGATTATTGATCTTTTTAATTGAGCCGAATTTGGGCATTAATGTATTGGAAGCTGTTGCATTAGGAAGAAATATTAGGATACTTCCATTCACCGATACAACTTCGTAATTTATTTCATCAGCACTTATTTGTTTGTCTGCATAAATATAAATCGCTCCTTGATCATTTACACCCGAAAAGTTACTGACCGTATACAGCAAAACATCATTTTGGAAATCTTGAGAAACTTGATAGGTTACATATTGATTTTCTACCGATGCAGAGCCGTATTTAGAATCCGTAACAATCAAATTTTTAGTAAATACATCATTAAATTCGTCATTAGCCAATGGATCTAGAGTGATGGCTTGGGTTCCGTTTTCAATTTTGACAAAATCATCTTTAGCGACAACTATTGATTCAACTATTGTGAAGTTGTATCTGATTAGCTTATGTATAGATGGAGAAAAAGAAAATGATTGAACCTCGAATGGACTCTTAGTACCTTTAAATGTGGAATTTTCAAAAGAAAAAACTAACTCATAGTAATCTTTTGAGATTGCTCTCACTGAAACCTCCATTTCATCAAATGGATCCTGAAAATTATTATTCGAAGAATAAAATGTTGGACCATAAGAGTAAACTGTATCAGTAAATACACCTCCTGTAACTAGTGTAATGAACTTATCTTCAGCGGTATAGGTATAACCTTGCCCACTGGCAGCCAAAGCCCAACACATACTGATGCACATGAGGGTTACTCGGATGGTAAACGTTTTGGCCAAAGCCTGAAAGTCCATGAGTCGTGGTTATTTTCCACAAAAATAGTCTATTCATCTGGATAACAAAAGTTTTAATATATAATTTTTAATTTAATGTGTTAATCTCTTACAATTTGTACATTATAAATGTATAATTTTGGATATGATTTTCAGGAGCAAATTCAAGTTTTACCAAAAAATACTAACTTTGAACCTTATCACAAGTTGGCTTAATGAATAAAAAATGGATAAATACACCTAATAAAGACCAGCTGTTGCTTTGGGATTTGGTCTTTAACCATTCATATATATTTATGACAAATTTCTGTCAAAGATGAAAGAAAGGAAAGCACACTATGCTTTAAAAATGTTAGACGCATATGAATTAAATGCGTTTAGAAAGTTTTTATCATCTCCTTTTTTTAATCAAAAGGAAAGCATGATAACGTACCTAGACATTCTTGTCGAGGCGATGAAAAAAGAAAATGGTATCCATGAATTAGTGGAACAAAATGTTTGGAACCTCATTTTTGATCAACCCTTTGACGAGGTAAAATTTAGAAAGCTGAATTCTGATTTCAACACATTGATAGAAAAATTTCTAATTCAAAAAGAATTTGAAGAGGATCCACACATTGCCAATTACTACAAAATCAATGCTTTCAAAAAAAGAAATGCGACCAAATTGTATGATTCTTTGATAAATGACATCGATGTCAGTCGAAGAACGGACCCTAATCGCAATGCCCAATATTTTCTCAACCAATACAATATTGAAAAAGGAATTTTTGGACTTATTCCAGAAGATGAAAGAAAAATGGACTTCAAATCGGGAAACTACGGTTTGGATATTGACAAAATTTCTGAAAATCTAGACATTTATTTCATCAGTGAAAAACTCAAATATTACACAGAAATTCTCAGTTGGAATCAGTTGTATCACACAAATCTCAATATCAGAGGAATAGAAATTGTGATGAAGCTCGCCAACAATCCTCTCTTTAAGGAAATACCAGTTATTGCCGTTTTCTCAAAAATTATTCAAATAAAATTAGAGCCTGAGAATGAAGAACACTACTTTGAGCTTAAGAATTTAGTTTCACAATGTTTACATTTATTTCCTAAGTCGGAAGGGAAGGAAATCATTGATGCAATGCTCAATTATTGTATTAATAAGGTAAACAAAGGAATTTCCAAGTTTGAAAGTGAATCTTTAGAAATATATAAAACTGCATTAGATACAGAATCAATTCTAGTAAATGGATATTTAGAAACCTCTGACTATAGAAATATAGCAGTAATGGGTTTGAGGGTTGGAGAATTAGATTGGGTTGAAAATTTTATTCATGCTTTTGCAGCAAAGTTGGATGAAAAATTTAGAAATAATGCTTTTTACTTTTCCTTGGCACGTCTGGAAACCTACAAAGGTGATTTTTCTAAAGTGATCGAATATGTAAGTAATATAGTTTTTGACGATGTTTGGTACAACTTGAATGCTAGATCACTATTGATTGCTGCGTATTACGAATTGGGAGAAACAACAGTGCTAGATTCCTTGCTTCAAAGTTTCAGAGTTTATGTCACAAGGGAAAAATCTCTTACAAAAACCAGGAAAACACATTACCTCAACTTGATTAGTTTCACAAGGAATCTCTTAAACATAGATTTAAATGATCGATCCAAATTAGAAAAACTGAGAGAAAAAGTTGTTTCTACCCAAGGTGTTGTAAATAAAACCTGGATCTTGGAAAAAATCTCCGCGCTCGAGCAGAAACCAAAATACCGGAATTAATTTTCAAACATCAAACACAACCAACCTTCCTTACCAAACCTTTTGGAAAGCTTGAGCCCAATTTGGTATATTGTTCATGAATAGCATCAAAGTCGGCTTCCAAAATACCTGACAAAAGTAAAACCCCTCCTGTATTGATCAACCTTGCAACCAAATCACTTGCATCTGCAAGCAAGACATTTCTATTAATGTTCGCCAGAATAACGTCATACTTCACCACTGGAACCATACTCAAGTCTCCAAGGTAAGTTGTAATATTTTTACACTCATTGATTTTGGCATTCTCAATGGTATTTTCGAAAGAGGCATCTTCGATGTCAACTGCATCGATTGCTTTTGCGCCCATTTTTGATGCCACAATGGCCAAAACTCCCGTTCCACAACCGAAATCAAAGACATTTTTGCCTTCAAATTCCAGCGTTCTCATCGCTTTGATCATGGTGTAGGTTGTCTGGTGATGTCCTGTACCAAAGGCCATTTTGGGGTGGATAGTCAATTCATACACAAAGCCCGGTAAAGAAGGATGAAAATCTGCTCTAATCCTTACAAAATCGTCGACCTCAACTGGTGTGAAATTGGTTTCCCATTCTTCATTCCAGTTTTTATTTTCCAATTCCGACACTTCTACATTTGCATCAAACATGGAGGCTACATCATTAACCTCATTTTGGACAAAACTGGTCCATTCTTCATCAGCAATGTATGCATCCAAGGTCCCATTATCATTTTCTTGGAAAGAGTCAAAAGGAAGTAGACTCAGGTGAGCCAGCAAAACCTCGTCATTTTTGCTGATGGAAACTTTTAAAAATTTTGACATTAGTATATTTCTTTTGTTGCGGCTTTGAAAGTATTGAGCATCAATGCAGTGACCGTCATAGGTCCAACGCCTCCAGGCACGGGCGTGATGGCAGAAGCTTTTGGCGACACCTCATCAAAAGCTACATCCCCAACGAGTTTATAACCCGACTTTCTGGAACTATCCTCTACCCTATTGATACCGACATCAATGACCACTGCGCCTTCTTTGATCATATCTCCTTTGATGAATTCTGGAATTCCAATGGCTGCAATGACGATATCTGCTCGTAATAATTCCGCTTTGATGTCTTTTGTGCGGCTGTGCGTAAGCGTCACCGTGCAATTACCCGGATTTCCTTTTCTGGAAAGCAGAATACTCATCGGCGTCCCAACTATGTTGCTCCTGCCTACAACCACACAGTGTTTCCCATCTGTATCAATGTTATAACGCGATAGTATTTCCATGATTCCAGCAGGAGTGGCAGGTAGATAAGAAGTCATTCCTTCAGCCATTCTACCAAAATTCATAGGATGGAAACCATCTACGTCTTTTCTGTGATCTATGGCTAGATTGATGGTTGCTTCATCAATGTGTTTGGGCAAAGGGAGTTGCACAATATAACCATCAATATCTTCATCCTCATTGAGTTGTATGATGATATCTAGTAGTTCTGTCTGGGTTATATCCGTAGAGGCTGAGATTAAAGTTGATTTATAACCTACTTCTTCACAAAACCTGATTTTATTACCGACGTAAGCCTTGCTTGCGGGATTTTCACCGACCAAAACAGCTGCCAAATGAGGCACCTTGCTTCCTGCAGCCTTAAGTAAATCGACTTTTATTTTTAGTTCGTCTCGAATTTCTCCCGATAATTTTTTACCGTCTAGTAATATCATATTATTTTATTTTAATGGATTGTCGGCCCATTTAAAAGAACTAACAAGGTCTGCAAAAGTAGCTAATTTTAGAACAGTGGAGTTTTTCGGTCGACTATATTTTCAACTCATAAACCATATTTTGTATTTAGAGTTTACCTTTGGAACAATTTACACAAGGCATGAAGAAGATCGTTTTAGGAATTGGTGGAAGCAGTGGCGCAATC
The DNA here is from genome assembly GCA_016715105.1 of Saprospiraceae bacterium. Classification (GTDB taxonomy): domain Bacteria; phylum Bacteroidota; class Bacteroidia; order Chitinophagales; family Saprospiraceae; genus JADKBO01. The sequence goes on along the minus strand of JADKBO010000049.1, from coordinate 21,992 downwards.
TATGCTAAAAGATTTTTGGACAAAGTGGGTAGTAATCCAGAGATCCAAATTGGTGTCATTGCAAGTGACAATGCCATTACCAATTGGGAGTTGGAAATTGGGAATTTCGACCTATCTGCATATACAAGCATTAAATTATACGGAAGTAAAGACTTTTTTGCTCCTTTTGCTTCTGGATCTGCGCGATACGAAGCGATGGTAGTTTGCCCGTGCTCCATGGGAACACTTGCCCGCATTGCCATGGGTATTTCCAATGATTTAATGACCAGATCGGCAGATGTTATGCTCAAAGAGAGACGTAAGTTGGTTGTAGTTCCCAGAGAAAGTCCCATTAACTTGATCCACATCCAAAACATGGAAAAAATAACTTTGGCTGGAGGCATTATTTGTCCGGCAACTCCGTCTTTCTATAACCATCCCAAGACCATTGATGATGTTGTGGACTCTGTTGTAGATCGGATCCTTGACCTCATTGATCTACCTCAAAGTAATTCCAAAAGATGGGGAGAGTAATCACTTAAATATTTAATTTTTGAAATGAAAATACTTGTTGTAGCCGCCACAGAATTGGAAATAAGTCCTTTTTTGAATTCCTTGCAAGCATCGGGAAATAAAAAATCTTTTTTCGAATATGAGTTGAATGGGCATTCCATTTTTCCACTCACCACGGGAATAGGAAGCACAAAAACTGCTTTTGCATTGGCAACTTATCCATCGATTAAAAATATTGACTTGGCCATAAATATAGGTTTGGCTGGCAGTTACAACAGAGATTTGAAGTTGGGTGGTGTTTTTGAAGTCTTCAAAGACAAAATGATTGACCTCGGCGCAGAAGATCCTGAAGGAAAAATCATATCTATGTACGACTTAGAATTGGAAGATGCCAATGTTTTCCCCTTTACTGATGGTTGGCTTGTCAATGACAAATCAAAATTTGCTACCAATTTGCCTAAAGTTTCGGCTAATTCTGTCAATACTGTGAGTGGTTGCCTTTCAACTGTTGAAAAAAGAAGTGGGACTGCAGATTTGGAAACCATGGAAGGATTTGGTTTTGCCTATGCTTGCAAATGTTTAGATATTCAATTTTTGCAAATAAGGGGGCTAAGCAATTTTGTAGAACCTCGCAATAAGGCAAACTGGGCGATTCATGAAGCGGTCGAGAATAGTAATCAAGCGCTTTTGAATTTAATTTTGAATTTATAATTCTTTTACTGCAAACATATTCGTATGGTTTCGACGTCTTATGAATTATATATTAACAAATAAGATCATCATGCTTAAATGTGGAGTATTTTTTTCATTTATTTTGTTTTTGCTTTCCGCTTGTGATAAAAGTGAGATAAACAAGGAACTACCTCAGTGCATTGAAGAGATAATCAATAAAGGTACAGGTCCATTCAATACCATCGTTTCAGTACAAAGTCAGATTATAGACGGAGAAAATCATTATTGGTTGAATACAAATGCAAGATATTTTGACGGCCCTGAAGTGATTGTCAACACTAGTTGTGATACTGTTTGTTGGTTTTGCGGTTTTTGCGTACAACCAGCTTGTATTGAAAAGTATGCCACAACCTGGGATACCATTTGGACAAAATAATTGGGAAAACTCAAAAGATTATTTTTTCTTTTTCTGATCTTCACCTGTAAAACTTGCCGAGCCATAGAGTTCTTCGTATAGATCTCTGTTGTGAAATGAGAATTGCCACCTTTGCATCAAATTGATGACCGTACCATAACTTTCAATTCCAGATGCAACTCCATTTTTCTTTAAATATGCATCATAGATTTGATCTCTCACCACTGGTAAGTAGTCGGGATAGCTGTTGAGCTTCAATTTGATATACTCTGTATCATTTTTTATGGAAACGGACCTTTTGTCTACTAATTTTTGTCCTAAAGTTGGAGCAATTCTCAACAAACTATTGGCCATATACCTCCAATATGACAATAAACCACTGTAGCGTATGTAAGGGTCTTTAGCATTGGCACAAACCAAAACAGCCACAAAATTACATTCACCTTCATCTGTGATTCCATAACCATGACTCATTTCATGTGCCATAACAAAAGGCCATTGTACTTTTGGCAACCCTTTATCTATGTGTCCTTCCATTGCAAAAGGTAAATAAATCCCAGCTGTTGCTATACGCAAGAGAATTCCATCCGGTGCGATTGCCCTCACCCGCACTTTTCCACCTATTGGCAAATACCATTTTTTGAAGAGTTGTGTGAGAGAAGTTCTCAATTGATCTTCAGTATCTTCGCTGTACAACATTTCCGATAGATGACAAGTATCCGAACTCAAAGAGTCCCTAAGTGCATTGATGACACCGATGAGATGTAAAGCATCTGCATAAACCATATTGCTGTCTACAGCAATTCTAGGAAGATTGAGTTGGGTGTGTATTGGTCTATTTTTATAATTGAATCCCCATGAAAAGTAGAACAAAAAATAAATTAACCCTGCTGAGGAAAACAACCTCAAAATGATTGTCAGATATTTTCTTTCTCTTATAAATCTGAATGTATCATAAATGCCTTTACCAAGCCAAACCAAAATCAAAACAAATAAAACATACACAAACGCGAAGGGCAAATGGCCTAAGGTATTGTCATATAACCTTCTATGAAATTGAAAAACGGTGCGCAAGAAAATTCTTTCGTTCTGCAATGGGTCTACATAATAGCCATAGCAAAATGTCAAAATTGCCAATAATAATATAGTAAAATGAAACCAATTTGACTTCAAAAATTTGAATATGCCTTGCATATATAACCTTTAGCGCAATGTGAAGATACGTACTTCTTTTTTCTTTTCGAATGTGAAGCATTAAATGTTTTTATAATCCAATTTAGTATGTCACCAAGGTTTTATTTACTTTTAAGCCTAAATAAAACTGAATGCCAAAAACGACAAAGGCCATCAAATACATTACTTTTGGTTTGATTCAAGAAACTCTTGTCATATGAAGAAAAAATCTAATAAGAAGAGAATATCAAAAAAAGGTTTACCACCAGGATCTTCGGTATATATCGGCAAAGAAAGAAGTCATGAAACTGGGATTGAGTTGATTTCCTATGATTGTGAAAGTGTCCACGTCGATAAACAGTTTGATCTAAATAATTTATCAACAATTGACCCAACAAAAAATCATTGGTTTAACATCAATGCCATTCATGAAGTCGATGTGGTTGATCAAATTTGTAAATATTTTGGTGTCCATCCGCTAACAATCGAAGACTTACTAAACACTTTCCAAAGACCTAAAAGTGACGAATTTGATAACTATATTTTCTTTACGCTAAAAATGTTGGAACTCAAACATGACGGGGTATTTTTGAATGTGGATGATGAACAAGTAAGTTTTATCCTTGGCAAAAATTTTGTTTTGTCATTTCAAGAAAAACCTGGTGATGTCTTTGACCTCATTCGTGATCGCTTAGAGGACAAAACAAAGAAAGTGAGACAGAAAGGAGCGGATTATTTGACATTTGCATTATTGGACGTGATCGTAGATACATACCTGGAATTATTGGAATCATTTAATGCAAAAACAGAAGACACTGAACTCAAGATATTGGAAACTCCAAAAGATGAACACCTCCAAATTATCCAAGATATTAAATATGAGTTGATCAATTTGCGTAAACATATTTATCCTACCAAGGAAGCTGTGTACAAAATATTGAGAAGTGATAGCGGACTTATAAATAAAGACAATTTTAAATATTTTAATGATCTTCAAGATCACATTGAGCAAGTCATAGAGAATGTAGACATCATGCGTGAACTCAATGCTAATCAAAGAGACATGTACTTGTCGATGATCAGTCTTAAGACCAATAAGGTCATGGAATTTCTGACCATCATTACTTCAATATTTATACCCATAACTTTTATTGTCGGTGTATACGGTATGAATTTTGAACACATGCCAGAACTAAAATATGAATATGCATACCCCATCACTTGGGGTGTGATGATTGTAATGGTAGTATCTATGGTACTTTGGTTTAAAAAAAGAAAATGGCTATAATCTAATATTACTTGGAAGTAAGAAATAGGAATGACCTCCTTCAAGCTGTGAAAAGCACAAAATATTGGGTCTGGTTTACAACAATATTCAGGCAGCTCTCTTTCAAATTTCTGTTTTTCGTCTTGTGGAGAAAAAAAATTAAATTTGTGAATCCAAAGATGACCACGTGCATTCCAAAAAAGCATTTCTCAGTATAATCTTTATTTTAAATTGGCAAATATTTACTTTTGCTCAAACTCCCCTTTCCTATAAAATATCTGAAGTTGATAACATTCCGCAACGACAGATTCAATTTGTTTTTGAAGGACCTGACCAACTTACATGGATTGGTAGTGGGCGAGAATTACTGCGATATGATGCAGATCGGGCGGTCAATATCAAAAGTATTTCCCCTAGCGTTGCACTAAAAAATAGTGTGACTCAAATGATTGAGTATAAAAATCAATTACTGCTTTTGGTAAATGGAGATTCTTGTCTACATCAAATTGCATCCAGTGGGATGATCACCATTTCAGATTATTGCATTCCAAATAATCAAATTCGTCAAATTGCCAAAAATCAAAATGACCTGTATCTTTTATCAATAGAAAATGGAGAACATCGGATTTTTCAAACTAATGGAAATAGATTAAATCTATTTAAGAAATTTCCATCCGTATCAAATCCACAAAATGTTTGCATCTATGTTGATAACACTAAACTTTATTATCTCAATGAGGAAAAGTTGTGTGTTTTTGATCTATTTGGAAATCAATTGGATTGTATTCCTTTAAAAGCAAAAACACAAGATACTTTTAATAAAAATGTGATGTGCATTGGAAAATTCCAAGACAAAATAATTTTTGCACACCCATATCTTACCGGTATTCATGAAGCGGACTTCTTTCAAAAAAAACTGACTCACAGTCAATTATACAATATTGAGAATTTTTCTGTTGCCCTGCTCAAGTTTGATGATTTTCAAAATGCACTTGTTGCTTGGAGTGACAAAAATGGATTTTTATATAAATTATCAAGGTTTGGAATTCGCGATAGGTGTATCCCTGATGATTTCGTGCTTGAAGATAAAACACTACAAACGTTTGCTGGAAAAAACTTCATGAATCAAGTAACTATTGGAGGTTATTTTGGCTTGCGTCATATTTCTTTTCCAAAACAAATTTTTACAAATCTGCTTTCAAAAACGCTTAAAAATGATAAATATCTAGAAGATGGTTTCAGCATGCGCGGGATCGTGAAGGTGGATGATGACATCTACTTGGCAAGAGAAATAAATTCCATTTATAGATACAAGCCCAACACTGGTCAATTAGATACGCTGAAATTAGTTGACCAAAATGGAAGTCAGATATTTTTGAAGTGTACCAATGACCTTTTATACGCAAAGATTCTGGACAGATTATTTATTGCATCGTGTGGAGATGCTGCCCAAAATTACCTGATTTCAGTCAACCCCACAACAGGGAAATCAACGGTTTACCAAGCACCTGGTAGGATTCAGAGTATGACGATGGGATCAAATAACAGGGTCATCACCTGCGGTTTTTTATCAGATTCTATAGGTATTGCAGAGTTTGATATTACAACGGAACAATTCGCCAATATTATCACTAAACAAAATGCTGCCAATTTTTATATTCGACAAATTGATGACTTGTTTTTTATAGGAAGTAAAAATGGCTTACAAGTATTAAGCCAAGACAAAAAGCCCATTCCTGAATATAAAAATCTGGTTTCAGCGATTGGTAATGATGAAATTTATCATATTTCCCAAGATAAAAACTTGGTTTTCATAGGATCTGCACATAATGGTCTTTTTGTTTTAAATACAGCTGCAAATACATTCAAACAAGTCAATGATCAGGTCGGTATCAAATCAAATGCCATTGCAAGCGTACTCGTTGACGACGCCAATTTTTTATGGTTAGCTACCTTTAATGGTTTGTATTTAATGGATTCAACATTCAAAACCATCAAAGAATTTACTGTATTTGATGGCATCAATCACAATGAATTCAATCGATATTCCTATTTTAAAGATGATTCCAGATTGTATTTTGGTAGTATCAACGGCATTTTAAAAGTTGACGTAGAAAACTTGTTTGCAAGCAGTTATGTAAAGTCAAATCCAATTTATCTGCAAAAAATGGTCTATTTTGATAGAAATATAAAGACCACCAAATTGGTTTACTTTTCAAAATTCCCAAATGTATTAACACTCAAAAGCCATGAATCAAATCATCGGCTTTCTTTTGGTAACAGAACGAGTAATGAAAAGTTGATACTCAGGGCTCAACTAACCAATGAAGATACTGATTGGAGATACCAAGATATAGAAGGTTATATTTCCATAAATGATTTGGATGTAGGGAAATACAACCTTCGTTTGCAATTCAAAAATATCGCTGGAAATTGGGAAGAATATGACCAGCAAATCGTTATAGAACGTATTCAATATTTTACGGAAATGCCTATTTTCCGGTTGATATTGTACTGCAGTTTATTCCTTGCCATTGGTATTTATGCCTTAACCCGATATAAGCAAAAAAGTGATTATGAGAAATTGCGAGAAAGCATTGCCCATGATTTACATGACCAATTGGGGTCTGCCTTGACTAGTATCAGCATGAAAGCTCAAATGTTGGATAAAAATAGCGAAGATGTTGATTTCCAAGGTATTGCTGCTGACACAAAAGCCGCACTGCAACTTGTCAGAGACACTATTTGGTCTGTAAACCCAGGAAATGATTTGGTAGAACACCTCATTGATAGATGTAAAGATTTTGCCTATAACCTATTGCAAAATAGATCGGTGGAAATAAAATTTCTAAGTAAATTGGATAACTTACAAAAACTCAACATCAAGACCAGAAAAGAACTTTTTCTAATTTTTAAAGAGGCGCTTACAAACATCATCAAACATGCCAATCCGTCTTATGTGGAAGTTACCTTTCAACAAGACCGTGGAAAATTTGAACTGATCATAAAGAATGACGGAACTGCAGAAGAAGTAATAAACAATGATCAAGGATTGAGCATAGGTTTAATAAGCATGGGTAATAGGGCTAAAAATATCGGAGGACAAATCAATTTTGAAAGTCAACCAAATACCTTCAAAGTCCATCTCATTTCACCATTATTGTACACCTAAAGCTGATAAATTTTACCATTTTTTAATGATGACAGAATCAACACCCAGCTTGGCTTTCATTTCTTCCTGAAATTTCTTATCTCGTGCTTCTTGGTACTTTGCTGCAGTTTTTTCTGCATCCAATGGTTTATTGGACAAATGCCTGTGGTACATTCTCAACATGAAATCTATCATGTCTTCTGAATATCTCAAATTCATTCCCGTAAGGAAGTGCGAAAACCTAGAACCGTCGTCAAAATTCCAATTATGCGCCATCCATCTTCCCAGACCAAAATGCAATTTTTGCGCAATGACATCCTCGCTGGCCAATCTCAGCTTAGTTTTTGACTCTGCCGGAGAAAGCTCATCTAACTCTTTTAAGGCTTCTGTCATGTCCTTTGGAATGTAAACGCCATTGATCCTTGACTTTCTGATATTGGATTGATAAGTGCTATCTTGTAATCTGATTGCCTCTGCTTTAGACTGTGCTTTTGCAGTGAAACAACTCATGACAAAAAACATAAAAACTAAATACCTCATACCTTTAATTATATAAATCTCCTTTTCAAACGAAAGAAGCAAGACGAATAACGATAATAAATTGTTATTATTTGAGAAATCTCACCAAATTTACGTCTTCATAAGTAAACGTAAAAACTCGTGTCTAAAACTGAATCAAATAACTTCAACCTTTATATCTGGATTGCATTGCTGCTAGAAACAGTTATTTTATTCATGATATGGCTGACAAATGAATATCTCGCAACTTTGCTAAGTGGGGTTATTTTTGTCATTGCTTTTGGTGTTTTTGTTGTTGCAGTTATTTCTGAAATGATAGAAAAATCAAGGGTCAAGAGATCTTTCTTCGTAGCAATTGCACTCATTGCACTCATTCCTCTCATCATCATGGCATTTTTTGTGATCATCAACGGGGGTCTTGGGTGGAAATAATATGCTGTTTTAGTGGTCATTTATTTGTTTTGAATTCCTTTTTTACATTGTTTTTGCTGATTTTTGAATGATTTTACTCTAAGAAAAAGAAATCTGACCAAATTTGTTGAGTAAAACAAATTTTATCAAGTTCTAAAAAGCAATAGAATTTCACCTAAGAATTATGAATTTGAGTGGATAAAGAAAACGAATAAATTCGCAAGAAGAAATTGGTTTTTACTATTTCTGAAAGATAAAAATTGAGCTTGCCTTCTATTTACGAAACTTTTGATCAACAAGAACTTGCAAATTAATCATTTGTGAATTTATATATTAAATATATTTATCATATATTTGCTTTGGTATAGAGTCGTGTAAAATGAAGAAAAAAATATTACCCCTTTTTTTAATTCTGATTTGTTGTTTATTTGGTGTATTTACTAATGCGCTGAATGGTCAAAAAGGAAAATGTTTGACGGATGAAAGAATGCAAGTTCTTCAACCATTGTTGAAAGCATCCATAGATTCTTCACTATTGGCCTTTGCAAATCGGGAAGTCAAAACTCGGACTCAAAAGGCCACCGCCATAATACCTGTCCATGTAGTGGTCGTACATACCCCAAGACAACAAGTTGGAACCGATGACAATATCTCTGCAGATGTTATACGAGACCAGATTGCTGTTTTAAATAGAGATTTCAATAGATACAATTCAGATTCAACCAGAACACCAGACTCTTTTTCAACAGGAGGACTCGATATTTATTTTTGTTTGGCTCAAATCGATCCGTTTGGTGGAAATACAGATGGAATTACGAGGTATTCATCAAGTTTACCATTCACAGCAAATGAATTTGCCATAAAGGAAGCCACAGGTTGGCCAAGGTCCGATTATTTAAATATATATGTTACGAAATTGGAAGATGGCAATTTTGGCTATTCTTACATTCCATCTACTACTTCTTTGCCAGATGAAATCCTCGATGGTGTGGTAATCAATGTTAAAAACTTTGGTGGTACAGAAAATACGTACAATGCTGGAAGAACGCTAGTACATGAAGTAGGTCATTTCCTGGGTTTGAAGCACATTTGGGGAGAAGATGGTTGTAACAACGACGATGGTATTGCGGACACACCTCCTCAAGATACAGCCAACATTGGTTGTCCTGTTCATCCAAAACTAAGCTGTAATAATCAAGGTGATATGTTCATGAATTACATGGATTACACCGCAGATTCATGCGTCAATGCTTTTACCGCAGAGCAAGTGGCTTATATGTCCGAAATTTTATCGACCTCCAGATTTAATTTGACGGTTTCAAATAAAGCTCCAGAATGTTCCAAAATACCACCTTTAAGATTGCTTGGTGTGAGTCGTGTATTGCCAAAATGTTTTGGCCTACCTACAGGAAGTTTGGAATTATTATTTCAAGGAGGCTTGCCTCCTTATAAATTTTATATTAATGATGCCTTAAAAGACACGAGTTTATTCACTGGTCTCAAAGGAGGAAATTATAAATTGAAAGTTGTGGATAGTCAAGGTAAATCAGATTCTACAAACTTCTTTCTTTTTGAACCAGAGGATCTAGTTATAGAAAAGCCCCTCGTATCGTATTTTGGCTGTACGGAAGAAACTTCAGATATAGGGGTTTCCATAAAGGCAAAAGGTGGCGTTATCAATGCCAACGGTTATCAATATAGTCTCACTAATTTTCCCAGCAACAATTCGGGTGTATTTTTAGATGTCTTATCAGGCATTTATAAAGTCGTGGTCCGGGACGCAAACAGTTGCACGGACTCACTTGTTTTCGAAGTAAAAAAGAAGAAGTTTTTAAAAAAGATACCTGAAACACTGATACAACCATCATGTTTTGGGCGTACGGATGGCGTTTACAGAGTTGGTCCATCTGATAGTCTGAAAATTTACAGCTATTTACTAGGTGGTACTTTGAATAAAACTGGCGAATTTACCAACCTAGCCCCCAACAACTACACGCTATACATAGAAGATAGCACAGGCTGTGTTTTTGAAAAGGAAATCAATATCGTTGCTCCCAATCCTTTAAGAATTGACAGCGTCATCACGACCCAGATGCCTTGTTTTGCACCAGATACCAGCAAGATTATTGTAATGGCAACGGGTGGTACCGCTCCAATCACCTATACAGTTGGCAATATATCTAGTACCCAAAATACATTTATTGGACAAGGGACAGGAAAGTTTTTTGTTTCTATTACAGATTCTAGAGGCTGTACAGATCAACTCGCCCAACCTATTTTCAATAGCCAAGTGGGTGGCTTGGAAACCAATTTTTTAATTTTGGATGCATTTTGTAGTGACAATCCCTCGGGCAGAGTAGTAATGCAGGCTTCTGGCGGCAGCGGTGTATACAATTTTTACATCAATGGAAACAAAACCGCCTCAGATGTAGCCAACCTTGTTCCTGGATTTTATGTATTGACCATTGAAGATAATGGATCAAGATGTTTACAAAGTAAAAATGTGAATTTAGGAATACAGCCTCCAATGGAAGTCGTAGTTGACACTATTGTCAAAAAGCCCAATGGAAAACTTCAGGTAGTTTTTACAGTAACTGGGGGAAAGCCACCATACCTTTATTCACTAGATGGAGGAAGAACTTTTAAATCAGTACCCATTTTTGATGACGTTATCGAAGGCAATTTTGTCCTCACGGTTTTTGACGCAAGCAATTGCCAAATACAAAAATCCTTCTTATTGACCAACAATGAAGATCTGGAAGACTTCGGAATAAAGATTTACCCAAATCCTTTTTCAGAATATATTTATCTGGAATCAACAGATGGCGCAATCGAAGATTTTAACATTGAGTTGTTTAACTTCAACGGTCAAAAATTACCTGAGAGCAAATACATTAAATATAACAAAGAAAAATATTTAATACAATTGAATACCGAAGCACTTCCAAATTCAATTTATTTTGTTAAACTTGCATACAGAAATAGAACATCAGTCTATAAGATTATAAAGATTTAAGTTTTGTAATTCTCTTGATTTTACCCTGGCTCTCTCAAAGTGTCAGGGTTTTTTTTTATAAGCTTGTCTTCCTTAAAAGAAAAAAAGTAAGCTTTCAACCGTTAATAAATCTTTAAACAAGACATTACTCGGTCTTATTTTAATTTTTTCCAGCGTTTTCAAAGAAAAATATTAATTTTGCACGTTTAAAAAATCGCAGGTGGCTTTAAAGAGATATATATTTTCATATTTTATAATTTGTTTGTTGCTTTCTGTAACCAGCTGTTCAACAGAATTTGAGAAAATAAGGACCAGCAATGATCCTGAATTGATTCTCAAAAAGCACATCAATATTTTAAAGATGGTGACAACTATAATGCTCAGGCATTGTACGAATTATCAATACAATATTTTAGAGGAAAGGCAGAAGCCGAGGATATTTATTTCAACTTTGCTTATACTTACTACAATACATCAGATTTCACTACAGCCTCACAATATTTCAAAACCTTTTGTACTACTTTCCAAAATAGCCCAAAGCGAGAAGAAGCATATTTTATGTCAGCTTATTCAAAATATAAGCTTTCTCCTTCTTTCAGACTTGACCAAACACCGTCAGTAAAGGCCATTGAAGAATTTCAAGAATTTATCAATGCCTACCCAAATAGTCCGCGAGTTGTCCAGTGCAACAAGTTGATTGATGAAATGAGGGCTAAATTAGAACAAAAATCCTTCAACCAAGCCCAGCAATATTTTGACATGGGTTATTACGAGTCAGCTGTAAGATCTTTTCAGAATCATCTTGGCAATTTCCCAGGATCTTCATTTGAAGAGGAAGCACAATTTTTGATGATCAAATCAAGTTACGAGCTAGCAAGTAACTCTGTAATCGAAAAAAGAGAAGAACGTTACAATGAAACCGTAACACTTTGTAACAAATATTTAGAGAAAATTTCCAAAAAGTCCTTCAAAAATGATGTGAAACAAATTTTGGAAAAAAGCTTAGTTCAATTAAAAAATTTAGGAGCATGACAGATATTAAATCAAAAGTACAGTCTTTAGAGCCAAACATCAGAGCAAGAGATGTAAAGAAATTCTTGACAGAAAGTAAAAATATATATGAAACGCTTGCTGTAATCACCAAGAGAGCAAATCAAATCTCTGTTGATATCAAACATGAGTTACACACCAAATTGGATGAATTCTCTGTAAGTACTGACACGATTGAAGAAATTCACGAAAACAAAGAGCAAATCGAAATTTCAAAATTTTATGAGCGATTGCCCAATCCAGTAATCATTGCGATTGAAGAGTTCATGAATGAAGAATTTACGTTTAGATACAAAAACACACCTGAAAATTCGGGTGAGTAATCAATAAAATGGGAACAATGACTGGTAAAAAGATCATTGTGGCAGTCACAGGAAGTATTGCCGCTTACAAATCTCTTTTATTGGTCAGATTACTGAAAAAAGCAGGCTGCGAGGTGAAGGTTATCATGTCACCCGCAGCTTGTCATTTTGTGGCCCCACTATCTTTTGCGACGCTCAGTGAAAATGAGGTTTTGGTGGATTTCTTTAAGGATGATACTTGGAATAATCATGTTTCTCTTGGCATTTGGGCAGATTATATGATCGTTGCTCCTGCCAGTGCAAACACCATCGCAAAAGCAGCCAATGGAATCAGCGATAATATGCTTTTGGCAACTTACCTTTCTGCCAAGTGTCCAGTTGTATTTTGTCCAGCAATGGATTTGGACATGTACAAACATCCTTCGACCATTCACAATTTAAAAAGACTGCAATCATTTGGCAATCAAATCATTCATGCAAAGTATGGTGAACTGGCTAGTGGTTTAGTTGGTGAAGGTAGGTTGGCAGAACCTGAAGAAATTTTCGAATATATTCAATATACTATTGCTGCTAGTGATGAATTGAAAGGTAAAAAGTTTCTCATCACCGCTGGACCAACTTATGAAGCGATTGATCCCGTGAGGTTTATTGGAAACCACAGTTCCGGAAAAATGGGACTTGCCATCGCAGAAACCATAGCAAACAAAGGAGGATTGGTAGAACTGGTGATCGGACCCAATCAATTGGATATTCAACACCAGGGAATCAATGTCACCAATTGTACATCAGCAGAAGAAATGTATGCTGCCTGTCAAAAAGTACATGCCTCGGTAGATGTCTCTATTTTTGCAGCCGCAGTTGCTGATTATAGGCCAAGTGAAGTAGCCACACAAAAAATAAAAAAGAGTGATTCAGAACTACATTTGACCCTTGTCAAAAACGTGGATATTGCCTACCAGCTAGGTCAACAAAAAAGAAATGATCAAATCCACGTTGGTTTTGCTTTGGAAACAGAAAACGAAGAAGCAAATGGGCAAAAGAAATTGCAGAAAAAAAACTTTGACTTTCTAGTTCTCAATTCTTTGAATGATCCTGGAGCAGGATTCAAACACGATACCAACAAAATAAAAATCATAGAAAGCAATGGCAAAGTCAATGACTTTGAGCTCAAATCAAAAAATGATGTGGCCAAAGACATCGTCGAATTCCTAATTTCTCACCTCCTCGAAAAATAAAACTATTTACAACTTCGTATAGAAGTGAAGCTTTTAAACTCGAACATGTTGCGCAATCTTCTAATAAATTCAATAAAATATAGTCTGACTCTCCTTTTGGTGATGATATCCAATATTTGTCTCAATGCTCAAGAATTTGATATCAAGGTCAGTGTGAGTCAATCAAACACCTCAATGCTTTCTGATGCTCAAATATTCAGGAACTTAGAACAGACCATTTCCGAGTTTTTAAACAGGACAAAATGGACAAATGATGATTATGCCCCGGTCATTGTAAAAGAAGAACCGAGCTTAAACAATTATGTCGCTGACATAACCATCAAAACAGCGCGTCCGGTTTTCAAAACCATGTATGATACGGACATGTTTAGCTTTACTGATGCAAATTTTAGTTTCTCCTTTAATGTGGGACAAGTTTTACAAAAATCCGATAATATATTTTACGATAATCTGAGTAGCACTTTTACCTTCTATGCCTACATCATGTTGGGCTTAGATTATGACAGCTTTAGTCTGTATGGTGGCGAAGATTATTACATCATGGCTCGTGAAGTAAGAAGCGCATTACCTGCTAGTATGCAAAATAACGACCCTAGTTGGAGTAGTGGTCTCACAGTAACTCGTAACAAATATTGGATAGTTAATGATTTTCTGGACACAAGAGTAAGACCTGTGAGGGCTTTCAGTTATGACTATCACCGAAAGATCATGGATAATATGTATATGGATCCTGATAAACAAAGAGCAATTTTGGTGAGTAATATCAGTGCTTTAGATCAAGTTTTCCAATCCTATCCCAACTGTCTGGCTTTACAAATTTTCGCTGATGCAAAAAGATCAGAATTGGTAGAAATATTTAAGGTGGCCGATGGCAATCAAAAAACTCGGATCCATGATTTATTGATGAAAATCAATCCTTCACAATCCAAGTATTTTGAAATTCTAAAGCAATAATTTGTGACAAATATTGCCATCCTTGCTTCCGGGACAGGAAGTAATGCAAGAAAAATTGTTGAATACTTCTCCAATAGCGAAGACATTGCCGTCAGACTCATTGCAAGTAATAAAGCCAAAGCTAAAGTCTTGGATATTGCCGATGAATATCAGGTCCATAAATTTGCTTTCGATCGTGCATATTTTTATGAAAGTCAAGACTTTTTAAAGGTCCTGAAGAAAGAGCGCATTGATTTCATTATTCTCGCGGGATTTCTTTGGATGTTGCCTGAATACCTCATCAAAGCTTATCCAAATAGGATCATCAATATCCACCCTTCCCTACTTCCAAAATATGGTGGAAAAGGCATGTATGGTCATCATGTACATGAGGCGGTAAAAGCCAATTCAGAATCAGAAAGTGGCATCACCATCCACCTAGTCAATGAAGAATATGATAGAGGTCGAGTCATTTTCCAAAGAAAAGTTCAGCTTGAAGCTGACGACAGCGCCGAAATCATTGCTAAAAAAGTGCTAGAAATCGAACATGAATTTTTCCCAAGAGTCATTGAAGATTTCATTCTAACATTCTGATTTTCAGAACTATACCTTCAAATAATGCTCAATGAATTACATTTCAAAAAGCATTTGCAGACATTTCCACAAGTACAATTTTTTATTTTTATCACCAGCAATATCCATAAGGTTGTGCGCGATCAACAATTGAACGCTTTCCATGCTAAAAATACGATACAGTTTTGCATCTATATTCAAACCTGTGTGCTCAGGATTTACACCAAAATAAATGACCACATCAAATTTTACCAAAGCTTCACCCAAAGAGATCTTTTGATCCTTTTCTAAGATCACAACAGCTACATCTTCTTCAAAAGTCAATTTGATAGCTTTTGAAATTGCAGCTAGTGTAGCTTGAGGCTGTTCTCCATATTGCTCGCGCTTCACAATGCACAATAACCGTTTTTGAGCAAAATCAAATGATACCTTTTCAGGAATTTTGTAATAATGTTCTTTATCAAAATCCATATTTCTTTCTTCAGACACACAAAAGAAATTAAAAAATCACAGAGCACCACGTTTTTTTTAACTTTGTCAAGCCACATAACCATCTTTAATGTATTATTTATAAAATTGTCCAAGATCTGATTGAAGATTAGATGATGGAAACAAATATAAATTCAAATCAAAATGCTATTAAAATCATTTAGAGGTATTTTTCTTATTGCCTCAGTCTGCCTTTTTGTTTCATTACATGCCCAGGAGGAGCAGTACCCACTGAATCTCAATTCGGCGAAATATCCAACGATCAATGAGGGCCAGATGTACTATGATTCATTGATTAGCAAGATATACCCCAATACCATCAGAGACATATCTTTCTATGTACCTTCGGCTTATAATCCTCAAGAACCGGCTGCCTTGATGATTTTCCAGGATGGGCATAGTTATGCGAAAGCTGATGGTGATTTCCGGGTTCCGACAGTTTTTGAAAATTTAATCAGTCAGGGCAAGATGCCAGTAACCATTGCTGTATTCATCAACCCTGGACATGATCTAGGAAAGCCTAGACCTGAAAATCCCTACCGCAACAGTAATAGAAGTATTGAGTATGATTCTGTAAGCCCACGTTATGGCAATTTTATTTTAGAAGAAGTCATGCCAATGGTCCATGCTCGATTTAATATTTCTAAAAGTGCAAATATGCATGCTATAAGTGGCTTGAGTTCTGGGGCCATTGCTGCCTTTGGTGTCGCTTGGTTTTTCCCAGATAAATTTCAAAAAGTCCTCAGTCATATCGGTAGTTTTACCAATATCCGGGGTGGGCATAATTATGAAGCCATGATCAGAAAAACCGATAAAAAAGATATCCGTGTTTTTCTCCAAGACGGTGAAAATGATTTGGACAATGAACATGGTAACTGGTGGTTTGCAAACAATCAAATGGCAGCTTCACTAAAATATAAAGGTTACGATTACGAATTTGTCACTGGCAAGGGTGCTCATAATGGCAAACATGGCGGATACATTTTGCCAGAATCGTTGGAATGGTTGTGGAAGGATGTTGTGCGGCAAACTTTGCCTTCAAAGGTATATACACTGCCAGTTGATTTGATGAGTGGTCCTACAACGCATTTGAAACAATTTGAAGTTCAATTGCAAACACTTTCTCCTCATTCAAGTAAAATAATCACTGCAGAAAACAAAGAGGTAATGGTAATTGGCTACGCTGGCAATTTGACAGCAAATATGGCCACAGCAACTTCAGCTAATTTTAATTCTGGAAGCATTGCTTTGGTTTCACCTGGCGAAAAAATAGAGCTAAAAACATCTGACGTAGAAGCTTCTTATTATGTGGTAGATTTTAATTCATTTGTACCAAATAATGGCAAAGCAAAGAAACCGTTGACGAGTTTCATCAAAAACTTTAGTGAAGTCAATTTTGAACCACATGATCGAGGTGGTGTACGGAATTATTTCAACAGTGCTTCTGCTATGTGTCCTTATTTTGAAATGCACATGACAACACTCAACCAAGGCATCAAAAGCCATGATCCACACACTCATTTTGCTGAAGAAATCATCATCATTTTTGAAGGTGAAACAGAAATGGAAATTGGCAGTAAAGTTTACAAAGCTAAACCAGGAAATGTATACTACGCAGCATCACATATTCCTCATGCTATCCGAAACTTGGGCAGAAAAGCCTGCAGATACATTGCATTCCAATGGAATTAAAATCTTGAAAGTCAAAGTTTCATCTCCTATGGAGTGACAACATATTCTTTTTTACCAAAGTGTAACTTATAATCCTGCATACTGGCTTTGATAACTTCATGCGCCTTTTCTCTACCATAAACCTCCGCGATTTCAATTTTTGAAGGTGCGTCAGGAAGTTGTTTATAAGTGAGGAAGTAGTGTTTAAGCCCGTTGATGACTCCAGGTGGTACTTTATCTATATCTGTCCAAGCTGAGTAAACTTCATCATACATCAGTGTGGCGATGATTTTATCGTCTGCTTCCCCATTATCTAGCATGCGGAAACCACCAATAGGAATGGCCCTTACAATGATGTCACCATGGGTAATTTCTCTTTCTGTCAATACACAGATATCCAATGGATCCTCATCACCTATAATATTGGTATGACCGGTTGCCTCTTCACATAGTTTGGCAACTTTCTCTGCACAATAAGTCTTGGGAATGAAACCATAAAGTGCTGGAACAATGTTGCTGAATTTTTGTGGTCTGTCTACTTTCAGATATCCAGATTCCTTGTCAATTTCGTATTTGACCGTATCACTAGGGATAATTTCGATAAAAGCAGTCAAAATATCTGGAGCAGCTTGCCCCGGGTCAATTCCATGCCATGGATGAGATTTATATTTGCGCTTCATATTCATTATTTTATTTTGCAAAGGTATATAATATACTCCATTCTGTATTCAAATAATCTTGAATATATTGGTGTGTCAGAATATAATTTCATCGGATTCAAAGATAAAAAAGTAACTGAATTAGAAAAGTTTCTGGATATCAAACCCTCAATTGGACTTGTTTTTGGTCTGGCAAGAACAGAAAAAGTCTATTTATTTGGTTTGACCCTTTCTGATGCAACTCTTCCTCCAATAATTGGGTTCTGGATTTGGCATAAGTCAGCATGGCAGGGTCCAAGTTTCCGGGATTATTGAGCAATTCCTTAAAATAAGTCAATGCCTTTGACTTGTCTTTGAAGCGGTGATCACAAGTTAAGGCCATAAAGTACAGAGAAATTGAATCTCTCCTGAGTGTTAATGCTTCTGACAAATAAGCATAAGCTTCTTTATATTTTTCTTCCCGCACCATCAGCATTCCCAAACGCTGATAATAGGTATGAAGTTCTTTAGAAATACCCGCTTCGATAGCTTCTTCATAATAATTAGCGGCGATCGTAGGTTCATTCAATCTTTCATGGGCTAAAGCCAGATAATAATATGTGAATTCCGGGTTACGATCAGTTTCCAAAGCAGCCTTCAGATAATACACTGCTTTCTCCAATGAGTCAATTTGAAGATTGGCGTAACCCAACATTCGGAGATAATAATTATTGAGATTGGTCATATTACCCGCTTTATCCAAAGCTGTGACCACCACATTCATATCCTTCATTTTGTAAGAAACTCGAGCCCGCGCTAAAAGTAAGCCCACATTATTGCTGTCTATTTCCATTCCAACAATGATGAGAGAATCAGCATTAGCCAAGTTTTCTGTAATCAAATAAATGTCAATGAGGCCTTTGATTGCCAACATGTCTCTGTCATTCAATTTATTGGCTAATCTGTAATAGAAATGAGCTTCTCTGAAGATTTCAGCCTCAGCATATAACTGTCCTAGTTTCCGGCAAATTTTTGCATTGGTGCTATCTTGTTTGAAACGAATGGTATGATACTTAATAGCCTTTGCGATGTTTTGCTCTGACTCATATATCTGTGCCAACACTCCTAAACTTACTTGATTCAGACTATCCTTTTTCAAAATATCTAAAGCATAGGTTTTACTTAGCTGAAAATCGCCACTATCGTAGTATGACAAAAGGATGGAATCTTGGTTTTCAAATGGTTGATCTATCTCCCCTTGGCAATAAATATTAAAACCAAACAAATGCATTATAACACCAAAAATAAGCCCTACTCTGTTTGATAATAAGGTCCATAACCGAAGGAAAAATGGTATACTCATAAAACAAATATATAACGTATTTTTCAGTTAATCAACTATTTATTACGTCAACAAGTTAAATTTTTATCAAATCGTGAAATACATGTAAAATTGGAGTGCTCAGTTCTGAGACTTAGGATGATTTTGTCTTTCTTTGCACTCAAATTTAAAAAATACAATAATGGCAAGAATATTAGTGAATGACGGAATCGAAGAATCAGGTAAAGTAATGCTTGAAGCTGCTGGTTTTATAGTGGATATGAACAATATTCCACAAGATCAATTGATTGAAAAACTCAATGCTTATGACGCAATTTGTGTGAGAAGTGCTACAAAAGTGAGAAAAGATCTCATTGATGCTTGTCCAAATTTAAAAGTGATCGCTAGAGGTGGTGTTGGTCTAGACAACATCGACGTAGAATATGCTAAATCAAAAGGGATCAAAGTCATCAATACACCTGCTGCTTCATCAAGATCAGTAGCTGAATTGGTATTCGGTCATTTATTGGGTATAGTTAGATTTTTAAACAAATCAAACCAAGCAATGCCTACCAAAGGAGCAACTGAATTTAATGCTTTGAAAAAGGCTTATGCAAAAGGCATTGAAATCGAGGGTAAAACGCTGGGTGTTATTGGTATGGGCAGAATAGGTCAAGAGACCATGAAAATGGGCCTTGGCTTAGGAATGGAAGTTATTGCATTTGATCCTTTTGTTGACAGTGTGGATCTTACCATTGGCAACAGTCAATACAAAGCAACGATCACTATTCAGAAATCTAGCATGGATGAGGTATTGAGTAAAGCTGATTTTCTATCTATGCATGTTCCAGGATTGGCACAACCCATTATGAACGAAGCTGAATTTGCAAAAATGAAAGATGGTGCCATTTTGATCAATTGCTCAAGAGGTGGTGTAGTCAATGAAGATGCAATGTTAGCTGCGCTAAATAGTGGTAAAATTGCAGCTGCAGGTGTTGATGTTTTTGACAACGAACCTACTCCAAGAGAAGACATCTTGACCCACCCTAAAGTATCATTGACACCACACATTGGTGCTTCAACCGCCGAAGCTCAAGAGAAAGTTGGAGCAGAATTAGCCAATCAATTGATCAGTATTCTGGGTTAAGCGAAATTTTATAATTCAAATTGAACTTTAAAATTTAAAAAGCGTTTTTTAGAGTATTACTAACTATATAAAATTACTAGAATATGTCAATAAGATTAGGAGATATAGCACCAAATTTTCAAGCTGACACTACTCAGGGACAAATCGATTTTCATGAATGGTTGGGCGATTCATGGGGCTTATTATTTTCACACCCTGCTGATTTTACACCAGTTTGTACAACCGAACTAGGAAAAACAGCTCTACTTAAAGGAGAATTTGAAAAAAAAGGAGTCAAAGTTATTGCAGTTTCTGTAGATAATTTGGACAGCCATAATAAGTGGATTCCTGATATTGAGGAGGTAAATCATGTAAAAATGAACTTCCCGATCATTGCAGATGAAAACAGGACAGTTGCAACTCTTTACGACATGATACATCCTAATGCATCGGAGAAAGCAACAGTACGATCAGTATTTATTATTGGTCCAGACAAAAAAGTGAAACTTACACTCACCTATCCGGCTTCAACTGGCAGAAATTTCAACGAACTCTTAAGGGTCATTGATTCATTACAACTTACTGCTAAGTATTCTGTTGCCACACCTGCTGATTGGCAAGATGGCGATGATACAATAGTGGTACCTTCAGTAAGTACAGCAGATGCAATTCTGAAATTTCCAAAAGGTGTGAATGAAGTGAAACCATATTTAAGGTATACTCCTCAGCCAAACAAGTAGTTTATAAACTTAAAAGGTAACTATATAAAAAGCGCTTGATTCTTTCAAAGCGCTTTTTTTTTTTTGTGTGTGTACTCTTGAAATGTCTTATTTGAAGATCAAAATCCACGAAAATATATGAAAGAAAATAACCAATCATAAATGATTTTCCATCAGTTTATTAGTCAATTAAGACATATATTTATTATGCTTTTTCGAAAATAAAATTTTATTTTTCTAGGTATATTTCAATAAAAAAGCCACCCAGAATTGACGTCTGAGTAGCTCATTTCATTTATAAATCCGACTAATTTTTCTTAATGCTTTCTATCACGCCGCCATTATCAATGACAACTTCTGCACTGGTAAATCCACGATTGACTGCTTTAACTCTTGCTTGTTCTGCATCTTGGAAATTTTTAAAACCACTGATGACAAATATTGTCCATGTTCCTTTACTCCATTGCTCAATATGACCAAGATCGTTTACTTTTTTCAGGTCAAACCAGATTGGGTCCTCATAACTTGCCAGCCTGATTTTGTAAGAAATATTGCTGTCATGAATATCATTCGTTACTCTTGGAGCTTCTGGTTTTTTGACATCTGTTTTTGGCTCTGAAGGTTGCACATTGGCTCTATTTACATCATATGTAGATAATACCAATTCCATATCTGAAGTATTCAATGGATTTGAAACTACAAAAGCGTCTGGATAACCTTTCAATTTTATTTTTGTAAGAACAGATCTGGCTTCAACTTCATCTACAAAATAACCCAACCTTACTTTGACTGCTTGACCTATATCAAACTTATAAATATTTCCAAACTTTACAAGGTCAC
>JADKBO010000048.1 GCA_016715105.1 Saprospiraceae bacterium | reverse complement strand
AAAATGTTTTGCTTTACATGGCGGGACAGCGATAAATCTTTTTATAAGAGATATGCCAAGATTGTCAGTAGATATTGATTTAACCTATTTGCCAATAGAGGATCGTCAAACATCTTTAAATAACATCCATTTTGCATTGTTTCGAATTAAAAAACGAATAGAGCAAATAATTGTTAACACCCAGGTACAGAGTAAAACTGAAATTGGAAAATTATTTATCTTCCGGGATGCTGTTGATGTGAAAATTGAAGTGAATCTAGTGGTTCGTGGTTCCATTTCAGAGCCGAAATACATAAATCTTTGCCCCAGGGCTCAAAAATTATATAATGCTTTTGTAAGTATGCCAATCGTTCCCTTTGGACAATTGTTTGGTGGTAAGATTTGTGCCGCTTTAGACCGTCAGCATCCAAGAGATTTATTTGATATAAAAACGCTTCTAGCAAATGAAGGTATAACCCAAGATATTAAAAATGGTTTCCTGTTATGTCTTTTAGGAAGTGTTCGGCCAATGAATGAGTTGCTTAAACCAAACGAATTAGATCAGCGCAAATCAATGGATAATCAATTTGCGGGCATGAGTGACCAAGAATTTAATTATGAAGACTTTGAAATAGCACGTAAAATTCTAATAGATGAGATTCAAAAAATACTTACATCTGAGGATAAAACCTTTCTCATTGGCTTTAAAAATTGCGAGCCGGATTGGTCTCAACACGATTTAGAGAGATTTCCCTCAGTGCAATGGAAGCTTGCAAATCTAAGAAAACTGAAAGACAGTAATCCAGAAAAGCATACAATTCTTTTAACACAATTGAAAGAATTACTCTGTAAATAAAGGTTTAATTTACAATAGTATTTAATGTGCCAAAAGTGACTTTGTTACTTTTTGACCATCTTCCTTTTTATTCTTTGAAAGCTTTCGTTTCCAGAAGTCAGGAAATTGTCATTTATTTATCGCGATTGAAAAATGAGGATTTTTTGGACAAAAATATTTACCGACCCATCAATTTTTTGATGGGGAAGGAGCAGTTTATATGGAGGTTTATGGCCGTGGGTAAAGATTTTCTCGTCTTTTTGGGAGCATTTCATATTGAATTATAAATATGAATGAATGATTATGAATTTGCCATTTTGACCTTTATTCTTTGAAATGATATTTTTTAGGGAGAATGCCATAATTTAATTGTGTATTGTTGTTATATTTGTTAATATTAATGATTTTGATAATGTTAAGTCACCTATAAATTTCCGAGTATGGCAAATATTCAACAAATTGTAAAAGAAATTAAGAAATCACTTTCTGCTTTTGAATTTGAAAAGGCTGTAGAATTATCGGATAATGAGGCAAAAACCAGGATGTATCTTGTAGAGCCTTTTTTTGAGATACTTCGATTTTTGAGAGGTTTTGAAAATGGAAATTTAATTCCTGAGTACGATGCGGATTTTGCCAATTTAAAAGGTAGAAAAGTTGATTATGCCATCTTGTTCAAAAATAAACCTGAGATAATCATCGAGGTAAAAAAAGCCGGCGTTAAACTTAATGATAAGCATACTTCTCAACTAAATGATTACTTCAATAATACACAAAGCTGCAAAATTGGAGTTGTTACAAATGGAATTGAATTTAGATTTTATTGCAGAAACACTACAAGTGCAGGATCCGCATTACACCCAACTCCATTTTATGTTTTTAATTGGGAATACGTTGAGGGCAATAATTTAGAAAAATTGGCAGAATTTTATGCCACCTCTATTGATGTAACAAGTTTAATTGAAGCGGCACAGGATTCGTTTTTTCTAGAGGGTTTTACAGAAGCTTTTTATAAGGAATTGTCAAACCCATCAAGAGAGCTTGTAAAAGCCATATTTTCTCATATGAATGGTAAAAAGCTCACTGAATCAATTGAAAAACAGATAAAAGAACTAATAAATTCTGTTTCGATTAAATCGGCATTAGACAGATTAATTATTGATGAATCAAATAAAGCCAATTCAGGAATCTTCACAACGGATGAGGAATTAAAGGTTTTTCACATCATTAAAACTATTTTGGCGCATCAAAAGCAAATCAATTCAGATTCAATAGGATATCGGGATTTGAAAGGTAAATTTTGCATTTTGATAGATGATAATATGAAAAAGAAAGTATGTGATTTATACATCACAGCAACCAGCCATAAAATAGATATTGATGGTGAAAAGTTGGACATTCCAGATATGGATAGCATTTTGAAGCTTAAAAAGAGGTTGATCGACAAAGCTTTATCTCTTCTTTAACTTTTGCTCCTCCAACACATAATGGAGACCTATTTAATCGCAGCATCAAATGCTTTTTGCCCACCAACAACAGGCAACTTCAATATAGTTCCACCCAGATCCACCGTCAATTCTGTACCTGGTTTGGGCAATAGCGTAAATTCTCGATCAGATGAAAAAATCAAAAGACCAATTTGCTGACCCTCTGGAATGATTTGATCATCTGGTTGTAAATCAAAAGATACTTCATAGAATTTTCCGGGAGTCAAAGGTTCGCCTTTTCTTATGGAAGCATGATTTTGGGGATCGGCCCAACCTCTGGTGATGATATTGTCTGTAATTTTAGCGTTGCGGGAATCATTCCACGGAAGTGAAACCAACCATACCGATAAATTGGCTGCAGGTTTATTTGACGCCAATTTTATTTTAATAGATGCCAGACCAGATAAATGCAAAGGAGCTTTTAATATGGGCGTAAGGTATAAAAGTCTGTGGTCAGTAAATTCGGCTTGAGCGAGTGTAGCGCCACTGAAGGAATAATTGTCAATTATTTTCTCTTTTGTTTTGTTAGATTTTTTTGCTTGAGTGCTCAACTGGCCAGCACCAGGAGCTCCTGCTTCTAGATACAGCGTAACATCTTCAGCCTTTGGATTTGGGTAATCCGCATATGGTGTAGGTTTGAGACGATCATCATTTTCTCTTACGATCCATGCACGTTGATCTTTCTCTACGCCATTTTCACTTCCATGAAGGTAACGGGTAAACCATCTATTCATCATCGAAAAAGGAGGCGGGCCACCATGACCAAGTTGATGGTAGAAAATCATAGACGGAACTCCCATCTCTTTAGCTTTCTTATAAATTCGGTAACTATGCTCTGGCATTACGTTCCAATCATTAAAACCGTGAGACATGAATAAGGCTGCTTTGAATGGCTTCATGTCATTGAGGTAGTCCCTGCCAGCCCAAAAATCATTGTAATCTCCTGTTTGTCTATCAAGACCAGCTGCCATTTCTGTATCTCGTACGGTTTTATTATTGTAAGCTCTCTTAGAAACATCACCGCTGTGAATAAAGTCGTACAACACATCGATATCTTCACCCAAATACCCACCCGGAGATCTGACCAATCCGTTGGATCTATAATAGTGATAATAGGAAGTATTGGGGGCGATAGGAATGATGGCTTCCAGACCTTTCACACCTGTTGTTGCTGCCGCAATGGGAAGTGTACCATTGTATGAAGTACCTGTCATACCAACTTTGCCCGTCGACCAATATGCCTTGATCTTCTCGTTGCCGTCTGGACTAGTATAACCGTTGTCTTTGCCAGTCAGCCATTCTATGACAGCCATAGGGGCCAATGATTCGTTGTCACCGCCTACGGTAGGAGCACCTTGTGAAAAACCCGTTCCCGGAGAACTTGAATGAACCACAATATATCCATATGGCAACCATAGTTTTACTTCGCTTTCTGAAATGATAGGCCTTGTGGCTTTACTGACCACTTCGGGATGAGCATGAGGTTTACTTTTTGCTCCTAATTCTTGTTTTACATCCCAAAATTCGCCTGGTTCACCATTTGCTGTCCCTGCATAATAGGGGCTACTCGCATAAACCACAGGTAATTTCAATCCTTCTGTTTCTGTTTGTTTGGGTCTGCATACATCCACATGCATGCGATCCAATTTTCCATCACCATCAGTATCGAATGTAGTCTCTACCCATAAATCATGTCGAATCCAGTTGGCGCTATCTTTAAATTCATTGATCATTACAGCAGCACCATTTTCAAATTTTGGTTTAACTTGACCATGGATGGCAGTCGAACAAATAAGGAAGGCTGCAAAAAGTAAAAGTTGTTTCATAAAACTAACCATTTGTGTTGAGAACGAATATAATGGAAAGTTCATAATTTAGTGACGAAAATGTTGTGCAAAATTGGTTGCGCCAGCAATTTCTTGCATGCGCAAGAAGCAATTGGCTCCGCCAGCAATTTCTTGCTACGCAAGAAGCAATGGCCTACGACCGCAATCCTTTGCATTGAGCAAGAGCATGTGGGCAATTTGGCAATTGGCTGCGCCAGCAATTCCTTGTTTAGGCAAGAAGCAATGGTCTGCGACCGCAATCCTTTGCAGTTGGCAGGGACACATGGTAATGGGCAATAGGCAATTGGCTCTGCCAACAATATCTGCAAGTGAGCAGGAACACGTGATTTCACCGATAGCTGAAAACTGATAGCTGAAAACTGATAGCTGATAACCGATAGCTGATCGCTGAAAACTGACAGCTCTGTTCAATTATAAAACTTAAGATATTAAAATGCCGTAAAAAAATTATTTTTGGAAGA
Organism: Saprospiraceae bacterium; assembly: GCA_016715105.1. Lineage (GTDB taxonomy): Bacteria > Bacteroidota > Bacteroidia > Chitinophagales > Saprospiraceae > JADKBO01. Next base: position 29,132 of record JADKBO010000048.1, on the reverse strand, counting down.
CCATTAATAAAAAGGCAGATGATCAAAGATTTGGACGAATTGATAAAGAAGAGAGACACCGAGGCGATTTTGGAATTGTTGGATGCCAATCCTGAAGTATTAAATGAGCTCAATGAAAATGGAAGTTCAGGCTTTACGATCATCGCTTATAATGGTATGCCGGATGTATTTGCCAAAGCAGTGGCTTTAAAAAGCGACTTTACTTACCATGAAGCCATCTTAGCGGGGAAAATCGAAATTGTAAAAGCATATTTGGATAAGGACTTGTCTAACAAATTAAATGAATATGCAAGTGACGGTTTTACACCCATGGCCTTAGCAGCTTTTTTTAACCAAAGTGAAATTGCTGAATTATTGGCAAATCTTGGGGCTGATCCAAACCTCGCTGCCACCAATCCTACTAAAGTCAATGCCCTGCACGCTGCCGTTGCAAAGGAAAATATTTCATTGTGTAAATTATTGCTGACAAAAGGAGCCAATGTAAATGCTGCTCAAATGTCGGATGTGACTCCATTACATTCAGCAGTCCATCGAGGAAATTTGGAACTGACCAAATTGCTAGTGGAAAACGGAGCTTTTTTAGATATGCCAATGCAAAATGGAGACACCGCATGGATCATCGCTGAAAGAGATGGACACCAAGAAATATTAGAATATTTGAGAAGCAAGAAATCTCTCGGAGACAACTAACATAGAAAGGTTGGAGAATCTTAAAATTTTGTCAAAATCATTTTTTTCATTTAGAAAAATAGATATTTATGAAGATAAAAGGTGTGAAAAAACTTATTCAAAAAATTAGTTATAAAAATTCGCTGATTTAAGTAAAAACATTTCTTTTATTTGCTAATTCAATCGATTAACAAAAGCTACCTGTAAGCAATCAGACAGGACAATTATTAAAGCCACATTTATGTTCAAGAAAAAGTTTCCAAATTTTTTTACTGCATCCTGTTTTGCAGTAACCGCCATTTTCACACTCTTTGGTTGTGGGTCAGGAGTGGATTCGCAGGCACAAAGTAGCTGGACTCACTACAGTGGAAGTCCGGAACAATCCAAGTTTTTTCCGACTACAGAAATAACCAAAGAAAATGTTGGGCAATTGGAAGTAGCATGGATGTATCCATCAGGGGATGACTTCTCTTATTACTTCAATCCAATTGTGGTAGACACCACGATGTACGTTTACGGCAAAAATTTCTCACTGATTGCTTTGAGTGTGCTTACCGGAAAAGAAATTTGGATACATTCAAATTTAAGAGGCATAGCCAGAAGAGGTATCAACTATTGGGAAAGTAAAGATAAAAAGGATAAGCGATTGATATTTACCTTAAACAATACTTTGCAAGCCATAGACGCCACGACAGGAAAATCAATTTTGACATTTGGTGACGAAGGGGTTGTAGATATGCGCGTTGGATTGGACAGAGAGCCATCTTCCATAAGAAGGATGCAAGCCATGATGCCAGGTGTTCTATTTGAAGATTTGATCATTTTAGGTTCGGCTCCTGGGGAAGGATATTTTTCTGCCCCTGGGCATATCAGGGCTTATAATGTGGTAACTGGGAAATTGGCATGGACATTTCATACCATTCCGCATCCTGGTGAATTTGGTTATGAAACATGGCCAAAAGATGCTTACAAATATGTAGGTGGAGTGAATGTTTGGAGTGAGATTACCGTAGATCAGAAAAGAGGTATGGCATTTTTGCCAATAGGATCTCCAACTTATGATTACTATGGGGCTGATCGAATTGGGCAAAATTTATTTGGCAATTCTTTGGTAGCCTTAGATGCACGCACCGGAAAAAGGAAATGGCACTATCAAACGGTGCACCATGACATTTGGGATTATGACCTTTCTGCAGCACCGCAACTTTTGACCATTAACCACGAAGGTAAATCCAAAGATGTAGTAGCGGTTGCGACTAAACATGGTTTTATGTTTGTATTTGACAGAGACAATGGTGAACCCATTTTCCCTATTGAAGAGAAACCATTCCCAGCAAGTGAAATGCCCGGCGAAAAAGCTTGGCCTACGCAGCCTATACCATCTCTACCGAGTTTTACCAGACATGAAGTCACCAAAGAAACACTCAATCCATTCTTTCCGGAAGAAATTAAAAAACAATGGATTGCTCGTCTTGACAGCGCTAAAAGTGGACTGTATGTACCACCATCTGATAAATACGAAACCATCATGATGCCAGGAGCATTGGGTGGAGCAAACTATGGTAATACAGGATCAAATCCGAATAAAGGGATGATGTATATAATGACTCAAGAATATGGATCTACCTATAGATTGGGTAAAGTAGCTCCACCAAAGATTGAGTTGAGTGCAAATGAAATAGCAAAAGTGAAGTCATACTACAATACAGCATGTATGAGTTGTCATGGAAAAAATATGGAGGGTGGAGTAGGACCTTCACTTGTCAACGCAGGAAGAAGTATTTTCTACGACGAATTTAAAGGCATCGTCATCAACGGCAGAGGTAGAATGCCTGGTATGCCACACGTGGATGAAGAAACTATGAAGGCTTTACATCGCTTTTTGGGTGGAAATGCCCGAAGCTTCAATATGAGAAATGCACCAACGGCTGATGCAAAGATAGAGGGACCTGTGGTTGCTAGCTGAGGAGCTACTGTAAAACCAGATAGTTTGAGAGTTGCTCCAATGTCTGATTATCCAGAAGATGTTGCCTATCAGGGAGATCGGTACACAACCGATTATGGTTTGGATTGGATGGGGTTATTGTCTCCACCTTGGTCTTCCCTGATTGCTTATGACTTGAATAAAGGAGAGATAAAATGGAGAAGCCCAATAGGTTTGGATTCACTTTATGCAAAAGGAGATAAAACTTTGGGTGCCCCAAGCGGAACCTTGGGACGAGGGATGATTGTGACCTCAACAGGTGTTGTTTTCGCTACAGCAAAAGGCGGAATGTTATATGCTTTTGATGCCGACACGGGTAAACAACTGTGGGAAGTCATGCTCAGTTATGAATGCATAGGGCAACCAAGTATGTATAAAGTAAATGGCAAGGAGTATTTGGTTGTAAATGCGACCACATCCTTTAGAACCGATAGTTACAACAGGTCTAATTTGCCAGGAGCAATGCCGAGGGCATATGTGGTTTATGCTCTACCTGATAAAAAGAAATAAATTGCTTCGTTGACAAAAAGAAACTGCCAATAGAAACAAAAAAGTTTAGGAACATAATCAATATTAATATTATAATCTGATCTTAAAATGAAAATACGCTTATCGTTTATATTGTTATTAGTGACTTATTGCCTGAGTGCTCAACCTCTTAAGGATAGAATCAAGGTCAATGACCCTTCAAAATATCGTGAGTTATCGGCTGTACATGCAGGTGCAGGTAAAATGGGATTCACTCAATTGATTGGTCGCAATGACCTGACAACCAATTTTTTGTATTTGCATACAGGTGTGATTGAAGCAAAATCTGGCATAGGTCAACATTTTCATCATAACATTGAAGAGATGTGTTTGATCCTCAATGGTGAAGCAGAATTTACCATCAATGGTCACACTTCAAAAATAAAAGCACCCGCTGTCGTTCCTTGTAAAATGGGAGATGCTCATGCAATTTACAATGCTTCGAATGAAAAACTTCGTTGGCTAAATTTTGCAGTGAGTCTTCAAAAAGGAAAAGCAGATAATTTTGATTTGAATAATACAATGGTTGGTGCAAAGTTGGACCCGATTCCCAATTTTGTTTCCGCTAGATTGGAAAAGGAAAAACAAAAAGCCAATCCTATTTATCCCGGTAAAGATGTTTTATATCGCCGGTTGATCACACCTGAAGTTTTCAGTACGAATTGGGATCATGTGGATCATGTAACCATTCCTGCAGGTGCTTCATCTGGAGACCATGTTTTGACAGGTTATGAAGAAGTATATTATGTGATTGGTGGAAATGGGACTGTTACAATCAACGGGGAAAAAGTCGACATCAAAGCTGATGATGCATTTTATGGCACCTTGGGAGAGACCGTTGTGATCAATAATACAGGCAGTAAAGATTTGGAATTGGTAACTGTAGGTATTGCTGTTTCAAAACAAAACATGCTTCAAATTGCCAAGCCATTGATCCAACCAAAGGCAGTTTTGCTTCAAATGGATTTTACAGTTCCAAAGGAAAATGCTGCTGCTTTTGAAAAAATGTACTATTCTATTTATGTACCTGCAATGACTGTTCAGAAAGGCTATTTAAGTTCGAAAGTTTTGAGGTATTTTCCGGATAACCTGGCTAAAGAAATCCAAGCTGAACCAAGTGATTACAATTACCAAGTACAAATATCATTTGCGACAGAGACGGATCGTAGAAATTGGGTTGCAAGTCCCCAACATCAAATTGCTTGGCCTGCAGCGTCTGGTCTAGCAACTGCTTATAAGTGGAGGGGTTATGATGTGATGGGCGATGATGATCAACATTAATCAAAAATCAGCAATCACTCTTCCTCACTTGAATTAGGATCATTATTTTACTAAATGTGAAATAATTACAATCTGACCTAAGTGGTAATAGGCATGCTCCACAATGCCAAAAACATGTTCTCTCATGGTGCCAGAGTGAGGTGCTGGTCTATTGTCCCATTTGTCTGTGGTGATGTTGCTGATTTCAGCTGCTAAATGTTCGAAAGAAGTTTGGGTTTCTGCTATTAGACGTTGCCAATCTTCTTCGGACTCTAGGATTGCAACATCAAAACCATTGGAGTCAGGCACAGTTGGATATTGACCATCCAGACGCGCACTGATGATGCCATTCCAATATTTCAAATGATTTAAGATACTTGCAATGGTATTTGGAGAAGCATTCGTGAGCTGTTGTGCTTGCGAGTAATTCAGCGATTTAATGGTTTCAAGAATCGATACGTGAGTCCAATTACTTCCTGTGTAAGCTTTTATCAAGTTGTTTGCAAGAAGAGAAGAAAGTGAATTCTGAGAAGCCATATTTAAAATTTTGGTCAAATGTAGGAATTTAATCCATAGAAGAGGAATGGCTTTGATTTTAGGGTTGGGGTGGAGAGATTGGCAACGACTGATTGAATATGTTAAATCATCAATTCATGCTCGCACTGGATAGGCAAAGATCGAATATGTCCTTCATGAATAATTTCAATTGTCACGATCCACTATCCACAGAACTGATTGTTAAATCATCAATTCATCATAGGCAAGTCGAATATGTTGCATTCGATCTTCACGAATATCTCATTGATTGCTACAGATTCTGCTGATTCGCACAGATATTCCACAGAAAGGCAAGGTCTGATTGAATATGTTAAATCATCAATCAATTCTAAGATGCGGTGGCAAAGATCGAATATGTTGCACATTCGATCTTCATGAATAATTTCCATTGGAATTGCTCACAGATTACACGGATTTGCACTGATATTCCACTGAAAGGCAACTGATTGAATATGTTAAATCATCAATCAATTCTCACTTGAGGAGGCAAAGATCGAATGTGTTGAATCTTCGATCATCAAGAATATCTCTCATTATGGGTGCTCACAGATTACACGGATTTGCACAGATATTCCACAGAAAGGAGACGATTGATTGAATATGGGAAATCATAAATCAAATCCTATGATGCGGTGGCAAAGATCGAATGTGTTAAATTTTCGATCTTTATGGATAACTCAATATGGGTGCTCACAGATTACACGGATTTGCACAGAAATTCCACAGAAAGGCAACGACTGATTGAATATGTTAAATCATCAATCAATCCTGAGTTGAGGTGGCAAAGATCGAATATGTTGCACATTCGATCTTCATGAATAATTTCCATTGGTATTGCTCACGGATTCCACTGATTTGCACAGATATTCCACAGAAAGGCAAGGACTGATTGAATATGTTAAATCATCAATCAATCCTGAATTGAGGTGACAAAGATCGAATTTGTTAAATCTTCGATCTTCAAGAATATCTCCTATTATGGGTGCTCACAGATTACACGGATTTGCACAGATCTTCCACAGAAAAGCAAGGACTGATTGAATATGTTAAATCATCAATCAGTGCTCGAACTAGATAGAAAAAGATCGAATGTGTTAAATCTTCGATCTTCAAGAATATCTCCCATTATGGGTGCTCACAGATTACACGGATTTGCACAGAAATTCCACAGAAAGGCAACGACTGATTGAATATGTTAAATCATCAATCAATCCTGAGTTGAGGTGGCAAAGATCGAATGTGTTGAATCTTCGATCTTCAAGAATATCTCCCATTATGGGTGCTCACGGATTACACAGATTTGCACAGATATTCCACAGAAAGGAGACGATTGATTGAATATGTTAAATCATCAATCAATCCTGAGTTGAGGTGACAAAGATCGAATGTGTTAAATATTCGATCTTCAGATTTTGGGTGATTTGAAGCAACTGATTGAATATGTTAAATCATAAATCAATCCTAAGATCGGTGGCAAAGATCGAATGTGTTGAATCTTCGATCTTCAGATTTTGATAAACAAAATGCTCATTGTGAAGCCATATTTTGCCCACATTCAATCCTCCTCTTTTTTAATTTTAGTATCATTGTGTCAAATTAAAGGTCATGGCAAAACAACTTAAATTAACCGATGCAGAACAGGTGTCTGCCCACATTGCAAAACTAGAACCGGCAATTGGTGAAATTGTAGAATACTTGCGTCAAATCATTTTGGACACCGATAGTGAAATTGGGGATAGAATCAAGTGGAACAATCCCAGCTTTTATTATACGGGTGAAATGCCTGAATTTGATCCCAAAGAATACAAACGGGACATGATCGTTATGAATCTGCATAAAGGAAAAATCATGATGGTTTTTCCAAGCGGAGCTAAAGTAAATGATACATCTGGTTTATTGGAGGGTGACTATAAAGATGGGAGGAGAATTGCTTTAATAAAAGATATGGATGATGCAAAGGCCAGAAAAAATGATTTACAAATCATCATCAAAACATGGTTGCAGTTGATTGAGAAGTAAATTTCACTTTTGAAAATTGGAACTTTATATGAAAATAAATAACTGACAAAATGCATACGACCAATTATTACAATACGTTTATAGAAATTGCTGAAGATTGTCCTGTTTTTTCGGGATTGACCCCACCTTTGAAAGGTGATTTACCCACCATAGCAGGAATGCAATACGAAATCATCGCACAGAATCCATATAAATTCACTTCCGATGAAGTCATTTTTCAAATATTTGCTGATAGAAAAGATTTGATAGAGGCTGAGCGGGAGCCAGCTAGAGAGATGTTTTTTTCAAAAGGACAGCCTTGTCTACGAAGTTCGCCTTTGGGCAAAAAATATGGTTGGGGTATTCATTTTGATGAGAATGGAAAGATGGCTATTTATGCCCGGGAGTCCGAAGCTTATCAGCAATTTTTGGACAACACTCAAATTGTGAAAACCAAGGCGATGAGGTCAAAAAAAGCTTCATAATTTCAAAAACTATATCTGGTAGATTTTATACTTGCTCGCTAAATTTTGCTTTATAATCAATGGGCGACAAACTGGTTATTTTTTTAAAAACTTCTCGGAAAGCTTTGTCATCGGCATAACCTACTTCGTGCATGACTTCAGCAACTGACTTATTGCCCTCTTCCAATGTTTGTTTGGCAACCTCTACTTTTACGCGTTGCAAATATTCAACAGGAGTATTTCCCGTAGCTTTTACAAAACGTCGGTCAAAGTTACGTCGACTCACTGCCAACTTGAAAGCCAGTTCTTCAAACGAAATCCTTTCAGTAATATGTGCTTCAATGTAATTTTGAGCTTCCATAATCACTTGATCTCCATGTGTTTTCTGTCCCTTAAATATGAAAAAAGGTGATTGGCATGTTCTGTCAAATTCTATTTGAAAAACCTTGGAACAAAGGATTGCAGTCTCCTTATCAGCATATTTTTCTACCAAAAAAAGCATTAAATTCAAAAAAGAATATGCCCCACCATTGGTATAAATTCCTGGCTCTTCATGGATCAATTTATCTAATTGTAAATTGGTTTTTGGAAACATTTTTCTGAAATCAGCAGCTGCATTCCAATGGGTCGAACAAGTCTTTCCATCTAAAAGTCCTGTTGCAGCCAGTAAAAATGCTCCTGTACAAATGCTGGCTATTTCTGCTCCCTTTTTATGTTGATCACTCAACCATTGGATAAGTTCCTGATTTTCTTTTATTGCCTTTTCATAATCATAAGCGACGGAAGGAAGGATGATTAAATCACTTTTTTTAATTGATCTGACATCAGTAGGATGGATGGTAAAATAGCCATTTTGTAGTGGAATGTGTTTTTCAAAACTAGCAATTTTTACATCGAAGATGGCTTTGTTTTTTTTGCTTTTCCAAATAGAATTGGCTCGATTGAATATTTCGTAAGACCCGCTGATGCTGCTTAAGTTTGAGTTTCCTTTTGGGACAATAATGGTGACGTTTTTCAAAATTTTTCTCACAAATGTAAACAATTATTTTGGCCAAATCAACCCGTTAGAATGTCCATTTTACACCCGAAAAGAACATTTGTTTGGGCATATCTTTGGCGGGGCAAAAAGGCCAGGTAATCTTTGATATTTAAAAAATAAAAATTGTAAAATGGAAAATTCAGATTTAGTCCTTTCTTTTTATTCAGATCTAAACGCGGATGTTGTTTTTAATGCGGTAAATAATCCAAGACTTTGGTGGTCTGAAGAAATAGCAGGAATTACAGACGAGACAGGTTCCATATTTGATTATCATTATTTGGACTTACACATTTGTCAGATTCAAATTACAGAAATGATTCCCAATAAAAAGGTCGTTTGGTACATCATAAAGAATTATTTCAAGTTTACACAAGACAGCAGTGAATGGACAGGAACGAGCATCACTTTTGACATTAGCAAAGAAGGTGACCAAACCAAATTAACCTTTACCCACCACGGTTTGACGCCAGCATACGAGTGTTATGATATATGCTCTGATGCATGGACTACTTACTTCAATAAAAGTTTATACAATCTCATTACTACAGGTGTGGGTCAACCGAACGGCAAGGATAAACCTCAAACGGATAATGAAAAGAAATTAGCAGCAGAAAAGGTGGATGTAAATAATTATTCAGAAAGCATCATCGTAAACGTGAGTCCCAGAACCGCCTATGAAGCCATTCAACAAGTTGAAAAATGGTGGACAGAAAATCTGGATGGGAAAACCATAGGTCTCGGAGACGAATTCACCGTTTACTTTGGCGATGTGCATGTTTCTACTCAAAAGGTCATCAGCTCAGAACCTTATACAAAGATTGTTTGGCTGGTCACAAAAAGTAAACTCAATTTTGTAAAAAATCAATCAGAATGGACAGATACACAAATCGTATTTGACATCATTCCTCAAAATGGAAAAACAGAAATCATCTTTACACAAATGGGTTTGAATGCCGATGTGGAGTGTTATGGTGCTTGTTCCAATGCTTGGAGCCAATACATCAGTGGGAGTCTGTATAATTTTATTGTGGAAGGAGTTGGGAGTCCGGAAAAGAAGGACAATTAATCAGTTAAATTTGCGGCATTAAAAGTGTTTGAACCTTGATTTTAAGGATGAATGGATTACCTTGATTTCAATAAATCAAGTAATCGAGAAAATCAAGAATAATCAAGGTTCAAAACAATGTGGGGCAGGATTTAACACATAAGATACTATGAGCTGCAAAAGGAAAACAAATTGCTTGGGCAATGGTTTTCAAGAAAAAGTGAATCAAAGGTCTCTAACTATCGAAATAAAAAAAAAGCATTGAACGGCTTTCTGAACTTTGTTTTTAAGGATAATTGATTACCTTGATTTCTTAAAAAATCAAGTAATCGAGAAAATCAAGAATAATCAAGGTTCAAAACAATGAAGGATTAGGATTTAACACATAAGATAATTGGGGCTGCAATGGAAGTACATAAACACTTGGGCAATGGTTTCCAAGAAGTTGTGTACCAACGGTCTTTAGCTATCGAATTGCAATTGCAAAACATTGACTTTATCAGAGAGCAAGAAATGCCCCTAATTTATAAAGGATATGATGTAGGCACTAGAAGGGTAGACTTTTTTGTTGAGCAAAAAATCATGGTTGAAATAAAAGCCATCATTAATTTGGAGGATGTGCATCTGGCACAGGCAATGAATTATTTGGAAGCATATAATTTGGAAATAGGCCTTTTGATAAATTTCGGTGCAAAGAGTTTACAATTTAAAAGAGTACACAATAATAAATTTAAACAGTCAAATTAAACTGAAATTTTCAGTCTTTATAATCAGAAAACTGTTTACTGCAAGGGAAGGAGCTTTTTAAAAAAGCATAACAGTTCTGATTTAATTATAGCCTTTAATTGGATTAAAATTAACCTTACTGCAATTTTTTGTAAACCTCGATGTTGTAACGAGATACTCCTGTTTCTTCCACAACCTCAAGACCTTTTTGAATGAGTGTGTCCCCTTTCAACACCACTGTAAAATTGAAATCATGGTTTTCCCATTCACGGGCACTGCAATATTCCAAATGTTCGGTATAAGAACTATCTACCAATTCGTATTTACCGCCGCCAGAAGAATAGACGCCAATAGAATCTTTTTGGTGATTGATGTCGTGGTTTAAAAAAGCAAAATGCGTTTCGTTGATGATTTTAATAAATGAAAGGTCTTTGGTGTAGTCCGTGATGGTGGTATCTCCATTTTCTATGAGCGTGCCGGTAATTAATTTCCAAGTTCCTTGAATACCAGATGCCGAGTTCTCAATAGGCTTTTTCTGGCTCAGTGTGCACGCCATAAACATTGTGAAAAACAAGAAAGCAAAGCATAACTTGCCAAAGAATCCAAAAACACCATTTTTATTTTTTACCATCGAAGTTGAATTGATTTTTGAAATTTAAAAGTATGAATATTTTGGTCTATTCTATGATTTACATTTTATTTGGTAATATTAATCCCTAGAAGTGTCTGATTAGTGCTTTTTGGGTTGAATGATATTTTTAGTGGGGGCTGATTCAATTCTATATTTTGATTTGAATTTTTAGGAAGTTCGTTAAAGCTAATGGTTATGAATTTTAATAAGTTGATTTTCCTGTGTTTATTTTTGGTAACGCAATTGGTGGTCACAGCCCAGCAATTTGAAACCATCACATACTTAAAAGGTGATACTTCATCCTTGAGTGTGGATATATTTTTGCCCGATGACAAAGGCTTGAAAGATTTTCCTTTGGTGCTCTTTGTGCATGGAGGTGGTTTCTCAGGTGGCAACAGGACGGCAGGCCATGTTTTTGCAAAAGCGATGGCTGCAAATGGAATAGCTTGTGCGAGTATTTCTTATACCTTATCCAGAAAGGGCAAAGGTTTTGATTGCAACAGCAGCCAAGCAGATAAAATTTACACCATGCAATTGGCAGCAAGTGAGACGTGGCAAGCGACTCGATTCCTTATCGAAAATGCAGGAAAATATGGTTTTGACTCGAATAAAATATTTTTGGCGGGTTCGAGTGCTGGGGCCGAAACAGTTTTACATGCAGCCTTTTTGGACCGTAATAAAATGAATTTGCATTCAACTAATCTTCCCGTTAGTTTTAATTATCGAGGTGTGATCTCAGGAGCAGGGGCTATTTTGGATTTGAATATGATCACCAAATCAAATGTCATTCCTTGTTTTTTCTTTCATGGAGATCAAGACCCATTGGTTCCTTATGACAAAGGTGCTCACCACTATTGCCCACCAACTGCTCCGGGTTGGATGATGTTATTTGGGGCGAAAAGCATTCATGAACACTTATTGGCATTGTCTACTTCAACACAGTTTTATGCATATCCTGGAGGTGGACATGAAATTGCCGGATATTTATTTGATCATGAGCAAGAGAAAATAGCAGATTTTATCAAACAGGTCTTGGAAGGTGGTGTTTTTTACAATACCATTCACACAAAAGTTAAAAAGTAAATGGTTTTAATTCCGACCAACTAACAAAAAAGATGAGCAGAAATCAATCATCCTGCCCATCTTCGTTTTCAATTTGAGATAAATCTGCCTTGGTCCTTTTTGCGTTTTTGAGAGCCTCATATAAAAGCCATTCTATTTGGCCATTTACACTACGGAACTCATCAGCCGCCCACTTCTCCAAAGCGTCATAATGTTTTTCATCAAGCCTTAAAACAAACTTCTTTTTTCCCAAAGCAAGTTATTTTTAATAGACAGTACCCGCATTTACAACTGGTGATACATCCTTGTCAGAACAAAGAATGACCATCAGATTGCTCACCATTTGAGCCTTTTTGTCTTCATCTAATTCAATAATTTGTTTCTTGGACAATTCTGCCAAAGCCATTTCTACCATGCTGACCGCACCTTCAACAATTTTAAATCTGGCAGCAACGATGGCTTCTGCTTGTTGTCTTTTGAGCATGGCTTGGGCAATTTCTTCGGCATAAGCCAAGTAACCGATCCTAGCTTCCATGACTTCGATACCTGCAATGTCCAATCTTTCTTTCAACGCCAATTCAAGCGCTGTATTGATTGCATCGTGGCCTGATCGGAGTGTCAACTCTTCATCATCTTCCATATTGTCGTAGCTATAAGAGCCGACCAAGTTTCTGACAGCTGCATCACTTTGTAATTTTACAAACTGTACGTAATCATCTACTTCATAAACTGCTTTAAAGGAGTCTTGTACCCTCCAAACAGTGATGACAGAGATCATAATCGGGTTACCTCTTTTGTCGTTCACTTTTACACGCTCACTTTCGAAGTTTCTTGCCTTTAAGGAAATTCTCTTTTGTAAAGAACGGATTGGCCCAAAAGAAGCCATTGTCTTTTGTGGATCCTTTGTAATCTCCAAACAAGGTCAAAACCCTTGAATCATTGGGGTTGACAAAGAAAAAACCTGGAACTAGCACCAATGCGATGAGTGCTAAAAAAGGCACTGGCAAAACTATGCGATTGACAATACAAACAAAGGCCAATACTACAACGACCACCAATCCGAAGAGCACAACGTATCCAGATATGGGTTTAAATGATTTTTCTTCCATGACTTAAAATTTGATGTTAAAATGATATTACAAATATATCATAGTAAATCTCTTGAAATCAAATTTTCCGACCAAATAATGTAATTTATCGGCCAAATACTTTACAATTTGGTCACCGGAGGCAATGCCAACGTCATAGAGTCACCGATTTACATTTCGTTAATTCACGATAATCAGATTTCCATGCAAAGCTGATAACTGAAAACTGATAGCTCTCTTGCGACTTTCTGGTTTCCTACCCAGGTTTTGGGCTAAAGCCCACGTTCTTGGGATGGACCTTTATCCACAGGCTAAAGCCAGTGGCTAATGAGGAAGGCAGAATACATGAGCTTTGGATTTTTCCTTTGAATTCACGGGTTTACGGTTCCTACTGGCTACGGATCCATCAAACAATTCCTTCGCAAAGCTGAGAACTGAAAACTGATAGCTGAAAGCTCTCTCGGGGCTTTCCGGTTTTCTTCCGCTTTCCGGCTTCAGGTTTTGGGCTAAAGCCCACGTTATCGGGATGGACCTTTAGCCACAGGCTAAAGCCAATGGCTAATGAGGAAGACAGATTACATGAGCTTCCGATAGCTATCGGAATATGGAATAAAAGTTGTCAACCAAAATCATGAAACTTCCGATTTCCGGTCTCCCGTTTCCGGTTTCCAATTCCACCCAAAGCTGAGAGCTGAAAACTGATTGCTGAAAGCTCTCTCGTTGCTTTCCGGTTTCCTTCCGCTTTCCGGCCTCAGGTTTTGGGCTAAAGCCCACGTTATCGGGATGGACCTTTAGCCACAGGCTAAAGCCAATGGCTAATGAGGAAGGCAGAATACATGAGCTTTGGATTTTTTCCTTTGAATTCACGGGTTTACGGTTCCTACAGGCTACGGATCCATCAAACAATTCCTTCGCAAAGCTGAGAACTGAAAACTGATTGCTGAAAGCTCTCTCGCTGCTTTCCGGTTTCCTTCCGATTTCCGGCCTTATGTTTTGGGCTAAAGCCCCCATGTTATAGAGATGGACCTTTAGCCACAGGCTAAAGCCAATGGCTAATGAGGAAGGCAGATTACCGATTTCCGGTTTCCCGTCTCCGGTCTCCCGTCTCCGGTTTCCTCCTAATTAAAAAGTTTACTTTTTCCTCGCTTATTGGTCAATTTTCCATTACCATCAACTTGCGGAGATTTATCTTCATAACCACAACCCTCTTTGACTTTGCAAGAGAAGTGCGTGCTAGAAAGGCCTAAACCAAATATTAAAAGCAATGAGTATCGGATGAGTTTCTTCATAATAAATTGTACTTACAAATCATAACGCACAAAAATTGTTCCTTGTTTTTGAGAGACTAAATGAACCACCTATTTGCCATTGTAAATCACCATGGAAATCCCAAAGCTATTGAGTTTTTCACCAAAACTTTGTGGTTGACCACCAGGTGTTACTAGCTTATCAAATTTATATGGTTTGAATGCCAAGTTGTAAAAAGGTCTGAGGGCAAAAGCGGTGTGTTTGGATTTATGTTCTATTGAAATGAATATTTTCGTAGACCAGAAATTGGATTCATCAATTCTTTTATACTTCCGAGAATTAGAAAAATCATTGGATAAACTAAAGGTGTTTCTATGAAAGCTCGCACCATAACCAATCCATCCAAATTGATTTAAAAATCCAGCGTAAATGCTAGTATTTTGAAGTTTCCATTTATCTAAAACTTCTGTCCCTGTACTGTTGAGAGCTCTTTGAGAAATAAGGCCCGATTGTCCTAAATCCCAACCTGCCTCCAGTGCGAAATTGTCTACAAAATGATACCTCAAACCCAAATCCAAGCCATTCAAAAATCGTTGTTTGGTAAATGGTTCTATCAGTTCATTGTCTGAAGCAGTGTTTAACTGATCAAAATATTGATTCACTCCATCAAATTTGGAGTAAGAACCAATATACCCCACCTTGATGGAAAGTTGGCCATATCCGTTGGTCAGTGCAGTCAGGCAGAAAAGAAAACCCAGTATTTTTTTCATATGGCAAAGCTACAAATCATCGGTCAATAATGAAAGAGTGATTTCATTCCTGAGGCTAAAAGCACTATTAAACCCAGCTTCAAATTCAAAATTAAATGTTACAGAACAGAAAAATAAAGGCAGAATACCTTAAAAATTGGTAATTTTCGAATTTAATAGGCGAGCCAAAACTTGTACTTTGTTGGCAGTGAAATGGATCTAGCAAATAAAGCAAACAGGTTGTCCATCTTTTTAGACTAGTACAAGTATACATGCAAGTATCATTCAATAAATATTGATTCCATGCGAGAAAAAAAATTTTCACTTCGTAACAGGCTCTATAGTTTTAGATTTGCTTTCAATGGGTTGAAGGTTTTGTTTCTGGAAGAACACAACTCCAGGATTCATTTGGTAATCGCCTTGGTAGTAATTATGGCAGGCTTTTTATGTAAAATCACCAATTATGAATGGTTGGCCATCCTATTGTCACTGGGCCTGGTCATAAGTTTGGAAATTGTCAATACGGCATTGGAAAAAATTGCGGATTTTATCTCACCTGAATATGATTTGAGAATTAAAGTCATCAAGGATTTGGCTGCAGCAGGGGTTATGGTCGGAGCTTTTGCAGCTGTAGGAGTGGGGCTTGTTGTTTTCGGTCCCCACATTTTAGAAATTCTGTCTGTTTAAAAAGTGGCCGATCATTATGAAATGATTTTCATCCAACTTCGTTTAACCATTAAAAACATTTATGATTGATAGAGTGAAAATCCTCGACACCAAAATTTTGTCTGATAATTGGTACATTTTAAAAAAGATAACTTACGAATTTTTCAAAAAAGATGGAAGTAGGCATGTCCAAGAAAGAGAGGCTTATGACCGTGGTAATGGCGCCACCATCCTACTTTATAATACCAAAAATCACTCCATCATCCTTACTAAACAATTCAGACTTCCCACCTACATCAATGGTAATGAAACTGGCATGTTGATTGAGGCTTGCGCTGGCTTACTAGACAAAGACAATCCTGAAGAGTGTATAAGAAGAGAAACCGAGGAAGAAACCGGCTATCAAATCAAAGCCATTCAAAAAGCATTTCAAGCCTATATGTCTCCTGGATCAGTCACTGAAATACTCCATTTTTTCATTGCAGAATATGACGCCGAAATGAAAATTAATGAGGGTGGTGGCCTTGAATCTGAACAAGAAAATATTGAAGTTTTGGAAATTGACTTCCAAAAAGCGATTGAAATGATCGAAAAAGGTGAAATCATGGACGCCAAAACCATCATGTTGATTCAATATCTCCAATTAAAAAACATTCTTTAAGCCTATTTAGAAAGTGGATCCTTTTGGGCATGTAATAGTTTATTTACTGCACCAGAAATATTCCTATTTAGCCTAGGAAAACAATAGGCTGCGCCAACAATTCCCAAAGGTGCAATGGATCAGTAATTTTCGCTCATTTCCATTTTAATATAATTTTCACAATCGATTGTGAAAAAAATCTTAAGTTTGTTTTGGACAAAGGGTTCAATTACGATTTAGACAAATCATCCACAAACTTTCGGTAGTGTTTAAGTACCAGAAGTTAAATTTAATTTTCTAAATTTAGAACTTAGTTTGTTTCGAATTCAAATCAGACACAAATAAATAAAGCACATGAAACGTAGGACATTCATCAACAATACACTTTTGGCAGCCACAGCCATCAGCATTCCGACCATTGTTCCTGCTTCTGTTTTTGGTAAAAATGCACCTTCAAATAAGATCAATATTGGCCAAATTGGATGTGGACGTATTGCACGAGAACATGATTTGTCTAGTACCCTCAAACACGATCTGGCAAGAATCATGGCCGTTTGTGATCTGGATAGAAATCGTTTGGAAGATGGTAAAAAGTTGGTGGATGGTTATTATGCGAAAGCAACGGGTAATGTCAATTACATGGACACCAAAATGTATGACGATTATCGGGAGATGTTGCAAAATAAAGACATCGATGCGGTGATGATTTCCACTCCTGACCATTGGCACTCTCAACCAGCTATAGAGGCTGCTCTTGCAGGTAAAGATATTTATTTACAAAAACCTACCTCTTTGACCATTACAGAAGGGCGATTATTGTCTGATGTCGTCAAAAAGAAAGGAGTCATTTTGCAAGTTGGCACACAACAGAGATCTTCGGATCAATTCCGGATAGCAGCAGAATTGGTACGAAATGGCCGTATCGGCAAACTTCATACCGTGAAAGTAGGTTTACCCGGTGATCCCTCTGGGCCGCCAGCTGCAGCGATGCCCGTTCCAAAAGGATTCAATTATGATATGTGGTTAGGATCTACTCCTGAGATGGAATACACAGAAATAGGTGTACATCCTCAAAAAGGATATGGACGACCTGGATGGCTCAGATTAGAACAGTTTGGTGCTGGAATGATCACAGGTTGGGGTCAACATCACTTTGACTCTGCAGCATGGGGAATGGATACAGAATATACAGGGCCAATAAGTGTTGAGGCAGTTGCTCAGTTTCCGAAATCCGGTTTATGGAATGTACACGGAGACTTCATGGTCAAAGCAGAATACGAAAATGGCATTACCATGTATACAAGCGGCGGTTATCCAAATGGAATTCGTTATGAAGGCACCGAAGGCTGGATTTGGGTTTCTAGAGGTAATTATCAGTCATCTGCTTCTGATCCCGTTGCAGCGACAAACAGTGCAAAAGCACTTGATGCATCAGACAAAGGCATTCTTACTTCTGAAATAAAAGCCAACGAAATTCATTTATACAAAAGTGAAGAACACCACCTCAATTGGTTGGAGTGCATCAAATCTAGAAAGGAACCAATATCTCCAGTAGAAATGGGCCACAGAGCTTGTTCCGTTTGTCTCATTAGCCACATTGCTATGAAAGTTCCGGGAAAATTGAATTGGGATCCAAAGACAGAGAGATTTACAAACAGCGAATTGGCAAACAGTATGCTCTCCAGAACTCAGCGCAAACCATATGGTACTGAAAACATCTCTTTAAAAGGCTTATAATGAAAGGTATACTCGTAGTTTATTTGACATTGTTTGCTTCTTGTCTTTTTTCTCAGAAAATCGTATTATTTGATGGAAGCAATCTGGATAATTGGGTCATACCAGAAGATGCCCATTGTTGGATAGTCAGAGATGGAATTTTAGAAGTAAAAAGTGATGAAAAGAAAAAAGGTTCGAATTTATGGACCAAAGAAAAATTTGTAGATTTCAGCATATCAGCCGATTTCATTAATGTAGATGGAACCATTGATTCGGGTTTTTCCTAAGATCAGAAAAAAATCAACTCCAGATTGGTATTTCAGGTTCACTCAAAAGGGATATGACTGCCTCGCCTTATGTGGTGGGCAAAGGTTATCCGGTAGAGGCTACTGGAGTAAAAGATATTCTGAAAGCCAATGATTGGAACAACATCAAAGCCGAGGTGAGGGGCAAACAAATTGTAGCCTACCTCAATGGCCAAAAAGTCATGGAATATACCACTGAGGAGATTCCAGCTGAAGGTCCTATAGGTCTTCAACTGCATCCGGGCAATGAAATGACCATAATATTCAAAGACATTGTTTTAGAAAAACTGTAGTGTAATTATATATGAAAATAAGATTAGGATTATTGATGATTTTGAGTTTTGTCGCTTTGCATGCAGGAGCTCAGAAATGGGAAAGTTTATTTGATGGTAAAACACTCAAAGGCTGGACTCAAAAAGGTGGTGAGGCCAAATACGCTGTCGTAAAAGGAGAAATAGTAGGCACTACCGTAGCGAACACGCCCAATTCTTTTCTTTGTACGGAAAAAGAATATGGTGACTTTATATTGGAAATGGACCTCAAATTGGATGACCCGATGAATGGAGGAGTACAATTTAGAAGTCTTTCAAAACCTGATTATCAAAACGGTAGGGTGCATGGATATCAAATGGAAGTTGATCCTACTGCGCGAGCTTGGTCAGGCGGAATTTATGATGAAGGTCGCCGCGACTGGTTGTATAACCTCAACATCAACCCTGAAGGCCAGAAAGCATTCAAAATGGGCCAATGGAATAAATACAGGATTGAAGCAATAGGAAGTACCATTCGCACCTTCATCAATGGCATTCCGACCGCTCATTTGATCGATGATATGACAGACAAAGGTTTCATTGGCTTGCAAGTACATGGCATTTACGCGGATATGAAAGAGGGAATGAAAATACGGTGGAAAAATATCAGGATACAAACTGTGGATCTCAAACCAAGTCCACTAGATAAATGTCCTGTTGTCAATCTATTGCTCAATAATATATCCGCTCAAGAAAAAGCATTGGGTTATAAATTACTATTCGATGGTAAATCATTTGAAGGATGGCGTGGTGTGCGTAGCAATGCCCAACCAAGTAAAAGATGGACCATCACAGATGGAGTCATTGCGGTGATGAAATCAGATGGTTCTGAAACAGGCAATGATATTGTTTCTAATGAAAAATATGGCTCATTTGAGTTGCAGTTTGATTTCAAATTATCAGAGGGTGCAAATTCGGGATTGAAATATTTTGTCAACGAAGATTTTGATTCAAAAGGTAAATCTGCAATCGGTTTGGAATATCAAATTTTGGATGATGAAAGACACCCAGATGCAAAGGGTGGGGTAGTGGGTAACCGTACTTTAGGAAGTCTTTATGACCTTATCCCTTCATATAAATTGGAGCAGCGCTTTCAACGAAAAATCGGTGATTGGAACCATGGAAGAGTGGTGGTTTATCCCAATAATAAGGTAGAGCATTGGTTAAATGGTTTTAAAGTATTGGAGTACGAAAGAAAATCAAACATTTATTTAGCACTCGTCGCTAGATCAAAATATGCTGGTTTTGAAGGTTTTGGAATGAATGACAAAGGCCTCATTTTACTTCAAGATCATGGTGATTTTGTAAGTTTTAAAAATATTAAAATCAAAGAATTATAATTGTAAAAAAGGATAAGAGGGAAGTATCTTAATAATTAAATGATCAAATCGTAAAATAAAAAAAATGACTACAAGAAGAGATTTTGTTAAAAAGGCAGTCTTGGCAAGTGTAGCTACTGGTTTATCAACTAGTGCATTTTCTGCCAGTTCATATTCCAGAATCATAGGTGCCAATGATAGGGTAAGAGTCGGTGTTTTGGGTTTTTCAGATCGATTTCGTTCCTCACTATTGCCAGCCTTTATGGAGCATAAAAAGGAATTGAATTTTGAAATTGTCGGTTTATCTGATCTTTGGAAATATAGAAGAGACCAAGGTCTAGAACATTTGACCAAAACATTGGGAAGTGAGGTCAAGGGATACCGCAATAACGAAGAATTGCTCGATTCCAAAACCACGGATGTGGTTATGATTA
This sequence comes from Saprospiraceae bacterium, assembly GCA_016715105.1. Lineage (GTDB taxonomy): Bacteria > Bacteroidota > Bacteroidia > Chitinophagales > Saprospiraceae > JADKBO01. Next base: position 8,692 of record JADKBO010000048.1, on the reverse strand, counting down.
GTACACCTGACTTTGCGCATGCCATTCATACCATCCAAGCAGTTCAGGCAGGCATGGATGTCTACGCGGAGAAGCCATTGGCAGAAACCATGCAAGACGCCCGCGATGTATTAAAAGCAGTGAAAAGCAGTGGAAAAATTGTGCAAATTGGTTCACAAAGAAGAAGTGGTCCCAATTACCACGATGCAGTGAAATACATCAATTCGGGAGAATTTGGTCCCATTGTGATGGTTGAATTGATGTGGAATGTCAATCAGCCAGGCCGATGGAGAAGACCAGATCTTGTAGCTTTATGCAAAGAAGCAGATTTGGATTGGAACAGATACCTGCTCAATCGCCCCAAAGTTGCCTTTGATCCACGCAAATACTTGGAATACAGACTCTTCTGGCCTTACTCTTCAGGAATACCAGGTCAATGGATGAGCCACCAAATCGACACAGTCCACTGGTTTGCAAATCTTCCACATCCACGCAGTGTGGTCGCCAATGGAGGCATTTATCAGTGGAAAGACGGACGGACCAATGCCGATACCTTGACAGTCGCTTTTGATTACGGTCCTTTGAATGATCCGAAGAGTGGTTTTCAAGTGATGTTCCAAAGTAGATTTTCCAACTCAGCGGGTGGTACAAAAGAATTGTATTATTCAAATGGTGGTATGATCAATTTGGATACCAATCAGATTACAGCAGAAGGCGGGCTCACGGCAAGAATGGCAAAGGAAATGAACATGCAGCCAAACCTTTTGGAGCCCAAAAAATTGCAAGATTTCAAAGTTGAGGCTGGGGCAAATACAGGAGGTGATCCATTGACATCTGCCCACGTACGCAACTGGATGGACTGTGTAAAAAGCAGACAAACTCCCAATGCACCCATTGAGGCGGGTTATCAGCACTCAATTGCCAACATTATGGCAACTGCGGCTTATCAAACAGGACTCAAAGTGACCTTTGATGAGAAAGCACAGGAAATTATGGCAGGAGGCAAAGCTTGGAAACCATATTAATAATTTGTGAACAGCTTTAGGCTGAAATCATAGTAACATTAAAAGGCAGTTGTTTGGATAACAGCTGCCTTTTTTATTATTTTACCTTTAAAATCAAAAGGCTAAAATGAATCCAAAGGTTGATTTCTTTTTCGATAAAGCTAAGGCATGGCAAAAGGAATATGAATTACTCAGAAAAATCGTTTTGAAAACTGAGCTTGAAGAAGAATTGAAGTGGGGTTGCCCTTGTTATACTTTTGAAGGCTCAAATATTGTGTTGATTCATGGCTTCAAAGAATATTGTGCTTTACTTTTTCACAAAGGTGTTTTATTGAATGACGGAGCTGGACTTTTGATTCAACAAACAGAAAATGTCCAGTCTGCAAGGCAAATGCGATTTACCAACATAGAGACCATTGAGGCTTTGGCATCAACCATCGAATCTTATATCTACGAAGCCATAGAAGTAGAAAAAGCAGGATTAAAAGTGGAATTAAAAAAACCATCTGAATTTAAGATGGCCACTGAATTCCAAGAGGCTTTAGATAAAGATTCAGCCCTTAAAAAAGCATTTGAGTCGCTGACTCCAGGTCGACAAAGGGCTTATCTACTTCATTTTTCCCAACCAAAATTGTCAGCTACACGTGAATCGAGGGTAAAAAATAGCATTGGCGCTATCTTGGACGGTAAAGGTTTGAATGATTGATCATTTTTATTTTTTTTACCTAATGATATTTCGCTATTGACAAGTGGGTCTTTTCGGACTATTTTTGTAAAAAAATTAATCATGCCACCCACAAAAAACATAAATGACCCGCAAGTTCTATTGTATGAAGCTTTCCCAAAATTGGATACAGGTTCATTAAAAAATCGAAATTTTGAGCGAGACACACCAAACCAATACGACACTAAACATGAAGCTAAATGGGCAAAAGACCTTAAAAAAGGAATTGACTTTACCAAGGTAAAACTCCCTCTTGTGCTTTCTGCAGCGAATACTTTTGTCAAAGATAAAGGTAGGTTGGATGTTGTATCATGTAGCAACATTTTTCCGACCAACCCTACTATCGAGTTTGTTAATGACAGAACGGATCACTTCGGTGGTGAAGTGTCCATTTGGTTAGAGGGGCTCAAAGGCGGTGAATTGAATGCACACATCATCAATATTACCGGAAAAATACAACGGGTGGAGGTGTCGCACGAGATAAAATATGGGCGCTTTTATCCAAAAAAAAAGGTTATCCAACTCAATATTCCTTGTTCCAACCTGATGTCACAGGCGGCATGAATCCACTTTGGGAAATGCGCTGGTGGTAAGCCCTGTTTCTCAAACCAATGGCGGCTTTGGGTTGTCTCATCACTCCTAAGTTGGTACAATTCAACAATGCAAGTATATGGGTAGTTGGTTTGTTCTGGGGATGTGGATGATAGGAATCACATCTAAATGCGGTATAAGACGTTAGGTACTCTCAGATAACTGACCACAAGCCCATATGTGTTGTTTCTCAGGAACTCTATTTCCGTTTTACAATTTGCCCATGGATTGATATCCATGGTTACTACATGTATCGAGCCTGTGGCTTTAAAATTTCAGATAGTGGCCTACCCACTTATTTTCCCCATCCACATCTCCATATCTCCACAAAAAATTACTTACTTTACCAGCAAAATCTTTTTGTTTGAAAAGCAACCATCTCAGCATATTGTTTTTCTTCTGTCTATTTGCTCCCACGGCAACTACCTATCTAGTGCTCAGCCACCAAAAAATTCAAATAAAAAAGGAAGTAAAAGAACACATAGACTCAGAAAAAGAAACAGAAAAAGACACAGAAAGATTGGTTTTGTTGAAATTCACCGAACAAGAAAAACAAGAAGAACTGGAATGGGAGCACGCCGCCGAATTTGAGTACCAAAACCAAATGTACGATGTCGTCAAATCGGAAGTCCATGGCGATACCACATTTTATTGGTGCTGGCACGACATAGAAGAAACCGAAATAAATCAGCAATTAAAAGCATTGATTTGTTTGTCATTTGATGACAGGCCCGAAAAAGATGGTTTTCTTCAAAAATTTCAGAATCTGTACAAATCATTTTACCACTCAGATGGTGAACTTCCATTCAAAAATATTCCAACCCAAAATCAAGGAATTTGGGATTATACCCAACACATTCAAACCATAAACAGGCTTGATCCCGATTCACCTCCACCAAAATTTGGCTAAGTAAATACAGGTCTTTATGGATGGTTTTCATGGATACTTCCGATGCAAACCCCATCATTTATTTACCAAAAATAAATCCGAATGCTTAAAACAATACTATTGTTTTTTGTATTGGGCATTTCATTCATGGCCTACAGTCAAACGCTCACGCTTACCAATATAGAAAGCAACGAGCCAATAGAACTAGTCTCCATCATGAGTGATCATCCCAATGCATTTACTACAACCAATACTATGGGGCAAGCCGACATTTCAGCCTTTCAAGGTTCCAATAAAATTGAAATTCGCCGCCTTGGATATAAAACAGAAATCAAAAGTTTTGAAGAATTATCGGCTTCAAATTATTTGATAAATCTTACTCCATCCTCTGCTGCATTTGACGAAGTAGTAGTTTCGGCGACTCGCTGGAATCAATCTTCATCCAATACACCATCCAAAATTTCCAGTATTACACCCAAAGAAGTAGCCTTAAACAACCCGCAAACTGCTGCAGACTTATTAGGTTCATCTGGCGAAGTATTCATCCAAAAAAGTCAACAAGGTGGAGGTTCTCCCATGATCCGGGGATTCGCGACCAATCGTTTATTGTATACCATCGACGGTGTTAGGATGAATTCAGCGATTTTCAGGGCAGGAAATTTACAAAATGTCATTTCCTTGGATCCCTTTGCCATACAGAAAACGGAAGTATTTTTTGGCCCCGGTTCTGTAATCTACGGCAGCGACGCCATTGGAGGAGTGATGAGCTTTCAGACCATTCAACCACAACTTTCACTACAAAACAAAACTTTAGTGAAAGGAAAAGCAGTCTCTAGATTTTCCAGCGCCAACAACGAATTTTCCAATCATTTTGATGTCAATGTAGGAGGTAAAAAATGGTCATCTGTGACTAGTTTCACCTTTAATAAGTATGGTGACTTGCAAATGGGAGCACATGGACCAGCGGAATATCTGAAACCTTTTTACGTACAAAGGATAGATAATATAGATCAGGTCATTGAAAATCCAAAGCCTCAAGTTCAAAATCCAAGTGGATATAGCCAGATCAATATGATGCAAAAAGTGAGGTTTTCACCCAACAATTACTGGGATTTCCAATATGGATTCCATTATTCAAAAACATCGGCATATTCGAGATATGATCGGCTCATAGAAACGCAATCCAATGGTTTACCTGTTTCTGCCGTGTGGAATTATGGCCCGCAATTGTGGATGATGAATCATTTATCCATTCTGCACCAAAAGGATACTAAAATTTATGACAAGTTGGCTATACAATTGGCACAACAAACCTTTGAGGAAAGTAGGATCGATAGACGATTCAATCACCACCGATTGCGCACCAATCTCGAAAATGTTCAAGCCTTTTCTATGAATGTTGATTTGGAAAAAAACATCCAAAAACACCGACTTTTTTATGGTGCCGAATACGTATTGAATGATGTAAATTCTCTTGGGAAGTGCAGTTGATATCAGAGATGGAAGCCCCATTGCTGTTGCTGATCGATACCCTGCTTCAACTTGGAATAGTTATGCTTTGTATTTCAATTACCAATATTTCAAATCAGATCGCTTTTTAATACAAGCTGGATTGAGACATGGCATTTTTGAAATACAGTCCGATTTTTCGAGGCACCTCGCATTCTTTCCATTTGATTTTACAAAATCCAATTTGCAAAATGCTGCAACTACTGGTAGTGTTGGAATGGTCCTAAGACCAGCAGCCTCCTGGAAAATTTCAGCGAGTCTAGGCTCGGGATTTAGAGCGCCCAATGTCGATGATATTGGAAAGATATTTGATTTTGCAGAGGGCGAGGTCGTGGTTCCCAATACTTCGTTGAAGGCTGAATATGCCTACAATGCAGAATTAAACGTGGCAAAAGTTTTGGGTGAAATTGCAAAACTGGACATCTCTCTTTTTTATACGTATCTGGACAACGCCATGGTCAGGAGAAGTTTTCAAGTTGGTGGCCAAGACAGTATTTTGTACGATGGCCAGAATAGCAAGGTTTACGCCATTCAAAATGCGGCATTTGCAAAAGTGTATGGCTTTAATATTGGACTTGAAATCAAACTTCCTTCTGGTTTTGGACTTGCGTCTAAATACAACTATCAAATAGGCAAAGAAGAGTTTGACAATGGCCAAGTTTATCCTTCCAGACACGCCGCTCCAGCATTTTGTACCACCAAATTGAGCTACCAGAGAAATAAATTAAACATGCAATTCTATGTAGTATACAACGCTGAAGTGAGCCATGCCAACCTCAATGAAGAGGAAAGACAAAAGCCTGTCATTTATGCCAAAGACGCGACAGGCAAACCCTTTTCCCCAAGTTGGTACACACTCAATTTTAAAACCATGTATGAATTCACCAACTTTTTGACCGTCAGTGCAGGCCTGGAAAACATCACAGACCAACGTTATCGACCATACAGTTCTGGATTGGTAGCTCCAGGAAGGAATGTGATCGTTGCTTTGACTGCCAAAATTTAAACATTGAGACCCAAGTTAGCTTCAATAAAAGGTTAGCTTGGTTTTTTGTTATGCCCAAGAATCGAAAAGCAAAGAATTATAATAAAAGCGATTATAAAATTTCCTTTTTCCGATTCTCACAAAGAAATAAAACTTGGATTAAAAATTTATTAATAACTACAAAATTGTCAGTCATTTTCAATTTGAGCTTTTACTAGTTTTAAAGCCTTTAAAAATTCATCGGATTGGGTAATGATAATATTTCAGTATTGTCAAAAAAATAGTTTGTAAATTTTATATTAAAAACCCAAGCAGCACTATTTTCTTTGTCCAAAAAGTTACTCGCAAATTATCCTTGGAATCAAAAATGTAATGTGTTTCATTAATAGGTTTTTCTTTCTTCCAAACACTGTCTGATAACTCTACAAAGGTTATTAAATCATCAATTTCATTAGCATCCAGAAAAGCATGTCTTTCACCTTTAACTCTTCCTGTCCAAAAATTTGCTCCACTTTGAATTACTTGAGAAATAACCCTTTGTCTTCTGTCTAAGTTAAGATTTATTATTATAATGGTTTTGAAATTGAAGGACTTTTACTTTTTCAATGTCCACAAATTCAATTTTTTTAATTATGCTTGTTTCGTTTAGTAACCTTTCAATTTGAGTATTAATTGTAGTGTCAGCTATTTCATCTGTCAAATTTTGCTGAGAAAAAGAATTTTGAGATAGGCACGTAAAAAACAGAAATACAATCCAAAAAGGTTTCATTTTTGTTATATTTACTTATGATTATGTTCGAAGTGATATTAATTTATAAATTCCTTTTTAAAAAAAGAAAAACCCCAAGTGAACCTAAATATTCCCCCAATACGTCATTTTCAACACAATGGCTCTATTTTTCACCCTCGAATCAATAGTCGCATAATTATCTGTATAAACCAAATAAATATCAGATACTGGCTTGTACCTCCACTGTAAACGTGCATTGATGTTGGTGTTTTGAATTTGCTCGTTGTATTGAATGAATGTTGTAAAATACAAATTATTGGTCAAGGTCAAATCAACCCTTGGGCTGATCAGCCAAAAACGGGCATCCTTCAACTGATTCTCTTCGGGCAAATCGATGTCATTGATTTCTGCAGCAATACCTAGTTGCACGTAGGGTTGGAACCTATAATTCAAATTGGCAGCCAATCTCAACCTCTTTCCTCCGGTATAATACCCACCGTATCGACTGTCAAAACCATAAGTCAATAAACTTTGCGGTTTGGATACAAAGTTAATACCAGTTGATGACCAATGATGTTGTGAGCCAATGGGTAATTTGATGCCTGTAAAATTGGTTGGATCAAATGACGTCAATAACCTTATATAATCTTTGGCCGTGTACCAGGACAGCACTGACTTATCTCTGAATTCAACATTGTACATCACGCCACTTGTGTATTCTGTCGACTGATTAAACTGATCAAAAAATGCAAAACTAAAAAACGATGGACCGTGGGAAAGCACTCTTCCTCCTTCAGGCAAAAACAAATAACCCAATCTTCCATTTACCCTTGAATAACCACTCCTCTGGAAAAACCCAACTTGAGATTCATAACCTGTGCCTACTTTCTCGTATTGCCCGGTGATTGCCCAGTGCCGATCGTTATAATTGATTTGCGCAGCAGCCATGTTATTCCCTTTAGCCCCTTCTTCCGTAGAAGAATGGTAATACATAAATTTACCTCGCCATAAGTTATTGCGTGAGGCAAGGTTGTACTCAAGTCCGGCATTGCGATTGAATTGGCTCGAGGAAGTTGCATCCTTATTGATGAAAACCCCTGTAATATTCGAACGATTAAATACCTTTTGCTGCAAAGTTACCACTGTGAAATTTTGACCTTCAATACCTCTGTCTTCTGCACTTCCTGTATTGATGTGCAGCGCTCCGATCCTCAACTGTTTATTGAGTTTTCCGCTCAGTCTAGCGCCGTAATCAATAGGCACACCTAAGCCAATACGTCTGGAGAAAAAAGGCCGTATGCGTTCCATACCCAGGTTATTAAACAAGTCATCATTTTCCAAAAAGAATTGGCGCCGCTCAGGAAAAAATAATTCAAACCGGTCCAAATTGGTCTGTTGCTGGTCAACCTCTACTTGCGAAAAGTCTGGATTGAGGGTGAGGTCAAGATTCAAAGCAGAACCCAAAGCAACTTTCACATCGCCACCCACTTCCTTTCGATAAGTTTGTTTTCCATCTCCAGCAAAATCCTTTTGAGATCCTCCCAATAAGTAAGGAATGACAGACACATTTGCCCCGGCACTCGGTGGAGGAGCATCCCAAATCAATTCTCCAGTGTATGCCGAAGAAATAGAAGCAAATTGCCTCGGTACTGGAGCCCACGAAGATTTTTCTGTTGAAGGCAGGTCCATTCGACCAAAATTGACACCCCAACTCATCAATTTTTTATTATATCTGATAGATTTAAAAGGAATGGCGGCCTCCATGATCCAGCGGTCTTCATACTGTTTTACTTGAGAATGCCATTTATTATCCCAACTCAAGTTTACTGGTCCCCCGTCATACTGTTGACCATCCCATTGAGCGCCCGCAGCATTTAAACCAAAAGCAAAACCATTGGTAAGGTCATTGTAGGTGTCCATGATGAGCAAGAAATTGTCGTTTTTCCCAAAATTCCAATCCCTTCGCAACGATTCCACCATGTAAGTCTTATGTGGAATTTCATTGACAACGGCAATGTAAATATTGTTGTCATCATAAGTCATACGCACGTGCGTTTGAATATTTGCTTTCGACGTATCACTGGGCAAAATCATGAAAAAATCTGTAGCCAATTGCGCAGATTCCCAAGACAACTCCTTAAGGTCACCATCAATTTTTACAGCATCAGTCGCTTTTTTAATAAAATATCGATACTCAGCATTTTGCTTTTGAGCAAATAAAGATGTGCAAGTAAATATGGCCAGAAATATGGAAAGCAGTCTCTTCACGAAAACGATTTAA
>JADKBO010000047.1 GCA_016715105.1 Saprospiraceae bacterium | reverse complement strand
GATCATTATGTTGATATGTTAAAAGTTTACAACATCAACAAGCAAAATCAAAAAACCACTAAAAAGATAAGGAGGCGATATTGTTTATAAAGCAAAAAATTGATTCTGCTAAATGGTTCATCGACGCAATAAGACAACGTCAGCAAACGATGTATACTACGATGTATGCGATTATGCAATTCCAGTTTGAATATTTCCTTACTGGTGATGATACCCGACTTAGACCTATGATACTTAAAGATATTTCTGATGTAACGGGGCTTGATATTTCTACCATCTCGAGGGTTGCAAATAGTAAGTTTGTACAAACTGAATTCGGAACCAAAAGATTGAAAGAGTTTTTCTCTGAGTCTTTACAGACGGATGATGGAAATGAAGTTTCAACACTTGAGGTTAAAAAGATCTTGTCAGATGTAATCGGAGGAGAAAACAAACGAAAACCATTGTCAGATGAGAAATTGAAAAATATTCTCCGTAACAAAGGTTATAACATCGCAAGAAGAACCGTTGCTAAATATCGTGAGCAATTGAATATCCCTGTAGCCAGGCTCAGAAAAGAGTTATAAGTTCAGTTAGCCCTCAGATTTATGATTAGTTAGAGCTTTTCAGCCAAAAATTCTGCTGTGTGAGACCTCTTTACCTTTATTAATTCTTCTGGGGTACCCTGAAAAACTACTTCACCACCTTGTTTTCCTGCATCCGGCCCCAAATCTATTACCCAATCTGCTGATTTGATTATGTCCATATTGTGTTCTACTACCAATACAGTATGCCCTCTCTCAACCAAAGATTGCATAGCATCAAGCAATTTTTTATTGTCATGGAAGTGAAGTCCTGTGGTGGGTTCATCGAAAATAAAGAAAATGTGTTCTCCGGCATTTTCTCTGGTTAAGAATGAAGCCAACTTGACCCTCTGCGCCTCACCGCCAGACAAAGAAGATGAAGATTGACCCATTCTAACATAACCCAAACCCACATCTATTAAAGGCTGCAATTTTACGGACAATATCTTTCTCACCTTTGAAGAATGTGGCCCCTTCTTCGATACTCATTTCTAGAATCTCAAAAATGTTTTTATCATGATATTGCACATCAAGCACTTCTTCCTTAAATCTCTTACCCTTGCAATCTTCGCAAATCAGATGTACATCTGCAAGAAACTGCATTTCAACAGTCTGAGAACCTTCGCCTTGGCATGCTTCACACCTGCCACCATCTGTATTGAATGAAAAATGTCTGGTTTCAAAACCCCGAATTCTCGACAATGGCTGTTCAGACATCAGTTTCCTCATAGAATCATATGCCTTGACATAAGTAACAGGGTTAGATCTTGATGATTTACCAATTGGGCTTTGATTCACAAATTCTAGCCCTGTGATTAGTTTAAAATCTCCTTTCAATTGCACACCACCGGAATATTTTCAAGCGTATTCTCGACAACTTTCTTTAATGTTGGAAACAGGATATCTCTGACAAGGGTAGTTTTCCAGACCCTGAAACGCCACTTATTACTGTAAATGCATTCAATGGGATGATAACGGTAATGTCTTTGAGATTATGAAGCGATGCATTTGAAAGTTCAATGCGGTTTGTAGCCTTTCTTCTGAATTCCGGTACAGGAATTGCCATACGGCCGTTCATGTATTTGGTGGTCAAGCTTCCCTCCGCCATTGTAAAAATATCTTTATATGGCCCAGCAAAGACAACTTCACCACCATGAATGCCTGCCCCTGGTCCCATATCCACGAGATAATCTGCATTTTTGATGACCTCTTCTTCATGTTCTACAACAATTACAGTATTACCTAGATCTCTCAGATTTTTTAAAACCTTTACCAACCTGGCTGTATCTCTCGGATGCAGACCAACACTGGGTTCATCAAGTATATACATCGAATTGGTGAGATTGCTACCTAGTGTGCGAGTCAGGTTAATTCTTTGAGTTTCACCTCCACTAAGTGTATTGGAAATTCTGTTTAATGTTAAGTAACCCAACCCTACATCCATCATGACGGAAAGTCTGTTGTTGATTTCCAATAAAATTCGGCTGGCAATCTGTTTATCATGGTCAGTAGGTTGTAAGTTTTTAAAAAATACAAACAACTCATCAATTGGTATATCCAACAGTTGGCCAACTGTGACATCAGCTATTTTTACATAAGAAGCCTCTTTGCGCAAACGAGTGCCCTCACATTCCGGACAGTTAGTTCTCCCTCTATATCGCGCGAGCAAGACACGATTCTGAATTTTATAAAGTTGTTCTTCAAGCATTTTGAAGAAACCATCAATTCCCTGAAAGTGCTCCGAACCTTTCCAAAGTATATTCTTATCCTTTTTTGAGAGTTCTTTGTATGGTGTATGAACCGGAAAATCAACTTTATGTGCATTTGTTAAAAGGGTAATAAGAAATTCATTTGATTTCTCTCCCCGCCAACAGGTAACAGCACCGTCAAAGACTGAGATTGATTTATCAGGTATCACCCGATCTTCATCGATCCCCATAATTTTGCCATAACCTTCACAAGTCCGACAACAACCATAAGAATTATTGTAATTGAATAATTGAGGGTTAGGTTCCAGAAACTCAATGCCATCCAATTCAAACCGATTGTTAAACAATATTTGTTTTTCATTGGCTAAAATGATGCATTCTCCTTCTGCTTCTTGAAAAGCCAGATTTACAGAATCTGCCATTCTTTGTTTATTTTCTTCACTGTCATGTTGAACAATCACTCTGTCAACCAGCACAAGAATCTCATGAAAATCCAGGGGCAAATTTTTAATGAGCATTTTATCGGCCAACACATCATCAATAGGAACCAACTGATTTTTAAAACCAAACGATTGAACCCCTTTTGCTGAATAATATCCAATACCATTTCAGGATTTTTCCCATTAAACCTTCGTTTGAGTGGCATACAAATCAATACTTTCTCGCCCTCTGATAATGTATGAATATAATCAGTAACATCAGAAATCTGGTGTTTTTCACAGGTTGTCCTGAAATAGGGGAGATAGTTTTACCGATTCGGGCAAATAAAAGTCTTAAAAAATCATAAATTTCGGTCATCGAACCGACAGTAGAGCGATTGTTACCGCCTGATACCTTTTGCTCAATAGCTATGGCAGGGCAAATACCTTTAATATAGTCAACTTCAGGCTTCTTCATTCTTCCCAAAAACTGGCGGATATAAGAAGAAAGACTCTCAACATATCTTCGCTGTCCTTCTGCAAAAAGAGTATCAATGGTGATTGACGATTTCCCGGAACCAGATACACCCGTTACTACCACCAGTTCATTTCTAGGAATAGTGAGGTCGATGTTCTTTAGATTATTTGAACGAGCACCTTTTATTACGATCTTATTTTTATTGCTATCCAACTGACTTGATTGTTTAATTTTATTATCCTTGATATTCATGTTATTAGCAGTTGATGTTTGTGCATATTTTAATAGTATAAGCCTAGACTTTTCATTGCTTAGTTTGCTGATGAAGCAGCACTTTCCTTTTCAAAAAAGAATTACAGTTTTGATTTCGGATTGGTAAACATTCGGTTATGTGACATTGTTTAAAGCTTAATTAATGGGTTCTTTTTTCTCAATTACTTCATTCGATTTGTCAAAAAACTTTTTAAAGCCCGGTTTTAACCTAGCAACACTTTCTTTCACTTTTACCGGCAAAGATTCAACAGTTGCTAAGCTTAGGGATGACTCTTTTCTTTAACAGAAATAACAGATGCTTTATTCAGAAAGGAGATGAGTCCACTAAAAATAATAATAAAAAAGAATGCAAGAGTGATACCATTGAGTACTTTTTCAGGCTTTTTAATGTTCATTTTCTTGGCACCAATGGTAAACATTTCAGCAAGATATTTGCTAAAAGACCAACCTAAAAAAAAACAAATCAAAAAGGTTATGAGAAATAAACCTACACCATCACTACCAACCATTTCTGCCAGTTTATCATAAAAAAATGGCCCAATGTATATTCCTGTCAACAAACCCAATAAATAAGGAAGAAGTTTAAAAAGTTTATTCATTGGCTCATTCTTAAAACCAAGATAAAAACCATAAATCAGACAAACTGCAAAAAATATCAATTACCATTAAGGGTATTTTTTAATTTACAGCACAAAAATGATGTATTTTCTATTAGATTTGTGCATCCTAAATAATTTAATCTTCAATTTTACGTAAAGTATAGTAGTAGTTTAATTTTAATCCCAACAAATCTCACAATATGAAATACGCACTTTTATTTTTAACTTTTCTTGCTTGTATTCAGATGAATGCTGAGAATACACCTAAGAATATTTCAACCTGTACTTCAATACCTGACACAGTTCAATTGCCAAAAGTTTTTGTTATCGGTGATTATGAAACTGAATATGACCTAATGACCCTAAAATATCCAAATTCGGTTTTATCTGCTTGTGGAGACGATGTAAATCAAGCATTTAGGCTTTGGATGGCTCTTTTGCAGGATATGCAGATTTTTGCAGAAAAAACCCATTTTGAACTAAACGGAGCAAAATTTTGGCTGAATACATTTTTTGCAAAGGATGGCTCAATTGACTATATGGCTTATTATCTAAAGCCCAACTGTAGGAATATTTCTGAAAAGGATATGAAAACATTTCTTGCGTCTTTCATGAGTCAACATAAAATTGCTAAAAACAATAAATCTGGATTTGCTCATTATGGACATGTTTCATTTCCAATCCTTCCTGAAAACATCAGTAACTAGTTTTAACTCTCCTTTAACAACATAATGTCTCAGTTAAGAACATTCATAAGCTTTGGACTTTTGTCCCTGATATTTTTGCACTGCGCACCCGATAATATTCAAGCTTTACACAAAACAATCGATCCTGAAATAAAAATGCCTCTTGAAGACATTTTGTTTATAAATGATTCTGTAGGATATGCAGTTGGAGGAAAAGCCTATAACAAAGGTATTATATTAAGTACCAAAAACGGGGGTTTAGCCTGGAAAATGGATACTCTTTTTGATCATGCACTTTGGGCCATATCTTCAAACCATTCCAATGAATTAAATGCCGTTGGTTTTTCTGGTAATTTCTTTATTAAAAAGGAAAATGAGCCATGGAGCTTTTACCGTTTGCCTATCTGGCATGAACTTACAGGTACATTATTTGATAAAAATGGTGGAGCGTTTTTAAGTTCCGGCTCTTCTTTTAAAGCTGGTAAGATTATCCATTTAAATTCAGACTACTCCGTGGATACCATTTTTGAAATGCAGAACGAAATTCAACAAATTGCCTATTCTGATAGCAATTCGCTCGTGGCAGTAGGTTATGCTGCAGTTTTTAATTCAACAAACAATGGTCGAAGCTGGACACGAAATACACTTAACGGCGATTATTTTCTAGATGTCCAATTTCCAGAAACTCAGACTGGGTTCATCATCGGATTTTCAGGCACTATTTTTAAGACCATAGATGGAGGTATATCCTGGAAAAAATTAAAATCTTCCGGCAATCTTCTCTTTGGAGAAGATACATTTCTGAGTATGGCATTTAGGAATGCTGATGTGGGCTATGTCTGCGGGCAATTCGGGCTCTTAATGAAAACTACGGATGGCGGAAACACCTGGCAAAAATATGAGCGGTTTACCGAGGAGCATTTAACCGGAATATAGTTTGACCAATCACTCAATATGGTTAACAGACTCTTCCGGAAAAATACACCAAATTCTCTCTGATTAAAACAATTTGTTTTAAATAAACGTTTAATCCTCATAATTTTATAACTTTGTAGTTGTTAACAATTTTATCAAAACCCATATGCAAGGAATTCAATACAATGAAGATAATATCCGATCACTGGACTGGAAAGAGCACATCAGGCTCAGACCTGGAATGTATATCGGTAAACTTGGAGATGGTGCTTCTCCTGATGACGGTATTTATGTATTAATGAAAGAAATCCTGGACAACTCAATTGATGAGTTTGTTATGGGAAATGGAAAAGATATCAAAATTTCGTTGACAGACGGTGCTATGTCAATTCGTGATTTCGGAAGAGGAATACCTTTGGGGAAAGTGGTTGAATGTGTATCCCAGATCAACACAGGGGGGAAATACGACTCCAAGGCATTTAAAAAATCAGTAGGCTTAAATGGGGTTGGGACCAAAGCAGTGAACGCACTGTCTGAATATTTTATGGTACAATCATTCAGAGACGGTCAAACTAAAAAAGCTGTCTTCAACAAAGGAGAAATAATAGAAGATGCCTCAATCCAAAAAAACCGATGAGCCAAACGGAACACTCACAGTATTCAGAGCTGATCATGAGATTTTTAAAAATTTCAGATTCAGAAATGAATTCATTGAACAACAACTTTGGAACTATGCATATTTAAATTCAGGACTCAAAATAAGCTACAATGGTTCTGTCTACCAATCAAAAAACGGGTTACTAGACCTATTGACAAGAAAAACAGAACAAGAAGAGATCAGATACCCCATCGTACATCTAAAAGCTGAAGATTTTGAAATTGCCTTTACACATGGTGTTCAATATGGCGAGCAATATTATTCATTTGTCAACGGGCAAAATACAACCCAAGGGGGGACACATCTTGTAGCCTTTAGAGAGGCTTTTGTTAAGACCATTCGAGATTTTTATAAAAAGGATTATGACTCCAAAGACATTCGGGCGTCCATCATTGCGGCATCAGTATTAGGGTAGAAGAGCCTGTTTTTGAATCACAAACCAAAACCAAACTCGGTTCACAAAATATGGCACCTGACGGGCCATCTGTAAGAAATTTTATAGGAGACTTTTTGTCAAAACAATTGGATAATTTTCTGCACAAAAACCCGGAAGTTAGCCAAGAACTTCTCAAAGGATACTCCAATCAGAACGTGAAAGAAAAGAGATTGCGGGTATACAAAAATTGGCCAATCAAAGAGCCAAAAAGCCAATCTTCACAATAAGAAACTCCGAGATTGTCGTTACCATCTAAATGAGGCGAAAGTAGATGAAGACATCAGAAAGGCAACTACTGTATTCATTACGGAAGGTGACTCTGCAAGTGGATCAATAACCAAAGCCAGGCATGTCAATTCACAGGCAGTATTTAGTCTGAGAGGTAAGCCGCTAAACTGTTTTGGTATGACAAAAAAGGTGGTTTACGAAAATGAAGAACTTAACTTATTGCAGCATGCACTCAATATCGAAGATTCAATTGATGATCTAAGGTACAATCAGGTAGTAATTGCAACAGATGCAGACGTAGATGGAATGCACATACGACTGTTATTATTGACTTTTTTCCTTCAATTTTTTCCAGATCTTGTAAGAGGAGGACATTTATTTATTCTTGACACCCCTTTGTTTAGGGTCAGAGATAAAAGTCAAACATTTTATTGCTATTCTGAGACAGAAAAACGTCAGGCTGTTGAAAAATTAAGAGGCAAACCGGAAATTACCCGTTTTAAAGGCCTTGGTGAAATTTCTCCTAACGAATTTGCTGATTTTATTGGCGAGAACATTAGACTAGAACCTGTTATTTTGAATGACGGAACAAATGTTGAACAAATTCTTGATTATTATATGGGCAAAAATTCACCGGACAGACAAGAATTCATCATTGAAAATCTCCGAATTGAAAAAGATATCACCGATGCAAATCCATCAGAGATAGCAGAACTTGAAGAGGCAAAAGAAGAAGTTGCATGACGTTTTGTCTTATAGTCTGATCAATCATTAAGGTGGCATGTTACTTGTCCATCTAATATTCTGTCTTTAATTATTATTTCGCTGACACACTGTCACAAATCAAAATATATGAATTTATTTGATACAATATTGAGCAATCAGAGCACTGAAGAAGATTCAGAGTTTATGCCATTGGTTTCACTTGATGAGGGCGAAGAGAGCGAATCTCTGGAGCCATTGCCAACAACCATACCTATTCTTGCCCTAAAAAATACGGTTTTATTTCCCGGTTTATTGGTGCCAATTACAATAAGCAGAGAAAAATCAATAAAAGCACTTAATAAGGCCCATGATTCAAAAAAGTTTTTGGGCGTTTTAACCCAAAAGGATGTGAAAGATGAAGAGCCTGGGTTTGATGATTTGTATAAGATCGGCACCTTGGCCAAAATTGTAAAGATATTGCGCATGCCTGATGGCACCACCACAGCTATTCTCCAAGGTAAAAAGAGATTTGCTATTGATTCAGTAGTTTCTGAAGATCCACATTTGGAAGCAACGGTAAAATATCTTGACTACAAAGCCATTAAAAACAAAATGGAGTTTAAGGCAGTGATAAAGTCTGTAAGAGAAATTGCCTCCGAAATCATCCAGCTATCCCCTCTTATGCCACCTGAAGCAAAAGTTGTTCTAAAGAATATTACCAATGATACTTTTTTACTGAATTTTTTGTCCTCAAATCTGGGTATGAAAATCAGCATCAAACAAGATATTCTTGAATTGAACGATCTTGTTGAAAAAGCAAAAAAGGTGCTCGAGCAAATTGATGCAGAATTGCAACTTTTAGAACTTAAAGATCAAATTGAGACAAAAGTAAGGGGAGATATCGAAAAACATCAACGAGATTACTACCTCTCCCAACAATTGAAGACCATTCAGGATGAATTGGGTCAAAACCCACAGGAAGAAGATATTCAAAGACTAATAGAAAAGTCAAAGAAGAAAAAATGGACAAAAGAAGTAGAACAAGTCTTTAAAAATGAAATAAATAAATTAAAACGCACCAACCCAATGGTGCCCGATTTCGGCGTGGGTATCAATTACCTCGAATTAATGCTCGATTTACCGTGGGGTGAATTTACTAAGGACAATTTTGACTTGCAAAGGGTTAAGAAAGTTTTGGATCAGGATCATTACGGGCTTGAAAAGGTAAAAGAAAGAATACTTGAACATTTGGCGGTACTCAAACTAAAAGGTGATATGAAAGCCCCTATTCTTTGTTTGGTTGGGCCTCCGGGTGTAGGTAAAACTTCACTTGGTAAATCGATTGCACGAGCATTGAAACGGAAATTTATTAGAATGTCTCTTGGTGGATTACACGATGAAGCAGAAATTAGAGGACATAGAAAGACTTACATTGGTGCTATGCCCGGACGCATAATACAATCCCTCAAAAAAGTAAAGTCAGCAAATCCAGTATTTATACTAGATGAATTGGATAAAGTCGGAAAAGACTTTAGAGGTGACCCATCATCTGCCTTGCTGGAAGTACTGGACCCTGAACAAAATAGCACATTTCATGACAATTACCTTGAAGTTGAATTTGACCTCTCAAAAATTTTGTTCATTGCTACAGCAAACACCCTACAAGGTATTCAGCCTGCATTGTTAGACAGAATGGAGATCATAGAGATTAACGGGTACTCAATACAGGAAAAAATTGAAATTGCAAAAAAACATTTGATTCCTGAACAAAGGAAGGAACATGGCTTGAAGGCAGATCAAATATCCCTTTCAAAAAGATTTTAGAACAATTGATACAAAATTATACGCGTGAATCTGGTGTAAGAAGCTTAACAAGGGTAATTGGCGGTATAATGCGTGGAGTAGCTAAAAACGTAGCCATGAATGAATTATATAACATAGATGTAACCAAAGAAGATGTCAGAAAATACCTTGGTCCGATTGTATTTGATAAAGACGTTTACCAGGGCGTTCACGTTCCCGGAGTAACTGTTGGGCTTGCATGGACTAGCACAGGAGGCGATATTCTATTCGTAGAATCAAGCACTCATCCCGGAAAAGGTACACTGACATTAACAGGTAATCTTGGAGAGGTCATGAAAGAAAGTGCCGTTACTGCGCTTTCATTTATTAAAGCTCATTATGAAGATTTGGGCATTGATCCTACAGTTTTTGATAAAACAGACATACATGTACACGTACCCGAAGGAGCCATTCCAAAAGATGGACCGTCGGCAGGCATTACCATGCTTACTGCTTTGGCTTCATCGTACACCAAAAAACCAGTCAAACAATATCTTGCAATGACCGGCGAAATCACCCCTTCGAGGTAAAGTTTTACCAGTTGGAGGTATTAAAGAAAAATATTGGCAGCAAAGCGTGCAGGTATTAAAGAACTAATATTATGTGAAGAAAACAGACGTCATATTGAAGATATAAATCCAGAATATATAGAAGGTCTAACGTTTAATTATGTTACCACCATGCAACAGGTCATTGATTTAGCTTTAACAAAATAAAATGGACTTGTTAAACCTTTGTGACCTATTGTTGTTTGTGAAAGAAATTGATTAGCATGAAAAACTTTATTTTATCTGTACTTGCATACTTCAACTTTTCATCAGCAACTTCAGCTCAAAATACTTCGGATATGAATTTTTTTGACTTCATTATCACTGACATTAATGGTAAAGATTTAAAACTTGATACTTTCAAGGGAAAGTATGTGCTTTGTGTCAATGTGGCTTCCAAATGCGGATATACCAAACAGTATGCTCAATTGCAACAATTGGCAGATCAATATAAAGACAAACTTACCATTATTGGCTTTCCATGCAATCAGTTTGGCTGGCAGGAACCAGGTTCTGAAACTGAAATACTTTCTTTTTGTCAAAAAAATTATGGCGTAACTTTTCCACTTTCTAAAAGATAGATGTTAAAGGAAGTGATCAAACTCCAATATACAATTGGCTTACAACACAAGATCTTAAAGGAGAGACCATCCATAGTGTTAAATGGAATTTTCACAAATTTCTGGTAAATCCTGAAGGTAAATTGATTGGTAGTTTTTCTTCGGGGGTAACTCCTTTGGACAATGAAATAACAAGCCTTCTTAGGTAAAAATTATTTGTGCAGAAAATTTTCCGGCCTTAATTTTCATATTTCACCAAATTGTGTTTTTACTAATTTAAATGTTCGGAAAGCACTGACAATTTGTATAGCTTTACAATTAAAAAATTTAAAGAAAATATGAAAATTCAGTTTTACAAAATTGACCTTGATGATAATAACCACAGTGCTATTGTACAATTGTTCTCAAAATAAAGAAAATACTGAAAAATCTAGTGGAAATCAGACCAACCCTCTTTTGCAAAAATGGGAAGGCCCTCACAACGGCGTCCCAGCTTTAACAAAGCAAAAGTTGCAGACTTTAAACCAGCGTTTGAAGCAGCAATGGCTGAAAAACAAACTGAAATTAAACAAATTTCAACCAACTCTGAACCAGCAAGCTTTCAAAATACCATTGAAGGACTTGAAAAAGCAGGGCAGACTCTAAAAAGAGTGCAATCTATATACGATATCTGGAAAAGTAATATG
>JADKBO010000046.1 GCA_016715105.1 Saprospiraceae bacterium | reverse complement strand
ACATTATAGATACTGGACTGGTATTTACATGTGCTGATTTAGGAACAAAAGTTATTAAAGTTTATGTAGGCGCTGAAGTTGCTCCAGGTATGATTATTTGGAATTTTGCAGATGTGACAGTTTCAATTCAGGACAATGGCACTCCCAAGGCCTGTTCGAATCCTACAGCGATGAATACAGTAAGAGGCCAGCTCATAACCGAAGTAAATGCCAACCTCAAAGGCGCAGTAATTGCATTAGATGGTAACACATCAGAAAGATTGATGACAGATGATAGTGGATTATTCTCTTTTAATCAGGTTGCGGCGGGCAGAGATTATATGCTCAAACCTGTCAAAGACGATGACCACGCAAATGGTATCAATACCTTAGACTTATTACACATACAGAGACACATCTTGGGTATGTCTACACTCCGATCACCATATAAGTTGATTGCGGCAGATGTTGACAAAGACAGTAGGGTTGGTGTCAGTGACTTGGTAGCTTTGAGAAAATTGGTTTTGAGGTCAACTGATAGATTCGAGAAGAATACTTCTTGGAGATTCATTGACAAAAACTTCCAGTTCAAAGATCCTTCTGAAGCATTAAACGAAGTATTCAGTGAGCAATATGAGATCATCAACCTTACTGAAAACATGAAAATTGACTTCATCGCAGTAAAAGTCGGTGATGTTGATGGAACTGCTGCTACAAATGCAAAATCTTCAGCGAAAACAACTGCTAGATCTGGACAGAAATTGGCATTCACAGTAAATAACCAAAATGTTTCTAAAGGTGAAATATTTGATGTGACATTGAGTGTTGAAGAATTGTCTACTGTATTTGGAATGCAATATCAATTAAACTTTGATCCAAACAGTGCTGAGTTGATCGAGGCTCAGAGTTTGGTAAATGGTACAACTGCACAAAACTACAACTTGGCTGATGCTGGCAGAGGAAATATCCTTTCTTCATGGACTGCACCTTATGGCCAGGAAATGAAAGACATGGTTACCTTTACGTTCAAAGCAAAGAGAAATTTAAATACAACTTCCTTACTTTCATTTAGAGATGAGTGGTTGACAAGTGAAGCGTATGACGAAAATCTGGAAGCTATCCAATTGGAAATGAGGAATGGCGGAAAAGTAATCGAAGGATTCAACTTGTACCAAAACAATCCGAATCCATTCAATGACTTGACTTCTGTAAGCTTTGATTTACCAGAATCAATGAATGCAAGGTTTACGATTTTTGATGTAACTGGAAAAGTGATAAAACAAATCAATCGTAAGTTTGAAGGTGGTAAAAATACGATCCAAATTGAATCAAGTGAATTGGAAAATGCAGGAGTGTATTTCTATTCATTGGAAGCAGGTGGATTTAACGCGACTAAGAAAATGGTAATCCTTGAGTAATCTTGAGTAACCATCTACAATAGAAACATTTTACTGTTTTGAGTTATAAAAACTCCCCGACTTTTGTTGGGGAGTTTTTTGTTTTAAGGATTATCAATATATTAAATGAAATAAAATACCACTTCACCTTCACACCCAATGCACATTTTGTTGGTGAATGAAGGGCGAATTGACTTTAGTATGAACAAAAGAAGCAAATGTTGTGGAAAATAATGGCGAATACCTGATGTTGGCATAAAGAAAACCGTTAAAATAAATCAGTTTTAATTTTTTATTTGAACTAATTTGTATGTACAATTGTATATACAAATAATTGGATCAAATATGCTTGTTGATGGCTTTGATTGGGATAAAGGAAATATTAGTAAGTGCCAAAAACATGGCCTGACAGTAGATGAAATTGAGAGTCTCTTTAACAATAACCCAATGATGGATGTAAACATAAAGCATGACCTTAAAGAACAAAGAATTCAAGCCATTGGTAAAACATATTTAAATAAACATGCTTTCATTGTTTTTACATTAAGGCGAAGAAATAATTTACTCCTCATAAGACCAATTAGTGCCAGATACATGCATAAAAAGGAAATAGAATATTATGAAAGAGAAGAAGAATAAAAAAGAAATTCCTGTTTTCAAAACAAATAAAGAAGCCGAAGATTTTGTAGAAAACGCGGACCTTACAGAATTTGACTTAAGCGGATTTAAACCGGTAAAATTTGAATTTTCAAAAAAGACGTCGACTTTAAATATGCGAATTTCTGATGCCCTGCTTGAAAAGATTAAAGAGACAGCTGCAAAAAAAGGAATGCCTTACACCCGATATATAAGAGAAGTTTTGGAGATGCATGGGTAAATTCAAGAAACAAGTCAATATATTAAGTACTCAGCATTAATTCTAATACAGAAAAATATATTCCTTAGCAATCGACCAAGTTAACTGCAACAGCCAAGCCTCCTTCTGATGTTTCTTTATATTTGGCATTCATATCTTTAGCAGTTTCCCACATGGTATTGATTACTTGATCCAAAGGTACTTTTACATCCTTTGCATTGGTATTAATGGCCAATTCGGCAGCATTGATGGCTTTGATGGCGCCCATTGCATTTCTTTCAATACAAGGTACTTGTACCAAACCACCGACAGGATCACAGGTCAAACCCAAGTGATGTTCCATGGCAATTTCTGCGGCCACCAAAACTTGGTCTACATTTCCACCAAGAAGTTGACATAAAGCTGCAGCAGCCATAGCAGAAGAGACACCAATTTCGGCCTGGCATCCCCCCATTGCGGCAGATATAGTAGCTCCTTTTTTAAAAATACTGCCCACTTCACCTGCAACCAACAAGAAATCAATGATTTCCTTTTCAGATGCATCGTGATTTTCTATGGTTAAATAATACATCAACACAGCTGGAATTACACCAGCACTACCATTGGTAGGTGCAGTAACCACTCTCCCAAGAGCAGCATTGACTTCATTGACTGCCAGAGCGTAACAGCTGACCCATTGCAAAATTTGCCTAAATTTCACTTCAGAATTTCTAATGCTTTGAATCCATTGTTGAGCATCCTTGTATTGAGAATCACCAATGAGTTTAAGGTGTAAATCATAAGCTCTTCTTTTCACATTGAGGCCTCCTGGTAATATGCCTGGGCTGTGGCAACCCACATACATACTTTCCAACATGGTGTTCCAGATGTGCAATAAATCCTTCGTGATTTCAGATTCTTCTTTAAGTGATTTTTCGTTTTCCCAAACTACTTGAGAAATATTTTTACCTGTATGATGACAATGTCTTAATAAGTCTTTGGCAGTTTCGATAGGGAAAGGGAAAGCTGTTTGTCCATCTGGAATGTAAACATCATCAACATTTTCCTCTTTTGCAATAAACCCGCCACCTAGAGAGTAATAAGTAGCTTCATGAATGATATAATCAGCAAATGCTGAAAACTTTATGCCATTTGCATGGAAGGGAAGAAAATTTCTATTAAATATAATGTCAGTATCAGGATTAAAAGAGATGAATTTCAATCCGCCTAAGTTCAGTTTTTGATCTTTTCTGACATTCTCAATGGTTGAGCCAATGGATGAAGTATCAATGGTCTCAGCATCCAATCCCATCAATCCAAGCATAACAGCAAAATCAGTAGCATGACCTTTGCCAGTCAATGAAAGTGAACCATATAAATCAATTTGCACACTTTTGGTCTGATCAAAAACCTGTAGCCTATTTAAGTCTTTTAAGAATTTTTGTGCAGCTCGCCAAGGCCCCAGAGTATGAGAACTTGATGGTCCTACACCAATTTTCAGCATATCAAAAACCGAAATTTTTTCGCTCATTCAGACTGATTTAATTGAATCTTTTAAAGTATAAATTGCGTCTTAAGCAAGTAAATCTAATCACTTGATAAGATATACTGAAACCGATTTGAAGAGAATGTAAATTTTCAGAATATAGTTTTCAGAACATTGCTTAAAAGGTAGCAATAAAATACAAGTAATGAACAAACAAAAATGAAGGATTTGATGAGAAAAATTGGTTTCGAAAGGGCTAGATGAAAGATCGAAGATTTAACACATTCGATCTTTGCGCATTCACCGCAAAATGATCGCTTTAAGATTTAACATATTAAATCAGTCGTTGTGGCGCACTGAAACTAAAGATCGAAGATTTAACACATTCGATCTTTGTGCTTTCACGCCAAATGATCGCTTTAAGATTTATCATATTCAATCAGTCGGTGAGGGGCTCTGAAACTAAAGATCGAAAATTTAACACATTCGATCTTTGCGCAATCACCTCAAATAGTTGCTTTAAGATTTAACATATTCAATCAGTCGTTGTGGCTCACTAAAACTAAAGATCGAAGATTTAACACATACGATCTTTAAAATTACACCGACCCAGTTTTGTGAGTCTGGAAAATGAGAAATAAACCTTATAAAATGAAAAAGGGATTGTAAGTATTACCTACAATCCCTTTTTAAAAGTGGGAGATGAGGGGCTCGAACCCCCGACCCCCTCGGTGTAAACGAGGTGCTCTGAACCAACTGAGCTAATCTCCCTTTTTATTCAATATGCCTTTCTTCAAAAGCGAGCGCAAATATACTACTAATTTTAAATTTTGCAAGAAGGTCATAAAATTTTTTGATAAAAGTTGAATTCCTGTGAATGTGAGGCCGCGCTCAGCGGTCAGCTGAACTGCAAAATTGCTGAAACGCGGAATTGCTAAAATGTTCCTAGATTTACCTCTTACCCCCTCCAGCGGTGGAAAGAATACTGATTGCTGAGCACTGAAAAAAAAGCTCATGGCTCATGGCCTCTGATTAGAACACATGTTAATAAGAATCTATTTACAAACTAAAGATAAAAAATTTAGAAAGGAACTATATTGCTTCTACTTTGGACTGATGAAAAAAAAATGCCAAACATAAATCCACGCCTGAATTTTTTTACCGCTCCAGTAACCAAAAACCTCCGATCCAAAAAAAACTCGTATCTGGCTTTTTAATTTTTTAAACCACACTCGCACTATTCACTGTTTGAGTCAATGTATTGATCAGTTTTGTCGGCCTTATTTTTTAGTTCCGAAGCTCAAAAAACGTTAAGGCACAAAACTGTTCGAACTATAATTGACCTAAACAATGAATGTGCAGTTGCAGTAAAAACAATGAAGCAAAAGTCAAAAGTGAGTTTTTTTTGCATAGTATTTTTGAAGTGAGGGACGTTAAGAAAAAATTCAGCCTTGACTTTTTTTTCTTGTTGGCATCAAGGCAAAAGTAGAAAATATATTTTCTTGCTCCAGTTTTTCTTAACAACACATACTATTTTTAGATGTGTCCTAACCAGAGGCTCATGGCTCGCTGCTCGCTGCTCGTCGTAACCGATCATTGATGGCCAAACCCAAACCCTCTTCGGGAACTTCCTCTGCGATTATGACATCAATCTCCTCATCTTCATCCAGCAGCCTCAAATAATTAAAAACATTTTTTGCTGCTTCTCGTAAATCGCTATCTGGAGATAATATTTTTGTAGGATAGCCTTTTGGAATAAAAGATTTATCAGAAAATGCTAAAATGGCCACTTTTTGATCACCAAAACTTTCTGCCAACTCTTCTAAATTGCCCAAATACAATTTCTTTCGTGGTGCATAATGAGACAATAGCATCCCTGGAGCACTTGGCTTTGAATTGGATAGATCATTAATTCTCAAAGGTAAACCGTATTTTTTAAGTAAATCTACCTCCATACCACCTTTGCGATGTACAACTAGACTACCGTCATCATCCAAGGATATAATGGTACTTTCAAGTCCAACCTCGCAAGGTCCACCATCTAAAATATAATCGATTTTATCGCCCAACTGCTTTTCTACATGAAGTGCTGTAGTCGGACTTATATAGCCAAAAGGATTGGCACTTGGGGCAGCAAGCGGAAAATCCAATTGGGCTAAAAGTGCAAGTGTCATCGGATGATTGGGAATTCTTATAGCAACCAAATCTGAGCCACTCGTAACCAAATCTGAAATGATAGGTTTCTTTTTGAGCAGAAAGGTGATAGGACCTGGACAGTTTTCATGAGCTATGACATGAAATATTTCGGGTATAGACAGGACATATTTTTCAACTTCACTAAAATCAGCAAAATGTAAGATCAAAGGATCAAAATGAGGCCGGTTTTTAGCAGTGAAAATTTGTAGAACCGATTGTTCATCGAGCGCATTTCCAGCCAGACCATATACAGTTTCTGTCGGAATTCCCACCAAACCTCCTCTTTTAAGTATGGAGGCTGCAAAATTAATATCTGTTCCAATCACTTTGCAAAGGTAATGCGAATGGATAATGTTTCTGTCTCTTAACCCTGTAACTTTTTCCTTTTGTTCCTGTTAAAAGGTTATAGATTCTTTCCATATATAGAAAATGAGGAAAATCATTACGTATTCATTCCTAAAAATGATTGGATTATGAAAATTTCGGCTGACAATATATCGTTGAATAGTTTTATAGCTTTGTTAACAAACGTATCTTTGTGCTTTTCGTCAAATAGATGAATAGTATTCATGGTTTGACATTCAATTTCTTAAGTTTTATGAGGCATCTATTGATCATCTTTGGAATTCTTACATTCACAGCCACAGCCTTCTCACAAGGTTTTGAAGAGGAGTTGGGATTTAAATATGTAAAGGCAGAATATTTGCTCAACACCCAAAGATATGACGATGCAGT
Source organism: Saprospiraceae bacterium (assembly GCA_016715105.1). GTDB lineage: Bacteria > Bacteroidota > Bacteroidia > Chitinophagales > Saprospiraceae > JADKBO01. The sequence continues at coordinate 9,906 of JADKBO010000046.1, read as the reverse complement.
AAAAGAACTTAATGACATCATCAAGCAAAATCCTGAATATAAGGATGCCTTGGTTATGAGGGGGGAGACCAAATACAAGCTCGCTGCTTACAAAGGTGCAAAGATTGATGCAATGCAAGCTATAGAGTTATCTGGAGTTACTCCTACAGCAGCAAGTATTCTAGGAAGAAGCGAATATGCGATGGGCAATTATGACGCTGCGCTCAATTCACTTACTACAGCAATATCTCTAGGCCTTACTGATGAAAAATTATTCCTTGAGCGCGCAGATATTTATGTCAGAAAATCTATGAATGCCAAGGCATGCGATGATTGGAAAACTGCTGCCAAATATGGTTCAACTACTGCGGCAATCAATGCTAAGAAAAATTGCGGACTCGACTTACCAAGCAGTATTGTTACGGCCAAGCCAAATGTGGATGATAGTACTATTCTTACCGATAATACACAATCGGGACCATCTGATTCTTCAATGGCCGATACAAATAATGGTGTTGGTCAAGAAAACAGTGGGACTTCCACCTTACTTGTTCAAAATACGGGGGAAGAAATAGACTCTACGGTTATTACTGAAAACAATACACCAACGTCTTATTTTCCAATTCCAGAAGAAAACAATACACCAAATGAAATTGTCATTGACGAAGATCTGACCTTAGCAATCATTGGCCAGGGTCTTGGTTTGCGTAGAGTGCTCGAAAGGCCAAGTATTCTTATTCTATCGGATGTGGAGGGAGTTGTAGCAGTTGAAATATGTGTAAATGAAAATGGAAGAGTTGAGTATTCTGAATACAACGCTGCAAGGTCAACCATAGATACAAAAAGTCTGGTATCGCTTGCAGTAAGGAAAGCAAGCGAGTTTTGGTTTGAACGCAATGATTACCCTAAACAATGTGGTTTTATTTATTTTAAAATCAAGGGAACTTAGTCTTTATAACTTTTAGGAAAAATTATGATGGGAGAGCGCAAGTATGATAAAGCAGTTTTGTTGATTGCTTTATTGTATGTATTATTCTCTGGATGCAGGAAAGAAGACGTTTACTTTTCTGGCGATGCGCAATTAGCCATTTCGGCGGATACTCTTTATTTTGACACGGTTTTTACTACCATTGGGTCAGCAACTAGAATCATCAAATTATACAATTTAGAAAATGAGCCTGTATTGGTAGACATCAACCTACAACAGGGAGATGACTCGTTTTTCAGAATCAATGCTGATGGATATTCTGGAAACGTTTTGAAAGACGTTGAAATCGGAGCGAAAGACAGCATTTATATTTTTGCCGAAGTGACCATCAACCCCGACATGTCTGTCAGTGAGTCACCATTTGTAATCGAAGAAAATCTCATCATTACCCAAGGAGGTAAAGAAAGTAACATTGTTTTTACAGCTTGGGGCCAAAATGCAAACTATATTTCAATGGCTGGAACTTTTGGTTTGCTTACATGTGACAATCAATCCCTCATTCTTGATGATCCCAAACCATACGTTATTTATGGCATTCTTGTCATAGATGATTGTTCGCTTGTGTTTCCAAAAGGAGCTAAAATCCATATTCATGGCGGAATTGCAGCAACTCCCGAGAATCAATATTACAATGATGGTCAGATCATTGTTTTGGAAAATGGTAAATTGATCGTTGACGGTACTTATGAAGAACCAGTCATCATACAAGGAGATCGGCTTGAACCAGCTTATGAAGAAGTAGAAGGGCAATGGGGTGGAATCAGGATTTTCGAAAGTAGTAAGGGAAGTTTTATCAACAATGCGGTCATCAAAAATAGTTTGGTAGGTGTATTTGTAGACTCTGCCGCAGAATTAACCATCAAAAATACGGTGGTGAAAAATACAAGTGGTTCTGGCATCATTGGCTATCACAGCAAAATACAAGGGGACAATTTACTCATTTATAATAATGGAGGAAGTTGCTTTCAAGGAAGTTATGGGGGAAATTACAGTTTTACATACAGTACTTTTGGTTCTTATGTTAATCAAAATGAAGCCATAGCAGTCAACAACAAGAAATGCCTTGATCTTTCTTCAGATTTTAGTTGCTCCGTTTTGGTCGCAGTAAACCCTTTAAATATTAGCCTCACAAATTGTATCATTGCAGGGGCGAGTAGCGATGAAATATTATTAGATGATTTTACGGGGGATAAAATCAAAAGTGATTTCACTGATACGCTCAAAAACAGTATTGTGAAAGTTGCTGATTTATTGAAATCAGACCAATACCCCAATTTTTTTGAAAATTGCGAAGGATGTTATAACTTAAAGCAGAATGACAAACTTTTTTTGAACCAACCACTTGATAATTATAAATTGGATACCATGTCGGTTGCATTAGACAAAGCATTATACTTACCAGCTTTCCCCAAGGACATCATTGGCAAAGATCGCAATAACCAAAGCCCAGATATTGGGTGTTTTGAATTTTAAACAACTAAAAAACTAGTATTTTGAAAATAGGAATTACCATAGGAGATTTTAACGGCATCGGACCAGAAGTCATCATCAAAGCATTGTCAGACGAGCGTTTTTCCGCAAAGTTTACACCCATTATTTATGGTTCGTCCAAAGTGATGGCCTATCACAAAAACATTGTAAGTGATGTTGAACTCAATTTCTTCAATATTACCAGTGCTGAAAGATCCTCAAAAGACAAAATCAATGTGATCAATTGTTGGGATGAAAATGTAAACATTACCCTTGGAAAAGCAACAGAAGATGGTGGTAAATACGCCTATATTGCACTAGACCGTGCAGTCCAAGACCTCAAAAATGGTTTGATCGACGCATTAGTTACTGCACCAATCAATAAAGAAGCCATGAAAATGGCAAACTTCCCTTACCCTGGACATACAGAGTTTATTGAAAATGCGCTGGGAGGAAAAAGTTTGATGATGATGGTCAGCGATGATTTGCGTATTGGTTTGGTAACCAATCATTTACCTATCAAAGATGTTGTTGAGAAAATTAACAAAAATACCATATTAGAAAAGTTGTTCTCCTTTAATAATTCTTTATCTACCGATTTTGGCATTGACAAACCGATCATCGCAGTGATGGGGCTCAATCCTCATTCAGGAGATAATGGTACGATTGGTAGGGAAGAAGAAGAAATCATCAGACCAGCAATCATTGAAGCTAAAAAAAGTGGTATTCTGGTTACTGGGCCATATAGTGCAGACGGCTTTTTTGGCGGCTCAATGTTTAAAAGAGTGGATGGAATATTGGCCATGTACCACGATCAAGGATTAATACCTTTCAAAGCTTTGACTTTTGGTACAGGTGTCAATTTTACAGCGGGACTCAATCAGGTAAGAACTTCACCAGACCATGGCACGGCTTATGATCTTGCTGGAAAAAACGAGGCAGATGCTGGATCCATGATTGCAGCTATCTATAAGGCAATGGAAATATATGCTTTCAGAAAAGAATACGTCGACCTTCGTAAAAATAGCCTGAAGAAAAAAGAAAGGCCAATGTACACTGAAGAGGAGGACGAAATATTGGAAGAAGCTTGATCTTTGCCAATCAAGCAAGCACATTTAGTGCCTGGTTCCTAATCACATAAAGAGAGATTGGTTTATTGTAAATTGTGTTCTCTTTTTGTCTATTTATTTTCAGGAACCATTGTTTTCTCTTGCAGAATCCACTGGCCTTGACTTATTTATGATTGACAAATTAACTATGAATACATCAATTTTATGAATAAGCTGAGGTCAAAAATAGGGTTTTTCTAGGACTTTGTCAAGACCTTGGAAGAAACTAAGTACTTATTCTCCCACATTTACTTATATAAGCCAAAGAAAATAGCTGAATTGGTTGTATTTTTGCATTCGTTTTGAAAATATCATAACAAAACTTTGTTTATACAATATAAGATTGTGTATCAAATAATTGATTTAGTCATTATAAGTGGGACGTGATGTCAAAATATAGAGAATTTAAACAACTTAATCTACCAGAAATAGACCATGAAATACTCCAATTCTGGGAAGAAGATCAAGTTTTTCAAAAAAGTATAGATAGCAAACCAGCAGATAATACTTTCGTATTTTATGAAGGACCACCATCTGCAAATGGTCTTCCAGGTATCCACCACGTCATGTCTAGAACGGTCAAGGATATTTTCTGCCGTTTTCAAACAATGAAGGGGAAAAGAGTCGAACGTAAAGGAGGCTGGGATACCCACGGTTTACCCATTGAACTCAGCGTAGAGAAAGAGCTTGGGATTACCAAAGAAGATATTGGCATCAAAATCTCCGTAGACGAATACAATGCAAAATGTCGTGAGGTGGTGATGCGATACAAAGATGTCTGGGACAATATAACAAAAAAAATGGGTTATTGGGTAGACCTCAATCAACCATATATAACCTTCAAGAATGATTACATAGAGTCGGTTTGGTGGTTATTGGGCCGTTTGTATGAAAAAGGGCTCCTCTATAAAGGTTATACTATTCAACCATATTCCCCTGCAGCTGGAACTGGTTTGAGTTCTCACGAGCTCAATCAACCAGGTTGTTACAGAGATGTCACAGATACAACAGTTGTCGCTCAATTTAAGACCATACCAACCTCTCTTCCAGCAGTGCTGACTGGCTTTGGCGATGTGTACATCTTAGCATGGACGACTACCCCATGGACGTTGCCATCCAATACTGCCCTGACTGTTGGTCCAAAAATCGAGTATAGTTTGGTAAAAACATTCAACCAATACACATTCGAACCCATCAATGTCATTTTGGCCTCTGCTTTAGTGACTAAAACGTTCAGTGGCAAATTTGTTGCCGTTGAGGACGATACTGCTTTCTCAACATTTAAGGAAGGCGACAAAGTACCATACATGACGGTTGCTACCTTGCCTGGGTCTGATCTTTTGGGTATCCGATACGAACAATTATTACCGTTGGCGCTGCCTTATCAAAATCCTGAAAATGCTTTTCGTGTCATCGGAGGTAGTTTTGTGACCACAGAAGATGGAACAGGTATTGTGCATACTGCTCCGACCTTTGGTGCGGATGATGCCCGAGTTGCAAAAGAAGCCGTTCCAGAAGTACCACCCATGTTGGTTTTGGACAGCAAAGAAAATCCTGTTCCTTTGGTTGACCTGCAAGGAAAGTTTATTCAAGGTTTGGGAGATTTATCAGGCAAATATGTTAAAAATGAATATTACGCCGATGGTCAGGCACCAGATAAATCTGTAGATGTAGAGATTGCCATCAGGTTGAAAGAAGAAAATAAAGCTTTCAAGGTCGAAAAATACGTCCACAACTACCCGCATTGTTGGCGTACAGACAAACCAGTGCTTTACTATCCAATGGATTCATGGTTTATCAAAGCGTCTGCAGTGAAAGAACGCATGACCGAACTCAATAAAACCATCAATTGGAAGCCAGCTTCTACAGGAGAGGGAAGATTTGGAAAATGGTTGGAAAACTTACAAGACTGGAATTTATCTAGATCTAGATACTGGGGTATTCCGCTTCCCATCTGGCGTACTGCAGATGCTGCTGAAGAAATTTGCATCAATTCCATTGAGAAATTGAGCGAAGAAATAACAAAAGCAAATACAAAACTGGGCCTTGACCAACAAGTTCCCAAAGATTTACACAGGCCTTATATTGATAGCGTGGTATTGGTTTCATCTAAAGGTGAGCCTATGAAACGCGAATTGGACCTCATTGACGTTTGGTTTGACAGCGGCTCGATGCCCTATGCACAATGGCACTATCCTTTTGAAAATAAAGAAAAGATAGAAAATAGAACTGCCTTTCCAGCTGACTTTATTGCAGAAGGTGTGGATCAAACTCGGGGTTGGTTTTATACTTTACATGCCATAGCGACCATGGTTTTTGATAACGTAGCCTTCAAAAATGTAGTCTCCAACGGACTTGTTTTGGATAAAAATGGTGTCAAAATGTCTAAGCGATTGGGCAATGTGGTTGATCCATTCTTGACCATTGATACTCATGGTGCAGATGCAACGAGGTGGTATATGATTGGAAATGCCCAACCTTGGGACAACCTTAAATTTGATGTAGAAGGAATAGAAGAAGTGAAGCGCAAGTTTTTTGGTACACTTTACAACACCTATTCTTTTTTCGCGCTTTACGCTAATATTGACAGCTTCACATTCAATGAGAAAGAAATTGCGATTGAGGAAAGACCAGAAATCGATCAATGGATTATTTCTTTGCTCAATTCTTTGATCAAAGAGGTAGATCAAGATTTTGCTGATTATGAGCCTACTGCTGCCGTGAGGAAAATACAAATTTTTGTAGATGATCACTTGAGCAACTGGTACGTGAGGTTGTGTAGACGTAGATTTTGGAGGGGAGAATACAGTGATGATAAAATTGCCGCTTACCAGACCTTATTTGAGTGTTTGATGACTTTGTCTAAGTTGATAGCTCCGGTGGCTCCTTTTTTCAGTGATTGGATGTTCAGAAACCTCAACCAAGTAGCCAGTATTTCAGAGGTATCATCAGTACATTTAGATAATTTTCCAGTCGCGGATGGCCAAAAGATCAATAAGGACCTTGAGCAACGAATGGAATATGCTCAGCGTATTTCTTCATTGGTTCTGAGCTTAAGGAAAAAAGACAACATCAGAGTAAGGCAACCACTTCAAAAAATACTCATTCCAGCGGTGAGTGAAGATTTTGTAAATAAAGTAGAAATGGTTGCTGATTTGATCAAAGCAGAAGTCAATGTCAAAGAAATAGAATTACTTGCAGATACCACTGGCATCATCAGTAAAAAGGCAAAAGCCAACTTTAAAACATTAGGCAAAAGACTTGGAGGTTCCATGAAGGCAGCAAGTCAGATCATCGGCAATCTTTCACAAGCGGAAATTGCAGGTATTGAGCGAACAGGAAAATTTGACCTAGACATTGAAGGACAAATATTTGAACTCACTTCAGAAGATTTTGAGATAGTTTCTGAAGACATCCCAGGATGGCAAGTAGCTAATGATCGCGAAATTACCGTTGCTCTAGACATCACTATAACTGACGGATTATTAGCTGAAGGCATGGCACGTGAGTTGGTGAATAGAATTCAAAATATCAGGAAAAACAGTGACTTTGAAGTAACAGATAGAATTATTGTTTCATTGGAAGACCATCCTGCTTTGAGGCCAACAATTGCTAGCTTTGCTTCCTATATCACAAGTGAAGTATTAGCGGACGATTTGATATTGATAGATCAACTCAAAGAAGGCGAATCTGTCGACTTGACAGAAGAACTTGCTTTGATGATTGCTGTAAAAAAATCCAATTAGAAATAAAGTAGCTGTCTTGATGGGCAGCAACCATAAAATATAGAAATTACCAATTATGAAGGTTCTGAAATTTGGCGGTTCTTCCGTAGGTTCTCCTGAGAGTATAAAAGGCATCATATCAATCGTCAAAGATCGAGTTGCCTTAAATGAAGAAATTGCCTTGGTCTTCTCTGCATTTAGCAAAGTTACCGACCAATTGATTGAAATGGGAGAATTGGCCTCCAAAGACAAAGATTATGACCACTTGTTAGATCAATACATCAAGCGTCATAATGAGGCAGCGACAATTTTAAGTGGAAGCGAATCATTACTCGCTACACTTTCAGAAAATCACGCTCATCTCAAAAACTTATTGGTGGGAGTACGCTTGGTCAGAGAAGTTTCTTCTCGAACCATGGACTATGTTTTGAGTTTCGGAGAACGCAATAGCAATTTGATCATTGCAGCTGCCTTAGAATCTGCAGGACTTCCCAGCCTTTTTGTAGATGCAAGAGACATCATCAAAACCAATAAAGAGTTTGGTTCCGCTAAGGTAAATTTTGCCATCACTAACGAAAAAATAAAAGTTGCACAACCAACTTGGAAGGGGAAAATTCCTGTGGTAACAGGTTTTATTGCTAGCGATATTGGTGGACTCACTACAACCTTAGGTCGTGGTGGATCTGACTATACTGCTGCAATTTTAGCCGCGGGTGTTGAAGCTGAAGTTCTGGAAATTTGGACAGATGTAGATGGTGTGCTGACTTCTGATCCTCGGAAAGTAGGAAAAGCCTACACGTTACCAACCTTGAGTTATGCAGAGGCCATGGAGATGTCACACTTTGGTGCAAAGGTTATTTATCCACCAACCATTCAACCAGCACTTAGTAAAGGCATTCCGATTTATATCAAAAATACATTTAATCCCACTTTCCCTGGCACATTGATCAGCAAAGAAGGGAAGGATGATTTTCCATCTATCATAAAGGGCATCACGGCGTTATCAAAAACATCTCTTTTGAGATTACAAGGTAGTGGCATGATTGGGGTAACTGGTATTTCTTCCAGACTTTTTGGTTCTTTGGCTCGTGCAAAAGTCAATATCATCCTCATTACTCAAGCTTCTTCAGAACATTCTATCTGTTTGGCTATTGCTGAAAAAGACACAAGAACAGCTGTAGAGGCAATTGAAGAAGAATTTGAAAAGGAAATTGCTGCAGGCGCTATTGATCCTACTTTGGTAGAAAAAGGACTTACAGTAATGGCAATTGTAGGTGAGCGGATGAAGCATACCCCAGGTGTGGCAGGTAAACTTTTTGAATCTTTGGGTAAAAATGGTATCAACGTGATTGCCATTGCTCAAGGATCATCAGAGCTCAATATTTCATTTGTCATTGATTCAAAAGATGAATCTAAGGCACTCAATGCGATTCACGACTCTTTCTTTTTATCAGACAATAGACGCATCAATGTTTATTTGGTGGGGGTTGGATTGATAGGAAGCACTTTATTGCAACAAATAGAGCAACAAAGAGAAGAGTTAATCCGCAATTTCCAATTGGAGATCAATGTAGTAGGCATATCCAATAGCCGTAAAATGTTCTTTAATCCAGATGGTATTGCACTCAATGATTGGAAATCTTCCTTAGAAAAGAGTGAGCTTGCATCAAGCCCCGCGAGCTTCGTCAAACACATGACAGAACTCAATCTTTCCAACAGTGTATTCATTGATTGCACAGCCAATAAAGATGTGCCATTATTGTACGATGTAATTTTGAAAGCAAATATTTCTATAGCTACTCCCAATAAAGTAGCCACCTCATCATCTTATGCCAAGTATCTGGAGCTTAAAAAATTGGCTGCAGACAGAAAAATACACTTTAAGTATGAAACCAATGTTGGGGCAGGATTACCAGTTATTTCGAGCATTCAAAATTTGATTAATAGTGGAGACAAAGTCCATAAAATAGAAGCGGTGGTTTCAGGTTCCTTGTCCTATATTTTCAACAATTTTGATGGAAGCAAGAAATTTAGTGACTTGGTCATGGAAGCTAAACAACTAGGATATACAGAACCAGACCCGAGAGAAGATCTCAGTGGTGCAGATGTGAAAAGAAAGTTGATCATCCTTACACGGGAAATGGGTCATGCCATTGAAGCTGATGAAGTGGTGGTTCACCCAATTTTACCAGACGCAGTAATGAATGCAGCTGATGTTGAAGACTTCTTTGTGCAGCTCATAGCTCATGAAGAGTACTTTACAGGTATGATAGAAAAGGCAAACAGTGAAAAAAAGGTGCTTCGCTTTGTTGGTGTGACAGAAAATGGAAAGGCATCCGTGTCTTTGCAGTTTTTGGGCCAGGATAGTCCTTTCTATAGCTTGGCAAGTAGTGACAATATGTTTGTAATTACTTCCAATAGGTACAATAAAAGGCCTTTGAAAGTGAGTGGACCTGGTGCAGGAGCTGAAGTGACGGCAGCTGGAGTATTTGCTGACTTACTAATGATGTTTTAAAAACTTTTATTTTTACTAATTAATTGATTTTGAATTAAATACGATAATCAATTCGGAAATAATTAAATTATTACTATGAAAATCTATTGATAAGGGATTTCATTAGCAAGAATTTATTAT
>JADKBO010000045.1 GCA_016715105.1 Saprospiraceae bacterium | reverse complement strand
TACAAAATTCAGACGCCCTATTTTTTGGATTACTTCATATAGTGTTTATGCTATTGGCAATCATCCTTATCACCATCGGTTCGGCCTTGGCCAAACGAAAGCAAACCGACAAGGAAAAATTCAAGACCATGTTAGTTTGGTTTTCAACTGCCCTTCTGATCATTTTAATTGCCATACCTTGGCCATTTTCACCATTAGCAAACAGACCTTATTTTAGATAGTATGACAAATTTCTTCAAAACAAAAATTGGGCGATTACGAATCATTGGTTACTTGGAAGGAATTACCTTGTTGATATTGGTTTTTATTGCCGTACCAATGAAATACTACTTCGACAATCCGACTTTATCCAAAACACTTGGTCCAATTCATGGGGCAATATTTCTACTTTTCCTCTTCAATGCTTTGAGTGTTGGTGTAGAACAAAATTGGAAGTTTAAAACAACCACTTGGAAAGTAATTTTGGCATGTTTCATTCCTTTCGGAACATTTTATATTGACAACAAGATCTTGAGAAAATTGCAAGAAATAGCATAAATTCAAACCCGCTGCGATAGATAGGCAGTGGAAAACCTCAAGGATTTCGAGATGTGCTTTTACCAAGCTATTAAGGAAATCTAGTATTTCATTCTTTCATTTAGTCCAGACCTGGATACTCCTTTTCATCAATAAATTTGGTAGACACCATATATAGGTTGGGTATGTTCTGTTATATTTGGGGAGGGAAGTACTTGGGTGTGAGTTAAATCCGTTTTTTAACGTATATAAACGTTTAAAAACGCATGTTTTGTTAAAATAATTTTAATTAATAATACGTATTTAAATGATTATCAATAAATAAGATTTATAAAATAGAAAAGAGTGGCGTATACAAACGAGTTATGTCTTATTAAATATGAAAATAATAGTTCAAATAGCAGTTTGCCTGATAACCTTTAGTTCAATTCGAGCTCAAATTGCAACAGAATTTGGTGCCCCAATTAAATGGGATCAAAATTTTGATCGCACCAAATACATGATGGTTGGATTGGATACAATTACTAATGATTCAATTTTAATTAATAGGGAAAAATATATTAGACAAAACGAACAGGGCTTAGTACTTGAAGAACTAATTTTTTCCAGTCTTAATACTCTAAGTTGTGATGATGAAGGACCAAAATTAAGGTTATTGGACAAGTTACTATAAAACTGGAGAAATTAAGGAAATTGGAAAAAATTATATGCAACCTCAAGTATAGTGATTGGCTATACTTTACGAGTCTGGACAAATAAAGAAATATGAAAAATTCGATGGGTTAGATCTGATTGATTCAAATCCTAATATAGGTTATCTTAACGGCACATATCTTGAATATCACCCAAATGGAAGCATAAAAACAACCGGAGCATACAAACTTATTGAAGAATACGTACCATATTATATCTTTGATGCTGAAACTTATAAAGAAGTTGAAAATTGCTGTGTTTGGGTGCCAAAATCTATCAAAATTGGAGAATGGGTTGAATATGACAACTTAGGAGAAATTCAAGAATCAAAAGTGTACAATATTATTGTGAAGGATTCTTCTAACTTCCGAGAACTAACGGATAGATATCTTGGAATAGATATAAATGAATTAAAAAAAAGGTAACAAGACATAACAAGTGATTTTAAATCAGACTTGGCTATCGCTACGTTGAATTGATGAAAAGACTTGGATAAAAACAGGTGTAGAATTTGTCAATAATTCCTAACAATGTTCCAGTAATGGTAGGGATGACAGCCACTTCACCTGACGGAATCGGGTTTGATGCGATGTTTGAAGAATTTGAAATAAAACACATTCCAGACACCAGAAGATTAAAATGGTTAGAAAATAATGGATAACGAAAAAGCAAAAATGCTTACTGGTCAACCCTATAAAGCATTTGGAGACATTCTGCTCTCTGAAAGGCAATATGCAAAAGAGCTGATTTTTGATTTCAATAATTTACGCCCAACTGATGTAGAAAAGCGTAATGAAATTATCAAAAATCTATTTGGTAAAACTGGAAATACTTTTTTTATTGAGCCGCCCTTTAGATGTGATTATGGATACAATATTGAGATTGGAGATAATTTTTATTCCAATTACAATCTCATAATTTTGGACTGTGCTAAAGTAATTATTGGCGACAATGTTTTGATAGCACCTAATGTAGGTATTTATACAGCAGGGCACCCTTTACATTATGAAATGAGAAATGAAGGATATGAATATGCCTTTCCTATCTTTATCGGTAATAACGTTTGGATAGGTGGAAATGTCATAATAAATCCAGGCGTAAAAATTGGTGATAATTCGGTCATTGGCGCAGGAAGTGTAGTTACAAGAGATATTCCAGAAAATGTCGTTGCAGTTGGAAACCCTTGTAGAATTTTGAAGCAAATTACGGTAGAAGATAAATTGTTTTATTATAAAGACTTGCCATTCGTGTAAATTATATGGGGACAAAAAAATGCCACCAACGACTCCTATTTATGAAAAAGGTTCAAACTGAAATAATTGTATATCAGTATATTAAGTAACATTTTCACCTTACGGAATGGATAAGTAGAAAAGATAGAAAAATAAAAATGCCCCTTACAAAAGAAAACAATCAGAAATATGACAACAACATTCAAGACGAGATTCTGGAGAATAAGTAAATGGTTTGCAGGGCTTTTTGTTTTGCTGTTCGTTTTTAGACTTATCTATGGTTATGTGGCAACAGACACAAATACAGGAAGTGATTTTAGCGACAACTTTTTTAGTAGCATTGACAATTTAAGGAAAAACTATGCCTCTGAAAAATAGGAATGAATGGCGATGTTCAGGTGGCGTCAAATATTGCTTCCAATCAAAAATATGAAAAGACTGCCTCCATCAAAATAAAGACTTCTGAATTTGAAAAAGACGAAAAGTTACTGAAAGAAAAGTCAAAAACTTTTAACACAGTTATCCAATACGAACAATCTCTTGGGCAAAAAGGTAACAGACAAATCCATTTGTTATTTGGTGTCAATCCAAACTTGTTTGATAGTCTGTATTTTGAGATGAAGAAAATTGGTGTGCTCAAAGCAACTGAAATTACCAAGGTCGATAAGACAAACGAATACAGACAACTGAATGCAAAAAAAGCTTCTATTGAAAAAACACTTCAATCTTTGAACGAACTCAAATCAAAAGGTGGACAAATTTCTGATTTCGTTTCACTCAATGACAAAATATTAGAAATAGAAGAAAAAGCACAAGAGCTAGGAGTGGAACTAGGCAATTTTGATACGGAGAATGAGTTTTGCACGATTAAGCTATCCATGTACGAAGGTACGACTGAGATAAACATAAGTTTTATTCATAGAATTAAAGTGGCCTTAGAGTGGTCAATAAAATATTTTGCAATTATTGCATTCACGACGTTAGTGCTTTCGCTGACAATTTTTGTTTTGCTTATAATCATTGACAAATTGAAAGTAATGAACGCCATAAACAATAAACTAAATGAATAAATGCACTAGTTCCCTACCTTAGAGTCTGGAAAAAAAAACTTAAAAAGGAAAATCTAAATTATGACAAAAAGTAAATTATTGGAGATGCACAATGTTGGTATTGTTGTGGAATCTCTTGATCTTGCCATTGAGTTTTTTACAGAAATTGGTCTGACTCTTGAAGGACGAATGATGGTCGAAGGTGAATGGGCCGGTCGTGTGACAGGACTCAACAATCAGTCTGCTGAAATCGTTATGATGGTTACTCCTGATGGCCACTCCAGACTTGAACTTTCCCGTTTTATATCACCTCAACCTATAGCTGACCACAGAACGGCTCCTGTGAACGCTCTTGGGTATCTCAGGGTGATGTTCAGAGTTGATAATCTTGATGAACTATTAAGCAGGCTTGAAAAATATGGTGCTCAAGTTGTTGGGGAAGTGGTACAGTTCGGTGACGTTTATCGACTTTGTTATATTCGTGGTGTAGAAGGATTGCTGATTGGCTTAGCGGAGCAACTCGGTAATGATACTGCGAAAGACATTTTAGAAAACGATAATTAGAAAAGTACGAGAACCTTCAGTCAGTAAGCATTATCTACAAAAAATGGGATTATGAACAAATTAATACTTTGGGGAATATTACTTTTTACTAACAGTATAATTGCACAATCTGATCAACATTTCCTATCTAACTTTTTATTAGAAGATGAATTAAAATCTGGGGAACAATTAAATGAATTCAGAAAGTATAACTTTTCGAATATTTGGAATAAAACAGCAAATGAATATATTTATGGAATTATTGGTGAAGACCATCAACGGATTAGGGTAAAATTTCTTTCGATAAATAAAAATGTAGAAAATCCGAATGAATATTACGTATCTGGTAAGTCGATGATTAAAGATATTGTTTGTGATTTTTTTGGAATCATTACGCTCCAGATCGTAAATGAAGTTAAGGAATTGCACTTTGGAGTTGATGATGAATACCAAAACAAAGGAATAAAAAAACAAGGCATTTTGATTGCGGAATATAACTTTGAACAAAATGCTCAACAAAAAGACAGTGGTGTTTTCAAAGGGAAATTATATTCCAAATGGTATCTTGACAAAAATGACGAGTTAAAATACGATGACATTCAATCTATTCCAGACAGCTATTGCAACAATGCTTTTATTGGAGTTTGGAAAAGTAATTCAACAAGAAAGGAAAAGATTTGCAATTGGGGAGATTGGCGAGTCCCCAATGCCAATCAAGATTTTGATAATGGAGCTGGTGAATTTAGCGTATCAGAAAAATATTGGAACAGAGGTTGGTTAGATATTGCTCATAAAAACCAAGTACCAAATAAAGCGATGGTTCGAGAAAAAGGGGGGAAAAAATTAAAAGATTGGTGGGAATAAAGTCTTCAGACAAATTAATATTAAACATATAGTTTGCCTTGCCTATTACAATTGATCAGATCAATGTAAATTTGAAAAACCTTAGGGAAGTTATTTTTGACTACACCGTAAAATTGAACATATGAACGACAAAACAATAGACAGCTTACGCGAAGCTTTAAAACATTCTCCAGACAATACTCCTTTGCGCTTTTTACTAGCTGACACGCTTTTGACATTGAACAGACTTGATGAAGCAGAAATAGAGTATGCTGCCATTCTCAAAATTTCTAATGAGGACAAAGCAAAGGTTGGACTGGCAAATGTGTTTTATAGAAAAGGTAGTTATTCTGCATGTAATGTTGTTTTGGAGGAAGTGATTGAAAAAGGAACAAGCGATATAGCCGTTTTTACCTTATATGCAAAAGGGCTTTTAAAGGAAAATTCAATCGCAAAGGCCATTGAAGCTTACAAAAATGCCCTGGCCATTGACCCAAAATATTTTAATGAAGAACTTGATAACCAATTGCGTCAAAGAGGAAGTAATGAGATAACTGAAACAGAAGAAGAAATAGACAATCGCTTTTTGCAAAAACCAAAAATCAATTTCGGTGATGTTGGAGGCATGGAGTTGGTAAAAAAAGAGATTGAATTAAAAATTATAAAACCGCTACTGCATCCTGAACTTTACAAAGCATATGGCAAAAAAGTAGGTGGTGGCATTTTACTTTATGGACCACCAGGTTGTGGTAAGACATTCATTGCCAAAAGCAACAGCTGGCCAAGTAAATGCCAAATTCATAAGTGTGAGTTTGAATGATATTTTGGATATGTGGATTGGCAACAGTGAAAAAAATCTACACGAAATATTTGAATTGGCAAGAAATAATACTCCATGTGTTTTATTCATTGATGAGATTGATGCTTTGGGAGCTAGTAGAAGCGACATGAAGCAATCAAGCGGCAGACATTTGATCAATCAATTTTTGCAAGAACTTGACGGAATTGATAGTACAAACGAGGGCGTTTTAGTCATTGGAGCTACCAATACTCCTTGGAATCTAGATCCTGCATTCAGACGACCTGGAAGGTTCGATAGGATTGTCTTTGTTCCACCACCAGACGTAACAACAAGAGAGTCAATTTTAAGATTAAAGTTAAATAACAAACCAACGGGCACAATTGATTTGCAGACCATTTCCAAAAAAGCAGAGCATTACTCTGGTGCGGACCTTGACGCAATTATTGACATCGCAATCGAACAAAAACTTGAGGCTTCTTTTAGCGATGGCATTCCAAAACCGCTTGAAACAAACGATTTGCTAAGTGCTTTGAAAAAGCATAAACCAAGTACTCAGGAATGGTTTTCGACAGCAAAGAATTTTGCCATGTTTGCAAATGATTCAGGACTTTATGACGATATTTTAACCTATTTGAAAATTAAGAAATAACATGACAGAAGATCAAAGACTATCAAAAGTTGAAATTCTCATTCAACAGAAAAAATTTCAGGAAGCAGAAAAGATCCTTTCTGATTTACTAACAGAAGATTCAAACAACATTCACTTTTTGACATTGCTGGCAGAAGTATACTTGCAACAAGATAAATTTGAAAATGCCAATACCATCATAGAAAATGCAATTGGCCTATCGCCTGATTCTGCATATTTATTCTTCATCAAATCACGTATTGCAATTGAGCAAGAAAAATTGAGCGAAGCCGAAAAAAATATAAATCAAGCAATTGAGCTAGATGCTTACAATGCAGACTACTTTGCAGTATTGGCTAACATCAAATTGGTGCGCAAACAGTTTGAAGAATCACTTGAAATAGCAAATAGAGCTTTGGAAATCGATGCCGAAAATCTAATGGCGTTAAACACGAGAAGTACCGCATTAAACAAACTGAATCGTAGTGAAGAATCATTTGAAACAATTGAAGGAGCCTTACGTGAAGATCCAAACAATGCATACACGCATACAAATTATGGATGGGGATTACTTGAAAAGGGAGACCATAAAAAAGCATTAGAACATTTTAAAGAAGCGCTAACCAATGACCCAACTTTTTATTATGCACAAGCAGGAATGCTTGAAGCGATCAAAGCAACAAACCCCATTTATCGCCTTTTTCTGAAGTATTCATTTTTTATGAGCAACCTTACTGCTAAGTATCAGTGGGCAGTAATCATTGGATTTTATTTTGGTTTTAAGGTATTGAGATCAATTGCAAGAAATAACGAAGCCCTTCAACCTTACTTAACTCCGCTCATTATTGCACTTGCTATCTTTGCATTTTCAACTTGGATAATAGGACCAATCAGTAATTTGTTTTTGCGATTTAATAAATACGGGCAATTACTCTAAATGTTAAACTTTGTGGTTGCTATGAGTTTAGGAACATGCATTGTAGGTCTACTTTTATACTTTGTTTTATCAGAAGAAAAAATGTTGACCATTGCTGTTTTTGGCTTTGCAATGATGTTGCCATTAGGTTCCATGTTTTCACCTTCTAAAAATAAAAACGGACTATTGATTTATACAATTGCTCTGGCACTCGTTGGACTTATTGCTATAGGGCTTACATTTACGACAGGTGAAATGTTTAATCTAATGACTGGAGTTTTCCTTTTTGGATTTGTAGCTTTTCAATGGGTAGCGAATTACATGCTCATCAAGCAGGACAACTTATAACTACAAAAGAAAAACATGGTTTGAGATTTTAATCCTTCCCGCATAGAAATATGTATACAATATTGAAGAGACTACACCAATAATTTGAGTTACGAAAGCAACAAAACGTGAGATATGATAATAGAAAATTATTTAAAAATCGAGACAAAAGAAAACGCTTTGCACACATTGGAGCTGGAATGGTCATTCTTATTCATGCTTATGTATTATTTGAAGGCGGACAAGAAACTTATAAAATATTTGCCTTAGCAGGGTTAGTGTTTTTATCCATTGCATTTTTTCATCCAATCATTGAAAAAAAAGTACCTTGGGTCGACGGAATATTTTTTATAATTGAGGGTATTTTGACATTTATAGTAGCCTTTGATTATTTTCAATTAGGGAAAAAAGGGCTTCCAATAACATATATGCTTCTTGGGCTTTTTCAATTTTTTATGGCCTTCAGGAAAAGTAAAGAGGGAATTGAACATCACAAAACAACAACTTAAAAATGGAAAAGAAAAGAAGAGTCATCATTGCAGTTTTGCTCATGATATCTGTAGTGAACTATAGTAGACTTGCTGGCAACGACAACATAAGATCGATACAGTTTGTTTCTATCTTTGTAATCGGTGTTTTGTCAGGTCTTTTGATAAACGAATTTGTGACTTTATTTAGAGCAAAACGTGAATAAACAGAGTAGTAAGGCAAGTTGAAATTACCACCTAAAAATAAGTTTTCCGTGTACTCGATTTGGCTCGACTAATTGCAGTAAAGAAATTCATTTCTCAACAACCTAAGTCCGGTGGGCTGTGAACTTCAGTTCGAAGAAAGAACATTCTGCCAATTCAATTTAGCTGTCCACAAAACTCTGCAGTAATAATTTGGCAGTCGATTGTCAAATTAAATACTTTTTAGCCCTTTAAAAACCTTAAAATAGCATTATTTGTAAAAATAGATAGTTTTGAATCTATCTATTTTGTAAAATTTGTTGTATTTAGATGAAAATATGGCAATTATGAAGCTTATTCCGACAGAAAAGATTATTGAACGTATTCGTTACGAAAATCCATGGTGGGTTACCAAAGAGATACCAAACGCATATAGCTCAATGTCCAAGAGATTGTATTTTGATCTCTTTTATCCATTCGTTGTTGAAAGGAGCATTAATAGGGCTTTAGTCCTAATGGGACCTAGAAGGGTTGGTAAAACTGTAATGTTGTTTCATTGCATTGAAAAATTACTAAAAGAGGAAACAAATCCTCATAAACTATTCTTTATAGGAATAGACAACCCAATTTATGTCAATTTAAGTTTAGAGGATGTTTTAACTTTATACAAGGATTCTTTAAATCAACAAGACCTTACCGGTTGTTATGTCTTCTTTGATGAAATACAATACTTGAAAGATTGGGAAAGGCATCTAAAAGTATTGGTTGACTCAAATCCTCAAACAAAATTCATCGTTTCTGGCTCAGCAGCCGCAGCTTTAAAATGGCACAGTACGGAAAGCGGGGCGGGTAGGTTCACGGATTTCTTGTTACCTCCATTAACATTTCAGGAATATATTCATTTGAAAAAATTAGATCACTTGATATTTCAAGGGGATATCCAATATGGAGAGAAGGAAATAAAGTATTGCTTAACTCATGATACCAAAGCATTAAATAAAGAATTTGTCCATTATTTAAATTTTGGAGGATACCCAGAGGTTGTTTTATCAGAAAAAATACAAGGCTCTATGGGTAGATATGTAAAAAACGACATTGTTGACAAAGTTCTGCTTAGAGATCTACCGAGCTTGTATGGAATAAAAGATGTTCAGGAGTTAAACAGATTTTTCACCTACATAGCATACAATACTGGCAATGAATTTTCATATGAGACAATGTCACGAGAAAGCGGGATTCAAAAGAAATGAAGGTGAAGTAGATCTTGTCTTGGTAGATGACAAAAATTTTAAACCTGTTTGGGGAGTAGAAATTAAATGGAGTAATCGATATTTTACTAAACCCGAAGAATTGAAAAGTTTAATTAATTTTTGTGAAACTAATAACCTGAAATCAGCTGTTATCACTTCAATTGATCAAATAGGAATGAAAGAAATACTTGGTTTGAAATTTACATTTCTTCCTTCTTCAATATATGCATATAATATTGGAGAAATTACACTAAAAAAGAAAACTAATAATTAATGATAGATTGGCATTTCATAGTGAGGGGACGGCAAAATTTAACGATTAAGAAATTGACTAAATTTTCAACCAGAAAATTGACCTTCCATTTTCGGTCTAATATGCATCACAGAATGAAGCAATCCATGGGAATCAAATGAAGATTAACAATATGGATATCTCACTCTCAAATCAAATCCAAGTATTCAAGAATGTTTTCAAAAGCAGGGAAGATGTATTTGCGATCCGTTGGGTAAAGGAAAACAAGAGTGGCTATATGCCAGCATATCATTATGACCCATACAGGTATCGGGCACATAGAATGAAAGGCGGGACGTTCCAAAACTATGATGACAAAACCTATTTAAAACTTACTGACCACGAAATTTCAAAACATATAAATGGAGAACAACTCATTGGGGTTTATCCCTTATTACTCGATAATACTTCGTATTTTCTTGCAGCAGATTTTGATAAAGCCGATTGGATAAATGATGCAAGGAAATTTATTAAATCCTGTTTGGAAAGGAACATTCCTGCCTACTTGGAGCGCTCTCGTTCAGGTAAGGGTGGACATGTTTGGATATTCTTTGATAAACCATACCCTGCAATAAGAAGCAGAAATATTTTTAAAACTATTCTTGAAGAGTCGGGAGTATTTTCTGTATTTGACAAAGGTTCAAGTTTTGATCGTTTGTTTCCAAACCAAGATTTTCTTTCTGGAAAAGGCTTGGGAAATTTAATTGCTCTTCCGTTATTTAAGACAACATTGGAACAAGGAAACAGTTGTTTCATCAATCCTGAAACAGAAATTCCTTTCTCAGACCAATTTGAGTTTCTAAAAAGTATCAGGAGAATTTCCATTGTGGATTTAGATCAGCAATATCACACTATAAACACAACTTACAATGCAGTTTTCCAAAATGGCGCCATCGGGAAATTGAAAATTTTCTTGAGAAATGAAGTGCACATTAGCAGAGATGGAATAACGACGTCGTTGGTAAACTTCCTGAAAGAAGAGCTAAATTTTGGTAATTCAGAATTCATCATCAAGAAAAAAATCGGAAGAAACACCTTCGGGACAGAGAGATACTTCAAGTTTGTGGAGGAAACAGAAAAAGAGCTTATTGTTCCTAGAGGTTTTATTGGAGAATTGATTCGCTTTTGTAGAGGCAACAATATAGATCATGATTTTATTGATGAAAGAAAGAAGCTGCAGTCCATCCCCTTTTCTTTTAATGCTCAACTAAGAGGGCATCAGCAATCTGCAATTGAATCTATTCTAAAAAAGGATTTAGGTGTAATTGTAGCTCCACCTGGATCGGGTAAGACAATTGTTGCGTTAAAAATTATTTCAGAAAAACAGCAACCTTCTTTAATCATTGTTCATAGAAAACAATTAGTTGACCAATGGTCAGAAAGAATTGAAACATTTCTTGGGATTCCAAAAACCGAAATTGGAAAAATAGGGCAAGGAAAAAGTAAGGTTGGGCAGAAAATCACGATTGCAACCATTCAAAGTTTATCCAAAGAAATTGATAAACCCAATAATGTTAACTTGAAGGAAGCTTTCGGAACTGTGGTAATAGACGAGTGTCATCATATTCCTGCTGAAACTTTCAGGAACACTATTGCAAAAATTCAAACATTTTTCCTTTATGGATTAACTGCTACTCCGTTTAGAAAATACAATGATGGCAGGCTAATTTTCATACATTTAGGTAAGGTTATTTCTGAGATAAAATCAACAGAGATTAACACGAATCAGCAAACAAAAATAGTCATTAGAAATACAGAACTTGATGTTCCTTTAATTCAAAGACAGATCATTTTGAAACGCTTTCAAAAGTTATTGTTCACGATTCTACGAGAAACAAATTGATTTTTCAAGATGTAATCATTGAATTGAAAAATGGAAAAAGAGTTGTGATTATTACTGAAAGAAAAGAACAAATTGTTTCACTTCATCAGTATTTGAAGCAATCTTATGAAACAGTTACCTTGAGCGGTGATGATTCAGAAGGTAATAGGATTTCAAAATGGGAAATTCTAAGAAATGGTAGCTACCAAGTGTTGATTACAACTGGCCAGCTCTTTGGCGAAGGAACTGATTTGCAAAACGCAAATTGTTTATTTCTTGTTTATCCCTTTTCATTTGAAGGAAAGTTGATTCAATACATCGGTAGAGTCCAGCGTTCAGAGGTTACACCAATTATCTATGATTACAGAGATATAAAAATTGACTATCTGAATAAACTGTTTCTAAAACGAAATACCTTTTACAGAAAGATTACCCGGCAAGCGAGTTTATTTGATGATCCAATAGAAGAAATTGTAGAAACAGACACATTGGTAATTGACCGAGAAATAAAAGTCCCGATTGAACAACTTGAATTTCGTTTCGGAAGCATTGCCTTCAAACACAAAATTCCTGAATTTGGAACTGAACTTGAATTTGAAATCGAGAATCTTGAAGTAAGACCAGAGTTTGAAGTTTTAAAGCATTACTTTTCAAAAGCTATTAAATCAAAAAATGTAAACATTAATATTCTTGCTGAGTTTGAAAACCAAACATTGGTTTCGCAGTTAGCAACATCAAAAGACGTAGAGAAAATAAACCGTGAAGTCATTGAAGGTGTAAAATTCAGTTTTGTTCAAAAGAATATTATTGGTAAGCAAACTCATCAAGATGAAAATCTTTTGGATATCAATCAAGTTCAGCAGCAAAAGGAAAATTTGCTGTATAAGTCAGGTGAAGAATTGTTGGAGGATATTTTAAAGCAGGATAACTACAAACACGAGAAGCATTTACAGTTCTTGTCAAAGCAACACGACAGAAATACTTTAAAAATTAGATTCGTTTTAAGTCCTTTCTCTTTTGTTTTTCTACTCAATGGGGAAGAACAATATCATATAATTTTGGAAACATTGGACACAGAGGAAGCGACTTATATGTGGCATTTCCCTAAGGATAAGCCTACACTCAAATTAATGCTCAATGAAATTGATGATCACCTCAGCATTATTAGGTACAAAGGCAGACAAGTTTTTCTAGAGCAGAAAGTTGAAAATTTTAGCCGTATCCTACATGATTATACAGACGAGAAAAAGGTTTTATAATTTGGAAGGCGTTATTGGAAGAACAAATAGTGTAACAAAACTCGCTGAAAAATGACGTAAATTAGGCTGATTTATACCCTACTATAATTCTTTGAAATAGACCAGGCAGTTTCTTCAATACCAAGTCTTTCATCTACATCAAATTCTTTATAGTATCCAAAACAAAAGTTTTCCTACTTCCTATAAAATAAAACAGCCTCCTAGCTGTTTACTGAAGATAATGCCTACTTTTGAATGCTTAGATTCACTAAATGAATTTCAAATTGTTGAAACAATGTAATTTATCCCAATTGAACGATGCTCAAATCGATCAATATCGAAATTCGATCACTTCCGCTTTCCCAAAGATTATTTTTAAATCTCAAGCAATACAAAACTATTGGGAAAAGCTGGAAAAATACTTTCCTGATTTCCAGCTGCTTTTACTTGATGAAAATGAAGATCTCATTGGCAGCATAAACACAATTCCCTTTTTTTGGGATCGGCCTTTATCTGAGTTGCCCGATGAAGGATGGGATTGGATGTTGGAAAAAGGAGTACATGATTATGAAAACAATGTAACACCCAATTTACTGGGCGGATTGCAAGTCATTGTGCGAAAAAAATACCAAGGTGAAGGGTACAGCAAATGGCTCATTGAGCTTGGTAAACAAAGGATGAAAGAAGCGGGATTCAATCAGCTGATTATTCCGATAAGACCGACATTCAAACACAAACATCCATTTATGATAATGGAAGCATACATGCATCTGAAAACCGATGGTATTTTATATGATCCCTGGATTCGTACTCATACTAAGTCTGGTGCTCAAATCATAAAGGTGTGCACACATTCAATGACCATAAAAGGAGATTTGCAATATTGGGCGGGAATTTTGGGTCAAGAGATCAAACATTCAGGTCCATATATCGTGGACGGTGGACTAAATCCCGTTTTTATTCGGCTTGAAGAAGATGAGGGTGTCTACATTGAAGAAAATATTTGGATTTGTTATTGAGCGCCAGACCAAATATTGGTCAGAAACAATGGTTAGGAAGTAATTTTAGATACTTCTCTAGACGAGAGACGAAAGATGAAAGACTAAAGTTCAATAAATGCAATCAAACTAACCCTAGTTGGAAAAATAATTTTTATTTTTTTTCAATTTAGCCTTACTCCCGAACTTTGAAATAATAAATTCACCAAAAAAAGTTACTTTTTCTAAAGCACTAATGAAGAATTGAAACAGGCAGTATTAGTCATTTAAAATGGGCTTTAACTCTGGGTTCTGATACCTATGAAGGAAATAAAAGCCATCATTCTTTCGTCTTTTCTCTTTCGTCTTTTTTCTTCCGAACCATTATTAGTATATCTCTTCGAAATAAATCATAGTGTGAAAAACAAACCGATAAAGCAAATTTTAAAAATTGTATTTATTGCTGCCAGCATAGGCTCTTTATACTTTGTACCATGGATTCTGGTGAGAGCATGGATCATGCCATTGCCAGAGACGGTACAAGAACAACTCAACGAAGCCATGACTTATGGACTTGATGGAATGATTGTTTATGTGGACAAAGCAGGAAAAACGCCGGAGTTGTATGCTGCAGGTTGGCATGACCGGAAAAAGAAATTACCCGCTTACCCACAGGCATTATTCAAAATTGCAAGTATTACCAAGTTATATATTGCTGTTGCAACCACAAAATTAGTTAAAGAAAAGCGCTTGTCTTTGGATAAAACCCTTGCCGAATATTTTCCGGAACTCGCAGAAAGCATTAAATATGCGGACAGGATAACGCTGAGGATGATGGTGCAGCACCGCAGTGGCATTCCAAATTTTGTTGACCATCCCGATTATTGGACAAAGCCTCCAAAAAGCAGGCAAGAAACACTAAAGTACGCATTGGATTTGCCAGCCAACTTTGAACCAGGTAAAGAATATGCTTATTCAAATACCAATTATATGTTGATTGAGGACCTTTTAGATAAAACTTTGGGTTATGCACACCAACAATTTATCAAGGAGGAAATTTTGGATCCACTGGGACTCAAAAACACTTTTGGCTCACTTAGTGAAGTGAATATGGAGGATGTAATGAGCGGTTATTATGTTGGCAATGAAACTGATTTCAAACATGAAAATAATGACTTAATGCTGGCCACAGCAGAAGATGTAGGTATATTTTTAAGGGCATTAAACGATGGTTCGGTCTTTGATATTGGTGAACAGCAAATTTATTCCTCCATTTACGAATATGAACATACTGGGCTTTTGCCCGGTTACCAGAGTATTGCAAAATACCACAAAGACATGGACATGGTTGTTATTCAATTTAATAATACAACCAATTTTGATGGTTATGAATGGAGTTTAGCCGAAATCATTTACAGCCGAATTGTCAAAATACTCAAGAAAAAAAATGGCTAATATTTTGGTAAATCAACATGAGCAAAATCCCATCATTATTATTTGCCTCTTGTAAAGTTCCGAAATCTTTCGCTGAAGTACACAAATACATTGTGATTTAAAAAGGCTTTTTAAGGTGAATTTATATTCCAAGGATAAGCCATTTAAAATATTACCATCAAACCATAGAAAGTATGAGTAGCAAATCTTATATTTGGAAAAGCAAGCGATACTTTTCAGCTTAAATCTGTTTTTAAACGTCTATAAACGTAAAATAATGAAAAGTTTTGTTTAGGGATTTAAACGGTTATAGATGGATATATTTTTGATAATCAGATGAATGTGGATTTGGGGATTTGGGGGATTGTCGCATATGACTGAGTTGAGCACAAGCAAAATAAAAAACAATCACACAAAAAAACCAATTATAATGAGCAAAATGAAAAATGAAAACACATTTGATACAGGTGGATTACTGGGTAAATTTCACCAATTCATAGACACGCATGAAACACTTGATATTAAATTTGATGGAGTACTTCTGGGATTTGAGAAAATTAAAAGTAGTAAGTTGTCCAAGAAACAAGATCCAATATTGTTCAAAGAGAAGGAAAAGGTATATGAGCTAGATATAATTGATTATTTTGAAAGTAAGAAAATGAATAATCAATTAAAACATACTAAAAGAATTCTTAATCATCCCAAAACCTTTGTTCTAACACATTCTCTATATATTGAAAATAATGATGTTAACCTTTCACAATGGTTCGGAAGTAATTTAAGCCGCAATTTTGCCAAAATCCAATATTTCATTGATAGACGATTTATTTTTTTGCAAGTTAGGGTCAATTCCGAACTTTAAAAAAATAAAATTGAGCAATAAATGGTTTGATAATTCGGTCTTTACATCCCATATTGAAATTGGAATTGATCTATTTTTATCGATTCCTTTTCTTGCTATACCCTTACCTATGTTTACAGCTGTCAAAGTAGCATTGAAATGAAAATGTAATTTTTCTTCAGCTCTTGCTTGGCAATTTGTTAGACCTGTAAATTGTTTAGCATCTCTGAAATTGAATTCCATTTGAAATCTTGCTTTGTAGTATCTAACCACTTGCATCGCATCCCTTTCAAGATTTGTTGAAAAATACATTGACATATTTGTCACATTCCCAAGACTGTTTAAATATTCCACACAAACCAGCAAGATGTTCCTTTTTAGATTCACCGAATTAACAATCAAACTATAAACACGAATCTCCTCATCCTCATACATTTGTTTAACCCTCCTTTTATCAATTTTTTTAGTATTCACTTTGCCAGCAAATTTCTTTTTTCTCCCTCTTCCTGATTTTTGAGATCCATTATAAAGATATCTAAGGTTAGCGTCCACTCGTAGCCTTGATATAAATTCCATTCCTTGACTAACTACAGAATGTGTATATTCAAACTTACTAAAGTACGCATCCGCTACCAATACAGGGGATATAGCTTTTAAATCCTTTGCCAATTCTTCAAATTGTTCAATATATTGGCCCATCATCGTTTTATCATTATTCTTTTTTGTTGTGTTTTTGATTGAGCTGCATACAGATGATAAGCTGTATTTTGCTTTACATCAATTACGCTATAACAGCCTATCTCTAAACCTTTTTCATATCTGCTGCTGCATCCTGAATAAAAATAACCAAGCCCAGGTGTACACTTTCCTGATTTACTGATGAAACTTGGGTCAAACCCAATTATAAGTTCGTCACTGCATTGATCACTAACAAACTTTGAGTTGAAATCCAGCCAATCAAACTCCTTCGAAAAGTTACTTCTGTAACTACGCTCTGAGTAAGAACCATGTCGTTCTAACTGAAGAAAATTGATCTTACCCTTAATGCTTAGAATTAATAGTAAGATATGAGAAATAAATCTACTTTGAATTACACCAATACCAGACATTTTTAATAAAATTGCATCTATGAGGCAATTGCCTTTGATGAATGCGTGTTGAATAATCATGTGCTAGATGATTGTTCAGATTGGCTCTGCTAATTAACGCATTCATCTTTTATCTTATTTCTTTCATCTTTTTTCTTCCGAAGTATTGTTTCATACAATATCTATGATATAGATTATGGCACTTCTGACTATTTCAATTTATATGAGTCAACTAAGAACAATCTTGACTTAGTTTCCAATTATGTAGAAACCCAACTCCAAAAAGGTTTTACACATTTATTTGTCATGTCGACAGGATGGAATAATCATCAAAATGCATCAAGAATTCAGTATAATGAATGGGTTGAAAATTTGAAACTACTTGCTAAATCTGATGGAATAGATTTCAAACCATTTATAATTGGATTAACATGGCCTTCGTTTTGGGGTAAAATAAATATGATAGATGTGGCCAACAAAGCAAATGATGCAGATGAACTTGGCTTAACACATATCAATTATTTAATTTGGAAAGGACTTTTATCAAAAAAAATAATTAAATCAATTCCTGTAATTTTTATAGGACACAGTTTTGGCGCACGAATTCTTACGAGAGCTGCATATTCAAAGGATTACTTCGTTAAATCTAATACGAGTAAAGAAATAGATTTAATATTTGCTTTGCAGGGTGCATACCCTGTTGACCGACATCTAAATGAAGATGGTAGATTTAAATCGATAAATCTTGGTCTTTACACACAAACTGATTCCTGTAAAAGATTTGTTGGAACCATGAGTAAAGGAGATACAGCTATGAATACTGCTCGTTTCTTTGGAGGTGGAATGTACATTGGTGATGATAAAAGTGAAACAAAAATTTCAAATATTGATAGTAATCCTTTTGAGTTCAATCAAGTGGACTCTGATGGAATTAGAGATAAAAATTATAATGCTGGAAAATTAGAATTGGTGGATTGCGACGAACTGATAGATTCACATGGTGATGTTGGTAAATTCCAAGTATGTAAAATGATGTGGGAATATATTAAAGAAATCAACTAAAAAATGAAAAACCATTGCTCAATTGAGTAGGCGGCCGTGAGCAATAAAGCCCCCCGATAGCTTCGAGGCAGTTCAAGAAACAATTAGTTTAGAATATTCCTTGTGGTAGTCTCGTAGTTTAAGAATTAGACAATCGAAATAATAGCAACAAACCATAGAAAGTATGAGTAGCTAATCTTATATTTGGTAAAGCAAGCGATACCTGTCTGCTCTATTCTGTTTTTAAAGGTCTATAAACGTAAAATAGCGAAAGTTTTGTTTAGGGGATTTAAACGGTTATAGACGAATATGTTATTGATAATCAGTTAAATGTGGTATTGTGAGAGTTGTGAGATTGCAGCAAATTACTGTGTTAGACACGAATTTTGAAATCTATATGATCAAGCTCAAATTTTCTATCTATTCAGCTTTCGATAACATACGAAATACAAATTCCATACTTAAATTCAAAATACCAATTTAACAATTAAAAATTATATCATGAAACTAGCTTTATTCATTACCATCATCTTCTTATGCGCAATCCATTTGACAGCTCAAATTAGTTTCCATGATGGAACAAATTCAACTCTATATAGATATCTATTTCAGCCTCCAGCTCCAAATAGTGAATTTGTTGTTGGGGTTGTAGATATTGATGGCAATGATCTGGACGACATCATTTTTTTTAATCATGATCCTGAAGTTTGTAAGAAATATGTAACGAATAATAGATCTTACTTTGCCATACCTGCCCAATTGTTTATAGCATATCAACAAAAAATGGTGAAAGTCCCATATAATCCAACTGGTCCTATTACTCCAGCCTTTATCCCATTTACCATAAAAAAAATTATAGATGATTTACCACTGCCCAAAGGAATGACAATAGGAGATATAGATAATAATGGCTCAAAAGAAATAATCATTGGAGGAGCGGGGGATTGGGTAAGAATCATAGATATATCTGGAGCGCAGCCCTCTGTAGAAATCCTTCCAACTCAAGATTTTTTTCGAGAGTTTGTTTTACAAGGAGTTAATTTTCATGATATGAATTTCGATGGCAATTTGGACTTATTTGCTGCAAACGATATACACGAAAACTCTGCACTAACATTCTCACAATCAACAAATAAACTTGAAATAAATACTCAAATATTTAATTTTGCTTCGAATCCAACTTTTTGCCCTAGCCTTGGCGTTGCAAATTATTATGATCCAAATTCTGGGAATTATGGCACAGTTTGGTCTGATATTGATAATGATGGCATTAGTGAAGTTTATATATCGAAATGCAGAGGAGGAGTTATAGATCCTGCCAGTAGTTGTAGAATCAACCAATTGTATAAATATGATCAAGCACAAAATAAGTATATTGAAAGTGCCGCTTTTTTTAACTTAGATTTAAATGCTCAATCTTGGGCAGCGGATTTCGGAGATTTTGATAACGATGCAGATTTAGATTGTATAGTAATTAACCATGATAATCAGGATGCAAATCTTCTTCGAAATGATCTATCTCCAAATTGGTTTACTGATATTTCCAATAGTCTAAGTGTTCCAATTACTGGAATCAGCAATCCATATCAAACGTTTTTTGAAGATTTCGATAATGATGGTCTAGTCGATATTTTAGTAACAGCAAATTTAGAAGCGTCCTTATATAAAAATACTTCATCAAACCTTAATTCACCTACACCATCTATATCTTTTGATAAAATTGGTTCATTTTTACTCTCAGAAACTCTTCAACAAGAACAATCTTTACAAACATTTAGAAGTGCAGCAATAGGCGACCTTAACGATGATGGATTTCCCGATATATATGCAGAGTATAAAAATGGGAAAAATAGACTTTTCCTAAATAGTAAAAATTCTAATAATTTTTTGAAAGTAAAATTATTAGGAACAACATCTAATTTAGATTGCATAGGTGCGAAGCTTGAATTGTCCCATTCATCTTTTGGGACACAGGTAAGAGAAATCAGAGCGGGAGAAAGTTATGGTATTGTAAACTCATTTATACAAACTTTCGGAATTGGGCAACTTTCAACTAATTCTGGATTAAGTCTAAAAATAATTTGGCCCGATGGTTCTATTCAAAATATTTCAAACGCAAATTTAACAATAAGGAAATTAAATACCTTCCAAGAATAAAGTAAATAGAGTCTAACAATAGATAAGAAGTAAGATCTCCATCATCGATCCTCCTCTAATTTTTGACTGTCATCATTAACCAAAAACCATAAGATATTGAATCGATTCTTAACATACATGTTGTTAATGCTATGGATAACAAGCTGCGGCAATAAGGACAAGGAGTTTGTTCATATCTTTGAAGTAGAATGCATTCAATTCGATTTTGGCATTAATGAAAGTAAATTCCTTGAATGCTCAGCGTTTCAAATGAGCATCCCTTTAAATTGGGAAATTGTGATCAAGCATTCCGGAACTGACACCACCTATGTTCTGACTGAAAAACTTGACACGACAAATAACGTGGAATTGACGGACGAAGAATTTGACATTAAGTACAATAGCTTTCAAACCATTTCGCTAACATTTGCCGAAGTATATGAATCCTTAGACTATGACGTTGAGTTTGAAACTGTATATCAAAAAATTGCAAAAAATGAACAAAATAGAATTAAAGAATCAGGAATCTCCACCTTCAACAATAGGAAAGCCAATTGGATCATCTACGAGGATGATTCTTATAAAAATGACAACTTGAAATGTGAATCAATAATGACATGCATTACAAATTCGAAATATTACATGTGGATAATTATTCAGATATTTGGAGAGCATGAAAAGTGAACGGAGGAAATGCCAGGCAATGGGGATAATTAAAACACTAAAACTAAAAGTATAGCGTAAATGTGATGATGAAGTTAGAGTGGCTATTTTGAAGTATGTCTCATATCATCGATTAAGAAGATTTTAAAATGATAAACACTGCAGAAGAATTCAATAAACTGAGGTCAAGCAAAAATCTTGATGAACAACATAGAGCTGGTGTTGAAGAGGCATCTATTGAAACTTGGAAAGAAGTAATAATTAAATATCCAGAACTTAAGCAATGGGTTATATATAACAAAACAATACCAATTGAAATACTTAATCAACTATCTAAAGACCCAAATCCAGAAATAAGAAGTGAAGTCGCTCGGAAACGGAAAATCGACTCAGAAATATTTAACAGACTAAAGGTTGATGAGGATGAAAATGTAAAACTAGCTCTTTTAAACAACACAAAACTTACTAATGAACAAAAAAGTCAAATCGATGCCTCAGTCTCAATTTGGTTCCAAAGGCAAGTATTTCAAGAGAGGAAAACAGCATCAGATGCAATAAAGGAGATTGAACTATTGGGCTATAACCAACACTGGGTTGACCTTGGGATTATTGATAAATACCAAATTCAAGAAGATCTTCTTCAATTCAAATCTGGTAAAGATTCTGATCCTGATCAAATTCGACAAAATAGACTAATAGATTGGTTGAAAAACAAAAAAGAAACAAACGAAATTGAAATAGACGCTCTATGCGAATTGGTCAAAAATGATATTGATATCTCTTATGCAAATAATGCAGTTATAGCATTTTATAACTCTAGTTTTGTAAAGGAAATGCAAAGAATTTGGATGGAGGAAAAGATAAAAAAACTAAGCCCATTCCTTAAAACGTTTGTGAAAAATAAAAGTATAGAAAGGAAAATATCAAAGAATGAATTAAATGAATAGGTAATTAAAGAAGCTTTTAACAAGCAATGAGCTGGTTAGCCATCTTTAAGGAATGGCTGACACCTATTCATATAAAGTGACCAATTAAAAATTAAAAGAAGTAAACGAATGAAATCATTTTTAAAGAAAATCTTTGGCAAAGAAGGTATTGAGTATCTTGAAAAATCTACTTCTCAACCATTGCCAACAAAATTAATTCTTGAATCTCTGAACGATAATGAAGTTGAATATATTAAAAACAACATCGGGCTGGCAGGAGAACTATTGAAAGACCTTGGAATTGACAACCAAAATCATGCCTTCCACCCTCATGCATTAGGCCAGGCAATACAAGCTTGGTTTGACAATGATTTAGAAAACAGGTTTGAAATTGATGTTAATATGTACTCAAGTGCTTTAGCTGCGGCATGGGGAAATTTTCTTAATGAAAAACTGAACATGGAATGGCATGTTATTACCAATGAATTTGGAACTGAAATTGGATTATACCATAAAAACAACGACACAACTATTTTCCCCTTTAATTCAACTTTAAAAGCTTTCAATAATCGAGACTTTGGCCTTTTAGCCATTGTAACAGAAAAGGCAGCTGATATAATTGGATGAAATACTAGCAGCAAACCATAGAAAGTATGAGTAGCTAATCTTATATTTGGAAAAGCAAGTGATACCTGTCAGCTCAAATCTGTCTTTAAACGGCTATAAACGTAAAATAACGAAAGTTTTTGTTTAGGGGATTTAAACGGTTATGGACGGATATTTTGATTATAATCAGATGAGTGTAATTTGGGCAAGTGTCGCATTTGCTAAAATTTTACCCCTGGCAATATGACCCTCTAATGATTTGATTATCAATTCTTAATAAATATATTAAAATATACAATAATAAAGAATATTGACAATTTGAATTCAAAGCCTTATCTTTAAAGAAATATCCTATGTTAAAATACATAATCACACAAAATCTTAAACCAATGACTATTAGTGAATTAAATACTAGAATAGATAAATCAGAAAAGGATTTTGAAAATGGCGACTTTGTAAAAGCAGAAGACCTGCTGGCAAAATATGAAAAATGAGTTTGAAGTACTTTGGTCTAAATTTGCATCTGATCAATTGGATGAAATTCACCTGTAATGAATTTGAATCAAGTAAGAATTATTGATATTTTTCATGCTAGCCAGAATCCTGAAAAAATAAAACGTAATAAGTAAAGTTTCAAAGTGCATAATCGACAAACTGTCCGCAGGTAACCTTTTATAAAAGGCAGTATAATGATTGACCGAATTATTTACTTTCTCAAAAAGTTTTTGAATTTCTTTTTAGATATCCATTGGCTATCCTACTTAGCATTTTTAATTATTTTTTTGGCATTATTCTTTTCCACCAAAAAATTAATTTCAAAAAATAGTAGAAAACCAAATGTAAAAGCATTCTTAATTGTTTTGTGTATAGTGATTCCAATATTATTACTTATTGTTTTTTTAATCTCCAATAAAGTTTTAGAAAATCAGCCATTTTAGTTTGACCAATACAAAACAACTTCACTTTCCCAGAGTCGCGTGTAAAGCTGGGTTCCCACCAAAATTGCAGGAAGGCATCTTGCGTGCAATTTCAGTGGTAATATGGTATGAATTATTGCCCCGCCCTACCCTCTCTAGCGCTTACTTCACTTTTCCATACTGCTAAATTATTCATTCTAAAACATAAACCGGCTGCTTCACAATCAACGTTACAAAACGCAAACATTACTACTTGTATTCAATATGCTCATTATCAATTTAAACTAATACTAAAAAATTCATATTTTAAAGGCCTCAAAACCTTTTGACCAATCGTAATCAATTAAATACGCTTACTAAACATGGCATCCACTTTTGATTTATTATTTCGAGTGAACATCAAACATCATTACTTTGGCGACTTGCCATTCACCGGATTCAACATTTTACCGACTAAAGAATGTAGGTTGATCCTTTCTGAATTTGGCTTAGTCCTAAAACCCAACGTTGATGGTTTCATGATTATCTTTGACACTGCCTTTAATGGCACTACTCGCTCAAGAGAGGCTGTGCTAAAAAATGGATTTACATTAGACTTTACATTACAAATTACTGACCCATTATTTTATACATACACGGCATACCTGGCTGCAGACTTTAGAAAGAAAGCAATTTGGTTGAGCAATTTTGATGACAATCAGCAAGATTATAGAAAATCAGATCTTTTACACGCTTCTGAATATGTTTCTGAAAGCGATATCAAACCGTCGCTCGATCCGTTGAATCATATTGGTCATATTGACATATGGTGTGATGAGCACCTAAAAGAAACATTTCAAATTTGCTTTTTAAACAATTCTAAACACTGGAAGTACATCATTGTAGGTGAACAACTATCCCAACTTGAAAATTTGGCCATTCTGGATCACGCCTCACAAAAAGCGTTTTCAGACCCAGAAAAAGTACAATTACCCGACGGTAAAATGGGACTTTCTTTTACCTCCAAACAACCAATTGCAGTTTATCATAAATACAATGAGTTTTTTCAACTTGTGTCAAATTATGATGAACTGACAAACCATTTTGATAAGAAATTAATAGGCAAATTACCCACTCCATCTTTTTCAATTCATTCAGATTATTTTGAAATGATAGTTTATTTGTAGATTACTTTGCTAACATTAATGTGCAAAGGATGGTGTAGGATTGAAGGCTATCGTAGATACAATTACTTTTATAAAACTTTGTTGCTCGATAATAAATCAAAACAACCTCACAAATTTTACATCCATTTACAACTTTTTTACACCAAGTTTACTTTCCATCTAAGTATTTGAATATACTTTTGGCTAAATTCTTAAATGAGTTTGGTGCGAATGTATTCATGATTGGTTTAAATGATTTATTCATGGATGTTCAGGTTTTTTAATTTTTTAAAGTTCAACTCTTTGCCATGATAAAATACTTTCTAGTCTATACTTTGTTTTTGATGTCTGTTTTGCTCTCTTCCTGCATGGGACAAAACCAAATAAACACCTCAGAAGATAAAATCAAGCCAGAAACCAAAGACACAGTCACTTCACCGGTACCTAACAGTATGGTTCGGAATGTAAGACAAGCAAGAAATGGAGATATTTTGGTCGCTTCTTGGAATGGTGTTTTTCGATACAATGGAAAGACCTTTACAAATATCACAAGTAACATACAATCGCCAAGTTTCTGGGATGTGCTGGAAGATAGGAAAGGAAATCTTTGGTTCGCAACCAGAGATTCGGGCGTTTATTTTTACCCTTCAGCTCCACTCAATGCAGACAGGAAATCCATTCAACATTTTACGACCAAGGATGGACTTGCCAATAATAGGGTTGGAAAAATTTTTGAAGATAAGGCTGGGTATATTTGGTTCGCAACAGGAGGTGGAGCAAGCCGATACGATGGAAAATCTTTTCGAAATTTTACAACCAAAGAAGGACTTTCCAATAATGATCTTACTACCATCATGGAAGATAAAACCGGGAAATTATGGTTTGGTACAAGGGGCGAACCTTGTTTTTATGATGGAAAAACATTTACCACTTTAAAAAACGATAGTGGTAATGCTTTTAACAACGTTTGGTCAATAATGGAAGATCATAAAGGAAACATTTGGTTTGGAGACGTTGATGGTCTTTGGCGCTATGACGGAATGTCCTATACAAAGGTATCGGAAAGGGGAGCTTATGCCATCATCCAAGATAAAAAAGGAAACATCTGGACTACTGGTGCAATAAATCAGAATGTCTGGGCACTATCTCGATATGAAGCCAATTCCTTGTACAATAAAAATACTACGCCAACAGAAATAATTTCAGGAAGTCCAGCTTTTTTAGGGATTTTGGAAGCTAACGATGGAAGTATTTGGTTTGGGGCGCTTGGATCAAAAAGTGGGGTTTTTCGTTATGATGGTAAGACAATTACGGACTTTAAAAGTAAATAAGTTCATAATCCAAGTAGTTCTCTATTTTCCATTTTCATTTTTTACACCGAACTTATGACTATAACATAGTCATGAGATTGGAAATAACTTATTGTATCCTAAAATTCGTTGTGTGTATTTGGAATTAAATTGTCAATGATCATAGAAAAATATATCTTAAAAGTTGATTACAATAGGTGCTTAACTCGAAAAACAAAGTAGCACGCTGACTACTTTTCGTGCAAACACAAGCTGTTCCCGTCCAAATCTTTGAACCAGGCAAACTTTCCCCAAGGGGTCTCATCGATTTTACCTACGTCTATTCCTTTATTTTTAAAGTCCAAGATTTTACTTTCAATGTCGTCGGTTTCATAAATGATGCCTTGAAAACTTGCAAGTGAAATGGTTGTATCGCTTCCCGGAAGGCCCAATTGTATCCAAGTTTCGCCATGGTGTGCAGGTGCCTCAACCAGTAGCTCAAACCCAAGACTCAAGTAAAACTCCTTGGCCTTTTGCCTGTCCTTCACTGGTATCATTATAATCTCTACTGATTTCATTGATTGCTCTTTTAATTGTTATCACACAAAGATAACACCAATATTGGGGAGCTTTGTTGGGTAAAAACGACAATGAAAACTGCTATTTGCGACATTGTATCATATTGCTTTTTAAAAAGAAGATCTATTTCTAATAACTGTAGCAATTTGAAAAATATGTGTAGAAGGTAGTTTTCAGTAAATTTTCATTTATATCAACTTTCTATAAGAACATAGAATTAATATTCTTGTTGTTGAAAAAGAAGTAGTATTCATTTAATCTAGTATTAATCATACGACTTGAAGTTTGGGCTTATACAAAAGATAGGAATTACTTTTATCATAACCATTTTTCAATAATCCTTGTTTTTGGAGTCATTTAATTACCAAAACAATGAAATTAATTTACAAAATTATACCACGGGATGTTATCATTTTTTATTTTTGAACAACCATCTATCCAAATACATTACCAAATATTCAAATTATGATCAGTTTTCTACTTTTACTAGTTGGATTAGGACTTGTTATTTACGGAGCCAGTATTTTTGTTGATGCAGCGTCTTCGTTGGCAAAGGCATATAAAATACCAAACATAGTTATTGGCTTAACAGTAGTTGCGTTTGGTACATCAGCTCCTGAATTTACCGTTAGCGCATATGCAGCGTACACTGGAAATACAGACATAGCAATTGGCAATGTTGTAGGTAGCAATATTTTCAATATTTTTTTTATCCTTGGCATCACAGCGATAATACTTCCACTCACCGTATTGAAGAATACCGTGTTGAAAGAAATACCATTGAGTCTTTTGGCAGCCATAGTTTTGTACATACTTGTCAATGACGTATTGCTTTCTCAAGGAACTGAAAACCTTATAACATTCGGAGACGGGTTAATTTTATTATCATTTTTTGTGATCTTCATGTATTATCTCATAAATCTTACAAAAAATAGTCAAGAAGATGAAAACCTCACCATTAAATCGATGAGTAAACCTAAATCTTTGATATTCATAGTGATAGGTCTGGTTTTATTAGTCGTCGGTGGAAAGGTTTTCGTTGATAATGCCGTCAACATAGCGCTTGGTTTAGGGATGAGTCAAGCACTAGTTGGTTTAACGATCGTTGCTGCAGGCACTTCTTTGCCAGAATTAGCTACCAGTGTTGTAGCTACACTGAAGAAGAATTCTGATATTGCTGTCGGAAATATAGTTGGAAGCAACATTTTTAATGTATTCTTTATTTTAGGTTCAAGTGCATTAATTTCCCCATTGCCAAAGGGAAACATTATAGATTTGGATATGTATGTCTGCATCATTGCCAGCCTTTTATTATTTGGCACTTGTTATGTATTTGGAAAAAATAAGATCACTAAGATCGAAGGAATCTTTTTCTTGCTTTGTTACTTTTTATATATTGGTTATCAAATTTCTCAAATATAAAGTTTCAAGCAGAAAGTGTATTCCTAATCATATCATCTAATCAATCCTTTTTATGAGCACTTATAATCAGAAAAGACCGTCCAAGGGCAGCCATAAGGATAATTGACAAATTCATTTTGGGTATAGATAAGATAACGCGTAATGTAAGTGTAATTAATCTTTTTGGCATGGAGTAGCAATTTATCGGTCAAGATGGTGGACATTACAGCGGCAGAAGTGTGCAAAAGGTGATGAAGGCTGTTGTGATTAAATCTGGGATTAACCAGACGCAACTGTCCACACATTATGACACAGCTTCACCGCTCATTTAATTCATGCGGGAGTTGATATCCGGATTGGGCAAGAATACCTTGGGCCATCAATCGTATAGATAACGGAGATTTAAACACATATTACAGATCAGCTTTAATCCTCTAAAAAAGCCCTTTTGATGATATTGATGTATAAATATTTAGTAGTTTTGTATGTGATATATATGCCACTTTGGCGTAAAGACAATCGTAAGCAGAAATTTTACCAAGACACCACACAACAAGAAGCAACAGAATAAATGACAGAAACAATAAACATAATTGGAGCAGGAATTGGTGGACTGACAACTGCCTTGATACTCAAACAGAGAGGACTGAATGTCAACATTTTTGAAAGCTCAGCAGAAATAAAACCTGTTGGAGCAGGAATAATATTGGCAAACAATGCAATGCAAGTATTCCAAAAATTAGGCATTCAGGCCAACATTGAAAACGCAGGCAATAAAATTTCCTTTATGAAAATTACTGACAGCCAGCTCAAATCGCTTTCAGTAGTCAGTCTTTCAGAATATGAACAAAAATATAATGTTTCAAATATTGCCATTCATAGAGGAGAATTGCAAAAAATATTGGCTAATGAAATTGGTTTTGACAACATAAACCTTTCAAAACGCCTTTCAAAAATTGAAAAAGCTGAATTGTTTAAACTAACTTTTGAAGATAACTCAACTTTTGAAAGTAGACTTGTAATTGGTGCAGACGGAATAAAATCGGTGGTTAGAAATCAACTATTTGAAAAAGGCACATTGCGTTACCCAAATCAAATCTGTTGGAGAGGAATTTGTGAAATAAATTTGCTCCAAAAATATCAGAATGAACTAAACGAAGCTTGGGGAAAAGGGAAACGCTTTGGTTTTGTAAAAATAAGCGCTAAGAAAGTGTATTGGTATGCTTTGGCAAACTCAAAAAATTTAGAACCAAGCACCGTGAATCTGATAGAATTTTTCAGTGAATTTCACTCTGATATTCTAAATATTATTTCAGCCACTAAAACAGAACAAATAGTAGTAAGCGACATCATTGACCTAAAACCAATTGACAAATGGCAAGACGAAAATGTTTGCTTAATTGGAGATGCAGCACACGCCACAACGCCAAATTTGGGACAAGGAGCTTGTCAAGCCATTGAAGATGCTTATGTTTTAGGTAAATTGCTTGACAGTGGACTTGAAATACAAAATACTTTTGCAGAATATGAGAACTTAAGACGAAAGAAAGCACATACGATTGTAAATACAAGTTGGACCGTGGGAAAAATGGCACATATTGAAAATAAGTTTGGAATATGGCTAAGAAACTTCGCAATGAAAAATATGCCTAAATCAGCCAATAAAAAACAATTGGATATGATTTTTAACTTAAACTAAATGCCGACAGTAATATCAATAATTTTATTTTTAATTGTCTTGTTTATTTCTTCAATTCACTTCTATTGGGCGTTCGGAGGAAAATGGGGAAGCGATGTGGTATTGCCAACCAAAGACGACAACAACACAAAAGTGTAAAATGCTATCATTTTTACCAGCATTAATTGTTGCCATTGGCTTATTTTGTTTTGGGCTTTTCATTTTAGTAATTTCGGGACTTTCTAAACCCTACGTTCATCAAACCCAAAAACGTTATCCCTCAATATGAAAAACACGACCGATATAGAAAACGTTATTGAAATCATTAGCGAAAATTATTCGCAATTGACTTTAGACTGTAAAATCGACTTAAAAAACTCTTCTAAATTATTAAGTCTTGACAAATTATCAATAATTGTAAATGATGGACAGTTAGCAGACAAAATGTATTTTATTGTTAGCGGTTGCGTAAGAGCATTTTACCTTAAAGACGACAAAGAGATTACGGATTGGTTTGCTTTTGAGGGTGATTTTATCACTTCTATAAACAGTTTCTATCAAAACGTATCAAGCAAACACAATATTGAATTACTTGAACCAACTACTTTTTTAGAAATAACAAGAGAAGCAATTTTCACACTTACAGACAAACATCATTGTTTTGAGCGATTAGGAAGAATTGCGGTAACAAAAACAATGCTTCAACTACAAGAAAGAATAGTTTCTTTGCAATTTGAAACGGCACATCAGAAATATGAAAATCTCATTCATATGCGTCCAGACATAGTTCAAAGAGTGCCTTTAACATATATCGCATCTCATTTAGGAATAACTCTTGAAACTTTAAGTAGAATTCGCAACCCAAAAAACCGAATTTGATTTACATCAAATGAATTTTGATAATTTTGATAGAGATTTGCAAAAAAAAATGAAGAAAATAAACATTCCAATTTTGATTGCAAGTATTTTGACTGGATTAGCCTTTTTTGCCCACACAATTGGTGGAGATATAGAATTAGCAAGTATTCAACCTTCCATAAATATCAATAATTGGGTAGAAAAGCAACAAATTTGGACAATGGCAAGGTGTGGTTGGCATTGGATTTCTTTTGACTTACTTTTTGCATCTATTGTTCTTTCTCTTATAAATTTTACAAACTATTTTGAGAATAAAAGAACAATTTTACAATTGCTTTCAACCTATTTTTTGGGATATGGAGTAGTTTGGTTTTTTATAATTTTAATTTCACCTTCATTTTCTAACAATTTCCTAAATTTAGGACAGTGGATGCTTTTATTGACAATTGGAGGACTTATTAAATATGGAACTAAAACCGTATTAAACCATAAATTATGAAAATAACTAACGGGAAAATCTTAATCTTTTTTGGTGTTATACATCCATTATTAGGTATATCTCCATTTGCTTTTGGAAAACAATTTTATGACTTCGCTTCTAAATACTTTTTCAAAATAAGTGAAGGACTATTGGAGTTCCCACTATTTCAAGGGCAGATGAATTATGAAAACTTCTCAGCATTTTGGTTTTTCTATTTCGGGTTGCTTTTAATTCCACTCGGTATATTATTAAATTTTATTGAAAGCCAAACTAAATCTATTCCCAAACAGTTTGTTTGGTCATATTTAATTATAGTCCTAGTTGGTGTTTATATGTTTCCATTTTCAGGGATGACAATTTTCATGTTACCTCATTCTTTATATATGTTGAATCAAAAATGGGGCAAGACAAAAAATATATAATAATTGCCGTTTCCGTGTTGATTGCGGAGTCCACAGCCTGCAACAACTTCGGTGCGGCTCGACAGGAAAGTGCCCCGCAATCGGCAACTACATATATTTCCGCACGTTATGCACAAGCTAAAACAAGACCAACAGAAATGACACTGAAACAACAATTGGAATCAATTCTTTCTAACCAGTACGAATCGGAAGATGGAGATTTGTTTAAAGTGGAATTGTTGGTCGGAATGAGTGAAAGCGAAATAGAAAACCTGAAAAGTAAACTT
This sequence comes from Saprospiraceae bacterium, assembly GCA_016715105.1. GTDB lineage: Bacteria > Bacteroidota > Bacteroidia > Chitinophagales > Saprospiraceae > JADKBO01. The sequence continues at coordinate 13,542 of JADKBO010000045.1, read as the reverse complement.
CCGAAAAACAACCTACCACATGAAATTGAAGAACTACTGAGATTTAGCAAAGGTTTTGAATTCCTTGGACTCGAGGAAATCCGTTTTGATGCTTATGGACATTTTGGGTTTGAAGAAATGTTTCCCCACTCAATTCAACTTGCCGGAGATGGATTTGGGAATTTTTGGATTTTAGATATTGACTCCAATGGAAATTGGAATTCAGTTTATTATGTCTGTCACGACCCAGCTGTAATTGTAAAACACTCTGAAAACTTAGTTGAATTTATAAAACACATTGACGAGTTCGGACAAAAAGGAAATCAATCCAACTTAGACATTATTCACGAAAAGACCGTAATGGACATTTGGAGTGAAAAAGTCGGAATAATGGAAAAAAATGAAAAAGACTACGACTTTGAAAACAGACAAGTTGAATTACCAAAAATGTTTTTAGTAGCGGACTTGACTGATAAACCAATAAAAACAGGATTTCCGTGGGGCAAATCAGGCCCCAAGACAAAAATTATAAGGCCGACTGACGAACCAATTTGGATTGTAGAGAAAAAAGTTAATCAAGGTTTTCTATCGAGACTATTTGGAAGAAAAAAATAAGCAGCCAGTGCCTAACAGTAACATTTACAATAGACGGCTTTTCCCGCTAGAGCGAGGCAGGCTGTGCTCCGAAAATGTTATAGGCTTCAATAAATTTTGTATCTTCGATTAAACATTTGTGGTGAAAAACCCGCCCATCGCAAATCTGCGGAACGTTATTTGGAATTAGAAAAATGAAAAGACCAATTTACATATTTATAATAATTATAGGATTAATTAGTGCTTGCACAGAAAGTAAACAAAATAATTCAAAAGAAAAATGCTGGAGTAAACAAGAAATTCTTAATTATTTTCAAGATAGTATTGCATATAGAATGTACAACGGAAGATATGGAGAAGGAAAAGGATTAAACGATTTTACGGTTTTTAGCGACAGCTTCTTAAAATATACTAAATCAAAAAACTATAATGATCCAATGATATTTGCTTTAGAAGAGGAATATATTGATTCATCGAACATTAGCCCCAGCTTTAATTGGTTTAGGATTGTTACAAATCCTACATTTATCAAGCCATATTCTATAACATTAGTAAAGAAAAATAACAAAAGCTATCTTACAACTAAACAAACAGATGGCACCGGAGGATATTTCTCTGGTTATCTTACAAAATCTTTGACTTTGGTAAGTTCTGATTCTCTTTTTAATCAAATAGCAAATCAATTAGATTCTATAAATATTTGGGAAATTAATGTAGATACAACTTGTTTAAGTGGAACAGATGGTGATCAGTGGACAATAGAATTTATTAAGGACGGTAAATATTGTTTTTTAAGTAGATGGGAGCCACTTAATTGTGGAGACTCGAATACAAAACTTATAGGTAAAATAGGTCTGAGCTTATTAGAAAAAAGTGGATGGTTCGAGAAAAGGCATAAATCAATTGAATATAATGAATAAAATACCAGATAACAAGCGATTTAAAACAGCTAGGTTATCGCCTAATCCGCCATATATGACAGATACGTTTTATGCCATTTTTTCAACCTCTTTAATTTCCGATAAATCTAAACTAATTGAAATGATTCGAGAATTGCCTTTGAGAATAATTTTGGAAAGTCCTCCTAGCGGAGTTGACTTTGGAATTCAAAAAGGGAGTGGAAATAAATATGAAACAATACTTCTGCAGAAATCGAGTACGAGTGATCTTTGTTTTGAATTTAAAATCTTATTAAAGGAGACGAAAACTTCTTTGTATAATTTCGCAGGACCTATCGTTCAAGGACCATCTAACGAACGCTTCATTTATATTGACATTGGAACCGCGGCAGGTCAGAAAAATTCGGAATGGACTCGTCGTTTAAAAATCCCATTAAGAGATATTTCAACGGAGATAATTGAACAAATTTTAAATGATTCTTCGCTCGTACTTGAAACCAAAGTCTCAGGAACAGCAAAAGACGGTAGTCCTAATTGCGCTACTGTAAAACCATTCTTGGGCTGGAAATTAGGTTCTATTTAATCATTAAAAACGTTATACAACTGCACCTATACGCAAGTTGGGTTCAGTACTTTTATGAAAGTGAAATGCTAAACCCAAGTTTAGAAACGAAGTAGGCAACAACCAAAAAAATCACCATTAATTATTTTGAATCAAAATTTAGACGTTTTATGGAAAAAATATACAGTAAGTACATTTCAATAATGTTGTTTGTAATGTTAACTCAAACTTTAATTGGTCAAGAAATGATTTTGACCAATGAGTATAAAAAAGATGTAATTGAAAAACTGTCTGTGTTAATGCAAGACTTCTACATCTATCCAGATATTGCAAAGAAAACGAGCGAATATCTCAATAACCAATACAATGCGGGTTATTTTGATGCGTGTAAAGACAACCAAAGATTTGCGGCCATCCTCACGGAGGTAGTGCATAGTGTCAATAAGGACAAACATATGAGGATCATGTCCAATCAACCTTATATCGCCCAAAACAATACGCTGGAAGGAAAATCAGCGCATCGAATGGGTCAGATTGATAATTACAGAAGCATTAATCATGGCTTTAAAGCATTGAAGATGCTGGAAGGAAATGTTGCATATCTGGATTTAAGGATGTTTGCACCTATGGATAGAGCGAAAGAAATTGCGGACGCCTATATGAAATTGATGTCTTTAGCAGATGCAGTAATCATTGATTTAACTAAAAATGGTGGTGGAGACCCAGCTATGGTCCAATATCTTTGCAGTTATTTCTTTGCTCAAAAGTTACACTTAAATAGCCTGTATTACAGAGAAGGAGATAGAACTGAAGAATTTTGGACCTTAGCAGAAGTAGGTGGTAGTAAAATGATTGACATACCTCTATTTGTAATGATTGGTGAAGAAACATTTTCTGGAGCAGAGGAATTCTCCTATAATATGCAAACACAAAGAAGAGCGACTTTAATAGGACAAACGTCTGCAGGAGCAGCAAATCCAGGCGGAACAAGGGGCATTAACGATCAATTGTCTGTTTTTATCCCTACCGGAAGAGCAATTAATCCCATTACTAAAACTAGCTGGGAAGGAATTGGGGTACAACCAGGAATCATTACTAAAAAAGAAGAAACATATGATCTAGCGCTCAAAGAAGCTCAAAAAGCTGCTGATCTCTTCAGGAAAAACAAACTTGAAACATACTTTCAATTGCAAAGAAAACTCAATCAAAGTCTCGAAAATTTTAAGAAAGGAGCATCAGAAAATGAAATAAGTAGTTGTATTAAAAATTTAGTAGATTCCAAACTTTTCGGAGAATGGGATATTAATAATTTAGGATATGAGTACATGACAAAACTAAATAAACCAGAAATTGGACTATGTATTTTGAAATCCAACACCATACATTTTCCGGAATCTCCTAATGTTTTTGATAGTTATGGTGAAGCTTTGAAAATAAATGGAGATTTACAGGCTTCATTGGAAAGTTATCAAAAAGCGGTAGATATCGCAATAAAAAACAACGATGAGAATCTTACTTATTACAAGGAGGCTCTTCAAAAAATTAAGGATGAAATAAAAGCAGATGAGTAAGCGGGGTGGCAGACTGGGATGCAGCCGCAAGGTGTAATTAAATATGAAAAAAAGACTATCAACATCAATGACTTTCTTTTGGAAATATATCTTTTCAAGTATATGGTTGGGAGGGTTTGGAATGGGTACAATTGCCGCAATTTACACACTTGGAACAGAAGGCCTTCCTTATTTGATTGGATTAATCTTTGGATTTGCACTGATTTATTACGGATGTTTGAGAGCAAAAATAGTTTACATAGATGATCATTACTTGTACGTGAGTAATTTCCGCACAAACATTCAAATTCCTCTTGAAAATATTAAAAATGTATCTGACAATGTAATGTTCAGTCCAAGACCAATATTTATAGAATTTAATAATGAAACTGAATTTGGAAAAAAAATTATGTTTATTGGATACACAAAAATGTTCTTGTTTTTCTCTACTCATCCAGCTGTACAAGAAGTAAAAAATAGAATGATCCTTGATAAAAAGCACCATAGATAATAGTGAAGTATAAGTATTTAGTAGTTTTGTATGCGATACAATCGTTATGTCCCATATTAGAGAGACACCCTAAACAAAAATGAACTTACAGACAATTCCATATCACAGCTATGAAAAAGGACTTCCACAAGAAGGAAACTTTATACTTGGACAAAGACGAGCAGACAATATTCTTGTGTATCAAGCTTTCAATGACAGAATTGCCGACTACGCAATAAAGCATCAAAAATTCGGCGGACAAGATTACAGCTTCAATAGAATGACTTGGATAAAACCCAACTTTTTGTGGATGATGTATAGAAGTGGATGGGCAGAAAAAGATAACAACCAAAATAGAATTTTAGCTATTGAAATGACATTTGAAGGTTTTGAAGAACTTTTAAGTGAAGGAGTTTTGACAAGCTATGACAAGTCATTTGGAGATGAACAAATTTGGAGAGAAAATCTTAATAACAGCAATGTTCGTATTCAATGGGACCCTGACCACGATTTCAAAGGAGAAAAATTAAAACGTAGAGCTGTTCAAATTGGAATTAAAAATGACGCATTACAAAAGTTCAATAATAAGTACATAAAGTCAATTCAGGACATTACAAGTTTTGTAAAAACGCAGAAAAAGAACATAGACAATAACCAAGAATGGTTCTTTGTAATTGATGAAAACATTATGGATGTGAATAGTTTATTGAAAGCCAAGTTTTCGATTCCAAACAAATTTACCACAGCATTTGTAGAAAATATTCTTTCGGAATTTAAAAATACAAAATCTGTTAGCAATGAAAATTTTGAACAATTACTTATAGACAATCAAAAACCTGAACGATTGGAATTTGTTGGCTACATTAAAAACTACCAAAACATTGAATTATCAAGATACTTGTTAAAAAAAGCCATTGCATATAGAAAAGGTGAATTAGGTACTTGCGGCTGTATGTGTGAAGACTTATTAATGTTCAGTTATTTTGTGAGCAAAAACAAAGAAACAATAGACTTTGACTTGATTATGGCAGCCAAAGTTGCCGATTTTGATACTTGGTGTGGGTTTGACGGAGAAATGGTTTTTTATACATTTGGTTTACAAGGAACAAAAGACTATATCAAAGCAAATAAAGATAAATTGATTAAAGAAATTGACGGTTTTATCGATAAAACTGCCGACTACTTTGTTGAATCTTTTGACGAAAACTATCTTTACAACGACATTAATAGTAGAGCATTTTGGTACTTATGACAATCAGAAATACGTCACATAACATAGTATTGGCTATAGGGGGGCTGACAGTTGTAAAGTAAACATTTATAATTATATTAGCCCTTGTGCAAATGTTGGGCTGACGTTTTCCAACTGCTCCACCATGGCCAAAACGTAAACCGTTAGGCGTCATATAACAAAAAACTGAAATGGGACAAAGTTCAACCTTTTACGAAATAAATAAAACTTACTTTAATGAAGTAAAAGCTGATCTATCGTTATTCAAAATTCATGAAGCTGAATCTAGTGAGACTCTGGAAGAAAATGTTTTTGGAATTGAATTTATGCTCAAGAAATTATTTGATTCAAAGCACCACGAAATCGTTGAACAAATATTTAATCCAAAAGAGTTTTTAGGAGAAAAACCAGATTATGAAAATATGAATTTCGACGAGATTGATTTTTTAGAGGATAATTCAATTAGCTATCTCGATCCTGAGCAAATATCTAAGATTACCAATATGTTGAATCTCATTTCAGAGAGAGAGATTCGAGAAAAATACAAATCATCCGAACTGAACTTGAACGGAATCTATCCTGAAGTTTGGCACGATGACGAATCTGATGACCAAGCTTTTAATCAAAGACATATTTGTGAAGGACTTGAACAACTGAAGTCAATATTCAATCGAGCAACTAATAATAAAAACTATATTTTTATATTTAGTGCATAAAAATAAAAAAAAGAACGAACAACACAGGCTACCACAGACATCTCGCTCTATTGGGACGAGCCATCGGGTATCCAAAGCTTTATGCACCATTTTAAAACGACACATTTAACTATGAAACTATTTCAGCTGACATTGATTTTTTTAATTGCAATTGTAAGTTGCAATATTAGTCAAACGACAAAAATCGAACGTGAAAGTCAACCTGACATTTACGGTGTATCAGGCACAGATGCTGAAATTAATAAATCAATAGAGACTGCAAATAACAATGGTTCGGAAGCAATTTAAGCTGCAATTTTACCAAAATCCAATATTTCCTTGATGCATGATTTATTTTTTTGCAAGTCTGGGTCAATTCCGAACTTTGAAAAAATAAAATTGAGCAGTAAATGATTTGATAACTCTGTCTTTACGTCCCTTATTGATATGGGAATTGATATATCTTTAGCTATTCCTTTTCGTGCGACACTTTTACCAATGTTGATAGCTGTCAAAGTAGCATTGAAGTGAAAATCTAACCGCTCTTTGGCCCTAGCTTGGCAATTCGTTAGTCCCGTAAATTGTTTAGCATCTCTAAAATTGAATTCCATTTGAAATCTTGCTTTATAGTATTCTACCACTTGAATCGGATCCCTCTCTAAATTCGTCGAAAAATACATCTGCATATTTTTTACATTACCTTGTTGATCTAGATTCTCTACACACACTAACAGTATGTTCATTTTTAGATTTACAGAATTTACAATTAGACTAAAAATGCGAGTCTGTTCGTCCTCATATATGTGCCTCACTCTTCTCTTATCAATCTTTTTAGTATTCACCTTTCCAGCAAATTTTTTCTTTCTTCCCCTTCCTGATTTTTGTGGCCCATTATGAAGATATCTTAAGTTGGCGTCACTCCTTAACCTTGATATTAATTCCATTCCTTGATTAATTACCACCTGAGCATACTCATATTTGCTAAAATAAGCATCCGCCACTAATACAGTGGATATAGTCTTTAATTTCTCTCCCAACGATTTGAATTGGTCAATATATTGATCCATCATTGTTCTTCCTTCATCTGTCCTTGTTGGGGCTTTTGATTGAGCAGCATAGAGGTGATAAGCCGTGTTTTGCTTTACATCAATTAAACTATAGCAGCCTATCTCTAAGCCTTTTTCATATCTACTACTGCATCCTGAATAAAAATATCCTAGCCCTGGTGTACACTTACCTGATTTACTTATAAAACTTGGATCAAACCCTATTATGAGTTCGTCACTGCATTGATTCTTCACAAAAATAGTATTGAATTCCAGCCAATCAAACTGCTTGCTGAAGTTGCTCCTGTAGCTGCGTTCTGAGTATGAGCCGTAGCGTTCTAATTGAAGAAAATTGATCTTTCCCCGTATACACATTATTAAAATCAACAGGTGACAAATAAATCTCTTCTGGACCACTCCAATACCAGACATTTTTAATAAAATTGCACCTATAAGGCAATTGCCTTTGATGAATGCGTTTTGAATGATCATGTGCGAGATGATTGTTCAGGTTGGCTCTGCTAATTTAACGCATTCATCTTTTTCTTATTTCTTTAGACTTTTTTCTTCCGAACTATTGAATAAAACACTTGACAAATTTAATGAAGCATTAAAAAGTGGCAAACCAGATTTTGAGTATTTTGCCCTTAAAACCCGCTTCAACACTCCAAATGGCGGTGAGCATATTTGGGTTAGTAATATCATACTTAAAGAAGGTAAATATTTTGGTGTAATTGACAATCTGCCGGAATCAACTACTGACGTTAAATTAGGAGACACCATTCAAATCAAAAATGATAACATCACCGATTGGATGTATATTGACAATCAAAAATTGCGTGGAGGATATACACTAAGGGTTGTGCGTAATCGCATGACTGAAACTGAAAGAAAACAATTTGACGCTGACAGTGGACTCATCATTGAAGAATAAAAAAACAGTGCATACCAACACCGTTGCAAAAGTGGCATGCTTGTGCTTTCAAATAAAAATTAAGTGCTAATTTCGGGGTTTAAGCGGTGTTTGAGAGTTTGGTGGGGAAAGCCACCACCTTCACCAAGCAGCCAAACCGATGTACATTATTATAACCAACAACTAACCAATGATAAAAATCTTTAATAAAATTAGACAAAAATTGCTTGCTGAAAACAAGTTCACCAAATATCTAATATATGCGATTGGAGAAATTGTACTTGTTGTTATTGGAATTTTGATTGCGCTTTCCATCAATAACGCGAACGACGTTAAAAACCAACGCAAGAAGGAGCTTACCCTGCTCACTGAAATGCGTCAGAATCTTCAAATAGACCTTAAGGATCTCGATTATAACATCAAAGAGAGTGCTGAGCGAATACATGCCAACGAGATCATCTTGAAAGCTTTGCAAGAGCGGGCGCCGATGCATGATTCCTTAAAGCCATACTACGGGAACATTATTGGCAATTTTCAATTAAGCAACAACACTGCGGCTTGGGAAAATCTTAAATCTGTAGGTATGGATCTGGTTTCTAATGATTCGCTCAGAAATGCAATCTCCAACCTTTATACAGTCAAGTACAACTACCTCGAAAATGTTACAAAAGGAGTGGATGATGGTCATCAATGGAATACCTTGTATCCGCAGTTCCTTGACTTGATCAACGTAGAACAATTTTTTGTTTCCGCGGAGCCAATAAGTCATGAGGCATTGATGGATAATCGGAAATTCCAGGAAACCCTTAAGATGAATCTCTTTATCCGTAACCATATGCTGAATCAATATAAAATGGTCAACAAAGATGTCAATTCCCTGCTATACCAAATTGAAAGGCATATTCTTATGTTGAACAACTGATAATAAAGTTTTAAAGTTTTTAGAAAAATAATGAGTGGACAACAATTTATATAAGGTAATGCTCACTTAACGGTCGCGGTCCTCATATACCTAACGTTATCAATAATTTTTTAACCACACTAATTTCCATATGACATAATACTTCATAAACTCAAAAAATAATTATGAAAAAAGTTATCTCTTTTGTTTTGATTGTTTGCTTTAGTTTCTCTTGTAATCAGGACAAGAAAGTTGCAGAGAGCAAAGTAACCAATAATGACAGTAGTGGTTTGCAGAATGAAAAGAAAGCAACAGTAGATATTGATGCACTTAAAGCATCTCCTGCCAACTTTGTACTCCTATTGGAAAATGAATATTTAAGAGTGTTGGAGTACACTATAGACCCAGGTAAAAAAGATGAATGGCATACTCACCCTGCTAAGTCATCATATGTTGTTTCGGGTGGAAAGTTAAAAGTATATCTTGAAAACGGTGAAATTATTGTGGCAGAAGAAAAGGAAGGAACTGCATCTTGGCTTCATGCTGTGGGCAAACACTATGTAGAAAATATTGGAAAGACCACAGTTAAAATCATTTTGACAGAAATTAAGTCATTGGAAAAATCTCACTGACAATTGAAAAGTGGTTTGACTAATACTACCGCTAAAAACAATAAAACTATCACATTATGCAAAAAAATGAATCATACATCAAAGTCTTTACAATTGCTGTAGCATGTTTCAGTAGTTGGTTATCCGGACAATTATTCGCTCAAATTAGTCAAGCTCAAGAATAGAAATACACCTTTGTTGCTGTAGAAGTTCAAGCTGCCCGTGTAGGTTTTATAATTCACAAACTGGTGCAAAAATAGGACGTGTTGCGGTTGGGTTTAAACCACATGAAATTCTGATCATCTTTTGCTCGGGCAAGACATCCAACATTCAACAATTTTTCTAAATTCAACTAATAAAAATCAAAGCTGTGATTACAGGCAGAAAAAACAAATAATGACTTACGACTTTTTCGCAGACAAAGCAGACAAATTGAAAATACTTGAATTCATTTTCAATGAAACAGACTTGCATGTTTACGACTTAGGTTCACCATATGGACAAGAGATTTGTCAATACAAAACTGTTGACGAAATATCATTAAAGTTTGACCTTGAAATAGATGAATTCGGAACTACATTTCAACTCTGGACACTAAGACATAAAGGCAAACCCTTTTTCAGAAAAGTTGACATTGATCCAAAGCGTTGTAATGGACATACGTTTCGTTATGCGACAGAAGGTTGGGGACTTATTCAATTATATTTCGGAGGTATAAAAAATAATGAACTTAAACGGTCTCATATTGGACATATTAACGAAAAGGGGGCATTAAAGTGGGAAGACACTAATAATGTAAAAGGACTTGTTAGTTCATGGGACTGGCTGGAAATTCAAGCAACTTCGCGAAAATTAAAATATCAAATTCATAACAAACTTGCAATTAGAAAAATAGGAAGTTTTGGAGTTTTATCTGGAGCAGACAAACTTGTAACACAAGGAATAAAACTAAGATGAAAGAACTATTGATCTGAAAGCGAAATGCTAAATTCAAGTTTTGTGCATTTATTGAAGTATAATACTGTAAATCTCCATCTTCGGCAATACCCAAACCATTAGCGGTAAGCCTAAAACCAACATGCCAACCAAATCCAAACAGCATGAAACACTTATTTCAGTACTGATTCAAATTATTTTTACAATTCCTGTCACACTTTAACTATAGCATTGTATAACTGATATTAATTTAAAAAAATAATAAAATGAAATCAGTTGTAACAACAATGACAATTAATGCCCCATCTGAAAAAGTATGGGAAGTAATCGCAAAAGGTAACGGGCTAGAAAAATGGTTTTCTGCCATTGAATCTTGCGAATTAGAAGGCCTTGCAAAGCCGGGTGCAAAAAGAATTTGTAAAACCTTTCAAGGCAATGTGCTCAAAGAAACCATTTTGGCGGTGGACAACGACGCAATGGTTTTTCAATATTCCATTGACGAGCAGGATATGCTGCCCACAAAAGATGTTTTAGGAACCATTCATGTAACAAAACTGTCGACGACAGAAACAAATATTACGTGGTTAGCAAATTACAACTTGTTAGACGAAAGTATGGAAGAGGCTGTTGCAACAGGACTTGACCAATTGTATCAAGGTGGTATTAAAGGAATTGAAGAACTTTTAAAAAGCAACTAATTATGAACAGCATTAAAATAATTTTCATAAGTTTTCTGTACTTCAGGGAAGACGGAATGCAAAATTTGGAAGCTTTTCAGACGAAGGCTGATCCATATTTTAAAAAATACGGAATTGAAATCTTACATCAATATCAGCCAGTAAGTAAAGGACAAATCGGTGTAAACCAAAACATTATTGAACAACCCGATATGATACAAATTTTCACGGCTGAAAGCATGGCAAATTTCCAATCATACATGGCTGACGAAGAAGTAAAAAAGTTGGCCGAAATACGAAACGCTGGTTTACGAAAAATGAATGTTAGTTTCGGTACAGAAATACAAACGACTGATATTATTACTGCATCGGCAAAAAATGCTTTACATGGTATCGCCTTAGTAAACTTTAAGGATAGTTTGGGATACGACCAGCTCATTGAGTTTAATCAAAAAGGACAAAGTAGTGGCTTGTTTTCAAATTACGGTATTCATGCAGAAAATTTTGTGAAAATCATGAAAAGTATGCCAGCAATCGGGGAGCTTGATTATCAACAGCCAGAACTTATCGTTATCTTTGGCGTAGATGATGCTTCAAAAATGAAAGAATACATTGCAGACAGCAACTACCAAAAAATAGCACCCATTAGGGATAATGCGCTCAGTAGCTATCACTTCTTTATGTGTAAATAATGAAAAATCCATTTAACAACAAAGATTATAGTCAGCAAGACGATTTAGCACTCATACAATCGTGTTTGAATGGAAGTAAACAGGCTTTGAATACATTGGTAGAAAATCATCAGGGTTACATTTTTAATGTAGCCCTGAAATATTTCAATCACATTGCCGATGCAGAAGATGCCACACAAGAAGTCCTCATAAAAGTAATTGCCAATCTCGGAAATTATGATGCCAGCAAAGCACAGTTTAGAACGTGGCTTTACAGAATTACATTTCATCATTTTTTGAATGCGAAAAAAGCACCCATAGAATTGCGTTATGAAGCAGGATTTGAAAACTTTTTCACAACAATTGAAGGTTCAAAAATTGAAGAATTGACATTGGAAGAAGAAAATAAAATGAAATGGGAAATTGAAGAAGCCAAAGTAGCATGTATGGCTGGTATGATTATGTGTTTGGATAGAGCACAACGCTTGACTTATATTATAGGCGATGTTTTTGATATCGACCATCATTTAGGTGCTGAAATATTTGAAATAAGTACCGACAATTTTAGACAACGACTCACAAGGGCCAGAAAAGATCTTTACGAATGGATGCATAACAGGTGCGGTTTAGTAAATAGGGACAATCCTTGCCGGTGTCCCAAAAAAACCAAAGGTTTTATTGAAAAAGGGTACGTAAATCCCGAAAATCTAAAATGGCATTCAGACTTTTCAACGCGTATTTATGAACTTTCAGAAAATACGGTAGATAATTTATTGAATGAAAGGGACAAAATTTATGCTAATTTATTCAAGCAACATCCGTTTAAAAACAACAACATTACGACTGAAAAAATACTGGACGAGATTTTGAGCAATGACAAGTTCAGACAATCATTTGACTTGAATTGAAACTGGCGGGAAGAAGGACTCTTGATAACAAAGATCGCCCTTGGATAATTTGGGATTATAACTGTTTGAGGGTAGATTTGTGTTCGAGATTTGTGCATGATTGCGTAAATACAGACATTAACTCCCATGCTTAGGGACACTAATAATTTGAAACTGACTGCAAGAAACATACAACGCATTGAAAATAAAAGTAGGTAATTTGAAAGTTGACTATACATACGCAGAGGAAGAACTTCAAAAACAAGGTTTTTGTATTTTAAAAGGACATCTTGCGGTTTCTTTAATAGATAATTGCCGTGTCGCTTTTTTGCCTGTATTACAAAACTTTCTTGAAAATAACGGACACTTGCCTAACAGGGGAACAAACCGATATTTTTTGCCAATGCCGTTTGAACCACCTTGTTTTGTTCCAGAATTTTTCTTTGACGAAACAATCTTAAGCCTCGTCAAAAGTATTTTAGGCGACAGGATAGTTGCAGACCACTGGGGCTGTGATGTTCCAATCTTGGGTTCAGATTATCAGACAATTCATGTGGACTATCAGCGTCCCTTGTTCTATGAACTCCCCGACCTTCAACTACCTGCTTATATGTTGATTACAAATTTTGCTCTGACAGACATTACTCAGGAAAACGGACCTATAGAACTTGCACCTGCAACGCATCGTATGTCGAGACAAGAAGCAATTAATGCTATAGAGAAAAACGAAATTGAAATGCTGCCGATTTGCATGGACAAAGGAGATGTGCTTATTCGTCACCCGTGGGTTTTACACAGAGGAACACCAAATAAAACTGATACACCTCGTTTATTAACCACCATTCGTTATGTCCGTAATTGGTATGCTGACAATAGCCGTGAAGTAAATTCAATACCAAC
>JADKBO010000044.1 GCA_016715105.1 Saprospiraceae bacterium | reverse complement strand
ATCCTTTTTCTTGATCTCATCAATCGTTTCTAAAGTCTTTTCCCAAAAAGTACTGAATACAGGTTTCAATTTATTGAGCGCTTGTTGCGCCACATCAGGAACTTGAACCAAGTATGGATAAGTAAAAGAGCTTGCCTTAGTTTGATCTGAAACCAATTTCACTTTATCTACCAAGCCAATACTCAGCGCCAAAATGGTGGCAAAAAATAAACCTTGCAAAACTGCTCCTGCTGATTTATTGACGATGTTGAGATGTACAACTTCCAATAATTCTTCCAATTTTTTTCCAATGAATCTAATCGTAACCATGACCCCAATGAAGGTTACAGCTATGCCTAAAATGAAGGTGATTGCTGGATTTATTTTCAACAAATTTTGAAGAAAATCTATGACAATCGGCGAAATTTTAAGTGCAGCGACTATTCCGATGATCAATGAAAGGGTATCAAATATAGTTTTGATGAGTCCTCTTTTGTATCCAAGGTACAAACCCAAAGAAATGATGATTGCTGATAAAACGTCTATGACCATTGTGCAAATTCTATTAAAAAGCAAGCGTAAATAATAAAACAAAGATAGTGGTACCCACAATATCAAGTTAACATTAGGAAATGCGTTCGTCGATTTGTTTCTACAGTTGAGATAATTATTACATATAAAAGGGTGTAAATCTAGGCCTTGCGTTTCATATAGTAATCAAAGACCTTGGTTACTACTGCTTTACCAAGACTGGCTGGATCCTTTCTGAGTTCTTGTTCTTCATGTCCTACAGCAAGAAAAATGGCGTCAACAGCTCTCTCAGCCATAAAATCACTGAGTGCAGTGTCCACTTTATTTTTAGAAAACATATTATATGTACCCGCAGCCAATGGCCAGTATTTATTTACTTCGCTTTTGTTGAGTTCGAGATTCAATCTTTCACTATATCTTTTTTTGACCACCACCTTCATATTATTCTTAAGCACTTGGGTAGCCGCATCTTTACCTCCTGTAACAACTGCTACAGCATCGCCAAAATCTACTTCACTGATTGCATCTTTCATTATGCCCTCACTTTCAGTAAGCATGATCGCGGCAGATTTGCCAATTACTTCTTTGGACTTTGCAATTTCTGCGCTCAAACCAAGACTCGAAAGGCTATTGAGCACCAAATTCACTTCAGGTGGAAGTGTTTGCATCGGATCATCACCTGATAAATTTTTGAGCTGCATCAATGCTTTGAAGGTGCTACTATTCAAAATTTCCCGCAAAGCAGTAATGGTTTCCAACGTACTTGGCTTCAATGCAGATTTCATCAATGTGCTGCAAGACACAAAACTTACAATTATAAAGAGCAATAAATACTTATTTGATTTCATAGAAAATGATTAAAACTGCCAGAAAATTAAGGAATTTCATTTATAAATAGATTTTATTTCAAAACTAAGCTATTAAAGAAGCATAAGTTTTGATTAAACGCTCTAAAAAAAGAATTTTGCACCTTAATTATAATATGATGCAACTCATAAATATCCTTTGTTTAGAGACTAGCACTGATGTCTGTTCGGTTGCCATTTGTCAAAATGGGCAATTATTATCGTGCGTTGAGCAAGTGAATACTCAGAATCATGCCGAAGAGATCACAATAATGATAGATCAGTCTTTGAAAGAAGCAAAAATCAGTTTACATGAACTAAGTGCTGTGGCTGTTTCGGCAGGTCCAGGTTCATATACAGGTCTGCGCATAGGAGTAAATACCGCTAAAGGTTTGTGTTTCGCACTTGAAATTCCCTTGATTGGCCTGTCTAGTTTGGAAATTTTAGCAAATAGTATACAAAATTGCGAAGGAGGTTCGATCATTATGCCCATGATTGATGCAAGAAGAATGGAAGTTTATATGGCAACTTATGATCATCAATATGGTCTTTTGAGCCCTACTGAAGCAGTCATCATTGATGAAAACTTTATCAAAAAGTATGAAAAAGCGGTCATTTATCTCTGTGGAAATGGCTATTTGAAGGCCATTGACCACTTAAAATCGGCGAAAATTAGTGAAGGACCGCGGACAACATCAGCCTTATATATGGCAAAAATCTCGTATTCTTATTTCAATGATTCAAAATTCGTTAATTATTTAAATTTTTCTCCATATTATTTTAAGGAACCCAATATCACCCAACCTGCGTTAAGAAAAGCTTAGAATGTGAACTAAATTTATTCATAATTCGTTCTTTATATATATGATTTTTTTGATACGATATTTATCAAATTAAATATTTCTCTAACATGTAATCAATTTTATATCTGCTCAATACACAGATTTCAAATATGGCATACTTCTTGAATTACTCATATTATGAATTGCGTGAAACTATAATAGTAAATTTATGAGGAACAAAAAGAATGAAACAGTAACTCTAAAAAAGGGTAACAAGGAAGTTCAGCTGGATTACGCCGATTTGAGAAAGGCTGTGCTGGTACTAAGAGCTGTCAATCACAAGTTGAGGCAAAGAATGATTGATTTATTGGAAGATGGTGATCCAATGACTGTGACTGATATTTATATCAAGTTGAGGTTGGAACAATCTGTAGCTTCACAGCATCTTGCGATCTTAAGAAGGGCGGGCGTAGTAATTACGGAACGTCAAGGAAAATTCATTTATTACTCAATAAACAAAGACCGATTGGCACAAATATCTACACTTGTTGAAGACTTAGCTAGCTAGTATACATAAGCCATCGCTTATATATAAATAAAGCTTGCTGCGTAATTCGCTCAAAATAAGACAAAACTCAGTAAGACTTAAACCAATGCTTTAAAAGTCTCATATTTAAATAAATTATAAAAAAATGTAATATTTATTTTTGAGATTAATTATTTTTCTACATCTTTGTCTCTAGGTCGGAAAAATAAGGAAGCAAATGAAAAGCACTAAGGTCGTTTTCAGTAGCGAAAAGCTAAACTATTCGTGTGAGCTTATGAGAGCTCTCGCGCACCCCTTGAGGTTGCAGATTTTACAACAAATTGATCAGCACGGGGAAATTCATGTCAATCACATCTACAATGAGTTGCAGATAGAACAATCTATCACTTCTCAGCATCTCAAAGTTTTGAGACTTGCTGGTGTCGTAAACCAAGAGAAAGATGGTAAATTCATGAATTACACAATCAATTATGACATACTCGAAAAAGCTGAGTATGCTGTAAACAGATTTTTAAGAAAATAAAAAAGGGCGATCAACATTTTTATGATGTTGGTCGCCTTTTTTTTTATTTTAATTACAAAATGAGTCACACACAAAAATATTTGGCGTGTTAGTTAATCCATTAAATAAAGTCATTTCAGATGAATAGGATACTGAGAATACTCTTCTTGGCTATAGTATTCTTTATGGGATATTTATGGTTTGGCCAATTGTTTAAATCTTGCAATAGGCCTAAGTCTGATATAGGTGTGTACTCTAATGAAGATGTTGCTACAGATGAAGCTGATCAATTACCAAACAATGACTTCTTCTCTGATGAAGATTCTGTAGATTATTTTCCAGATTCTGAAGATGAGAGCAAAGATCCCATTGATTATGACAAATTGGACAATTTAATTGATACCAAAGGAAAACCTCAGCCAGAAGCTGTCAAGGAGGAAATCATAAAGGTTGAGCCTGCCCTACCCCCAGTTAAGGAAAATACTCCCAAAGAACAAAAACCAGTCACTGCTCCAGTAAAAAAGGATAATACGTCTTCTTCAACTTACGTAAATGATGCGAATGAACCTTTTCTGGTCATAGCAGGCAGTTACCTTGTTGAAGAAAACGCTTCTGAAATGATTACAACGCTCAAGAAAATGGGTTACAGTGGCGCAGAAAAAATAGTTTTTGATTTATCTAAGTTTTATTCTGTCTGTGTCGGCAGATACAAAGATCATGAGGCGGCTTCTGAAACCGTCAAAAAATTGAAAAGTAGTGGCATAGAATCCTATGTACATCGTAGGAAATAAATACTATTTTTCACATCTTTACTTCATCAAAAGATGATATTATGTGTGGAAGGTCTAGTCTTACCAAAACGGAAAAAGAACTTGAAGAAAGGTTTCAAGCTACTTTCTATAGTGAAGATTTAGAGCGATACAATCCTCTTCCCAATTATAATGTGGCTCCTACGCATATGATGCCAGTCATTACCAATGAAGATGTTTTACATTTTAATGTTTATCGGTGGGGTCTGATTCCATTTTGGGCTAAAGACGAAAAGATCGGTAGCAAAATGATCAATGCGCGTGTAGAGACCATCATTGAAAAAGCAACGTATAAAAATACTTTCCAGAAAAAAAGGTGTTTAGTACCAATGGATGGCTTCTATGAATGGAAAAAAGAAGGCAAGGATAAAATTCCCCATAGAATTGTCACAACAGATCAAGAAATCTTTTCTGTTGCAGGTATGTGGGAATCTTGGAAAAACCCCACAGGCCACACCATTCACACCTTTACAGTGATTACTTTGCCGGCCAACGAATGTATGTCCAAACTCCACGACAGAATGCCTGCCATTCTACCAAAAGATCAAGAAAAATTATGGCTCAACAATGACTTGACTCGAGAGGATGCGCTCAGTCTATTACAGCCTTATGAATCATCCAAAATGGACTTTTATGAAGTTTCTAATAAGGTCAATAAGGTAAGTGAGAATGATCCTTCCCTCATAGAAAAAGTCCCTGTTATCAGACAAGGTTCTTTGTTTTAAATCCCATTTCAATTACGGCAATGGGATTTCAATGGGATTTCAATGGGATTTCAATAGAATTCAATAGAATTCAATTAGGTAAATGAATTTCAAGAGACCAATGCGCAGGGGCGCAAAATTTTGCGCCTTTACAAACGTTTATTCAATCCCTTGCAGAACCGGGAAACACGGGATTTCAATAGATTTCAATAGATTTCAATGAATTTCAAGAGACCAATGCAGGGGGCAAAATTCCACTTAAAGATTTCAATTTCAATGTAAAGAATCATAGAACTTAGGTAAAGAATTCAAAAAAAGGCCTACCTGAATACAAGTAGACCTTTTTATTATACCATTTGATGAACAGGAATTAATATTCCCACAAATCATGCTCAAAATTGAAGAGCTCTTCTTTTATTTTTTCAGACTGTAATAACACGTCCATATTTGCAGTATCAGACTTAGGATCAAAATAATCCTCTACCCTATAATCCAAAATATTTGATCTTTTGTAAATCACACTGCTGAAGAATCTATTGTCAATCAAATCAGCCCAAGACATTGGTGCCATATCGTTGTCATCATTCATGACTCTCTTTTGGCCAACAATTCTCTAGCCTCAGGATAATAAATCCAAAATAAAGGATATTCTAAAGGTCTATCTAGTCCTTCTACAACTTCCTCCATTATTGGAGCTATACCCAAAATCCTGTTTTTCAAAACAGAAGCTTGTTCGTCAAAAAACCAGATTTCTTTGATTCTGAATTTTTTGATATTTCTCCAATCAAGTGTGTTTTTGACAACCTCAATTTTCTCTTGATAAGTGTCATAATCAAAACTAGGAATGGTGTCAATCTTAAATAACTTACCTTCTACCTCGCTAGCTCCAAGTGGAGTTTTGAATTTTTCATCATCGAAAGCAGTGATGTCGCCATTAGAAATTAAGTCTTTCAAAATATTGAAAAACGGCATTTCCTCAGCTCTCCAAGCTAAGTTTATTTTTTCTCTGGTATCAACGATTCTCCAGAACCTCTTTTCCCAGGCTATATCTGCCTCTCTGATCGGCTCATAAGGTAAAACCACACTTTCTGTGATCATTCTCCTAGGAACAATATCATCGATGTAAATATCTTCAGAAGGAACACTTGACTCAGTAATTTGAGGAGTGGTGGGTGTTGAAGGCGTTGTAGGTGCCGGATTTGTTACTCCTTGCGCTTGAACTGCCATCATACCTCCTAAACAAAGGAAGGATGCAAGACCTGTTTTAATTAATTTGTTGTTCATTTCTTTGATTCTTATTTTTATTTACAAATCCTCTATTGAGAAACGTATAAGAACAGTTTACTATTATCTAATATTTACAATAACATCACCCAATGGTCTAGATGCTCCATCTCCAGGACATCTTCCTTTAATATCTTTAAAAAGGAAGGCATCACCAGTTGTTGCTTTGTTTACCACTGATGTAGACTTACCATTGTATCTTCCACCTTGATTAGGGCTAAATTCTGGATCTTCTCTTCTTGGTTGACGAACTAGAAGGAAATCAGTTATTTCGCATTTAGCATCAAAATCAAATTGTTCCAAAACAGCGATCAAACCTTGGTAAGCTTTAATTTGGCCATCTCCCATTGTTCCACCACCTTGTGTTGGTGTAAATCTTGGAATTGGGTTTGGAATTCTTTTCACTCTGAATTTTTTGGATGAACTCATACCCGGAGCAGATACAGACACGTTTGCTTCTGCACCTCCACTCACCTTCACAGTATATGAACCATCGCTATTTCTTGAAATAGATCCATTGTCAATACTTACTTTGATCTGGTTACTATTTACACCCGCAGCTGAAACCTCGATTGGATTATCAACCCCCATGTAAAACACATTCATTTTTGTTGCAGAGATAGCCACCGATTTTTCACCCACTTCGTATTCAAATTCTGAAGTGTAAGTTTTTTTCTCAAGTTACTGGGTTGGTAACTGTTGCAGCAGCAGTATATGTTTTCTTACCCAAACCAGCAGCAGATGCTGAATATGTAGCAATACCATCAGAATTTACATTTACAGCAGCTCCATTTACAGACATAGAAATTCCGGTATTGGTATTTCCAGCAGCGGCTGATAAAAATACTTCTGTTTCGAAAGTTTCACCCCTAGTCAAATAAGTTTTCTTTGGTGCAGATACCACACGATATTCATCAAAAACTACTTCTGTCGTAGTTCCTACTTTGCTGGCTAAATAGTTTAACACTGCAGCTTCAGAACTTTTGAGGTCATTTTGAAATTTAGTGAAAATTGGCAAGGTTGCACCTATTGGCATGTGGCCAAAAGTAAAATCAGCCCAATCTTCTTTTTTATTCAAAGAGTTTTTCCACTTTTCATTGTCGATTTCAATTGGTAAAGAGAAAGTTTTTCTGTCTTCTGCATCGATGAGATCAAGCATTTTCTTTTTGATATCCTCCATCTTCACCCTCAATTCTTCTCCTTTTCCACTGATGACCATCAATCTGGTAGTCGCGTCGTAGTTTCTTTTACCTCGAAGTTCTTTTTCTCCGTTGTTTAATACTACATAATCATCGTCATCTACTTTACCATTGATGTTTCCACCTTCATCAATTAATTTATCTACGATGCCCGCTATATATGAAGAACCATCTTTAGATAAATCTCTGACTACGTCTACGCGATCAGCATATTTTTGAAGTTCGTCTTTTTTCTTTGCACCATCTTTGATCACCTTGGGCAATTTCTCGTTTGATCCATCAAGCGTTTTATTTGCAGTCTTCAACCCTTCGTTGACCATGTCAAATGCATTGAATATCTCCGCGGATACGTTTAGAGCTAAAAGCGCGGTCAATACCAGATACATGACGTTGATCATCAATTGCCTGGGTTCCTTTGGTATAGACATATTTTCTTATTTAATTATTAAGCAATAAATTATAGACTATACCTTCTTAATTCTGTTTTACAGTAAATGCGTTGAGAACATTTCCGTAAACTGAATTAAGAGAAGAGAGATTTTTATTTAGAGAAATCATTTGCTCTTTGTACAATTTTGTATCGTCAACTGTATCGTTTAGTTGCTTCATAGCTTCGCCCATTTTTGTATAAAAATTGTGCATAGTTTTGAGTTGCTCAGAAGTTTCTGAAAAATCTACTTCTTGCAAAGCTTTTAAAGACGAGAGACTTTTTGACATATTTTGTAACTCACTGAGCATTCCAGTAAGATTAGTTTCAACAACATCGCTGTTTAAAGGCTTTGCACTACTTGCAGAAAGACCAGAAACTGCAGCTCCACCAGAAACCAAACCATCTGATTTATCAAGACCTGGATACAATTTTTCCCAGTAATAATCTTTATCTGGCGGTAATAATCCTAACATTAAAAATAAGAAAGCTTCAGTTAATAATCCGGCAGTAATCGCAGGACCACCCCAAGAATAACTATTGATTTTTCCAAGTGCACCAATCATAACTACGGCTGCACCAACACCGATGATTAAGTTTTTTAAGTATTTAAATTGAGATGTCTTATAAAAGCTCATTGTCTTTCGATTTTTAAAAATTAATAAATTTAGCACACAATTTTATACACACACAGTCACAACCTGATGGAAGATGTCCTGCAATAATATATTATAATTTAAAAGTTCAATTAGTTAAATAATTGATTAGAAGTCGTTTATAGATCTTCCTAGGAAAGTAATGGCACATCTGAAACCAATATATGATTTTGAAGTGTCTTGATATTCCCAGTGTCTAGTTCCTGTTTGAAGGAAGTAAGAAATGTCTTTCCAACTACCGCCTCTGATTACTTTTCTTTTCAGAATTTCAGGGTCAGTTGCTGTAGCATTGTACTTGTATTCAGGATTTAAATCGTGTTCTGAGTTGTAAGCGTTCTCTGCATAAGCTGAACTAGTCCACTCTGCAACGTTTCCTGACATACAATACAAACCATAATCATTTGGAAAATATTCATCGGCCTTCACCGTATATAGACCTCCATCCTCTGGATAGTTTCCTCTTCCAGGTTTGAAGTTTGCTAATAAACAACCTTTTGCATTTCTAGCATAGTAACCACCCCATGGATACGGAGCTAAGTCTCTTCCACCTCTTGCTGCATATTCCCACTCTGCTTCAGATGGTAATCTAAACTCTTCTGTTTGAATTTCCTCTTCAGATTTGTAAGCATTATATAAAGCTGTTCTCCACTTGCAAAAAGCGCTTGCTTGAGCCCAGTTAACACCTACAACAGGATAATCATCAAATGCTGGATGAGAAAAGTAATTTCTAGTATATGGCTCGTTGTAAGAATAAGAGAAGTCTCTGATCCAACAAAGTGTATCTGGATAAATCGCCACTTCGTAAGAATTGATAAGATCTTTTCTATTTCCAGTTTTGTCATGAGCGGCTTTCAACCAATTGAAGTCTTTATACTTGTATTTCAACTTAGTGGTATTAAACTCTCTTGATCCGTTGATGGCCATATCACCTTGATAAAACAACTCATCTAATGTAGGATCTGAATAGTCTAATTCAAGTTCCCAATCGATCAAGTCATTTCCTAGATCATCTTGATAAAAATCACCCATGACAACGTGAGCGATTGAATCTCTGACCCAATCGACAAACTGACGATACTCATTGTTGGTGATTTCTGTATCATCCATAAAAAATCCTTGAATGGAAATTGATTTTGGCTTTTCAAGATAAGTTGAAAAGATGTCTTGATCACTCTGACCGATGTGGACCTGACCAGAAGGTATGTATACCATTCCGTAAGGATTCGTTACCTTCCATTGTGGGCGATTAGGTACACCCGTAAGGCTTCCATTTTGCTTTGATGAAGATCCACAAGACGACGCCACCATAATTCCTATGACAGCGATAAGAAAATACATTGATTTTTTCATCCTCTATTAAACGCAATATTAATTAACACACAAAAACGCTTCAAAATTACACCTGTTTTCTGAACAGTCATATAATTTTTTCTAATATTTAAACTTTAACTATAAAAACAACCAATTTATTGTAGTAGTCCCAAAATTAAAGCAACTAAAACCTAAATTTCCTTAGATCACTTTCATAACTCCAGAAATAAAACAAGAATCGCTCCAAAAATCATGATTGTTATAAAAAAAAATAGAAATCTTTACTTCTTAGCACGTATCCAAAACGCTTTCATTCATATCATATTGTATTTCAGACATAAATGAATATAAGTTCTTTACTACAAAATATATTTACACAACCAAGTTTATCATTCGACCAGGAACAACAATCACTTTTTTTATAGGTTGGTCCAGCCATTTCTTGGCTGAAACTTTCTCAAAAACAAGTTTTTCAATTTCCTGAGGTGTAGTATCCTTAGCAACTTCCAGTTCGTCTCTCTTTTTACCATTGACACAAATTGGGTATACAACTGTGTCTTCAATCAGATATTTTTCCTCCACTTTAGGGAACGAGGCGTGATGTACACTACCCTCTCCTTCCAACTGAAGCCACATCTCTTCTGCAATAAAAGGTGCAAATGGTGCAATGAGTTTAACCAATTCTACAATGATTGCTTTTTTATTACAATTCATCCTTTTGAGCTCATTGACACAAATCATAAAATTACTGATGGTCGTATTGAGGGAAAAACGCTCAATGTCATCTGTTACTTTTTTGATTGTGGTATGAAGTAGTTTCAGCTCTTGATCATTGGGTGCTTCCTCAGAAAACTGTAGGACGCCTTCATTGTGGATCAAGTTCCAAAACTTTCTCAAAAACTTAGATACACCATCAATCCCTTTGTGTCCCATGGTTTTGATTGCTCAATAGGACCCAAAAACATTTCATACATTCTGAAGCAATCAGCGCCATATTTATCAACCATGTCGTCAGGATTGACAACATTGAAATACCTTTTGGACATCTTTCCCACTTCTGATTTTGTGAGCAACTTTGCTGAATGATCAAAATCATTCGCTTGATAAATGCCCTCTTTTGTGTGGAATGTCGCATTTTGAAATTCTGGTCTCCATGTTATAAATTGCTGAATACCAGTTGTATTCAAATGACTTTCAGGACTTCCATATTTAGAAACAAAGTCCACGTGAACTGGAATTTTGGCAAAATCAGCAATTGCCTGTGGATCAATAAGGTCTTCTGAATAAAAGTGATTATCTCCCGATTCTGATTTTTTCAAATAAATCGATTCTATGACCCCTTGTATCATGCCTTGGTTGACCAATTTCTTAAATGGCTCTTCTGTTGGGACCAAATTGAGGTCAAACAAAAATTTGTGCCAAAACCTGCTGTACATCAAGTGTCCAACCGCGTGTTCTGCACCGCCAATGTAAAAATCAACTTCTTGCCAATAATTGAGTGCCTCGGGAGATGCAAAAGCCTGATCATTATCTGCGTCCATGTACCTGAGGAAATACCAAGAACTTCCAGCAAAACCTGGCATTGTATCTGTTTCTCGTGACATTCCATCAACTTCCACCCAGTCTTCCAATCTCGCAAGTGGAGACTTTCCATCCACCGTTGGTTTGAAGTCATCCAATGGCGGAAGGGTGACCGGGAGTTCTGATACTGGTACTGTATACACATTGCCATCCGCATCATAAAGTATCGGAAAAGGTTCTCCCCAATATCTTTGTCTGCTATAATTGGCGTCCCTCAGCTTGAAATTTATTTTTTTAGAACCAACGCCTTCCGTTTCCATTTTTTCAAACATCAATTGGATAGCAGCAGGGACTTCCATGCCATTTAAAAAATCAGAATTGATGATGATGCCTAATTTATCATGAAGTGTAGCACCTGGATAATTGGATTTGTCTACAACATCTACAATGGGGAGATTGTATTTTTTTGCAAAATTCATGTCTCGCTCGTCATCACTAGGTACTGCCATGATGGCACCAGTTCCGTATTCTTTCAAAACATAATCACCAATCCAAATAGGAATGCGCTCTTGGTTGAAAGGATTGATGGCGTATGAACCGGTGAATGCACCATTCATTTCTTTTACTTCTGCCATTCTTTCGCGCTCTGATTTGTTTTTCACATAATTGATACACGCCTCCATTTCGGCTTTCTGCTCTGGCTTTGTCAATAACGGTACCAAATCATGCTCTGGGGCAATCACCATGTAGGTTGCGCCAAAAATGGTATCAGGTCTTGTGGTAAATATTTCTAATTGCAGATCAAGACCATCAATGTCAAAGAACATTTGAGCACCTTCTGATCTCCCAATCCAGTTTTGTTGCATTGCTTTCAAGGGCTCTGGCCAATCAAGCTTGTCTAAATTACCCAATAGTCTTTCAGCATAAGCGGTAATTCTTAAAGACCATTGCATCATCGGTCTACGTTCTACTGGGAAACCACCTCTTTCAGAAACACCATCTTTTACTTCATCATTGGCCAAAACTGTTCCAAGTGCTTCACACCAATTTACAAAGCCTACCTTTCTATAGGCTAATCTGTAATTCATGAGCACTTCTTCTTTGGCAGATTGGGTCATTACATTCCATTCATCAGCTGTAAAATACTCACTTTGTGACGTTGCAGCCTGAATTTGTGCATTTCCATCAGCTTCAAATTTTGCAATCAGTGCAGAGATGGGCATTGCCTTGTCTATACCATTGTCATAATAATGATCATATAATTGCAAAAAGATCCATTGTGTCCATTTATAATAAGAAGGATCACAAGTTTTTACTTGCCGACTCCAATCATAATTAAACCCTAAGTTATCTAGTTGAGCTCTATATCGGGCAATATTTTCATCTGTACTAATGGCTGGATGCACTCCTGTGGAGATGGCGTATTGTTCTGCTGGTAGACCAAAAGCATCATATCCCATCGGGTGCAATACATTATAACCTTGTTGTCTCTTATATCTGGCAATGATGTCAGATGCTATGTATCCTAGGGGATGTCCAACATGTAAACCCGCTCCAGAAGGGTAAGGAAACATATCTAAGACATAAAATTTGGGCTTTGAAGTGTTGTTTTCTACTTTATAGAGTTTGTTTTCTGCCCATAGATTGCGCCATTTGGGCTCAACCTCCTTGTGATTATAATCCATGTGATGAAGTTCATTTTTCTAATGAAGGCGCAAAAGTAGTAATAAAGTTGGAAATATTGGTTTGGTTTTAATGAGAAGACTCCTCGAAGGTCTTGAATAAAAAAGAACCGGCTATTACGGCCGGTTCCTTTCGCTTTGATTTATTTGAACTATATATTTTGTAGGCCAGTGCTACCGTGTAGATGGCCGATGCTTTTAAACGCTTTCTGCACTGGCAAACAACTGCTCGTGTAAAGACTTTAATGCTAAAGCTTTGTATTTACTGCTTACTAAAAGTGAAATATTATTATTGCTACCACCGTAACTCACCATTCTCAGAGGAACATCAGAAAGTGCACTCAGTATATGTGTTGGTGTACCTACTTCTTCGCCCAATTTATCACCCACTATGCAAATGATGGTTTGACCATGTTCTGTAGAGACTTCACCAAAAACATTGATTTCACGTTCTATATTTTCCAATTGGCCTATTTGATCAATGGTGAGAGAAACAGAAACTTCAGAAGTTGTGATCATATCAATTGGTGTTTGATATTTTTCAAAAACTTCGAAAACCCTTCTCAAAAATCCATACGCGTTGAGCATACGACCCGATCTGATTTTGATGGCAGTAATATTGTCTTTGGCAGCGATGGCTGTAATGTTTCTACCACTTGATTTTGCTGATATCAATGTGCCAGGAGCATGAGGTTCGAAGGTATTTTTCAGGCGAACTGGCACGCTATCCATCTCCGCAGGAATTACGCATGTAGGATGTAAAATTTTAGCACCGAAATATGCTAACTCAGCAGCTTCTCTATAAGACAGCTCTCTGACGGGTACTGTGCCTTCTACTACCCTTGGATCATTGTTGTGCAAACCGTCAATATCCGTCCATATTTGTATTTCGGGACTGTATAATGCAGCTCCTATAATGGTTGCTGTATAATCTGAACCGCCTCTTTGCAAATTGTCAATTTGACCATCAGCATTGAGACAGATATATCCTTGGGTTATATAATAGGTTGCTTTGGGAGATTGATCGATGAGTTTGTTTAATGCTTTTCTTATATTTGGAATGTCTGGGTCTCCTTGAATATTCGTTGACATAAACTCCAAAGCAGGCAATAAGGTACAACTTCTTCCAATGGCATTCATATAAAGGGTAAAAAGTTGGGTTGAAATCAATTCCCCTTGAGCGAGAATTATTTTTTCTTCCTTTTCTCCTGGCTGCACTATCTCAAACAAATCCGCAATGATGCCGAATTGAGTTGCAAGAACTTGTTTACCTTTTTCATTGAAAGCACGTTGAGGTAATAATTCATCCACAAAAGGCAGGTATTCATTTTCTAAATTGGAGAGTTGCTGTCTGGCGCTCTCCAGGTTGCCAGCTGTAAGCGCCTGACCAATCGCGACCAATTTGTTGGTAGTACCTGCTACAGCCGATAAAACTACAACTTTTGGATTGCCGTCAGAAATGAGGTCTGCTACCTGCTCCATCCTTTCTGGACTCCCCACAGAAGTACCTCCAAATTTTTGTATAATCATTGTTTGTAAAAGCTTTTAAGGATGCAAAATTAAATATTTGAAAAAAAAATCGGGTATTAACAAGGTTATTTCCACAACATTTCACATTTTGTGTTAAATTTCACTTTTATGCTAAAAGTTTCAGACATTGTTTACGAATTGGTAAAGAAGACCCCATTTATTGCCGAGGCGCTCAAAGAAGGTTTGGTCAATACCTCTGCACTTGCCAGATTATACCAAGATGAGGTAGAAGCAAAGCTTGGCAGGAAGGTAAAACAAGGCTCAATCATTATGGCTATCAACCGAATGAATATGGGCAGTTTGGATTACGAACGCAAACGTTTGATTGCCTTTTTCTCTAAACTCAGGGACATGCTAGTGAGGACTAGTTTGGTGGATTACACTTACAAATATTCAGGCAGTGTGGCTGTTTCTTTGCGAGATCTTTTGAGCATGGTTTCTCAAAAACAAGATGTTTTCTGTACTTACTGTCAAGGCGTTGCAGAATGTACCATCATTGTTACAGAAAGTATTGCTGAAGAATTGGAGAAGATTTTCAAAAATGAAACACTGATCAATAAGGAAACCAATTTGGCTGCCCTTACTTTGTTATTACCAGCTGAAAATCGAGTACTTTCTGGAATTTACTATTTCATTCTCAAAGAATTGGCTTGGCAGGACATCAATGTCGTTGAAGTTATTTCTACTTCCAATGAATTTACCATTGTCGTAAATCAGAAAGATTTAGACAGAACTTTTGCAGCGATCAATAATCTGAAGGGCGGTAAAGGGTAAGTAAAACGTTTTAGTTCCCTATCATCCAAATTGCATAGGTTTATTAAATTATGCCCTGCGGCTAATATTTAATCGCGTTTGTTAGTGTAACGCGACGTAAATGCCTACTTATAAAGGTTCGCCATTGATGTTGGTAGTCAAAACAGCACTCATATAATCAAAGAAAGGCCTCAAAGTTTCAAATGTCTTTACAACTTCATCTCCAAAAGTTGGTGATAATACTTCTTTATCTGTAAACTTTCTACTAGCTACAAAAGACTTTTGTTTGATCAATTGAATACCAGGCAATTCCTTGTCATAACCTCTTGGAGGGTTTTTTAAAGCATCTTCTGTACTTATTCCACCAAAATATTTGATGAATTGAGGGGCTTTGAGAATTTTGGATATGGTTTGATGGTCATATGCGAACTCATCTCTGATTCTTTTGAGGTCATCTGGTTCTGGCTGCCAAAACCCCCCACCTACAAAAGTATCACCACCTGGTTGAATGTGGATGTAATACCCGCCCCTTCTCATTTTTGATGCCCGCTCAAAATAGGCAGCCATGTTGTTTTTATAAGGAAGTTTATCTTTGGAGAACCTCACATCACGGTAAATCCTAAATACTTTGCTTTTTTCGAGGACGTCTGTTTTACTGAGTTTTTGATCTATATCAGTGACTAGTTCTTTGAAAGTTTCAAGAGCATTTTGGTATTCCTCTTTATGTTCTTCAAACCACGGCCTATTATTGTTGTCTCTGATATTTTCTAAAAATGCAATAACGTTTTTCATCTATGTAGAAATTTTGAAGCTCCGAAGATATTAATTTTTGGGAAGACGTTTTATGAAGTATTGGCAAAGTTTTCAGCGATCAGGTATCAGCTTTCAGCAGTAAAAGGGAAAACCGGAAACCGGAGACCGGATCACCGGATGAAGCAGGGACACGTGATAGGCGGAAATATTCCGCTATTTTATTCCTTTACAGACGTAGGGCTTGTATTTCTCCATATTTCACAATACTCTGTACAGACGCAGGGCCCTGTGTCTCTGTATGAACTTTCTAACTTTAGTAAGGGCGAAAGCATTTCGCCCCTTCTATTCCTGCAGACATTGGCATTGTATTTCTTTTTACAATATCCGACGCAGGGCCCTGCCTTGAACCTTTAAAATGTGGTATCTCGTTCAAATATTTCTCCCAATCCAATCTTAAAACCTCCTCTCAAATATGCCCCATCACTAAATGACCAGATGTAATCAAATCTGAATAAATCAAATGGGCCAAGTGTAAAACCTTCCAAACCCAATCCAACTTCATAATATCTTTTGTCAGTCCTGATCAAGGTGGCTGCATTGGCTACCAATTTAATACCGGTCCGGTTGATCAATGGTACTAAATCTGTGAGAAATCCATCAAAATGATGCTCATAAAATGCCGTGAGGTAATTGCGGTCACTACTAAATTGATAATATGGGAGTAATCTATAACCATTCAAATAATTGGACACAAAGGCTGTGGAGAGTTCATTTCCTTGAAAGTGGAAAAGATCTGCATCATTTAAACGGTTTTTGGATAAAAAACTTCCATATTCCATCACAGCATTGCCGTAACCGTAAATACTCATGGGGATGTTTTGCTTTTCCAATCTCAAGGTGATTTTGGAGTAGTCTGCATAATCTTTTGTGAGCGGAACGGCCCATTGATACGTAAAAAAGATATCTGGCCATTCTGACCTCATTCTGATGCGTCGATTTGGATAACTGGTATACGTTTGACCTATTCTAAACCTAAAATTGAATGATTGCAAAAACAATTTATCCTGAAATGAATAATTAGCCAAATTCCTGATATTATTGGGCTGATAAAGCAAATCTTTCTTTCTGAAACTGTACTGACTTTGATTGAGTAAGCTATTTCTTGATTCGAGGGATGAAGTAAACCTAAACAAAACACCATTCATCAGTTCAGTACGCCAAGAAGCCTGGACGTATTTTCTTCTGTAAAACTTGGCTGGATTGAGTTTATTTCTGAGCGCTTGAAAGGTTACTGCCAGATTTGAAATTCCTCCAATCTCATTGAAGTGTTCATTGTGGTCGCTTATTAAAAGTCCAAAATAAGCAAGTTTATTTTCATTGTAGTCGTACCTCCATTTGGCGCCATATTTTAGACGCCTATCAGCAAATCCATATTTCAGAAAGGCGGAGGCAAAATACCCTCGAGCTTTGTCTGTATTGACATTTCTCAAAAATACAGGCAATTGCACATTAAAGCCTTCAACTGGATTGAAATGAAAATTATTGACCAAAGAATTGACGCCATAAGTGATTTCTTTTTCTGATTTACTGGCTCGATAGCCAAAGAATAAATCTGATACAGAAAATTTATTATTCGCCATGTCTATAGAATCCAAAAAAGGTTTGGACTTCCAATAGATTTCAAGACTGTCCTTTCGTTTATAATCTTTGACTTCTTCAATGGTAAGCGGCAATGGTCTGGTTGTCTCCCAGAATACCGAATCTTTATCGGCTGCATCATTTGTAAACAGCAAGGTTTCTGCATTGAAATCCTGATCTGTCAAACCTGGCGATAGATTTTGTTCTAAAAACAAATAATTAGAATATCCTGCGGCTTTAAAACCAAAAACGCCAATGTTGAAAGTAAGGTTTTGACTAAAGATCAGCCATTGTCGATCTTTCAAGGGTTTATATAATTGTCTGATGGTTATATCATTGAGGAATACTGATTTGAGCGCGTCTTTTTGGATGGTAAGATCCAGACTATGAATATTATACATATCCTCAGCAATGTATATATAACCCGTAAAACAAGGTGTGTATTTTGATTTTGGTTGTACCTGTATTTGATTGATGGTATGACCCTTTTCGTCAAAAAAAGACTTTACGAAAACAAAATCGTAGTATGCAAAAGCTCGGTCATTGAGTGGACCAATAAAAGCTCGGTCAAAATCAATGGATTCGTCGTAAAAATTGATATTGGAGCGTGAAAATGAATTCAAACTAAAACCTGACGCATCCCCACTAACTTTACTAGCAATGATTTTTTCTTTGAATTTATCTGGCGCCCTGAAGCTTACCTCAGAAACCGTTTCTGAAAGATAGACCACACCTTGCCGAGCAGAATCCAACATCCCACCCAAGTCTGCAACAGGTTTGCCCATTACTTTTTCAGGAGCATCCACCAATTTCACCAAAGCCTTGCCATAAACTTTGGAAGTGTACTGCGCTACCATTCTACTGTTGACAACCCTGTTTTTTATGGCCTTGCGCATGATGGGCAAAGCGGGATCCTCACGAGCGATGCCAACGTTTATTTCTGGTAAAATATAGGATGATGCCACTAAAGTGATGACCAAATCTTTTGTTGGCTCGTCTTTGTCAAACCGTTTGATTTGGGTTTCATAACCAAGCAATTGAAAATAAACAATGTGGACTGATTCCGGTACTTTTAAATCAAAATAGCCCCCTTCATTAGAGATGGCACTGTATCTATAACTTGAATCATAGACGCTGACATATGCCAATGGTTCGCCCTTTTCATTTTGAATTTTACCAGAAATTTGCGCCTCAGCACCCAAGAAGATAAACAAGCCCAGAATGGTTATGAAAATTCGATTGATCATCATACGCATGTATTATTCCTGCCTGACAAATGCTGATACCTTTCCAGCTCTTGCTGCAGGTAAAAGTGATGCTAGAAATGAAATACTGATCACTGTGGCGAAAACCAATATCAAATCTGAAGCTTTCATTTCAATTGGGTATGCATCAATCAAAAAACCATCAGGGACAGCTACCAAGTCATAATTTTTTTGTAAAAAATATAAAAATCCTGCTATACCAAGACCTAAAACCATACCGACAAGCCCCACTAAAACGCCTATAGATCTAAAAATAGTTTTAATGTTTTTGGTTTCAAAACCCATCGATCTTAAAATAGCAATGTCCTTTTTTTTGTCAAGGACAATCATCCACAAACTTCCTACCAGATTAAACGCAATGATGCCCAAAGTGAGCACAGCAATCAAATAACTGATCCACTTTTCAATGTTCATAATGCGCAAGAACGTTTCATCTTGCTGGTACCTATTGAGCACTTTGATATTTTTGCCCAATATTTCATTCAAAGCAGTTCTCACTGTTTGTTCATCGGACTGAGGATTTAGTTTTATCTCAAATGATGATGCAATATTTTTCCTTCCCAGAAGTTGCTCTGCTACTTGTATGTCGGTAATGATGTATTGACTGTCTTCTTCACCACCCACGCTAAATACACCGCCTGGATGTATGTCTTGAATTTTAAATTGAGCAGACAAAGGACCTACAGATCCTCTACTTGGCATATAGGCTGTGATTGGTGTAAATCCATCAGAACTGTTGACCGATAGTTTATTAAACATGCCATTTCCAATGACTGCATAGTTTCGCATATCGTCATACAAAATATATTTGCCCGTGGTAATTGTCGAAGCAATGTCCGTTACTTTTGCATAATTTGTATCTACTCCCTTGATATAGCCAGCTTCTTGAGAACCATCATATTCAAAAAGTGCAACTTCTTCAATGACCACTGAGAAATTTGCTATCCCTTTCTCATTCCTCAATTTTGACAACATTTCAGGAGTCAATTCAAAGTAGGAGCCTTTTTCTGGTTTAACTTTTAAGTCGGGATTATAGGCTTTGAGTAAATTGGCAAGGATGCCTTCAAAACCATTAAAAACAGAAAGAATCAAAATCAAAGCTGCTGTGCCAATGGCCATTCCAATAATAGAAATCCAAGTTATGAGATTGATGGCATTGGTAGATTTCTTCCCAAGCAAGTATCTTTTTGCGATGGTAAAAGCTAGATTCATACTTCGTTCATCAATGCTTTATAGATACAACTTTGAATTTTTGGCCTGTAGTCCTTATTATTCAATCTATTGTTATTCATATTGGGGTATGTCCTGTTGGACAAAAATACAAAAACAATGTTGTGAACTGGATCTGCATAAGTGGCAGTGCCCGTAAAACCCGTGTGACCATAAGTCCATTCGGAGGCAAACTCAGACATATTCATAGATTTTCCAGGATCCATTTCTTTCATATCAAAACCAATTGCTCTTCTCGTTGACCTCGGATGTCTGGTAGTAAACCTCAAAATGGTGCTTGGTTTGAGGTATCTTTTGCCTCCATAGGAGCCACCATTGAGCAACATTTGCATGACGGCTGCAACATCTCTGGCATTAGAAAAAAGTCCTGCGTGTCCACTTACTCCCCCCATCATGGCAGCACCCATATCATGCACATTACCTCTTATTTCCTGGTATCGCCAATAATTGTCCAATTCTGATGGGGCAATTTGATCCATTGGAATTTTACTAAGTGGGTTGTAAGTCATGTAAGGCAAACCCATAGGGCTGTAAAATTGATCGTTTGCAAATTTATCTTGCCTTTGTCCAGAAGTATTTTCAATGATTCTTGAAGCTATGTACATGCCTAAATCACTATACCGGTAGTCTCTACCCTCTCTGAGGTTTGATCCAAATATTTTACTCCATACAGTATCCCTGTAGTCCTGCCTCAAAAACATTTTTTTAGCTACAGGTACGGTGAAGGAATCACGGCGGGTGGTACTATAATAATTGGGAGACGGCACCATTTGCTTTTTATAAGGGGTAAGGGTCTCTGTATAAAAAGGTATCCAAGGTAAAAGCCCTGCGACATGGGCCATCATATCCTTGAGTACCATCCCAGATTTATTGCAAGTATCGGCTTCAGCCAAATAGTTATTGATTGGAGAATTGATGTTGAGCTTGCCAAGTTCCTGCAACTTCATGATCGAAATGGTTGTTGCCAAAATTTTTGTCATGGAAGCAAGATCATAAACGGTCTCGTTGTCAACTGGTTCTTGAAAATTGTACGTAAAGTGGCCATAGGATTTCTCCCAAACTATTTTACCATCTTTCGCAATGAGAATTTGACATCCGGGTGATGACTTATCCGCCATGAGGTCACTCGCTATTTCATCAATTTCTTCCAATGCTACAGAATTCAGTCCGACTCGCTCAGGAAGTGCGTATCCAAATTTTTGGATGGGAGGTCTTGTAATGCCAATATTTGCATAAAATTGCTCCGAAGCGGTTACTGGCAATTTACCTTCTACTCCAATGGCCCCAAAAATACTTTGAGCAGTGATGTCTCTAAATAGATCATCATCCTCATAACTCATCACTACAGTTCCAATTTCTTCAAAAAATTTAAGCGCATATGGATTTCCAAAAACACATAAAACAACCTCTTTAGTTTTGGCGATCTCTTTGATTAATGAAATGGCTGTTTGTGATACGCCAAAAGACTTGTTGTACGATCTGTTGAGTCCATGCAGACCTATTATTACTTTATCATATGCTTTTAAATTTCCAATGATACTGGCTTTGACGCCTGCACTGACATCTGAGGTGGTGTTGTAATGATCAAAGGAAGCATAAGAACTAAGCCTTTCTTGGAAAGCAGTTCTTTTGGTATCTCCTATGCTCAAACTTGCAATACGTTCTCCCTGAATGACACTTACAGGAACTAAGTCTTTGTTGTCTGTGACTAAGGTGATCGATTTTTCTATCAATTTTGATTTTAATGCATAAGCTCGATTACTGTTTACCTCTTCAATCACTTTTTCAGTATTGATGAAAGTGCGGTTGTTTAATCCAGCTTTGTGTTTGGCAAGTAAAATTCTCTTCACACTTGCATTGACCATCTCAATGGTAATTTTCCCTTCATTGAGGTATTGCTTTATTTTATTGATGGCAGCATCCACATTTTCTGACAATAGTAATACATCGTTTCCCGCCATGAAAGCCTCCGCTTCTGCTATACCTGCAGGAAAATGTTTGGTCAAAGCTTTCATTTCAAGTGCATCTGTAAATATAAGACCTTGAAAACCAAAATCTTGTCTTAAAATATCGGTGATAGCAAATTTAGAAAGCGTTGTAGGTCTATTACTTCTATCATCAATTGCAGGTAAGTTGAGGTGTGCTACCATCATTGATGCTAGTCCAGAATTACTCAATGTTCTGAACGGAAAAAATTCAATATTTTCTAGTCGAGCACGATCGTGGTGAATGGTTGGTAAATCAAAATGAGAATCAGTCTCTGTATCACCATGACCTGGAAAATGTTTTGCGCAGGCTAGAATGCCGTTTTGTTGCATGCCGTTCATGTAGGCCAGAGCTTTGGCAGAAACATTAAACTTGTCTTCGCCAAATGATCGATCATTGATGACTGGATTTTTGGAATTGTTATTCACATCCACAACAGGTGCGAAATTGACATGAATGCCCAAACGTTTTAGTTCAGTAGCAACTTCAAATCCAAATTCTTCTATCAAACTATTGTCTTGAATGGCACCGAGGGTGAGTTGACGAGGAAAACTAATAGCACCTTCAGGAAATCGCATACCCAGTCCCCATTCACCATCTATGGATATTAATAAAGGGGTTTTTGCAATACTTTGATAGATATTAGTAAGCTCTGCCTGCCTTTTGGGCGATCCTTGAAAAAAACATATACCGCCCACTTTGTTTTTTAGAATTTCTGCCTTCACTGCCTCTACATCAGCATTATCTGATTTACTATAGGCTCTCACCATAAATAGTTGTCCAATTTTCTCATCAAGTGTGAGTGTATTGAAGATACTATCTACCCAAATACTTGCCGTTTGTGATTGGCCACTTGGCATTTTCATTAAGGTAAATAATAAACAAACAATTGATAATCTAAAATTTTTCCCCATATCCCTATAACTCATAACTTATCCCAAATATTTGGACGAAAGTCCAATCTTAAATATCTTCACAAGAATAACACAGAAATCCAAACTAGTTCGAAGTTTGACTTGTGCTTTTGTAAAAAAAATAAAACAATTATCTTTTTTGATTTGAGGACCAGAGAATCAAAATTCCCAATGGCTAGATAAATCTATGGATAATCTTGTCTGGAACCTACATGAGCAAATATACAAATTATAAATATAATTAATATTTAAATTGAAGTTAATTAGTGCATTTCAAATATTCCTCTAAAACAAAAATCAGAATTATTTTGTAGAAATCCACGCTTTTACTTTTCAAATACTTGCTTAGAAAAATTGTTTTGGGCCAAATTGAGTAATTCATTTTGTATCAAAATATTCACTTTTGATTAATCACAGATTTATAGAATAAAATTTTGAATTGTGCCTGTGATGGGTTTTCTTTGGAGTAAATTCGAAAATTGTTAATCATGTCAACTAAAAAATCAGTACAAAAAGAAAAAGACAAGTCTCAAGAAAAGAAATTCCTTTTGGTTAGCTTATTGGTTACCTTGGTTTTGATGGCCGTTCTTTATTTTGTTTTCAGGAACGCGTTTTAACCTTGTTTTTTATTGAGGTCTGGTATTAAGTACCAAGCACCGTCTTGGATGGCTGTTCTTATGGAATCTAGATATTTGGGTAAGTCTTTTTCGGCACATTCAAATTCAAAACCTACTCTTGTCAGGCCTAAACTTGAAGTTTCTGTGTAAACTTTGAGATTTCGATCAATCAACTTTTTGATCATCAAATCTTTGTATTTCTTTGTTTTATATGCTCCAGTGATGATGATACACTTTTTATTATATGTTCCATCTGCATTTTGACTTCCATTCTTTACAATTGCAGCAAGACTGTCATTGATTCTGATTTCTTCTTCCAATGATTTTAAAGAGTCCAATAATTTTTCATTATTTTCTGACTTAACCGTGTCTTCTGAATAAACGGTGTCTGTATTGGTTTCAACAGGTTTGTCAACAATAATGGGTTTATTTTGTGGGCCATCATCTTTTCTTGCATAAACCATTAAAAGACCAGCTGTCAATAAAGAAACCGTGATGAGCGGTAACAAGATGGTCCACCATAAACTAGGCACAGATATGCGCTCTACCAATCTATATGCAGACAATGGTATAAATGTCTTTAAACTCCCTAATGAAAGAATGGGCAGGTCGGCAGTGAGCATACTTTGCGTTTCCAAATTCTTATCGAAACTTATTTCTCCATTATCCATCCTCAATTTGCCCAGATCGTCAATGGCTACATACCCTCTAGACAACAATTGGTCAATCACTTGACGAGCATAATTTTTAAAATCTGATTCTTGTAGTTTTGGATAGTATGATTTTAATTCAGAAAATGAATCATAATTTTGTTGGATGAAGTCTTTTTCAAAACGCAGATGATAAGATGGTGGCTCGATCACTTGTCTATCAGCACCAATGGCAGCAGGAAGCCGATCTAGGTAGAACTTACCTAAACCGGGGATTATCAACCGTTTATGATCAAACAGAAGATATTTAAAATACTTCACAAAAGGATAGTCTGCCAATTTCAGTTTACAGATATATATTATATATTATTGTAATAGAAAGAATTGTGCCAAATTTGAGTTTTGAGTCTGTACCACCTTATAAACTGAAAAACAAGATATCAGTTCTTTGCAGCAATATATGAACCAATAAGGTCAAATTTTTGTCATTACTTGCACATTCCGTAAGAATTGTACATCAACCCATGATAAAGTGGTATTTTTGCACCGAGAATAACAAAAAAATGAGTAAAAAAGGAAGAGTGTTGGTTGCAATGAGTGGTGGTATTGATAGTACCGTTGCAGCAATGATGCTCCATGAAGAAGGATATGAGGTGGTAGGCATCACCATGAAAACGTGGGATTACGCCAATAGTGGTGGCAGTAAAAAGGAAACGGGCTGTTGTAGTTTGGACTCCATCAATGATGCAAGACAAGTGGCTGTCGATATGGGCTTCCATCACTTTATCGTCGACATCAGAGAAGAGTTTGGTGATTATGTGATTGATAATTTTGTAGATGAATACCTCAATGGCCGCACACCCAATCCTTGTGTACTATGTAATACACACATCAAATGGAGTGCTTTGCTTAAGAGGGCTGATGCCATGGATTGTGAGTTTATTGCTACTGGTCATTACGCAGTCATCAAAGAACACCAAGGCCGTAAGTTCATTTCAAAAGGAAAAGACGAAAGAAAAGATCAATCATATGTATTATGGGGTTTGAGTCAGGAATGCCTGGAGCGAAGCAATTTCCCATTAGGCGGATATACCAAAGATGAGATCAGAAAGATGGCATTTGATTGGGGTTATGCAGAACTTTCCAAAAAAGCTGAGAGCTATGAGATTTGCTTTGTGCCCGATAATGACTACCGTGGCTTCCTCAAAAGAAGGGTTGCAGGTTTAGAAGAAAGAGTCAGAGGTGGGCACTTCGTTGACGTGCAAGGGAATATCATAGGGGAACACGAAGGTTACCCATTCTTTACCATTGGTCAGCGCAAAGGATTGGGAAGTGCTTTTGGCAAGCCCATGTTTGTTTCAGAAATCAAACCAGAAAGTAATACGGTTGTATTGGGTGAAATAGAAAGTTTGCTCAAAAATGGCATGACGGTAAAGGGTATCAATTCTATGAAATATAAAAGTATTCCTGATGGACTCGAAGCTATAACCCAAGTAAGATACAATGACAGAGGTACCTTAAGCGTTCTTAAAAATAGAGGTTTAGATGAGGTTGGAGTAGAATTTTATGCCAACGTAAAAGGCATTGCTCCTGGCCAAAGTGCCGTTTTCTATGAAGGCGATGATGTTATCGGTGGTGGCGTCATTCATTCCTCTTTAAAGAATGAAAATTAAATTAGCTAATTGCGTTGTATGAGATTTCTCCTCTTCTTATTGGTTTTTGTTGCATTCATTGGCTGTAATAAGGAGTCAATCAGCGCTGATGACTTTGACAGAAAATTGTCTTTTTTTCCATTTGAAAAAGGCAAATCCTGGGAATACGCTTATGATAGTATCGTTTACCTCAATGGTGGAGCTGTGAGAGACACTGCTTCTGGTTTTTTGAAATTCCAAATAGGTGATAGTATCAACAATAGCGAATTTGCATGGATCAAATCCATCAAAAAAACTCCAACTGGCGGATATGAAATCAATAGACTTGAATCCATCAGTTTGGCAAACAACCGATTGATCACTACCGACAATAACTTGAAATTTATAAATCTGGTTTTCCCTCCTGACCTTGGCACAGAGTGGAATGGGAATATATTTTTCAATGATGAAATAGAAGTGCTTATCGGAGGAGACCCCTATTTAATGTATAAAGATTGGAACTACAAAGTGACAACAGTAGATACTACTTTGATTGTCAATGGTAAAACTTATGCTGATGTAATCAGAGTAGCACAGACCGATAAGGAAAATGCAATAGAAAGAAGGCTTTCAGAAGAGTTTTATGCCAAAGATGTAGGTCTCATTTTGAAACGCATCATGATCCTAAATACCCAAAACGTTTCGTCACAGTTACCTTGGGATCGAAAAGCCCAAAGTGGCATGATTTACACCCAGCGCATCATCAATCCATAACATTATGTCTAAAGAAAGACCTACTTATATAAAAATCGGCAAAATTGGTAGAGCCATAGGCAGGAATGGCGAAGTCAGGGCCAGTATTGATGAGCATTTCAAAAATAAATTCGATCAGATTCATCACGTTTTTCTGGAAATGGAAGGGCAAAAAGTGCCTTATTTTATTGAATATTATTTTGATGAAGGTGATTTCATTTTTAAGTTTGATGACATCGCCAATCCTGAAGAAACCTCACCTTTGGTCAATACCATTGTATATTTAGAGTTGAGCCAGGTAGATAAACTCAAAATCAGTAAAAAGGTTATTAAAACGAGCTTTGAGCAGTTCAGTATTTTGACAGCCGAAAATCAAAATATTGGCATCATACATAAAATTGAAGAATACCCACATCAAATTATGTCTTTTGTGACATTAGCTGATGGAAAAGAAGTCATGATCCCGTTGGTGGAAGATTGGATAATGGATGTAAATATGAAGAAAAAATACCTCATCATGGACTTACCTAAAGGTTTGGTAAATTTCGATGAAGAAGAATAATTTTCTGTGATATCAATCACTTGCAAGTATTCGTTCACTAAAATGCAAAAAACTTTAAAATATTTTTAAACCTTCTTTGGTTTGAATAGTCAAATAACAAAGTAATTTTGCATTTAATCAACTTACATTTTTTACTATTATGGACAATACAAAACCAATGAGTTTTTACATGAGAATTATCCACCGGTATCTTGGATTTTTCCTCGCAGGCGTGATGGCTGTTTATTCTTTGAGCGGTATCATTTTGATATTCCGAGATACTGACTTTTTGAAAAATGTGACCCATCATGAAGAAACCATCGCTGCTGGTTTGGATGCACAAAAATTGGGTGAAACCCTCAAAATAAGAGGACTGAAAATTGACAAACAAGAAGGTGACATCGCTTATTTTAGAGATGGAACTTACAATGTTGCTACTGGGGCAGCTAGCTTTGATACCAAAGAAATGCCTGTGATGATTGAAAAATTGACACATTTGCACAAGGCAAAAAGTCAAGATCCTCTCTTTTATTTGAATATTTTCTTTGGACTGGGTTTGTTTTTCTTTGTGATATCCTCTTTTTGGATGTTTATGCCAAGCTCATCAGTATTTAAGAAAGGTATTTATTTTACGCTAGGAGGGATCGTTTTGACATTGATTTTGCTCTTTGTAAAGTAGCAAAAAAGATAAGCCACTTATTCCACATCCAAACACCTTTTTAAGGCTTCGCGCCAGTGTGGCACATCCACACCAAAAGTTTGTTTGATTTTATTCTTGGACATCAGACTCCATAAGGGTCTTGGTGCTGGTGCATTGTACTCAGCTGTAGTTGTTTTGGACAAAACCATTGGAATACCTTTCAACTCAAAAATAGCTTGCGCAAAGTCAAACCAAGATAAGGTGCCCTCATTGCTGTAATTATAAATGCCATATCGTGTTTCTACGTTGTGACGTGTATCAAGAGCTGTTATAATTTTCATGGTTGCATTGGCCAAATCACCCGCATAAGTTGGACTACCAATTTGATCACCTACGATGGTCAATTCTTTTTTGGACTCAGCCAAACGCAACATGGTATTGACAAAATTATGGCCGTATTTGCTGTAGACCCAGGAAGTTCTTAAAATGACGTGTTTGTGAAGTGTGGAAACAACTTCCTCGCTTGCTCGTTTCGTTTTAGCATACACGCTTTGTGGGCTGACTGGATCACTTTCTATAAGTGGACCCTTTTTCACTAAATGATAAACGTAATCTGAAGAAAAATGGATCAGGGTAGCCTGGCATTTTGTAGCAGCTGCTACCAAGTGTTTACAAGCTTCCACATTGTTTTGATTGGCAAGTTCGATTTCCAATTCTGCTTTATCAACTGCAGTGTAGGCCGCACAATGAATGATGTAATCGGGATGAATATTGACAATTTTTTCAACAGAATCAAGCTGTGCAACATCCAAGTCATTTCTATTGGTAAAAACAAATTTATACTGTGGAAAGCGCTCAGAAACGTCTTTTATTTCTCGACCCAATTGACCATTTGCCCCTGTAACCAAAATGATTTTCAAATCCATTAATATGTCTTAAATGGTTTGTGGTTGCCAAGCAAAGGAAGTTCCATGTCTTTTTCGCTTAGCAACAACGCTTCCGTTTCCAAAATCCAATCTATTCCCAAGGATGGGTCATTATATTTGATTCCGCCCTCATTGGCTTTATCGTAGTAGGCGTCACACTTGTATGCAAAAATAGTATCATCTGTCAAAACTAAATAACCATGCGCAAATCCTTTCGGGACGAACAATTGCTTTTTATTTTCCTCGTTCAACAGGATTGAAAAATGTTTTCCATAGGTTTTGGAGCCTGGTCTTATGTCAACAATGACATCAAGGACCTCACCTGTCACCACACGAACCAACTTTGACTGAGCATTTGCGCCAATTTGATAATGCAACCCTCTCAATACTCCACGAGAAGACTTGGCTTCATTGTCTTGCACAAAAGCATTGGCAATATCTGTACCCTCCAATTTTGATGCATTGAAAGATTCAAAAAAATACCCCCTGCTATCTGCGAAAACTTGGGGCTCAAAAACCCAAACTCCCTCAAAATCTGTTTTGAACCAAGGCATAAAAAAGCAAATTATTTTTCTCTAAAAAATATGTGAATCGGCACACCGGCGAAGTTCCAGTTCTGACGAATTTTGTTTTCAAGGAAATTCCTATACGACGGTTTGATGTGTTTTGGGTGATTACAGAAAAATGCAAAAGCAGGATAATGCAAAGGCAACTGCGTGATGTATTTGATTTTTATGAATCTTCCCCTGTGCGCTGGCGGTGCAGTACGCTCTATTTCTGGCAATAAAACATCATTGAGTTCTGATGTTTTTACTTTGCGCACTCTGTTTTCAGCAACTTCAAGTGCTATTTCCATCGCTTTGAAAATCCTTTGTTTTTCAACAACTGAAGTAAATACAATGGGCACATCCGTAAAAGGAGCAATGCGTTCTTTCAGATCTTTTTCAAAATCTCTTGCAGTATTTGTTTCTTTTTCAATGAGGTCCCACTTGTTGACCAAAATGACTAAACCCTTTTTCCTTTTAAGAATGAGAGACATGATGGACATATCTTGAGATTCCAAACCAAGAGATGCATCCAACATCAATATACAAACGTCCGCTTCTTCAATTGCATTGAGCGCTCTGATGACTGAGTAAAACTCCAAATCTTCGTGTACCCTACTCTTCTTTCTGATTCCAGCAGTATCAATTAAGAAAAACTGCTTGTCAAACTTATCATATCTGATATAAATAGAATCCCTGGTCGTTCCAGGAATATCGGTCACAATGTTTCTTTCTTCGCCCAACAAAGCATTTGTCAAAGAAGATTTTCCAACGTTTGGTTGACCCACAATGGCAATTCTTGGCAGCTCACTGGTTGATTCTTCTTCTGATTCAGGAAGAAAGTCAACAACCATATCCAATAATTCTCCAGTACCGCTTCCCGACATGGATGATAGGAAAATGGTGTTCTCAAAACCAAGTGCCCAAAACTCATTGGCTTGTAAATCTCTTTGAGAGTTATCGACTTTATTTACTACGCAGATGACTGGTTTGCCCCCTTTTCTGAGCATATCCGCGATTTCATCATCCAAGTCAGTGATACCTGTTGTCACATCAGCCATAAAAACGATGACCGTAGCTTCTTCTATTGCAATAGCTACCTGAGACCTGATGGCAGCTTCAAAAATATCATCAGACCCTTTTACAAACCCACCAGTGTCTATCACTGAAAAGTGTTTGCCATTCCAATCTGAAAACCCATAGATACGGTCTCTGGTGACTCCACTGATGTCATCCACTATTGATTTGCGTTCTCCGATCAGTCGGTTGAAGAGTGTAGACTTCCCTACATTTGGTCTTCCAACTATCGCTACGACATTGCCCATTGATGTTTTTTTCTTTAATACCGCGCAAAGGTAGATAAATCAAGGCGATTTACGGTACAATTAGGATTTCTTTAGGAAGAATTGTCATAGTGAATGCGAAAATGCGGAATTGCTTAACTGCTGAATTGCAAAACTGCTGAATTGCGAAACTGCGGAATTGCTTGATTGCTGAATTGTCTCGTCCTGAAAAAAGTTGACACTTTTTGATTAATAATCCTACTGCAGCTTTACATTTTTTTCATAATCCTGATATTGCTTTACATTTTATGATAATCTTTGGTTCAGCTGGGGAAAGCGGAAACAGGCTCTGCAGAGGTGCAACCTGTCAGGATCTAACCAGCTGTGTGACGTAATATTTCTTTAGGGTAATCTTTTGGTTACCCTTTTTACGTCACCAATTCATTTAACTAGTATTCATGTTTCTTGTTTTAACTAAGTTTAATAATAATATTGAACACCCATATTCCTAGAAAAACCTAAGCTCTATTTGGCGTCTCATTTGAGTAAATTTTAGTTTTCCATAATCTAGGTATAAGGCCGCAAATTTGATGAGCATCATTTGGTGTCATATCGTTTATCGAATTGTGCATCCGATTATTATTGTAATCGAAGACAGCTTCTGAGACTCTATTGTGTACTTCCTTTATCGTTTTTAGACGTTCTAATTCGTATTCATTTTTAACTATGCCGTTAACCCTTTCAGCAATTGCATTTTCCAATGGATCACCATTTTGTGTCATG
Source organism: Saprospiraceae bacterium (assembly GCA_016715105.1). Taxonomy (GTDB): domain Bacteria; phylum Bacteroidota; class Bacteroidia; order Chitinophagales; family Saprospiraceae; genus JADKBO01. Next base: position 17,261 of record JADKBO010000044.1, on the reverse strand, counting down.
CTGATTAAAATACCTGCTTTTTTTAGCATAGCTATGTATTCATCACAGCAATACTGGACACCTCTATCTGAATGATGAATTAAACCTTCCAGTTTGTCCTTTCCGGTTGACTTTATAGCCATTTTCAAGGCATCCAAAGGACCTTTAGCTTTCAAATCTCCCCTCACACTAAAACCCATAATTTTGCGTGAGTATGCATCAGTTATCAAACTTAAATAGGCAAAAGTATTTCCATATCTCACATAAGTTATATCACTGACCCACAATCGATTAGGGGCAAAGGGGATAAACTCCTTTATTAGATTTGGATACTTTTTGTACCAATGCTTTGAATCAGTTGTAATGGCAGTTTCTCTCAACAAATTATTGTTTCTAAGAAATTTTAAAATTCCCAAGTCAATTCAAGTTCAAATTCTTTTCGCCTCATTTAAACTTGATAATACGCCTGGCGGCTAATTGCAAATATGATACACAACTCTGTAAGATTAACTTTCATGATTTGTCTGATGTCTAAATCACTTCGTGCCGTTTTTTTTTTATCTTCCATACAAAGCACTTGCCTTTTCTATGGTTTTCCCAAACGGAACTGTCAACTCTTTTTGCAAGCTCTTTCCTAAGACGGCTTATTTCTAAATCTTTATTCACTTCAGAATGAGGAGTTGATTCATCTTTTGAGCGCTTAGAATTTTTGGTCTTTTGCCCCATTACTTCTTGTTTATATTTGTTTGACCAATAAATAATCGTTGAGCCATCTATGCCATGCTTTTTGCCCAAGGACCTTGAAGACTCTCCCGTTGTTAAATAGGCTTCAATTATAGCTACTTTTTGTTGCTCTGAAAGCATTTTTCTTTGTTTCATCCTAACTTTTTTTGCTGTCAAGCTATTTCAGGACGAGACAAATTGCGAAATTGCTTAACTGCGAAATTGCTTAACTGCTTAACTGCTGATTTGCTTTATTGCTTAAATGCAGCTCTAAGCTCGAAGCTCGTGGCTTGTGGCTCGCGGCCCTACTGCCCCACCCAACCTTTCTGTATTGTAAATGCGTCTAAACTAGAAAATAATGAATCATGAAAAGATATTTGCTCCTTTTTGCTTTGTTGACTACCTTATTTGCTTGCGAAAAAAATGCACCAATTGATGAAGAATTGGGCGAAAATGCCATCAATCTTTCTGCACTCAAAATTGGTCAAAAGACGTATTACCAGGGTTTTTCTTCAGAATGTGGAAATGCAACGGCATTCAAATATACAGGAGACACCTTGGTAATGGAAATTGTTGATACGGATGGCACACTTTATCTCAAAGAATATTATACCACTGGTTCTCCTTCCAATGGTGATGGGCAAGTTTCCTTTTCTAAAATATCATCCATACAAGATGGGCTAAAAATACAAGAACGTGGACAATCCAAATTTTTCAATTTTTATGGCAGTGACACTTTGCAACTCAAGGGCAAAGGTTTTATCGATATGAAACAAGAAAATTGCATTGTCAAGATGGACGATGAAATTTTCCGTGGCGGTGAATTGGGTAAAATTGACCAATTCAAAATTGGAGACATCATTGTGTCAAATAAAACAATAGTCTCTTGTATTCCTATTATTGAAGTAAATGGCTATATCCTATACGATGACAAGCAACTATATATGAATTATGCACACTTCTCTAGTAGCTTTAATGGACAAACCACCAACAGCATTACTGGTTGGATAAAGATCAAATAAGCATTAATGCTCCAATAATTATTGCACCAAAAATCTAGCCCATTGCAGCAAATGCTCCGCCTATCAAAACAAATACAAGCATTATTGCGTAGATCCCTGCTACTATAGCTGTAAATATTCCATAGATTTTAAAAACTCTTCTTAAATTATTAAAACCTTCTTCCAATTCACTTTGATTATTGCTTATAAGTGCTCTTTTTGTCGCAACAGAAAAAGTGTACAACAAATAACTTATGTAAAAACCAAAGCCCATTATGCCAATCATAAACATCATGTAAATGACAAATCCGATGCCCGAAAATGGTGAGCTCATTAATTGACTCATTGCGCTTCCTCCAAATATCATGGCAATAATAAGTGCGAGTATTACTAATCCAATTATTGCCATGCTTATGATACTCAAAAATTTTCCCCAATAAGCCATGTCATTAAAATGCCTTTTTAAGGGGGTAGTTACTTTTAAATCATTGTCGTACTGAATTTGATCATCAAGACTTTCCATTACTTGTTTGTTTTTTTGTAAATAAATCAAAAATAATTTGCCAAATAAAATTACTATTATTTTTTAAACTTAAGCCACTTTTTGAAAATAAATTATTTGTAGTGACCCATTCACAAATTTTTTAGTGGTGATTTTAAAAGAAAGTAAAATCTTTCATAATATATTTACAAAAATATCACCCTTATTTCGTTGTATGAAGTCACTTATTGTTTGCCTCACTTTGGCATTAATGCTATTTTTTGCTTGTAAAAATAATCCATCCGGTCATGATCTTATTTTGAAGGATGAGGCATCTATAATTCAAGGTAAGATTCTTTTTGACACCCATTGTGCGGGTTGCCATAATTTCAAACAAGATGGAATGGGACCTCAACTTGGAGGTATCACCCAATTGCAGAGCAGTGATTGGATCAAACAATTTATTCAAAATCCAAAAGTATTGGTTGATCAAAACGACCAGCGTTCAGATTCACTTTACACTAAATACAAGGTTTTGATGCCCTCCTATGAGCACCTTGGTGATACAGCAATAGATCAGATAATTGCCTATTTACATACCCAACCATTACCCCAACAAAAAACGATTGATCCAGACGCCCTATCAAATCCAATATCTGATACCATTGTAGACTCAGGGATGGTTTTAGGCTTGGAAGAATGGGTACAGTTTCCCACAACCAGCGATAGTCTCAAAAAACCTTTGACAAGGATTACCTATATGAGCATTCATCCATACACTAAAGAGCTGATGGTACTGGATCTTAGGGGCAAACTTTATAAGCTGGTAAACAAAGAACCAAAAGTGTACATGGACATTTCAAAGCTTGAGCCTCACTTTATGCACGACAAAGGTCTTGGTACTGGTTTTGGCAGCTTTGCCTTCCACCCAGACTTTTTGCAAAATGGCTTGTTGTACACCAGCCATGCAGAACCGGCTGATACCAAAAAAGCAGATTTCACCTTACCAGATACAGCCAATGTTACACTACAATGGGTCATAAAGGAATGGACTATTGACCCAAAAAGTGCACAACCCCTTTTCAAAAAAGGGCGTGAATTGATGCGAATCGACTTCGAAGGTCAAATCCATGGTATGCAAGAGATATCATTCAATCCATATGCCAAAAACTCAGACCCAGATTACGAGTCTGCTTTACATTTGTGTGGGCGATGGAGGCGCGGTTGAGCATGGATTACCAGAAGTTGGTGGTTCACTTCAATGGATTTACGGTACAGTGCTGCGCATAGATCCCCGAGGAAATAACTCGAAGAATAAAGCTTATGGCATTCCAGACAATAATCCATTTATAGATTCAACTGGTGCGGGCATCAATAAGGAAATTTACGCATATGGATTCAGAAATCCACATCGCATCACTTGGACAGCCAGTGGCAAAATGCTGGTCATTAATATTGGTCACTTCAATATCGAATCCATTTATGACTTGCAAGCAGGTGATTTTTGCGGATGGCCTGTCAGAGAAGGTGACTTTGTCATCAATCCTTACGGTGACATGACGGTGGTTTATCCATCCAATTATAAAGGTGCATCGATCAAAGGAAAATCTCCCATTTTTTCATATGACCATGACGAAGGAAAAGCCATTTGTGGGGTACACGAATATTTAGGAAATGAAGTTTCTGCCTTAAAAGGAAAATTTTTATTGGGAGACATTCCGACAGGTAGATTGTATTACGTAAATACAACTGACATTGGACTCAAAAACGCACCTATATATGAATGGAAAGTGAAGGTCAATGGAAAGGTAACAACTTTGCGCAATCTATGCGGCGACAACCGTGTTGATTTACATTTTGGGAGAGATTACCAAGGTGAGTTGTATATCATGACCAAACCAGATGGCAAACTTTACAAAATTGTCAACTAAGTTTAGTAGTAACTTATGTCATGGAGGTTTGCCACCCCAACTTTTTTTGAACATATTAAATAATATACATATCTTTGTAATTATTTGAAGTTCATCAATTTATAACATGAGACTTGAACAACCCCTTACAAAGTTGTATTATTCCATTGGTGAGATTGCTGAGATCTTTGGCGTCAACACTTCACTCATCAGGTATTGGGAAAAAGAGTTTAAAAACCTGAAGCCAAACAAAAATCGCAATGGAATCAGGAAATATACCACCAAAGATATTGCTGAATTCAACAAAATTTATGAGCTCGTAAAAGAGCGAGGTTTTACCATTGAAGGTGCCAGAAAAGCACTTTCAGACAAATCTACAGTATTAGAACCACCTGTAATTCAAGAAAAAATAACTATTGAAAAGCCCAAAAGTCATACAGTTGTTGGAAATACAGAAGAGAAAAAGGTCGTACTCAATCGTCTGAGTTTACTAAAGGGTAAATTATTGCTGATCAAACAAATGCTCAACGAAGCTTAAATTTATATTGCTAAGCCCTCAAAATTTCGATTTTATTTTAAAGAACCATAACATTGTCTTCTCTATCAAAAGCATAAGAACTCAAAAGGGTTTAATTTTAATGCTGCGGATGAAATCCGGGGAAAAAAAAATAGGAAACGAGTATAATATTTTGCTCGGGATTTTTGTTTTTCTCCAAAATCTGGGTTCTGAGGAAAATTCTTCCTTCTGGGAAATATGTTCTTATTTAGGGAACTGGGAAGCATCAATATTTGGCAACAAACTCAATGCATTCTTGTAGTAGACCTTTTTCAAAATGTGATCAGGCAAAGCTAAACCATACATTTTCCAAAAAGCGTGGTATCTTTTATAATATGGAAAATATTCATCGTCAGATTCCAACACCCGAAAATAAGTAGGATATTCCCCTGGTTGATAAGAGTCTTTCCCAAAGAGTACCCGATCTTGATATTTTTCAAAAAACTTATTGGCCATTCTTGGCTGTCTGCCAAGCTCTGAGATAACCGCACCAATTTCTACATAAACATTTGGCATCTCGTCCAACAATTTGCCCAATTTAGCCAAATCATTGGGAAACCATGCCATGTGCGCAGCAATAAACTTGGTCTTGGGATTTTGTCTGAATAGATCATGTTGTTCAGAAATGATTTGTTCCCAAGTAAAAGGACCTGGATCACGTTTGCGATTGGGGTGCGTTTTAAGCTCCAACCAGCGCTCATTGAGACTATCAAATGGTTCCCAAAATTGCTTCGGATCTGCAGAATGGATCAAAATGGGCATATTCAACTCGGCGCATTTATCCCAAATGGGTTTGATTCTCGGATCGGTTATTTTGATTCGATTTCCTGCTGCGTCTTTATTATCCATGCCTTGACTCTTGTAAATCTTCAAACCACAAGCACCATTCGCATGGTCAAACTCTATTTGTTTTACTGTATTTGCAGCCCACTCTGGATCGTCAATACTGCGCAATTCAATGTTGGTAAAAATGGTTACCCGCTTTTCGTAGCCATATTTTTTGACATTGTCCATCATAGACTTCAAGGCAGCTCCTCCCCTACCACTCAAGTTATTGACCACTTGCATGTTCATCGCATTCATTTCAGAAAGAAGCTTATCCAAGTCTTGATTGGCCATTTGCCAGTGATGACTGTGGATGTCAATAAATGGAAATTTTGCCTTTGTATATTCATGCGCTGGTGTCACTAAGTCACTAGGTGGATCATAGGCTTCAAAATCCATTTTAGCGCTACTGCCTTCGTTGTTTTGAGAAAAAACCAAAGCTGGCACACCAAATAAAAAAACAAAAAGAGCCATTTTCTTGAACATCGACATTCCTTTCTAATTTGTGGTTTTAATAAACGCAAAATGGTTTGTAAGAATAAAATTCAGCAATGCTATTCGGCAAACCAAAAAGATCAAATAATTGCATTGCCCATAAGAATGAAACACCACAACATACTTGATGATGGCGAATATAATGCTACACCTGCACTTGATGCGTTAAGGATTTACTAAAATATAAAGGAATTAATAATAGGTGGAATTTTCACCCTTTGAGTATGATGAAAAAATTGAAAAATAATACCTACTGACTATCGTAAAAACAATTATTAGCAAAATTCTAATTGAAAAATCCTATCGTTTGCATACTAAGAATAAAATAACACTAAAAAAAGCATATAATATTTATTAACATTTATTTAACAATTAATATTTTGCTATAATTATATAGATATAGATATATTGTCAGCGATATCCAAAAAAAAACCAAAACCCGAATGAATGTATGAACGCCAGCTGTATTAAATATTGAGTTTAGGTTTAAGGATTACAAGAAACAATACTTACAAACTTTGAAAATGTTGAGACTGTTATGAAGAGTAGGAAACAACCAGATATTCCAATTGAGAACAAACTGGAGAAAGATTACATCAAAAATTTAATTTTAAATGATCCTGATTTATTAGCAGATCTGTATAAAAGTGGCATCGATCCAAAATTGGCATTTCCTGATGAATTAAATCCAAGAACTCCTCATAATTATTGTCTAGGATTCACTTTTCCTTGTGCAACGATATTTGACTATTCAGACGTAAATGATAATGGATTAATCCAACCAAATGATATTTCTGCTATCAATAAGGTAATCCTTGGTGTTTGGGATGAACAAATAGCAATAGATTCTGGGTTTGTAGATATTGGCGTTGCTAGATACCTCAGTTGCATCGCCATTTGTTCTTCGGCTGATACAATTTGTGATAGCTTGAATACAATTGATCTGTTAGCTATTCAATATTTCCAAGATGACCTCGTAGAGTGTTATTAAACTAAATAGGTGGCTTAATTTATTTTAAGCCACCTATTAATTCTGAAATTTTATGAAGAGCATAATTACCATAATAATTACATTAACTTGCATCTATAACTCTTTTGCACAACCTTATGACAATATTTATATTCCATCTGCTCGATATCAGGCAAACTTATTTGATACACCACTATATTTTGAAAAAATTCACTCAGATTTAATATCTTTTTCTTCTATTTCGGGGAGATACACTTCAATCGCTGAGAAAAACAAATTACTATTTGCTTGTGATGGCACTACGGTCCTAGATAAAGACCAACAAATTATGCAGAATGGAAGGGATTTACTTGGAGATAGGGATGCATACTTTAGTAGTCTTGCAATTCGGAACGTAAAAAATAATAATCGATACTTTATTTTTACTGGAAAAGGCCATGAAACCACCACTGAAGAAGAGGGGAAACTATACTACTCTGAAGTAGATTTGGATGCAAATGGAGGTAAAGGTGAAGTGAGAATATCTACCAAAAACACATTAATTTCAGAAAATATGCTAAATATGTATGCCTATATTCCAACTTGTTTTGGATATTGGTTGATCACCAAAGAAAACTCAAGTCGATTTAAAGTATTTAGAATTGATAAAAATGGAATAAGTGCAAATCCTGTAATCTCTGATGTGGCTGAGAACTTAGTTTATGGTTATAAAAATGGCGCATTGGTATATGACGAAGCAGGTGAAATGGATATATCTTTTGATGGAAAATTGGTTGTATTAACTTATGGAAGCTTACGAAATTACTATGATCTTTTTAGGTTTGATGACCAAACAGGACAAGTGAGTTTTCTTCGAAGAGAAAATTTGGATTTCCCAAATGAAATTGCTCACCCAATTGTCTTTAATAGGAATAAATTGAATTATTATTATCTTACTGTAAATGGGAGGAGTCGTGTAATTTACAAAGTGGAATTAAATGAAGATTACACTGTAAGAAACAAATTTAAATATTTTGAATATCTAAATCCAGTAAATCATATTACAGCTTCACACCCATTCCAGGTTGACTACTATAACAATATTATTACCAGTATAAATTGGCAAATAATACGAATTTCAGAAGATGGAACTAAAATAGATACGTTGTCAAATGAGCAAATTGCACCTCCTGGATTATTGCTAGGAAGGCAGTTTTCTCCTCCACATAAAGTCGTTTACTTTCCAGAATTGATTCATAGAGATGGTGGTGATACCATCAAAAAATGCCCCGAAGAAATAGTAAAGTTATATGCAGGATCAAAGCTAGAGGATGTTGTCTGGAACAATATTTGGCAAGGAGATACTTTGGAAGTTCTTCAAGCAGGAAGGTATGTGATGAGTGGACGTGATGAATTTTGCACCTACCATGATACCATCTATGTTGAGAATTACATCCAAGATACCAACTTGCAAAAAAGTTATAATTTATGCGATGATCTTGGCATCAAAATAAGTTTACCCTCTATTTATGAGGAAGTCAAATGGCATGGTTTTGAGGAAAATGACCCTTTATTTACAAGCCCAGGTCAATATAGTTTTGAAGCAAAAATTGGTAATTGTTTTATCCATGATACCATACAGATAAATAATCTACAAAACATTTCATTAATCAATGATACTGTGATTTGCACAGGAGCGAGTTTGGAGGTCCGTCTAGACACTCATTTAAGTAATATAGTTTGGAACGACAACAACGTTGATGCATTTCGAATGCTGGGTAATGGAACATATTCCTATACTGCCTTAAACGGGACTTGTCCAGTTTTCGATAGTTTTCAAATTATACCTGTGCCTGAAATCGTTTTCGAAAAACAACTTGGTATATGTCCAAACGAAAGTTTAGTATTTACAACTCCTATAGAATTGACTAATTTTTTCTGGAGAGACGGAACACAACTAATCAATAATCAAAGAATTTTCAATACCCCCGGTCAATACTCCTTTACTGCAATAAATGATTTATGTTTGATAGAGGACACCATTACCATTTTTTCAAAATCTGCAAATCTCTATGAAATAGAAGATACTACTTTATGTGCTGACATTTCGCTGGAATTAAATTTACCTTTTGATTATGAAGACATCAAATGGTCAGATGGTTCTACGCAAAATTCAAATTCATTCATAGAAGAAGGATTATATTTTTATCAAGCAAAATCGAATGGATGTATGATAAACGACAGCTTCAACTTGATGAAATACCCTAAGTTAGATCCACCACTTAATGAAGCTTTTATAAATATTTGTAAAGGAGATTCACTACCAAAAATAGCAGGAATTATCTGGGTAAATCCATATGAAATCCCTCCTACAGAAGGTGAATATTATTATTTACATACAGACACTCTTAATTGTACTTCCTCATATGCAATTGATATAAAACTGAATGATTGTGAAATGTGTAATCCTGTATTGCCAAACATCATGTATATTTCAAATGATCGCCTGTTGACAATTGGAAATCCTTGTAATTTATCTTTTGATTTGTTTAGTTTGTTTGATCGATGGGGAAATAAAATCTGTGAACTAATTCCCATAAATGGAGAAATAAATCTTTGCGAAACATTTGGTTCAATCGAGGATGGAGTTTATGTTTATACTTTATTAGGTGCTGATGAGAGGGACAAACCGTTTGTTTTTAGAAGTACAATAACTGTTTTAAAATAAAATAGATTTGTAGTTTAATAATGGTCCCTGCTTTACAATTCAGAAGAAGGATTTGTGCGAGTAGCAATAGGAGAACAAAATGATTTTGAAATTGAAAATCCATTGCTTTTTGAATTGTTTAAAACTAATATGAACTAATGGGAGAGATAAAAGAAATTAAGAATGCTGAATTATTAAAAGAGGCAAATGAAATCGTAAAGATTGGAAACAAGGCAGTTAAAAAAGCTATTGAAGAAAATAAGAAATATAATTTGCCTGAAATAAAATTCATAAAGGGGCAAATCTACTTTATATCAGAAAATGGCGATTTAATAAAAAAAGAAGACAAATAATAGGTAGTCTAGTAAGAGGCGAAACATATTATGCCGACTTATGCAGCAAAGCCCTCTTTGTAGGCCCAAGTCAAAATAGATAAATTGATGAAGATGCAAAAAGCAAATATTCCACTTCCAGAAGAAATACTCCAAGCAATAGAGTTGACTCACGAAAGCAACTATACCCCTGAGCAATTGGCTGCCTATGACAAATATATCGATGCCATTCGCACTGAAAAAACTTTGATCGCCGATGCGGAAGCAAAAGGAAGAGCTGAAGGTGAGGCAAGGGGCAAAAGACTAGCAGCCATTAATTTTAAAAAATTGGATTTGCTTACAAATCAACAAATTGCAGATGCGACCTGGCCTTTCTCTTTCCGAGGTTGAGGCGCTTTAAGTTTCTGGCCAAACATAAACAGTTAAACGGTTAAACGGTTAAACATTGATCAAATCTAGTACTATTTCAATACGTGATTAAAGATGCCTCATCAGAACTGCATTTCGAAACCCTTGCTTTTGGTGAAAAAATAATCTAAATTTGTTTAAAACTAATTTCAAATTTGCATATTATGGAAAACACCATGCTTATAGAAATAACTGATCAAAAAGCAGTAAAGCTTTTGCATGAGTTGGAAGAACAGAATTTGATCAAGGTGATCCAGGAAAATTTTACAGCCCCAAAAACAAAACTTTCTGATAAATACAGAGGAAGCATTACTAAAGAGACGGCAGATAAACTAAGGGCTTACTTAAAGCAATCCCAGGAGGAATGGGGAGACAGATTTCCAGTTTAAATAAAAACTTTTTATGCCCGGATTTTTATTAGACACCAACACTATAATTGACTATTTAGAGGGCTTGTTACCAGTTGACATGTTGGACACTTTAGATGAAATAATAAATCAGAAAGCTAATATTTCTGTCATATCAAAACTTGAACTTCTTGGCTGGTATCAAGCAAGTCCTGAAGATTTGATAAAACCTTTTGCCTTTGTTCAAGATGCAAATGTGATAAATTTAGATGATGTAGTTGTATCCAAAACAATTTCACTTAGACAAGTCTATAAAATCAAACTACCTGATGCAATCGTTGCTGCTACTGCTATGGTTTTCAACTTAGTTCTAATTTCCAGCAATATTTCTGACTTTAAAAATATTGAAGGTTTACAAATTTTAAACCCACGTATTGTAGAAAACTAGTAATCTTATTTCTAAAAAAATAAACAAATAAACGATTAAACAAATAAACCCCTCAAGTCAACACACCATTTAAAACTTATTTAGCCTCGCCCTCTTTAATCTTACCACCCTTCCTTCAAAGAAACCGTCTGATTGAAAATCATCAAGTCCTCTGTAGAATCTGGATCCACCGTGTAATACCCTTTCCGCATAAATTGTAAATGAATTCCTTCTTGGGCACCTTTTAAACCCGGTTCCATGATGGCAGTTTTGTTTACTTGCAAGGATTCTGGATTGTAGAAATCAAAAATCGTTTTGCCTTCATCCTCAAAATCATCAGGATTTGGAACGGTGAAAAGGCGGTTGTAATTTCTGACTTCGCATGGTAAACCTTCTTTTTTAGATACCCAATGGATGGTTCCTTTGGCTTTGATTTCACTGGTGTCTTCTCCACTTTTTGAATTGGGAAAATACGATGCCAAAACTTCAATAACTTTACCATTTTCATCTTTAATGCAGCCATCGCATTGTATGATGTAGGCATTTTTCAAGCGCACATTGGCACCTGGCGTCAAACGAAAATATTTTTTAGGCGCATCTTCCATGAAATCATCTTGCTCGATCCACAATTGTCTTGAAAATGGCAATGGTCTATCCTCAGAATGCACGTCTTCAGGATTGTTTTCCCCAGTCATGATTTCAGTGAGATTTTCATCATAATTGGTGATGGTCAACAAAACCGGATCAAGGACCACCATCACCCGATCTGCTGTTCTGTTGAGCACTTCCCTGATGCAAGATTCTAGTAATTCTATCTCAATGGTATTGTCTCTTTTCGCAACCCCAGCTTTATCGCAGAATGTACGGATGGCTTCTGCAGGATATCCTCTTCTGCGCATACCACTAATGGTCGGCATTCTTGGGTCATCCCAGCCACTAACAAAACCTTCTGTCACCAACTTCAACAACTTCCTTTTTGAAGTGATCATATAAGCCACATTCATCCGTGCAAACTCAATTTGTCTGGAAGGGAAAATGCCCAATTTGTCAATGAACCAGTCATACAATGGTCGATGATGGATAAACTCCAGCGAACAAAGTGAATGGGTAATTTTTTCTATCGAATCACTCTGTCCATGGGCAAAATCGTACATCGGGTAGATGCACCATTTATTACCTGTACGGTGGTGATGTTCGTGTTTGATTCTGTAAATAACTGGATCGCGCATGTGCATATTCGGCGATGTCATGTCACCTTTGGCGCGCAAAACTTTAGATCCATCTACATATTTTCCAGCTTTCATATCTTGAAACAATTCAAGATTTTCTGCGATGGTTCTTTTTCTATATGGAGACTCCAGGCCAGGTTCAGACGGATTTTTTTTCATTTCCGCAATCTCTTCCGCACTGCTATCATCTACATATGCCAATCCTTTATTGATCAAATCGACTGCAAAATCAAAAAGTTGATCGAAATAGTCTGAAGCAAACAAAGCTTCGCCCTCCCATTCAAAACCCAACCACTGTATGTCTTTTTTTATGGCCTCCACATATTCTGTTTCCTCAGTAGTGGGATTGGTGTCGTCAAATCTCAAATTGGTCTTACCACCATATTTCTGAGCTAGTCCAAAATTGATACAAATGGCTTTTGAGTGACCAATATGGAGATATCCATTTGGTTCAGGAGGAAACCTGGTATGTACTCTGCCATTATGTTTCCCTGATTTTAAATCTTCTTCTATAATTTCCTCAATAAAATTCAAAGAGGGTTTTGTGATTTCAGACATTTGTTACAGTCGCTTAGTATTATGTTTTAAAAATTCATTACATTTTTTCGGGCATCTCTATACCCAATAAATCCATGCCATGCTGCAGTGTTTTCGCTACAACGCTACTCAATGTCAGCCTAAACGATTTTGCATTTTCGGTTTCAGCGCCCAAAATACGAATGTCATGATAAAACTTGTGAAATTCTTTCGCTAATGAATAACAAAAATTTGCAATGGTCGATGGATCATAACCATTTGCAGCTTCCAAAACCACATCCGGGTATGACATCACTAAAGTGAGTAACACTTTTTCCTGGTCTTCTAGTTCATTGTAAGTACTATAATCACCAAATCCGTCATTGGCCCTGCGCAATATGGACTTTATCCGCACATAGGCATTTTGAATGTAAGGCCCTGTTTGCCCTTGCATATCGACTGATTCTTTCGGATCAAATGTCATGCGTTTTTTGGGATGTACCTTGATCATGAAAAACTTCAAGGCAGCAATACCAATTTTACGGATGGTTTCTTGTTGTTCCGCAGCCGAAATTTCTGCTATTTCTCCTCGTTCGTCACTGGCGGCTTTTGCCTCGGCAATCACTTCTGCCATCAAATCATCTGCATCCACGACCGTACCTTCTCTGGATTTCATTTTACCTGTAGGTAAATCTACCATTCCATAAGAAAGATGAAAAAGTCCATCTGCAAAAGGTTCTTTGAGTCGCTTCATGATTTCAAACAAGACTTGAAAGTGGTAATCTTGCTCGTCTGCGACGGTGTAAATCATTTTTGTGGCACCAAAGTCCTGGTATCTGAGTTGAGCTGTTCCAATGTCCTGAGTCATATAAACAGAAGTACCATCTCTTCTTTGTACCAATTTGTGATCCATGCCCGCATCAGTCAAATCAATCCAAATGGATGAATCTTCTTTTTGATAAAATACGCCTAAGTCCAAGCCCTTTTTTACGGCATCTTTGCCAAGGAGATAAGTATCTGATTCATAGTAGTATTTATCAAAGTTTACCAGCAACTTATCGTAAGTCTCTTCAAATCCCGCATAAACCCAGGCATTCATTTTTTTCCAGAGCGATACCGTTGGACCATCTCCAGCTTCCCAAGCAAGTAACATTTCCTTTGCTGCCTTACCCAGTGCGCTGTAATTATTGAAATAGTCGTTTTTATATGCCTTGAAGAAAGCTGCTTCAGATTGGTCTAAGTCTGCTCTCGTTGCAAAAATGGTCTGCCCCTCAGCGGTACTTTGCCATTCCCCATATTCTTCCTGGAATTTGGTTTCAAACAAAACATAATAATCTCCTACAAAATGATCACCTTTTATACCTGTTGATTCTGGTGTTTTGCCATCTCCAAAAAGACTCCATGCCAACATACTTTTGCAAACTGCTATGCCTCTATCATTGATGATTTGAGTCTTAATAACTTCATAACCAGCCGCTTGTAGAATTTTAGCACAACTCCAACCTAAAAGTATATTGCGGATATGCCCAAGGTGTAAGGGTTTGTTGGTATTTGGTGAGGAGAACTCCACCATTACTTTTTCGTGCTTTGCTTCCAGATTTCCATAAAGTGAGGTGTCCACAATTTGGTCTAGATTTGCTTTCCAAAATTGATCAGAAAGACTTAAATTCAAAAAACCTTTGATGACATTGTAGCCTTGAACTTGACTACTTATTTGCACCATATGTTTTCCGATTTCATCGCCAATTTGTTCGGGCGATTTCCTGAGATCTTTTACAAACGGGAAAATGACTAAGGTAAAATCTCCGTCAAATTCTTTTTTGGTGGGTGAAAGGAGTAGTTTATGTACATCAACATCTACACCATAAACCGCCTTAAAAGACACGACGAGTTCATTAATAACCTCTTCTAAAAACTTCATAAAATCTACTTCTAAGCTACAAAAAAACTAAAAATGGTCGTACCATAAGCCCTTTCCTCTTTATAAAAAGCGTGTTGCTTAAAATTGTGTTGGGGATTATGTTCCAGGACAAAGATACCACCTTCTTTGAGAATACCTTTGGCAAATATCTTGTCGGGAATGGTATTGAGGGTAATCAATGGATAAGGCGGACCAGCAAAAATGAAATCATATTGTCGTTCACAAGAGGAAATATATTTAAAAACATCCACTTTGAAAATTTTTATTCTTTCACCTATACCCAATTCTTCTGAGGTTTTCTTAACAAAAGCAACACAGCCTGCAAAGTTATCGACATAAGTTGCGTCTTGGCAGCCCCTGGAAATAAATTCATAACAGTGATTGCCCGTGCCGCCAAATAAATCCAACATGATGGTATCCTCAAAATCTATCCTGTTTTGAAGCATGTTGTATAGACCTTCTTTTGAAATATCCGTGGTTGGCCGAGTGGGCCAGTTTTTTGCAGGAGGATTGAACCTTCTACCTCCAAATTCTCCACCAATTATACGCATGCCAAGTTGATAAGGTGTCCGAAATAAAATTGGTTGAGTGGTTCATTTTCTGCATTTATACCCGCAGTGATAAAAGTAATTTGAGGATAATACTTTTTTAGTAACTCCAGGTAACCAGATTCTATGTCTACCAGACCTGATACTTCCAGAGGATTCCTTTCTTTATTACCATTGACGATCATATTGTGGACCAATTCAACATAATACAATAAGTCTTCTGAAGTTTTGATTTCATAATTATTATAAAATTCAAATTTACCATCCAACTTATAATATACGTGTAATCTGTTGATTTCCAGATACAAATGAAAAACTGTCTTCTGCCCTAAATAGTAATGGTGATCGAGCGCAGTAACGATGTGTTGGACTTTTTTCGGTGCACCTTTAGCAAAAATGTGTTTACAATAAATAGGCTGATCGGTAAACTTGTCGATGTACACATCAAAATCATTACTTGGCAAGTGGGATGTGTTGTTTGAAAGAATGAATTTATTACTCAAACTCATCAATTTCATCCGATCGGCTTTGATGCTGCCTCTTTCATAAGCGTCCCAAAAAGCATCAATTTTCATATGATTGCCTTCAAAAAGGACTTTATGAGCATCGAATATGCAATAAAAAGCACTGTCCGTCCCAAACAGGACAGACAGTGTTGTATCAGTTGTAGGTTTTAAACCCGTTTTATAATAAAGATCTATCATCACCAAGTACCATTCAAACTCGGAGTCGAGAGATCGCCGAATTTAAATGCTGCGTCTGGATTATATCTGTTATCGTATTTTTTATACTTTGGATCTGCGTATTCACCCATAAAAGTTTTCCAAGTGGTGCCTACCTCAATCACATTGACCATAGTACTTTGATATTCTATGGTGTCTGTTTGCATGGTAAATTTCTGCCCATCTGTGTAAGGGATAACGTCTAAGTTTTCAAGGCTAATACCCATTGCTTTTACTGTATCTAAGGCAGATTGATAAGTAACAAATCTTCTCACTTTATCAAGGTTTGTAGGATCATCTGGGTCACCTTCAATGTTTTCAAAAGGTATACTATCATTCTTTATGGTTGTAACCAACTCTTGAAAGTCACCTGCATATGACCCTTTAATGGATCTATAGATTTCTTGCAATGTCCTTATTTTGGTAAGCTGTGCCGCTACCGCATCAGATCTTTTTCCTTTCTCTGCAGAAAATGCAATAGGCTCTTGAATAGATGAGTATACTAGATATCCCAAGAAACCTACTAAAAGTGCCATTATTAAACTTACTATTAGTCTCATATTTCAGTATTGATTGATTTTGTTTTTGCTTAGAAATTGTGTCTATTTAATCGGCTGTAAAGTTATAAAATGTTGTAAGACGACAAAATAAATGTGGTTAATTTGCTCAAAATATTGTTATTAAAATTAATATATATACTGTAAATCATCTTTTTATAAAATGTCCCGTGAAGAATAATTTTTAACAATGCATGAAACCATGTCATTATTTGGCTTATTATCTCTCCATATCGATATATAACAATCTTGTGAAAAGCGTAAATTTTACTCCATAGAAGTAATTATCTTTGCCTTTCGTCCGTTTAGATGCACGATTCAATCAAAAGGGTGTGTGACGCATCCATATTTTTTTAAAATTTTAATTGCTGCTTATCAATAAGGAAAATATATACATCCTAGGAATAGAAAGTTCATGTGATGATACTTCAGCTTCGATCATTCACAATGGAAAGGTCCTTTCAAACATCACTGCAACACAGGTCGATCATGAAAAATATGGAGGTGTTGTCCCAGAGTTGGCATCTAGACAACACAATACCCATATTGCAGTGGTGGTAAAAGAAGCTTTAGATAAAGCATTTATTACTGCCAAAGACTTAAACGCCATTGCTGTTACTGCCGGGCC
>JADKBO010000043.1 GCA_016715105.1 Saprospiraceae bacterium | reverse complement strand
TTTGTTTGTAGGTTGTTTCTCTATAGCCAACCCATGCTTGATGTGACTTCACACATGCTTCATTAATTAAATTACTCATTGTATTATTTTTTTTGACTGGCGAATGTTGCATTTATATGTCAATTCAAAGCCAGCAAATAGTTAAATTATTTCATTTTCACTCGCAACAAATAGTCATCTGCTGTCATATACAGATACTTTTCGTCATCATCGAATGCACAGTTGGAGGTGGCTCGTCCAGTAAGGATGGTTCCAAGATGTTTGCCCATCGGGTCAATAATGACTACTCCTCCTGGGCCAGTAGCAAATAAATTACCACTGCTGTGTACTTTCATGCCATCTGGCAATCCCCTTACTTTTCTTCCCAATGCTGTAAAGTTGGCCAACTCTTTCGAGCTTGTAACTTTAAAATTCGCATCCAAAGAATACTCCATCCAAATCGCTTTGGAAGGGTCGCTACTTGCTACATACAATTTTGATTCGTCCTTTGATAAGGCTATTCCATTTGGTCTGCTCACTTTATCATCAATCAACTCCACTTGTCCGCCTGGCTTTTTCATAAAGACCCCGTTGAATTCAAGTTCTTTATTTGGATCATTCTGCTGTTTGACCAATCCATAGGGTGGGTCAGTAAAAAACAAAGTCCCATTTTTGGAGAAAATCACGTCATTTGGACTTGAAAATTTCTTACCCATATATTTCTCAGCCAAGTTGATAAATTTGGCCTTTGGTGACTTGAGTGATGCATCCATTTGCGCGATGGCTCTATTGCCATGTTGTGCCAACACCAATTTACGATCTGGTGATAAAGTGAGACCATTAGATCCCATTTCTCCACCTCTTGGTATGGTGTCTGTATAACCCGAAGGCTTTAAATAAACAGAAATACTGTCTGCCTCAGTCCATTTGTAAACTGTATTTTCAGGGACGTCAGAAAAGATTACACCATTAATTTCTTTAACCCAAAGTGGACCTTCAGACCAATTAAAACCTGTTGCAAGAATCTGAATTGGGCTGTTTGCATCAATAAGCTTGAGCAAACCATTATCCAAAACTTCAATAGATCCTGTGGTTTGATACGTTTTGCTAACTTTTGATTCCATACTATTAGCTTTTTGCGCTTGAGTTTTGCAGGACAAAAAAGAAGCAATGTAAAATAGTGAGGCAATTGCGATTTGATTTCTGGACATTTATTTGAAATTTAGCTTTAAATAATAGGCAAGAAGGAGCAAAATCAGTTTTAATCCAATGGCTTTTTTTCCACTATATTGACCAACGTGCCAATTCCTTCAATTGTAATTTTCACTTTGTCGTCAACTTCCAGTGTAAAATCTGAAGTAGGAACAATGCCAGTACCTGTCATGATGAAGCATCCGTGAGGAAAGCTAGCTTCTCTACAAACAAATCCTACCAATTCTGTGAGGCTTCTCTTCATTTGATTGAGCAACACTTCACCGTAAAATACAACAGCGCCCTCTCTTACAATCTCCAATGAAATTTTTGTTTCTAAAGAAATTGGTTCGTTGAGTACTAAAACCCCTGGTCCTAGAGCTGCACATCGATCATACGTTTTTGCTTGAGGTAAGTAAAGTGGATTTTCCCCTTCAATACTTCGGCTACTCATGTCATTACCAATGGTGTATCCCACAATCTGCGCATTTTTATTAACGCACAAGGTAAGTTCAGGTTCAGGTACATCCCAAGTAGAATCTCTTCTGATCCTTATTTTTTCACCTGGTCCCACTACTCTCGATGGTGTTGCCTTAAAAAATACCTCTGGTCTTTCAGCAACATAAACCTTACCATAAAAATCAGCTCCCCCAGAATCCTTAGATTCTTCTTGACGACCAACCTTACTTTTCAGGTAAGTTACCCCACAAGCCCAAACTTCCTGAGAAACGATGGGTTTGATTGCATCTTCCAAAGAAAAATCAACAGTATTTCCTTTAGCGATCACATTTTGAAGTACTGGATACAAATTTTCATTGATGAGTCCATCCCAGTCTTGACTTTCGCAATCATAAAATTTTCCATCTTCCTCAACAATGATGGTTTGATTGGTTCTATATAAAATCATTTTCAATTATTTAATTAAACAATAAAAGTTGTTGTAAGGCTTATAATATTTAATGTAAATCTCTTGAAACTTCTGAACCTGAACCTCCAATCAAGAAATCCAAATCTGCTCCGAGGTGCGCTTGTTCCACGTGATCTATGTACATTTTTACATATCCTCGATCTGCCTGTGGCTTAGGTGCTACCCAATTGAGTTTTCTCTGTGCTAATTCCTGATCAGAAACCAATAGTTCTAATTTACGTGCTTCAACGTCTAAAGTTATAAAATCTCCGCTTTGTACCAAGGCAAGAGTGCCTCCAATGGAAGATTCTGGAGAAACATGTAACACAACGGTACCAGCCGCCGTTCCACTCATTCTTCCATCCGAAATTCTCACCATATCTCGCACACCTTTTTTGAGCAATTTTTCTGGCAAATCGACATTTCCTACTTCAGGCATACCAG
The DNA here is from genome assembly GCA_016715105.1 of Saprospiraceae bacterium. GTDB lineage: Bacteria > Bacteroidota > Bacteroidia > Chitinophagales > Saprospiraceae > JADKBO01. The sequence continues at coordinate 33,697 of JADKBO010000043.1, read as the reverse complement.
GATATCCTACAGGACCGACTCCTTTCAAAACGATGACGCTATTTTCATCAATATCTAAATCTTCATCATCTATCCTGTGATGATAGTCTTCTATGGATTCGAATACAACGGCTTTTCCTGTATGTTTCATCAATGAAGGACTTGCAGCACTTGGTTTGATGATGGCGCCATCTGCACACAAGTTACCCTTTAATACTGCAATACCTGCAGCTTCTTTCAAAGGTTTACTCAGTGGAGTGATGACTTCTTCATTATAGTTTGGTGATTTCTTATTGTTTTCAGCAATGGTTTTGCCATTGACCGTGATGCATCCACCGTGCAGATGTTCGGCCATTTCCCTGATCACCACTGGTAATCCACCCGCATAATAAAAGTCTTCCATCAAGAATTTTCCTGAAGGCTTCAAATTTACCAGAAGTGGAATTTGACTACCCAATGTATCAAATTCACTCAACTCCAATTCCACACCAATTCTTCTGGCAATGGCTGTCAAGTGAATGATAAAATTGGTGGATCCCCCTACCGCAGCATTGAGTTTGATTGCATTTTCAAATGCTTCCCGCGTCAATACTTTTGATAAAGTAAGATCTTCTCTTACCATTTCTACGATTCGTCTGCCTGATAGTTGGGCCATTACTTTTTTTCGAGCATCAACTGCAGGAATTGCAGCAGCACCAGGCAATGTGAGACCCAAAGATTCGACCATACAAGCCATTGTTGATGCTGTACCCATTGTCATGCAATGACCTTGGCTGCGCGCAACACCGATTTCCATTTCCAGAATATCTTCTTCTGTATAGTTTTCTACCGCTTGTTTTTCTTTGATGAGCCAGTTGAAAGAACCAGAACCAACACATTCTCCTCTAAATCTACCATTGAGCATAGGGCCACCTGGCACTACAATCGTAGGTAAGTCTACACTGCATGCACCCATCACGGTAGATGGTGTAGTTTTATCACAACCTGTCAAAAGCACTATACCATCCAAAGGATTGGCTCTGATGGATTCTTCTGTGTCCATACTGGCCAAATTGCGAAACAACATCGTACTTGGCTTCATGATGGTTTCTCCCAAAGACATGACTGGAAATTCTAGCGGAAAACCACCTGCCTCAATGACTCCCTTTTTAACAATTTCAGCAAAATCACGCAAATGCCCATTACATGGAGTCAACTCAGACCAAGTATTGCAGATGCCGATTACCGGTTTTCCCTGAAAATAATCATCTGGGTATCCTTGATTTCTCAACCACGATCTGTGCACAAAACCCATTTTATCAGATTTGCCAAACCACTCGTAGCTCCTCAGTTTCTTTTCTTTATCCATAAAATTATAAACTTCAACGATTATCTATTTTCCAATGATACAAAAGGAAATATGGATTGTCCTTTTATTTTTTGACACCACGATAGAGGACAATTTTTTTCTATTTTGTATCACATCTAGGTTATCTAATTGTAAAAGTAACAATTTGGTAGAATTGTCTTAAAAGAGCCCGACTTTTTTTACAAAATTTATCAGCTGTGTGGAAAAAGATTTTTTTAAACTTTTTAAAACTAACGTTACTTTTAGAGAAGCATTTTATAAAGACAAAAAAGAAAAAGAGCGTAAATAACTAGCCTCCCAAAGGATATGTACGTTGGTTTTTCAATTCAATAAAAAAGTAACTAATACTTTCTCCAAACCTAAGGATGAAGAGCATTCAATCAAATATGGAAGATTACTTCTAAAGCAATATCAAATAATCACCGTATTTTTGGTACATTCCCCATGGATTTTTATCTTCGTGTCAAAATAACACTAATGTTGGCTCAGGTTGAGCCAATCAATTAATAAATAGTCAAATCGTAAATCATGTTCCGCAAAACCATCTATTGTTTAGTCGTCCTCTTTCTTGTTGCATGTGGTGACAAAAGCCAAAAGACAGTTCAACCAGATTTACCATTCATCTGGGAAAATGCAACCGTTTATTTTTTGATGACAGATCGATTTAATAATGGTGATACTACCAACGATTTCAAACATCCCGCAGGCCAAGACCCTTCTCCATATCGTGGATTTATGGGTGGAGATATCAAGGGTGTTACTGCTAAAATAAAAGAAGGATATTTTGATTCGTTGGGTGTAAATGCTATTTGGACAACTCCTGTGGTTGAAAATGTGGATGGTTCAGTCGATGAAGGAACTGGTAGGTCTTATGGCTTTCATGGGTATTGGACCAAAGATTGGACAATGATAGATCCTCGGCTAGGAACAGCAGCAGATTTTAAAGAAATGGTGAACGAGGCCCACAAACACAACATCAAAATCATCGTCGATGTGGTCTTGAATCATACTGGACCAGTAACAGAACTTGACCAACAATGGCCAAAGGAATGGGTAAGGACGACTCCACAATGCGTTTACAAAGATATGAATTCAACCATTTCGTGCACCTTGGTCAAAAACTTGCCAGACATCAGGACGGAAGATGATAGTACCGCTGTAATGTTACCTGAATTTCTGGTTAAGAAGTGGCAAAATGAAGGTCGCTATGACCAAGAAATTGCAGAATTAGATGCTTTTTTCGCTAAAACTGGATATACAAAAAGTAGTCAAAATTACATAATCAAATGGCTGATTGATTTTATCAAAGAATACGGTGTAGATGGTTTCCGAGTGGATACAGCAAAACATGTAGAGGGTTATGTTTGGCAAAAATTGTGGGACCAAGCTAAGGCAGCTTTTGAAGAACACAAAAAGAATAATACCGCTTCCTTTAAAGATGATTTGGAGTTTTATATGGTTGGCGAAGTTTACAATTATGGCTTGGCAAATGGGCCGTTGTATGATTATGGTGATCGCAAAGTAAATTTCTATGAAAGCGGATTCAATTCCATGATCAATTTTGACTTCAAATATGACGCAATCATGTCCTACAGCTCCATGCATGAAAAATATGACAGCATCTTGTCAACTCCCGGAATGCAAGGAAAATGGTTGCTCAATTATCTTAGTTCTCATGATGATGGTGCTCCTTTTGATCCCAAAAGAGAAAAAACTTTTGAAAGCGCCAACAGACTTTTGCTCAATCGTGGGGCAGCGCAAATTTATTATGGTGAGGAAACTGCCAGAAGTTTGACCGTAAAAGCTGAAGGCGATGCTGTTTTACGTTCTTATATGAATTGGGAAGATTTAAATAAAGCTGAAACCCAAGACTTGTATAAACATTTTCAAAAATTGGGAACATTCCGCCAAAAACACCCATCAGTGGGAGCTGGCAAACACACAACGCTAAAGGTTTTACCATATACCTTTTCAAGATCTTGGACAAACGGCACCCTCAAGGATGCTGTAGTGGTTTGCCTTGGATGCTCAAAAGGTCCAAAGTCTATTGACGTAAGTAGTACTTTTACAGATGGTATGGAAGTAACCGATCATTATTCTGGTTTGACTGGTACGGTGAAAAAGGGATCGGTAACCATTGATTCTCCATTTGAGATGGTATTGCTAAGTTTATAGTTTTAAAAATTTCTTGAGCTTCATAGTGGCTGTAGTATTCCTGTCAGAATGAAACTCAGGAAATAAGCTTACCTTTGCGTCCATAAATTAAAATAGTTTTGGAAGACAGCAATCAATTTAAACGTACGGATATCAATGAACTTGGTGAGTTTACACTCATAGACCACCTTACTTTTGATGCCATACTCAAGCAACCATCAACCATAAAAGGAATTGGTGACGATGCAGCGGTCATTGACTCTGGTGATCATTTTACACTCGTGTCTACAGATATGCTGGTAGAAGGCATACACTTTGATCTTGCCTACACTCCGCTCAAACATTTGGGATATAAGTCGGTCATTGTCAACTTATCTGACATCTATGCGATGAATGGTATTCCTACACAGATCACAGTTTCCATAGCAATCAGTAATCGTTTTTCTGTGGAAGCGCTTGAAGAACTTTACGCAGGCATTCATTTGGCTTGTGACTTATACAATGTTGATTTGGTAGGTGGAGATACCACTTCGTCTCAAAAAGGACTCATCATCAGTATCACGGCTATCGGTGAAGTTGAAAAAACTAAAGTTGTCTACAGAAGCGGCGCCAACATTGGTGATATAGCATGCGTGACAGGAAGTCTGGGTGGTGCATATCTTGGCCTACAAATGTTGGAAAGAGAAAAGCAAATTTACCAGGAGCATCCCAGTGTGCAACCACAGCTCGATGAACATGAATACCTGATCGGTCGATTATTGAAGCCTGAAGCTCGCAAAGATGCGATTGCATATTTTGAAGAAAATAACGTCATTCCTTCTTCCATGATAGACGTTTCTGATGGTCTTTCTTCTGAGTTGTTTCACCTTGCAAGGCAATCTGGAGTAGGTTTTATCATTGACGAGGATATGGTTCCTATACACATCGATACTCAAAAATTGGCCATCGATTTTGGCATTGATCCTATTACTTGTGCTTTACACAGTGGCGAGGATTATGAATTGCTCTTTACCATTAAAGAAAAAGACCTGGAAGCCATCCGTATGATGCCTGATGTTGCCATCATTGGTGAAGTAGTCTCTGGTTCCGAAGGCTTACACCTCAGGACCAACTCGGGCAACAAACATGCCCTTTCAGCCCAAGGTTGGAAGCATTTTGAGAGATGATTTTCACGATTGCCTTTTTCATCATTGCAATCATCAGATGCCTTTTTTGGTTTCAATTCTTTAGCAACTTCCGCAAAGTGCCCATTAATACTTCGGCGTCGGGTAAACTGCCGGGTGTTTCATTAATTGTGGTGGTAAAAAACGAATATTTTCACTTACAAAAATTGGTTCCTGCCCTGCTTTCGCAGAAATATGCCAACTTTGAAATCATCATTGTAGATGATTTTTCCACTGATGAATCTTTTGCATATTTGAAAAGTTTTGAAGATCAAAGGTTGAATGTAATAAAGTGTGATAAAGATTTGCCCGGTAAGAAATATGCCTTATCTCAAGCAATTGACAAAGCCAACAATGAGCTCATTTTATTGACTGATGGGGATTGCCTTCCTGCAAGCGAAGAGTGGATTCAAAAAATGGTAACTTCAATGACCACACAGACTGAAATTGTGCTTGGCTTTGGTATGATGGAAAAAAAAGGCCACCTCGCAGGATTGTTGAGTAGATATGACTCACTTTTTACTGCCACATTATATGGCAGTGCTGCAAACCTTGGGCTTCCTTATATGGGTGTTGGTCGCAATTTATTATACTCGAAAAGTCTCTACAAGCATGTTGGAGGATATGAAAAACATGCAGACCTTCCTTCAGGAGATGACGATTTACAAATACAACTGATGGCGAATAATACCAATACGACCATTTGCCTTGATGAAAAAGCATTAACATATACGGAACCAAAAGCGTCATTTAAGGAATGGGTGAAACAAAAGATGAGGCACATTTCTGTTGCAACTGCTTATAAAAATAACATCAAAAATTACTTGATTTTTTATACGTTGATGCATCTCGGATTTATTTATTTGGGAATTTTTTCCACTTATTTCTACCCTTTGTACACCCTTGCAATATCCGCCATTTTCTATATAATGACACTTCCCGTAAATTTCAAAAATTATAAGAAGTTGGGCGAAGAAAAGCTTGCTTACTTTTTTCCGTTGGCAGATATTACCTTTGCCATCATTAATCCACTTTTACTCATGCTTGCTCAAACATCAACACCTGGCAAATGGAAGTAATTAAAAAATATTTTACCCTTACAGAAACGCAAGAAAGCCAATTTGCCGGTCTCTATGATTTGTATACCGAGTGGAATTCAAAAATAAATGTCATCAGTAGGAAGGACATAGAAAACCTGTATGTCAATCACGTTTTGCACTCCTTAGCTATTGCGAAATATATTCAATTCAAACCTGGTTCTCACATCCTTGACCTAGGTACGGGGGGAGGATTTCCTGGTATACCACTTGCCATTATGTTCCCAGAATCAACCTTTTTATTGGCGGATTCCATCAACAAAAAGCTAAATGTGGTGGAAGAAGTGGTACTCGGTATTGGTCTCACAAATGTAAAGACTCGTCACACACGGGCAGAAGAAATCAGAAAAGAACAATTTGATTTTATCGTTACCCGCGCTGTAGCTTCAGCAGAAAAATTGAAGTTTTGGACCCAAAATTTGGTCAAGCAAAAGCACATTAATGCACTTCCCAATGGATTGATTGCATTGAAAGGTAGCAATATCAAAGACGAATTGGGCTTTTTGGGCAAAAAGGCTTACTTCGAATTGGTACCAATTTCTGATTATTTTTCGGAGCCTTTTTTTGTAGAAAAAAGTATTTTGTATCTGCAGGATTAAGGTTTATAATTGGGTGAATGTTATGCCATCTCAAACCTCAATCAACGCTTTTGAGGTAATGGCAAAAATTCTATCACCGTCCATCTTTTTCATTCTTGCAAGGCCGGTAAATTTTCCAAATGCAGGCATTACTCCTCTGATATTGCCAAAATAAAAACATGGTAATTTGAGGTGCTGCCTTCCTTTTCCCCTCAAAGCTACACCAGGATGGATGTGCCCATGAATGTTGTATTGTCCTGGATCAACCGACACAGCCTCATGACTCAAAACAAAAGACCCAATGATCAATTTATCGACCAATTGGATGGCGGCATTTGTGTAAAAATCTTTGCGTAAAATATCATGATTGCCAACAGTCAAGACAAATCGAATATTGCAAAATGCCTTTAAAGTATTGCAAAACAATTCCCATGCATCGTTGTAATCTGAGTGAAAGAGGTCTCCGAGAAAAACACAAACATCGGGCTGAATTGAATGCAAGAGTTCCGTTAATTTTTCATTGTCATTTTGATCTAAACCTGGGGGAACCGCAACACCATTTTTTCTAAAATGATCCATTTTACCTAAGTGCAAATCTGAAATAACCAAAACATTGTAATGCACAAAATATAGATATTTGTCCGAATGCAGGCTGAGTTTTTCACCAGCAATTTCTATCAACATTCCATCTATTTTTTCTGCAATTGTTTCTTTCAAAGCAATATTAAGTTATGATTCTTCCGCCATGATGAACGGATAAAACACCTCGTACATTTGATTGGCTATGATGGTTGCATCAAATTGTTCTTCCACCATGATGCGTCCTCTTACGCCCAGAGCTTTTTTTCTGATTGTTCCAATTTGAGAAATTTTTCCATACCCTCCAATAGTTCTTGGACACTTCTTGGAGCAACGAGAAAACCATTCAAGCCTTCTTCTACTGTTTCCCGACATCCAGCTGTTTTGGTTGTTATCACTGGTTTTGACATGGACATTGCCTCGAGGATGATTCTGGGTAAGCCTTCTCTATACGATGGTAAAACTACACAATCACTTTTGGCTAAATAGGGTCTTACGTCGCGAACGAAACCTTTGTAATCAATTACATCATTGTTTACCCACTCAACTAATTCATCTCGGTCAATGGTTGAAGGATTCTCTTCATCAAAATCCCCTAACATGACAAATTTTAGGTCTTCGTATTTACTTTTTAATATTTCTGCAGCTTGAGCGAACTCTCTGACGCCTTTATCTTTGAGCAATCTGCCTATGAAAGTAAAGTTGTATGGCTGTGATCTGTTCCATTAGGGTAGGCAAGGTAATAATTGGTGTCCACACCACAACCTTTGACACTGGTTGCCTTTGCCTCATCGACTAGGTTTTCCTCAATAAACAATGCCAGATCGTCTTGATTTTCAAAAATGGTCATGGACGACTTACTTCCTCCAAATTTGTACAATATTTTTAGCACTGTATTTATCCAACCTTTATGGATAAAAGAATAACCCAAACCCGTCACCACATTGATGGATTTGATTTTTGCCAAATACGCCGCAATCGAACCAAAAATATTTGGCTTGTGTGTATAATGGACAACAAGGGATGGTTTTATTCTTTTGTATTTTCGATATAATTCTGCAATGAGAATCAAATCTTTGATTGGATTGGTACTATCCCGGTCCAAGCTTCTCAAACCTATGTGCACTACGTCGGGATACTTTTCCTTATATTCTATATATTCATCAACGGGGGCAAGTACATACACTTCATGCCCTTCATCCAAGAGTTTCTTCAGGACATTCAACCGGAAATTGTATATATTCCAGGTGGTATTTGCGACAAGTATTATACGCTTTTTCGCGATCAAGAGATGCTTTCTTTTGTAAGAAGAAGCGAAATTAAAAATAGCTACCATAAGTTCATAAAATATTGAGGTTTATATCTTAATGGTTCGGAAGAAAAAAGACGAAAGACAAAAGACGAAAGAATGATGGCGTTATTTACTCGTAGGTATCAGAAAACAGAGTTAAAGACTATTTTAAGTGTCAAATACTGCCTCTTTCCAATTCTTCATTATTGCTTTTCATTTAGAAAAAAAGTAAATTTTTTTGCGATTTTATTAATTCAAAGTCCAGGGCCAAGGCTAACCTGAAATAATAAAATTATTTTACCAACTAGGGTTAGTTTGGTGGCATTTATTGAACTTTCGTCTTTCATCTTTCTCGTCCAGTGAAGTTGCTAAAATTACTTCCTAACCATCGAATCTTATAACTTACACCTTATGATTGTGTTAAATCAGAAAACTTAGCTGTTTATCTTTTAGAAATTATCATCTTTACATTTGCTCAAGCCACATCAATAATAGTATTTATGAAATATTTAAAATACATTGGAGGAAGCATCCTTTTACTAATTTGTTTGTATCTCATTGGACCAAAAGTACATTTTGACCCCATTGACCTTGACACACCACCTGTAAATTATAGCCTAAACCAACTAGACTCTGTTTTGGCTGCTTCTGAAGCAATCGTTCCAGATCTGAAACCTAATAATGAAGCCAAGATTGTTTGGGCGGATACACTCAAAACCAAAACACCATATGTGTTGATTTACCTTCATGGTTTCAGTGCATCTCATGAAGAAGGGGCTCCCCTACATACAGATTTCGCCAAGAGATACGGAATGAATTTGCTGCTTACTCGACTCGAAGATCATGGCAGATCTGATAAAAATACTTTTATAAATCTCACACCAGATAATTTTTTCGAATCAGCACAACATGCTTTGGAATTGGGTAAAAAACTTGGAGATAGCATCATCATTATGTCTTGCTCTACTGGAAGCACACTGAGTATAATGCTCGACCCAACTTGTGACTTGATTGCCGGCAACATCATGTATTCACCAAATATTGACATCAAAGACCCTACATCGGCATTATTGGTCAAACCATGGGGCAAAAACATCATGGATTTAGTCATAAAAGGAGAACACCGTCATGTTGAATATACTCCATTAGCACAAAAATATTGGAATACCGATTACCACACCAATGGCTTGTTGGCCTTAAAAACCATCATCGTTGACCACATGACAGAAGAACATTTCAAAAAGTTTACAAAACCGTTTTTCATGGGTTACTATGATAAAGATGAGCAACATCAAGACGATGTTGTCTCTATTCCTGCTATGATGTCTTTTTATGAACAAGCAGGTACCAAAGAACCATTCAAAAGAAAAGTAAATTTTCCTGAAGCCGGGGCACATGTGATTTCTTCACACGCCTTTTCAAAAGATCTAGAACACATCAGGTCTGAAACCTATAAATTTGCAGAAGAGGTTTTACATTTAAAGCCAATAAAGTAATTTTACATACGTTATCATTCCGTTCCAAACACAATATGACCAGAGTAAAAGAAGTAATAGCTTTCCTTCACACCATCGCACCCAATCAATATCAAGAGGATTATGACAATGCCGGGCTTATTGTAGGCAATGAAAACGATGTCATCAAAGGTGTTTTGATTAGCCTCGATTGCACAGAAGCCATTGTCGATGAAGCTATTTCTCTAGGGGTAAATATGATTGTGAGTCATCATCCAATTGTTTTCAAAGGATTGAAGCGATTTACTTCATCCAGCTATGTAGAGCGGGTAGTGATGAAGGCTATCAGACATGACATCAATTTGTTTGCCATTCATACCAATCTAGATAACGTGGCGATCAATGGAGTGAATAGTAAAATCTGTGAGTTGCTCGAACTTACCAATTTGCAAATACTACGGCCCAAAAATACTTTGGTAAATGTAGGTGCAGGTATGATAGGTAAGCTTGAACACGCCATGACAACCATCGAATTTTTTGAACATTTGAAGACAAAAATGTTCCTCAAAACATTCAAACACACGGCCGTTTGTCATAAAAATATTGAAGATGTGGCTGTTTGCGGAGGTGCTGGAGGTTTCCTACTACAAGATGCCATACAAGCAGGTGCGCAAATATTTATTACCTCAGATTATAAGTATCATGAGTTTTTTGATGCTGATGGTCAAATTATCATTGCAGATATTGGACATTTTGAAAGTGAAAGATATACAATCGACCTACTTTATACTTTGATTTCCAATAATTTTACTAATTTTGCAGCCCATTATACTAAAATGGACACAAATCCTGTTAATTACTATTAATCTTTCAATAAAATGGCAGTAAAAGAGCTATCCGTCAAAGAAAAATTGGTTCAATTGCACAAGTTGCAGATAATCGATTCAAAACTCGACGAAATAAAAGTGATGAAGGGTGAACTCCCTATGGAAGTGAGTGATCTTGAAGACGAAATTGTTGGTCTCAAAACACGTTCTCAAAGATTGAGCGATACCGTTGCTGATATTGATGATGAAATCAATAAACACAGAGGTAATATCAAAGACAGTGAGGCACTCATTTTGAAATATCAACAACAACTTGATAACGTAAAAAACAACCGCGAATTTGACGCTTTGAATAAAGAAGTCGAGTTGCAAAGGTTGGAAATACAACTTTCTGAAAAAAGAATCAGAGAATCAACGGTAGCGAGAACTGGTAAGGCAGAGTCTTTAGCTGTAATCGATGAGAAAATCAGCCTTAGGTCAAAAGATCTGGATCTTAAAAAAGAAGAGCTTGCTGGTATCATCGAGAAAACAGAAAAAGAAGAGGAGAAGCTTGTCAAAGAAAGCGAAAAAGCAAGAAAAGACATCGAAGCTCGCTTGCTCAAAGCTTATGACAAAATCAGAGTTTCCTATAGAAATGGATTGGCTGTTGCTGCAATTTCCAGAGAATCTTGTGGAGGTTGTTTCAATAAAATACCACCTCAAGTACAAATTGAAATTGGTATCATGAAAAACATCATTGCATGCGAGCACTGTGGTAGAATTTTGGTGGACGAAGCCTTTGTTTACGAGGCAGACTAGTCATCAATACTATAAAATTATGAAGCTCCCTGTTTTTATCGCCAAGCGTAAATCAGGGAGCTTTTTGTTTATTATCATTTTCCATTTTTATACCCTATCAGCAAAACCTTATATTGAATATTCAGAAATTGCGGGTGATGCATACAAAGCTGCCATCAGTTTAAGGTTGGAAGAAGCGCAACGGTTGCTCACACTTATGGGCAGCCGAGAACCCGAAAATCTTGCTCGATTACACATTGAAAACTACATCGACTTCTTTTATCTGTTTGTAAAGGAGGATCAAAAAGAATTTACAAAAAGAGAAGGAAATAGGGCACGCAGGTTGCAATTATTAGAATCTGCTAATTTGGAAGTTCCAGAATCCCGATTCATACAAGCTGAAATATTGCTCCAATGGGCTTTGATCAGACTCAAATTTGACCAAAAACTAAAGGCTGGAGGAGAAATCTACGAGGCCTACAAATTGTTGGAAGCAAATAAAAAACTCTATCCCAAATTTGAAGAAAATAAAAAAAGCTTATCCATAATCCATACACTCGCAGAATCTTTACCCGGTTGGATTCGCAAGGTCGTAGGAATAAAGGGTTCCATTCAGCTAGGTGAAAAGGAAATAATTGATTTGGTAAAAATTGCTAACAGCAAGAAAGATTACTTTTTTAGGGAAGAGGCCATTGCCATCAATGCTTATATCTGGTACTATCAAGCAAACAAAAAAAATCAAGCTATCCAGTTACTTAAAAATAGTAACCTAGACCACAAAACCAATCCTATGTTGGCTTTTTTGAAGGCAAGTCTTGCATTAAGACATGGCAATAATGAAGAGTGCATCAAATACCTCACAGAAGCCCCAAGAACAAAAGAGTACTTGGATTTTGATTATCTAGACTACATGTTGGGCAGAAGTTTGCTTTACAAATTAGATGATTCATCTGTATCTTATATGAAAACTTTTGTTCAGAATTTCAAAGGCCAACACTATATCAAAGAAGCTTATCAAAAAATAGCTTGGTCAAAAATTGTTTTTGGAAACGATCTCGCTGCTTACAAAAAAGAGATGGCCAATTGTGCAAAGTATGGCAATTCTTTGATCGATGAAGACCAACAAGCATTGACCGAGTCTAAAGAAAATGCAACTCCTCACCCCATATTGCTCAAAGCTCGTTTATTGTACGACGGCGGTTATTATGGGCAGGCTCAAAACATCTTGATCAAAAATGGTCATCTTTTTACCAATAAAGGAGAAGGACCTTTAGAATATCACTATCGCCTTGGTCGGACGCTCCAAGCACTCAAAAACTATCCTGATGCAATCACCTATTTGATAAAAACGATTGAATTAGGTAAGAATAATAAGAAATACTTTGCTTGCAATGCGGCATTGCAGATTGGTTTGATTTATGAAGAAAACAAAAATGACGTCCAAGCAAAAAAATATTACAACCTCTGTCTCAAAATAAAGCCGACCGAGTATCAGACTAGTTTACATCAAAAAGCAAAGTCAGGTCTGGAACGAGTAAGCAGTAAATGAAATTAATTTAAACCAATCAGCACTTTGAGTTATTTATGATTTTAAAATATCGTGTGCATGCAGAAAATTGATTTCTCAAATTTGGATAAGACTTTTCGTGCAAATCTCATCAATAGTGCGACTGGTTGTAAGCCTGCACATCTCATTGCTACGAAATCAGCAGCAGGAAATGAAAACGTTGCCATATTTAGCTCCGTTGTCCATCTTGGGTCATACCCTGCACTAGTAGGTTTTGTACATCGACCTGTTGGCGATTTCTCCCACACCTATAAAAACATTCTTGAGACTGACTTTTATACGATAAATCATGTCAATCAAGTTATCGCAAAGCAGGCGCATCAAACACATCTGAAATACGCGGTAGAAATATCAGAATTTAGCGCTTGTGGTTTGCACACCTCTTATTTAGATAATTTTTACGCCCCGTTTGTGATGGAAAGTAGTATAAAAATGAGTTTGAAACTGCTTGAAGTAATTGACATAAAGTATAATGAAACAAAATTCATGATTGGGGAAATCATTAATCTTTACGCTGACCAGAATTTCATCATGGATTGTGGCACTTTCTCATTGGATAAGGCCGGTTCTATTGCTGTAAGTGGTCAGGACACCTATTTTAATTTGTCCACCATTTGAATAATATCAACTGGCTATCATCATGAGCAGTGAGAACTATTTATATAGACATGGATACAAATTATGAATATTCGCGTTAACGTTATTCTATCTTTGATTTATAAAATACATCTTCTATGAAACATCCTTTGCTTTTGCTTTTTTTCTCACCAATCCTTTTTTTTGGTTGCAATAGAGACACCGCACAAAAAATTGTGGATACTGCAATTGAGTATCAAAATGGCAATCTACTGGATAAGTCTTCATTCTCCTTCCACTTTAGAGACAAAGAATACATTTCTACCCGCAATTCTGGAAATTTTACCTATCAAAGAAAATTTCAAGACAGCGTTGGCATGGTGGAAGATGTTCTGACCAATGATGCTTTTACTCGTAGAATCGATGGTAAAAAGGTTGAGGTCGATCAAGAATGGAAAACAAAATATAGCAACTCAATTAATTCCGTTTTCTATTTTGTTTATCTACCATTTGGGCTCAATGACAAAGCCGTAATAAAAGAATTTCTTGGAAACGATACGATTGATGGGTTGAAATATGATTGCATAAAAATAAGTTTTAAAACAGAAGGAGGGGGTACAGATCATGATGATATATTCTATTACTGGTTTCAAACAGAAACAAAATCTATGGATTATTTTGCTTACTCCTACCAAACAGATGGGGGTGGCATTCGATTTAGAAAAGCCTATAACCAACGCCGCATAAATAAAGTTATCTTTCAAGATTATGTCAATCTCAGTCCAGAAAAATCCATAGAAAAATCAACTAAAATTGAAGAAATTCTCGCACTTTACAAAGCAAATAAGTTGGTCGAGTTGTCAAAAATAGAAACTGAACAAATCTCCTTTTAATACTCCTCAAAAACAAATTGGGTAAGTTATTTGGTGGCTTTTGAATTGATAAAATTTTATCAATATATACGGTCTTCCTATAAATTTAATAAAAGGTGAAAATGCTCAAACTATTTTGGCGCCTAGAATTTGATTCCCATCCATATTTTATTATTTTTGACCAACGAAGCCGTTTATAAATTTTTTTGTTTCCGGCGTTTACACAATTTTGTTTACAGTATCCCGATCTGAAATAGTTTAAACCTTTTTATCAATATCCCTTTTCCTATGAAAAATCAAGAAATAAATCTGTCAAAAGCGTTCAAAAAACAGACGATTATAGCCATATTCTCAATTTTTCTATTTCTGCTCGTTTATTTAAGTTTATTTGCTTTAGCAGTTGTGCTCACGCTGGCTTGTTTTTATTTTGCTTTCCAACTAGTTGTTATCTCACCGGGCTTTCTGACCTTGTTATTGGGCTTTGGTTTGATCAGTTTTGGTGTACTCATTTTGATTTTTTTGATTAAGTTTTTATTTACACGTCATAAAACAGATCGATCCAACTTAGTGGAAATCAACAGAAAAGATGAACCAAAATTATTTGAACTCATCGATGATGTTGTACAAGAAGTGGCAACAGACTTCCCCAAAAAAGTCTATTTGAGCAACAATGTGAATGCAGCAGTTTTTTATGATTCCAGTTTTTGGTCTATGTTTCTGCCCATCAAGAAAAATCTTTTGATTGGAGTTGGTCTAGTTAATACCGTAACTGTGGAAGAGTTTAAAGCCATTCTTGCCCATGAATTTGGACATTTTTCTCAGCGTACCATGAAGGTGGGTAGTTATGTGTACAATATGAATCAAGTTATTTACAATTTATTGTACGACAATGATTCCTACCACGCATTGATTCAAAAATTTGCCAACATTCACAGCTTAATTTATTACTTCGTGATTTTGGCAATCAAACTTGTTGATGGTATAAAATGGATTCTGAAAAAGATGTACGATTTTATGAACATCAATTACATGGCCCTTTCACGAGAAATGGAATTTCATGCCGATGAAATTGCAGCCCATGTCACTGGATATGAACCGCTCAAAAATGCATTGTTGCGGTTGAATTTATCTGAGCACGCATTTAATTCCGTCATCAATTTTTATGAAGAAAAGTATGACTCAGGCACAGTTTCCGAAAATTTGTACCAAGAACAATCTTTTGTAATGGCACTTATGGCCAAGGATGCAAATATTCCCATATTCAATAATTTACCGAATATTACACTCGAACTAATCAACAGGTATAACAAATCAAAATTGGTGATTGCCAATCAATGGGCCTCCCATCCTAGCATTGATGATCGCATTGAAAGACTAGAAAAAACCAACTTACTCGGAGAAAGATCTGACGAACAAATTGCAAATGTTTTATTTTCAAATATTGATCAAACTCAAAAGCAAATCACCAAAAAGATATTTGAAAAACATACTTCTGAAAAACAAGTTAATCAGCTTGCTCTTCCAGATTTTCAATCTGAATTTGAGACCAATTTTAAACAAAATGCTTTTCCAAAAATCTACAATGGCTATTATGATGTGAAAAATCCTTCCTATTTTGAACTGCCCCAAAGTGTAGATGACCAAAATCTCAAAACATTGGAAGCATTATTTTCTGATGAAATTGTTGCACAAATCAATCAAATGGTCACCTTCCAATCTGATATGGAGACGATCAAACAAATAGAAAATGGTAACCTAGAAATCAGGACTTTTGATTATGATGGTAAAAAATACAACAAAAATCAGTGTTTTGCTTTATTGCAAACATTAAACGTGGAGATGGAGGAACTTCAAGCTCAGTTTGTAAAAAATGATGAAGAAATTTACCGATTCTTTTCGAGCCTTGAAAGACCAAATACTGGCATTTTGAGAAAAAAGCAGGAAGACTATTTTGCCTTCTTAAATGTATTTGAGGATAAAATTTCTGTTTATTATAAAATGTCAGAAAACTTAGCTTTCATCAATTATACTACACCGATTGAGCAAATTCATAGTAATTTTCTTTGCTTAAACCAGAAGAAACAAAACTGAAGGACCTTATCCTTGAGCTCATAGAAAGTTGTGCCGATATGCCTGAATTGACTCCACAGTTGCGAAAAGATTTTGAATCCTACCTTTCACAATCTTGGATTTATTTTGCTGGGAATAATTACATCAATGAAAATCTAGACATACTTTACAAAGCTATGAATGGTTTTGGGTATCTTTTAAGTCGACGATTTTTCTTTTTGAAAAAGGATCTTTTAGACTATCAGGTTTCTTTGTTGCAACCCAACGTATAAGTTTTCATTAATCCGTGGGGTTAAATTAAAAAGTTTAAAATTTAAAGTTCTTTGTATAAGTTTGATCTTCATTGCGTCGTTCATTAAGTCATCGGGTTTGAGTATCTTTGCAGCCTATTGATTATTGAAAAAGAACTTTTTTTCATGACTTTGCGAAACTTGTTTATCAGATCTACTTTTTTGCTTGCTTTTTATTTGGTGAGTTTTACACCTTTGACTGGGCAAGGCGATGTCGTTTTTCATGGAAATGCCATGATTACTAACTTGATGAATAGATTTTTGGCATTCAACACAGAGCATTCAACCATCACCGGGTGGAAAATACAAATCATATCCACCAACGATAGGCGAGAAATGGATGAAGTAAGGTCAAAATTTATGAACCTCTTCCCCGGAACTCCAGTAGTTTGGAAACACGTTGTGCCCAATTATCAAGTGAGGGTTGGATCCTTCAGAACAAAAACAGAGCTCATGGACATGATGCAGGATATCAGAAGAAGTTTTCCTATGTCTACACCAGTGATCGACAATATTGAGAAAAAAGACTTAATAGACTACGACTAATTGGCAACACAAAAACGTACTACTACCTATGACTGGCTGTTGATTGCCATCTTTTTTAGTCTAGTCACCATCGGCTGGTTGATGGTCTATGCATCCACTTATGACGAGACCGATCCTTATGCGTTTTTAAGTATTAGCACAGATATTGGCCGACAAACCGCATGGTTGGTTGTTGCAATGTTTGCTTTCATGGCCTGTATGGTCATTGAATGGAATTTTTGGAATACTTTTGCTTATCCCATATACGGAATTTCCTTACTGTTATTGATTCTGGTACTTTTTCTAGGCACTGAAATAAAAGGTGCTCGTTCGTGGTTTGCACTGGGACCAGGTTCTTTTCAGCCTTCAGAAATAGCCAAACTTGGAACCTGTCTAGCAATGGCCTCCTTTTTGAGCTTCAACAAATATGACATCAAAGACAGGAGAGTTTTGCTGACAGCCATAGCAATTTTTTTGGCTCCTTTTTTACTCATCATGTTACAGCCCGATTTAGGTAGTGGTTTAGTGTTTTTCTCCTTTTTGATTCTTTTATATCGCAAAGGTTTACCAGGAGTTTGGTACGCTATTGGTTTTCTATTAATAGCAATTTTCATATTGTCGTTTATACTTGGCCCAGCAAGCGTGATGGTACTTACGTTGTTGTTGACTTTTGGCATATTAATGTATTCGTTTCAATCAGATTTGAGAGGAATTGGAATCATTGTCGGCGTTTGTGTAGCGACATATCTTGCAAAACTAGGCAGTTTTGAGGCAGGTTTATGGCTCATTCCTACCATAGCAAATGCCGCAATTGTTTACATACATTTTAGACAAAAAAACTTTAAAATAATTTCTGGTATTGGCGCTTTGGCTGGCTTGAGTATCGGACTTTCCTTCATTACCAAATGGGCTTTTGATTCATTTCTTAGACCCCACCAACAAGACAGGATCAATGCTTGGTTGAGACCAGATTTATGCGATCCTAGGGGTTCTTTATACAATATTTTACAGTCAAAAATGGCCATTGGGTCCGGTGGTCTGGATGGAAAAGGTTTTTTGAAAGGTGAAATGACGAAGCTCAATTATGTGCCGGAACAAGCAACCGACTTTATTTTTAGTACCATTGGTGAGGAACAAGGTTTCATTGGAGCTTTGAGTGTCATCGTGTTATTTACTATCTTGATGATCCGATGTATCGTGATTGCTGAGCGCGCACGTTTAGAGTTTTTTAGAAATTATGCCTACGGAGTTGCAGGAATTATGTTCATTCACTTTTTTGTAAATATTGGAATGACAATTGGTTTGATGCCGGTCATTGGTATTCCGCTACCTTTCATATCAAAGGGTGGTTCATCACTTGTAGCCTTTACCATTTTGGTAGCGATTATGATCAAAATGGACGCTTCAAAAAATAGAAATTAAACGCTTTTTATGGGTTTTACAATCATCGCCAAAGACAAAGATAGCAAGGCAAGGACGGGTTTTATTGATACAGATCATGGAAAGATTCAAACACCGATCTTTATGCCTGTCGGAACGCAAGGAACTGTAAAAGGATTGCATCACCATGAATTGACTGATGTGGTGAAAGCAGAAATCATTCTCGGAAATACTTACCATTTGTATTTGCGACCTGGTACCGAAATTTTACACAAGGCAGGTGGTTTACATAAATTTATGGCATGGGATAAACCCATACTTACAGATAGCGGCGGTTATCAGGTTTATAGTCTAAGTGGCATGCGAAAAATCAAAGAAGAAGGAGTCAAATTCCAAAGTCACATCGATGGTAGTTATCATTTCTTTTCACCAGAAAATGTGATTGATACGCAAAGATTGATTGGTGCTGATATCATCATGGCATTTGATGAGTGCACTCCTTATCCTTGCGAATACAACTATGCCAAACGATCCATGCATATGACTCATAGATGGCTGGATAGGTGTATTAAACGTATGGATGAAACTCAGGCGGTGTATGGTCACGATCAAATTTTTGCGCCTATTGTACAGGGTTCTACCTATCCAGATTTGCGCAAAGCTTCCGCAGAATATATTGCAAATTCCAACCAGCGCATCAACGCCATTGGCGGATTATCAGTTGGTGAACCTCATGAAGACATGTATGCGATGACAGAGGTGGTTTGTGAAATTCTACCAGAAGACAAACCTCGATATTTGATGGGAGTTGGATTACCACAAAACATTTTGGAAAGTATTGCTTTGGGTATTGATATGTTTGATTGTGTTTTGCCCACACGTAATGCCAGACACGGTATCATTTACACCCCAGAAGGGCTCATCAACATCCGCAATGCAAAATGGAAAGATGATTTCACCCCGTTAGATAAGTCTGGAATAATGAATTATCCAGTACAACACACCATGGCTTACATGCGGCACCTTTTTCAAACAGGGGAAGCACTTGGTCCACAAATTGCTTCTATCTATAATCTTACTTTTTTCTTATGGCTGGTTCAGCAAGCTAGGGAGCATATTATTGCTGGTGATTTTGCAACTTGGAAAGAAGCGATGGTAAAGAAAGTGAGCACACGATTGTAGATAGGGAGTTCCCCCGTACAAGTTTATGAATTAGAGAAGGCCTTGCGTCTTCAGAAGTTTAACTTTCCTTCCGGTTTCGACCGTTCCAATCCGATTTCCGTCCTCCTTTCCTCCATCTCATCCCGCCCAACTTTCTCTATCCAAAGACCGCAACTGGATGGCTTCTGCCAAATGTTCTATCTTGATGTCTTCACTGCCTGCAAGATCAGCTGCAGTTCTTGCCACTTTTAGAATTCTGTCGTAGGCCCTTGCTGATAATTGCAATCTCTCCATCGCTGTCTTGAGTAAAATATTACCGGCTTGATTGATTTGACAAAATTGCTTCACTTGATTGCTCGACATTTGGGCATTGCAATAAATACCCGGCACATCTTTGTATCTTTCTTGTTGCAGCTCCCTTGCTTTGATTACTCTAGACACTATTGTTTCACTCCTTTCTACTGGGATGTCTCTTTGGGCTAATTCGTCGTAACTCACAGGGGTGACTTCAACGTGTAAGTCAATTCTGTCCAACAAGGGACCTGATACTTTACTGAGGTATTTTTTTACCACACCGGGACCACAAACACAATCTTTATTGGGATGATTGTAATACCCACAAGGACAAGGGTTCATCGCAGCTATTAGCATAAAACTTGCCGGAAAATCGACCGATACCTTCGCTCTTGAAATCGTCACCTTACGAGCTTCCATCGGTTGGCGCATCACTTCCAAAACCTGCCTTTTGAATTCTGGTAATTCATCCAAAAATAAAACGCCATTGTGCGATAAGGAGATTTCACCAGGAGAAGGGTTACTACCGCCACCTACCAAAGCAACATCGCTTATGGTATGGTGCGGGGATCTAAAAGGTCGGGTTGCAATCAACGAGGCATTGGACTGCATTAAGCCAGCCACACTGTGAATTTTCGTGGTTTCCAATGCTTCCATGAGCGACAAGGGTGGTAAAATCGTTGGTAAGCGTTTGGCCAACATGGTCTTTCCTGCTCCAGGGGGACCAATCAAAATAACATTATGGCCACCTGCTGCTGCCAACTCCATCGCGCGTTTGATATTTTCTTGGCCTTTCACATCTGCAAAATCTACGTCGTAACTATTGACTTGCTCTTCAAACAATTCCCGAGTGTTGTGTATTTCTGGATTGATGTTTCGAACTCCATTCAAAAAATCAATTACTTCATTGATGTGACCTACGCCATAAACTGCAAGATCACTTACAATTGCAGCTTCTTTGGCATTTTCTTTTGGCAAAATAAAACCCTTAAATTTTTCCTTTCTCGCTTGGATTGCAATTGGCAATGCACCTCTGATAGGTCTGATGGTCCCATCCAAAGCCAATTCACCCATGATGATGAATGTTTCTAAGTCTTTGTTCATGATTTGATCATCACTGCTGAGCACACCAATAGCAATGGGCAAATCATAAGCCGAACCTTGTTTTCGGATATCAGCAGGGGCTAAGTTTACAACGATCAACCGGCGTGGGAATTCATGTCCTGAGTTTTTGATAGCCGCTTCAATTCTTTGGAAACCTTCTTTGACTGCATTATCTGGTAGTCCCACCATGTGGTGATACTTTTGTCCTTCGGCAGGTCGGCCGCCCAAATTGACTTCAATGGTTATGGTTGTGGCTTCAACTCCACTTACTGCGCTGGAAAATACTTTTGAAAGCATCTTTCTTAAGGTCTATTTTTCTAAAAATAATTTTGTGCTGAGTAAAATGCTCTAAAATATGGGCATTAAGTTCATCCAAAATTTACCAATAAAGATAGCTTTTGCAAGCTATAAACTTGCAGATACACATAGGTAATTTTACATTTGACAAAATATATCACTTGTATGAATCAAATACATGCTTCAAATGATCAGCTAAGCATATCATGCGATAAAAATTTGCTTGATTTTGACATCATTCACCAGTATTTGAGTCAGGATTCCTATTGGAGTAAGGGAATACCGAGACACGTTGTCGAAAAGGCTGCTCAAAATTCACTATGTTTTGGTGTTTACTTCAATGGTAAACAAATTGGCTATGCAAGAATCATCAGTGACTTCGCCAGCTTCGCATATCTGGCAGATGTTTTTGTACTTCCAGAATATAGAGGACAGGGAATTTCCAAAAAACTGATGGATTTTATTATGAATCATAAAGACTTACAAGGACTTAGGAGGTGGATGTTGGCCACATTGGATGCACATGGTTTGTACGAACAATTTGGGTGGAAGACTATGGCAAATCCCGAAAGGTTTATGGAAGTCCATTTTCCGAATGTGTATCAACCCATTCAATAAGGGCAAAGTAAAGAGTTTGTTTAAATCAATTTATTTATTTCTTCAAATGAATCCACTTTTAGGATTATAATGATTTATTCTTTTTATTTCCGGCAATCTTAGACCTCAGTTCTTGATTTACTTTTCTGTTCGCCTTCAGCCATTCCACTATCTCTCTTGCTTCCTTCAAGGTAACGATACGCCTCTGTGATAACACTTTCTGCTGCTGCTCCACCAATTCTCTGAATAATTTTACTGATTCCATCTGACATATTCTTATGTGGATAACTCTATAAATGCAAAATTAAAAGATATTAGGTTAGAAAGCAAATGTGTTAAAAGCGCATTTGGCTTTTGGAAACCGCTGGACCGGAGACTGGAGACCGGAAAGTCCAAGCAAAGCATTGGTGCTCTGGCATCGAGCCTCGAGCTATCTTGTATCGGTGTATTTACTGTATAAAATGAAGATTTTCCATTTCCATGCTCCACAATTTCCTTCCGATTTCCGATAGCCCTCAGAACCGGTTTCCCGTTTTCGTTCTCCGATTTCCGTTCTCCGATTTCCCTTATTTATGTCGTCTAAACCCAAAAAAACTACCACATGCCCCACCAATAATGTGCGCAAACTGTGAAACTTGATCAGCTCTTACCGATTGTAACAACTCTTTGCCCACAAAAAGCAAGGCAACCAAGATAAAAGTTATTGGAATCTCTCCTGATTGCACGTTTGTAAATGACACCAATAAAATCAACATAAACACGATGCCACTAGCTCCAAGTAAACCTGTATGAAAAAATAAAACATTGAGGATTCCAGTGACCAAAGCCGTGGCAAACATCATCAAAGCCATTTGGAAAGAACCATATTTTTCCTCTACGATTGGCCCTATTAGTAATATAAAGGATAAATTTCCCAAAAGGTGGTCCCAACTGATGTGCCCAAAAACATGCGAAACCAAGGTGAATACGCTGAAAGGATTATTGATATCAATTCTATTTCCGACAGCAAAAAATGGCATGAGTGTGTCGCCACTGAATTTGTTGAGTAAGAAAACTCCAGCGCAAATGAGGGAAAATCCTAAAATCACAGGAGAGTTAAACTTTACTTTTTTGATCACTTTCTTACAAATTAAGGTTTATAAATCTGATTTTTTGAGGTGTATATGACTAATAATAGATCCAATAACGATGGACAATACACAATAAATGGAGAAAAATAAAGCTCCTTTATCCAAATGTGTATAATTAGCCGTTTCTACTGCAAATCCTGTTTTATTACTTTCAATGGCATCTAGTTGTGCATCTGCTAATCCATGAAAACCAATGTAGGCCATGAATAACGCCACTACAAAAACATCGGCCATACTCCATTTTCCCAAATGAAATATCAAACCTCGAGCAAAACTACTATTTTGAATTTTATCAACGGCTAGATATAGTCCAGATAAGACCAGTTTTATGATAGGGAAAACAATACTGAAACACAAAACCAGAATGCCTACTATTTTGAGATCTATCGTCCTTCCCTCCAACAAGGTTTGTGTCACGTCAAGGATCGATTTGCTTTGAAAAAAGATAGACTGCTGATCAAAATTCAGGCTTTGATTCAGTAAGACAAATTCGAATGCATTGAGTCTCGCATCTATGACAATCATCGGAAGCTGCACTCCTACATACAAAAATATCAAGGAAATGACCGATAATATGCCAATGATGGCATTGCGTTTTGCTTTTACGAAAATGTAGGCCAAAAAAGACAAAAGAGTCAGCCCTAAAAGCAAATATAAAAGGTCGAAAGCTTTGCTTTTGAATACAGCTTTTTGAGCGATGATCTCATCATTTAAGAAGGACAACAAGGCTGGCAAATTTGGCTGGTTGAAAGAAGCTGCGATGATTGCTCTTTGATCTTGTCGAGGTATGGTGTCAGATGTAACCAACAATTTATCTAATTCTGCGCCAAGCACCTCCTTAATACGTGGTTCTTTTTTCTTCAATTCTGCAGTAAGGGTGGCTGCCATGTCGGGAATTTGCTTCTCAATCTGCAGGTTTTTGATTTGGGTTGGCAAATTGGTCTTAAACATGTTCAGGAGCATAGGTGGCACCGTTTGTTTTTCTTCAGCTTCTTTGATTAGCTTATCAAAAAGTTTTCCTGAAAGCAGATAATCCTTATAAATACCTTGTAAATAACCCCTCAATTCGAGGTCGACTTCTTTGTATGCTGCAGGTGAGATTTCAAAATTATGAAGTCTGTCACTGAAAACAGATAATGCTTTTTCTTTCCAGGCATCCATATTAAACAAACCATAATCTATCTTGATGACACTGGCCTGTGTTTCTTCTAGGGATTGCAATTTTCTAGATGTTTGAACTAAATCAAATGCTTTGTATCCAGTATAAGCAAGGCAAAGGGTGATCAATATCCATAATCCATATTTTTGTAGCGACATGTCCCTTTTTTGTACTTTCTATTTGTAAATATAGTTTGCAGCTGTCAGTTATCAGTTTTCAGCAGTCAGTTTTTATTAGGTCTTTACATACGCTGTTACCATAAGACCTAAATTGTGAATATTGATTAGCCTTTTTAAATGCCAATCTCTAGAGTTCTTTTTAAAGACGCAGTATGATGAGAATAAGTTTCTATAAGTTCCACTTTTAATGGAATATGTAAAAATTTTCCAACGGACATTTAGTTTCTATAAGTTCCACTTTTAATGGAATATGGAATAAAAGTTGTCAACCTATATTTCATGAATCTTCAAAAATTCTGGTCTCTGGTCACTGCAAAAAGCCAATTGTTGACGAGGAAAACAAAAAGCTGGTGGCTCGTGGCTCGAAGCTCGCGGCTTTCACATTTTCCGATCTCCGATTTCCGTCCTGCGATTTCCGTCCCTTTTCCACAACAATGCCAATGATAAAGAAGAAATCAAATGCCAAATTCCCCACCATGCGGCGATCAAAGCCATGCCTCCCAAACCATCAAAGAAATTAAAAACCAAAATCAATCCAAGTCCTGAATTTTGAATGCCCGTTTCAATAGAAATTGTGCGGCAATCATTGGTTTCCAGACCAAATATTTTGGCAAAATAATACCCACCAGCCAAGGCTGATAAATTATGAATTAAAACCAGAACAAAAACCAAGGACAAATAAGACTTGATGTTTTCATAATTTCCTACAATGGCAAAAACCACGAAGGACAGAAAAATAAGCATACTTAAATTTTTAATCCACGGTAAGGTAATCTGGGTAAGTTTTGGTAAGTATTTTCTATAAAGTAAACCCAATACAAGCGGGAGTACAATCAATGTCAATAAGGTTATGACCATCTTATCGAATGGAACAATCAATGATTTGTTTGCCAACTCAGGTATTGAATACCGCATGATTGCAAATAAGAGTGGCGTCGTAAATGCGGCTGCTAATGTAGATATACTCGTCAATGTGACTGAGAGCGCGGTATTTGCCTTAGCCAAGTGAACTGCATAGTTTGATACATTTCCTCCGGGACATGCGGCCACTAAAACCATACCCATGGCCAGCGAGGCATGTGGTTTTAACACCATAATCAAAATAATGGTAATGATGGGTAGCAATATCATTTGGGAAGAAAGCCCAACCAATAGCTTCTTGGGATTTTTTATCATGCGTCTGAACTCAGAAAAGTCGAGATCCAGGGCAACTCCAAACATCAATATGCCTAAACAAATGTTGAGCAAAGCCAACTGACTTTCCTCAAAGTTGATTTTAATGGCATCGATGTTTTGCATACTTAATGAGTTTATAAAGTTGAAAGTAAAAAGTTCATAAAGTTTGAAGGGTTTAACTGTTTATTGTTTAATGTTTATTTGCTGATAAACTGCAAAATTGAGTTGTACTGAAAGTTCATAAAGTTCAAAGGGTTTAACTGTTTATTTGTTTAATCGTTTATTTGCTCAGAAAATGATAACCTGCAAAACTGAGAAATTCCTGAAATTTTAATGTGCCCAGTTGGGGTTTAACTGTTTATTTGTTTGATCGTTTATAAAGCATAAACGATTAAACGCATAAACAAATAAACATCTCATAGCTCGTAGCATCAACACGAATCATCAAAACTGTCGAGCAAAAAAGCTGACAGCTGATCGCTGAAAACTAAAAAAGCCCTTGTCTCAGCAAAGAAACAAGGGCTTTTAAGTTTATTGTTTGAAAAGATTTTCTAGTTAGTCTTGATTACCCTTTTCTGGTAAGTTTTGTCTTCATGTTTTACAATGATGTTGTAAACACCAGTCTCCAATTGATCAACTTCCAAAACAGAAATACCATTGGCACTTACTGTTTGTTTTTTGACCAATTTGCCAGTCATATCCAACATCATCATTTGAGCAGTATTGGTATTGGTTTCTCCAACCGCCATCCTAAGATTGATTACTTCTGTTGATGGGTTTGGATAAGCTTCCAAACTCACGATGCCATTATTGTCGAAAGTTACACTGCGTACTTCACTGTACTCAGTAAAACCATCATTGTCAACCAATTTCAATCTATAATAAACAGTTGTAAATCTATCTCTTTGCAAAACAGCCTCAGCATCTACATAACTGTAGTCTGTGCTGTAATTTAGAGATCCTCTTGCTTTCTCAGTAGCAACATAAGACCATGACTTTGCATCCATGCTTCTTTCTATCTCGATGTGAGAAGCATTTTCTTCGCTAGCTGTTGTCCACTCTAGGAGAGAGGTATTTGCAGCGAATTTTTTGGCTGTGAAGGATTGCAAACTGATTGGAAGAGCCGTATTTATAAATTCTGTCTGAACCTCAAACCATTTATATCCATGTACAAACCTTCTGTCTGGATTAAGAAATTTCCAGGAGTACCTGTAAAATCAATATCCATAGCAAATAACTGTAAATTTGATAACAGTTTATACCACTGAAGGAGGTAGTAGCGACAAAATGAAATATTGTTATTAGCTGTTGGAGAATTCAATGCAATACGCATTATCAATTATTCCGCAAGGCATTTCCTGCAGTAACTTGGTCCATTCCAAATTTGGAAACCTCCTAAAAAACCCTATAAATCCTGTATTGGAACATACTCAACTCCTAATTGCAATGTTGTACAACGAGACTTAATTTAAAGTCTTGTTCTTTAGCACTTATGAAAAGAGAACTAAAAATAAAAATAAGTATAATTAAAGATTAATAAAATTTTAATTTTTTTGGGAAATTTTTGAGCTTAGTGTAAATCCTGGGCTATTCAGATATATTACTTAAATATACTTCTATCATTACTTCCTCCATTATACTTAACCTCTCCATTTAAATTTAAATCTTCAGGATGGTATCCTAAAACTACTGATGAATAAACTTAAACTAGGAACGGTTAAATTTTGTTAACTCCAACAGCCCTGTAATTAATTCCTCTATCATTTACTAGTCCATTCCGAATTTAAGTGAAAGATTGTTAGATTGTCTAATGTCCCGCCCATAGTGCAAATTTTCCTGTTTCTACTTCTTTGGGCTGACCATTATTTTTAATGGTTGCAGAACCAAAACTAGCAATTGTAAATATATTTGAGTTGTTTGTAAAATTGAGTTCAGATACAACTTGAGTGCTAATGCTAGTTGCCGTTTTTACCGGTAAGTGATTTCTATGAACTAATCTCACAATTGATGGCTCATAAGCTCCAAGAATTTGTGGAATAGAAGATCCATCCAAGTCAACAACATCACCAAATTTGGTAATGAAAGCAGACTTTTTGATTGTATCATTCGTATTGGAAGGATTGATTAGTTGTATTTGTACCCAATCCGTAATGGTGTTATTTGGTATAGATCCTACTGATGGACTAGAAAATCCACCTGCTGCATCCTTATCTATATAAGGGCTTGTCAATTGTGTTGCTAAATAACCTTTGTAATTTAATGCAGTTGTCATGGTATCATTGCAGGGCCTCCTGCCGCAACGTGAATGGACCTTGTAAAGAAGGCTTTTATGTCAACACTACCTAAAGTAGTCAATCCCGAAAACACCACATCACCCATAGGCGCAGTCGCTCAAACCCATATCAGCACCACGTTCTTCCATCAGATCCTGTGAAACTCCAAGTCATACCTGTAAGCGTTGCTCCTTTGATTAACGCTTCTGTTCCAACCACGTCATTGGTTTCATTATAAGTTCCCGCAATGCATTACTCGTAAAACCTGTATTTACTCTCCAGTTTCTGGTCAAATAATTGGGATTTGTTCCTAGATTGGATGGAGCTGCATTTTCTACTGCAACACTAACAGATCCAGAAGTCCCTGATGGAGTTGCGGTTACAGGTGTATAAAAGCTGCCATCTCCTACTGGAAAAGTATATGCAGATGCAGAAGACATTGTTTTGATCAATTGTCCAGTTAGAGGCATATTTGTAGTTATGCATTTTGATAAAGAAAATGGAGCTCCTCCTATTGCACCGACAGATGCTCCTAAAGTGAGGTCATTTGCTCCCAACTCAATATTTCCACTTGTGAGAGTTAATCCACCATTAATAACCATTGGATCAGTTAAAATAACTTTACCAGTTGCTGTTGTCTTATTCACCTCAACATTGTTAAGTGGATCACCAGCCATAATAACGTTGCTTGACCAGTACCAGTGAATTTGATCAATCCTGCCATTGGTAATTTGAACTACCCGCATCATTGCTGAAGTCTCCCATCACCTCCATGGTTCCTTGATTGTTTAAGGTCCCAGAAACATTCTGAAAATTGGACTCTACAAATAAAGTGGCTCCTGGTTGAATCACAATGGTCGCTCCATCGTTGACCAACTGGCCTTGGCTAGAAAACCAAGCGAAACCTGCCAGTAATAAAAGTAATTTTCTTTTCATAAACATAGTTTTTATTCCATTAAGGACAAACCCAAAATAAATTTAAACGGTTAAGAAATAAAAAAAGCATAGTGAATAATTTGACTATCCAATTTCCGACTCAATCGTTAGTGCAAAAAGCATTCCAAATATAACCCAATTTTACAACAATGATGAATGTAGTTTCATGTTTAATGAGTAAATGGATGGAAATACTTAGTAATTGGACTCTAAAAATGAGTGAATACCCTAACCATTCCTTTTTTTTATAACGTTTCACTTCTTATGCGAACCAAGCAAAATCGTTTATAATGAGGCAAATTTATAAGACTTTTCTATTAAATTAAAATAATTAATCATATATAATGCATTTTTTAAGAGCTCGTTCAAAGATTTAAAATAAAAGTATTAATTAATTTTTAGGTAAATAATCTATTTTATATTTCTTTAAACTTGCTTACCCCACCACTTCTTACCTAGACTCACGTAAACTAAAATGCATTTTTTCGAAAAAATATCCAAAAAATAAACCAATAAAGCTAGCCCCAGCCCCATATAACATTGGGTTTATTTCGGTTTGAAAAACAAAACCAGCTAATATCCAAACCATGGTGCCTGCTATCATGGAAATCCAAATTCCCATCTTCGTATCGCCTGTCTTGAATAATATGGCACAAAATGGAAAAAAAATGGAGACCAGGCCAAAAGCACTCGACTCCCCAACCAATTCAAAGATGTTTTTATTGCCAAAAGCCAAGCCTGTGGAAATGATGCCTACAACAATGACGGCCAATCTGGTGCGCAACAATATCTTTTTTTCATCTTTAGTAGCTGGTAAAATATTTTCTGAGATGATGGTTGCTGGCGCTAAAATGGCACCACTGCAAGTACTTAAAATGGCACTGATCAAGGAGCCAAAAAACAAAATTTGCAAAATCATCGGCATGGTCGATACCACCAACTGAGGCAAAGCCATTTGTAAATCACCCTCTAAAATCGCAGGATCCAATACTTTCACCGCTGTTACTATATATAAAGGCAACATAGCAAAAATACCATATAATACTGCACCAAGAATTGTAGACTTTCGAGCAACACTATTGTTTTTTGAACTATTAACTCTTTGAAAAACATCTTGAGAAACGATGCTTCCTAGTCCCAATGTCAACCATGCTGCTATCCAATTGGTAATAGATATGCCATCCGTTTGCGGTAATATATCGAGGTGCCCATCTGGAATACTGTTGTAAATTGCCCCGATTCCACCAGCTCGATCTGTAACAGCAATGGCAATTGCTACCAAACCAACCACAATCATGATGCTTTGCACAAAGTCATTGAGCGTTACGGCCAGCATACCACCCCAGAAAATGTAAAAAACCACTACTGCTGAACCTACCAAAATGGCGTATTCCAAGGGAAAACCTACAAATGCTGCACTGATGATGAGCCCTAGTGCCACCATCTGAGCTGCAGTATATCCAAAAAAGCTGAAAACCATCATTAAAGCTGCTACCAACTCTGTATTTCTACCAAATCGATTTGAAAATAAATCTACAATTGTCACAACATTGAGGTCATACAATTTCCTTGCGAAAAAAATGCCCACCAGCAAAAGACACAACACCCCACCAAAAGGATCTTCAATGATGGCATTAAACCCGCCTTCTACGAATTCTGAACTTGCCCCGAAAATTGTTTCACTGCCAAACCACAAGGCAAAAAAAGCCGCAGAATTGATGTAGGTTGGCAAACCCCTACCCGCATTGATGTAATCTCCTGAATTTTGAATTTTGGTGTGCGCATAAAAACTGATACCCACAGTTACCGCCAAATAAACTAAGATGAAAAAGATAAGCATTGGGATAGTTTCTATATTATGCAATTAGGGGAGGAAGATAAGGAAGGATGCTGTTTTGGAAAAATTAATTTCCTATGGCTCAACGGTCATCTGTCGGTTTTCAGTTCAGCTGTCAGCTTTCAGTTTGGGGCAAAGAATCGAATTAGTGTTCTATTTACAGTTTTTAATTAAACAAAATTTGGACGGCTTTACCCACCTGATTTTGGTACTGCCTCAAAGCTTGATTATATTTTCAGTTCCTGCTTATGGAATCTTTTAGAATTCTTGAATTCTTGTTTTTAAATATAATTATTTGAGCCGTGAAGCCAGGGTGTGCCTTGGCTCAACTGGCGTGGTTCCATCTTAATTCTTACCCCTTCATTTCATCTTTCCCACCATTTACCATTTACTATTCACCATTCACTCAACACACATTTCAATTAGACTCTATATATAACTAACAATTTAACAGTTGCATTAAAAATTATAATAAACAATATTAATAATTAAAAGGCATTGGGCTTGGACCTTTATAATTTATTTATTAAGTTTAACAGTAATTATCCAACTCTTTGAAATATGAAAAACCAATGTCACCCTATCAACCTATGAATAAAAGGATAACTTCAGCATTTCGGGAGTTTATCTTGATATTGATTTTGTTTATCAGCTTGCCTAGTTTCATTTTAGCACAAGCCCTCTACCCCGTCACCGCCATCCTAGACGTGCAAGGACCTTACAGCCCTGTCTTCAGCACTTTTTCTGATCCCTCAAACCAAGCTTTCAGGCCCAATAAAATGGCTTTGCGTCTGCGCCTCAATGACCTCAACGAAGCCAGTTTGGCCGTGCGGCTAAAGTGGGAGATTTCAGGGCCGGGCATCGAATTCCAAACCAATGATGACTTTTTGGGTGGCATTGCAAACCTCATATCTGGTCAATACATCACCCTTGACAATGCTGCACTGACTCCCTATTTTGACCTATTTGGCAGCAGCAGCATTGATGAATTTGTGACAGGCACAGGTGGTTATTACCTGAGGCAGTTACAGCTTTTGCGTCACTGCATTCGAACTAACAAGGTCAACAAGTCAGCAATACCTCTTGCCGCGAAATTTACATCGAAGAATACGAGCCTCCTTTCCTCAATAATCCATCGGGGCCAATTACTCCAACTTTTCCTCAAAACCTGCAGATTTCCTGGACACCTAGACACTTCGGCGTTTTCGCAGTCATTTATAATGTAAAAATTTGGGAAACTTTTGAAGGCCTGACTCCAGATCAGGTCGTTTCTTCTCAAATGCCCTACATTACTTTGGACGTCAATCAGGTGACCCAAACTTTCCTAAATTCCCAAAATGGTTTGCTCACGCCAGGTCGATCTTATTTGGCCCAAGTTCAAATTCGGGATGGAGTGAACGGACCATTTGGAATGCCATCTGTCATTTTCAAAAACAATGGCAACAGCGAAGTTTTGGCCTTTACTTATGGAGAAGATGATCCTGAAGGAGTTTGCACTGCCCCTTTGGAATTCAAGTCTGAGTTGGATGACCAACAAAACGTCGTACTTTTTTGGCAAGAATCAGACCCAACTTTGGCGCCTACTCTTGGTAGAAGCACTCAGGTCGCCTATCAAATCAAGTATCGGGAAGTTGGTGCTACAGAATGGCAAATCAAGGAAACAAGCGTCCGGACTCTGCTCATGACAGGCCTCCGCCAAGGTGAAACCTACGAAATCGAATTGTACAAAGTTTGTCTCAATGGGCTCACACCAGGTGGCGCGCTCAAGGTTTTGGTCCCCAAAAGAAATAAGGCTAGGACGTTACCTGACTGTGGCGAGGAAATGGATATTTCGGGAATGAGTGAAGTTCCCCTTGAAAGATTGGCGGTCAATGACACCATTTTTGCCTCCGGAACGGAAGTCATCGTGCAAAAGTAGCTAGTTCGGGAGGCGTTTTTCGGGTAAAGGATTTATCAGATTACCCCTGCTCAGCACCATCAAAATAGCGGTAGAATTTGATGCCATCTCGGTCAATGAAGACTTCGAACTTACCGCCGGAGAAATCAGAACGGTCTACAATCCTCTGGCCGGCAATGTCGCCAACATCAACTTTGGCAGCGACAATCTCACAGATTTTCCTACTCTTGAATATCAGGACAGTTTTAAAATCATTTCACTGACAGCCGATGGCACCTTGATTTATCTGGATGGGAGAGAGGTTTTGGTCAATGGGGCTTATATAAAAGGCAAAGGACTCAATGAATTTGTCTTCAGCGGCGAGCGATTTGAAGTTTTTGAAGAATATGAAAAATTTGATTCTTTGGGTCCGGTTCGCGTCAAATTTGCTGCTTCTGGCAATCAGCGATACGGCTTTGATGCCTATAAACCAGCACTCGATAAAGAATATGAAAGGTATTTTGACCTGCCAGTCAGTTACAAAAGCGTAGCTGAAGGTGCTTTTGACGAGGTAGAAGTATTGGTGGAGGGTGGTCTCGAAGAAGGTGACACCATTGTATTTATCGACGAACTCACCAAGGCAGAACTCCAATTCTCACCTAAAGGTGTGAGCACCAAATACCGCGTCAATGCCATGGGACCCGGCAGACCAAGCGCCATCATCGCATATGTCATCAATAAAGGCGTCGCTGGAAAGCTCAACATTTACAGCACGCCCATCACCAAAGTGCCCATCAAAATTGTCAATGTCAATGGTGTAAGTGGCAATAGTGCGGGAGTAGCAAGTACAATAAACAAAATATTTGCCCCCGGCCTTTTTAAAGTGGAAGTAGTCGGTCAAGATGATTTTGATTATGTAGAAAAGGAAGATGGCATCATCAATGTAGGAGAATCATTTCCTCAATGCCTACAGTCCCGACATGAAAAAACTGGCCGATGAGTACTTCAAAACAAAAGGTCAACTCGATAAAACTTTTTACTTATTTATTTGTGACAATCTGGAAGGCAATACCCAAGGTCTGATGCCTCAGGGATACGCTGCGGGATTTATATCGAGCACAGCCAGTGCCCAAGTTTACGCCCATGAATTG
>JADKBO010000042.1 GCA_016715105.1 Saprospiraceae bacterium | reverse complement strand
CTTTCACATTATCAATGAGTGGGTGCATCAAAATAGTAGCGGTATCCAGGTATTTGGGTCTTGGTGCACCAGGGTGTAAATTACTTTGATAAATTAATGAGTCATCAATAAATATTGAAAATTGACAATTACCTTTTTTTACTAATTCTTCTGCAGGTAATCCCGGAGATAATTGATGGAGGTAATTGGTTATTGAATTGTCCAGAAATGCCGTAAAAAATAGATCACTTTTATTTGTCAAATTATAGATTCTTAAAAAATCAACCTTGCTCAAATCTTTTCCTTGAATGTTACTTGCCGTGAAAAATATTTTTCCAATATTATCCCGGTGTAAATTTGAAGAAATGCCTTGATGTTCGACTATATCATCGACTTGAGCATTTAATGAACAGGCAGAAAATGCAGCAATAGAAAGCATAAAAAGTATAAACTTCATGGAGAAGATTTTTAATTAAGCTCAAAATTAATCGAACCAAATTACCGAAAATAGCACAGGATTAACATTCTTAAGAAAATGCCTAGATTAATTTACGGTAGTAGAATGGGGTAATTCCTATATTTTGTTTGAATGTTCTGCAAAAATGACTTTGGTCTGAAAAGCCGGATTCGTAGGCTACTTCAGTCAATGAATACTGATGATTTTTCATCAAAGAAATGGCCTTTGTCAATTTGAGTTTTCTGATATATTCTCCTAGGCTGCAATGAAAATACTTAGAAAAATGCCTGGAAAGATGGACTGGATGGATAGACAATTCTTTTACCAAATCCTCTAGAGAATGATTTTTAGTGAGGTCGTCATTGAGAATTTGTCTGACTTTATGTGCCCACTCCGGCATTTTACTTTTTTGATTATCTACATTTGAAAAAAGTTGAGATAGTGTCTGTATCAACAAACTTTCGATAGCGAGAGGGGAAGATTCATCCTTAATTTTCGTTTCCTTAAATATATTGTACAAAAGCAGTTTGCTAGTTGGATGATCAATTTTCATACTACCTTGAATTCTGGAAGATTCAAATCCAAATTTATCAAACCAATCATTATTTAATTCTATCTGAAAACCCCGGGTAAATCCATCTGGTTTGATGTTGTAATGGGGGTCTTGCCAATTATGGAATAACAAATCTCCTGCTTCACAATTGTATACTTCTTTTTTATTTCCTTCCAGGACACTGCCCTCCAAAATGAAGGTGAAATATGCATTTTCATGGTAATGCCAGTCGACTTTTGGTTGAGTATACTCTGTATCGGTCAATGTAATACCAGGCAGATGTAAAATCTGATTGGTTTGCCCATGAAATTGACCGGTAGTGAGGTGATTCATTTATTTTTTGTATAGTTACTTATGCAAATCCAAATATTCCCTTACCTTGATGGCATCCCCAGGTTTCATTTTTCCCGCAAGTACCAACCTGATTTCCCTTCTTCTTAGCGCCCCAGCAAATAAATTTTCTTCCAGTTCATTTTCTGGTTTTACTTCTGGAACCTTTGTTGGCCTCATCGTATCAGGATCAATGGCTACAAACGTGAGATAAGCATTATTGGATTTTCTGTATTTTTTATTTTTAATGTCATGGACAAAAACTTCGATAAAAACTTCCAATGATGTATTAAAAGCTCTGGTAACTGCAGCTTCAATGGTAATGATGTCACCTAGCCCAATGGGACTATCAAATGAAACATTGTCAACAGAAGCCGTTACCACATAATTTTCTGCATGTTTGGCAGCACAAATGGCACCTGCTATGTCCATCCATTTCATCAGGTTTCCACCCATCAAATTGCCAAAGGCATTGGTGTCATTGGGCATGACCATTTCCGTCATGATGGTTTTGGATGTTTGTACATTTTTAGCTTGTAATTCGCTCATGTTTTGCTATTAATTGTAGGTTGAAAACTTCTTCAAAGGCATTTCTGAGGCGTAACTCCACCTCTTCTATTTCTACATTTACACCCAGCTCATTGGCAAGAGAGGTGACAATTTTATCTTCATCTGCAATGCCACAAGGTATGATGTTTTTGAAATAAGAAAGATCTGTATTGACATTGAATGCGAAGCCATGCATGGTTACCCATCTGGATAAATGAACCCCGATGGCACATATTTTACGATGTATTTTGGTGACATCATCTTTTATCCAAACTCCCGTAAATCCTTCTATTCGTTCACCAAAAATTCCGTAGGTCGCCAATGTTCTAATGACTACTTCTTCCAAATTTCTTACATACAAATGGACATCGGTGGAGAATTCCTCCAAATCAAAAATAGGATAACCCGTGATTTGACCAGGACCATGATACGTTATATCCCCTCCTCGGTTAATTTTGAAAAATTCAATTTTATTTGCACTAAGCTCTTCTTCTGACATCAACAAATGATCGAGACTTCCACTCTTACCTAAGGTATAGACTGGTTGGTGATGACAAAACAACAAATAATGATCCTGAGAAAAGCTCTTCAACTGTTGCTGAGCTGCATCATGCTTTGCAGAAATGAGTTCTTTTTGCAATTGTTGTTGATATTCCCATGCCTCTGAATAACTCAGGTTATCAATGGTTTCAAAATATACTTTGGGTATCAATGAATTAATATTGTTGTTTCATACAAAAATATGGTAAAATTGAATGTTAAGCAGTAAAAATTCTCATTCATTTTGAATTTACATATTAAATAAATTTTTATATGAATGTTGGTTTGTATTAAGTTGTTGAATATCAGTATATTTGTAACAACCACTTGGCAAAAATGATTTGTTGTGCATTGATTTATAAACTGTAAACATCAATCAAAACGATTCATTTTGTGGAATGCATTTTGCAATAGTATTGATATAAAGTAAGCATTTTTTACAAAAAAAGTATGTTGGATTAGCACACATCTTTTTTCTCAATGCTAAAAGCAGGTGATTTCTGCCGAATGTTGGTCATAAACCTAAAACAAAATATCAGAAAATGAAAAGGTTATTACATACGCTTGTTTTATCCTTCTTTGTTACTGTCTTTGCGATGTCACAGAAAAAAGTTCCAGATTTTTCTGTTACGGACACAGATGGAAAAATGCACAAATTGTACACAGATTACCTGGACAAAAATAAGGTAGTAGTTGTAAAATTATTTTTCGTGGATTGTCCGCCCTGTAACGCCATTGCTCCAAAAATTCAGGCATCATATGTGAAATATGGATCAGGAAGTCAAAGAGTGCAATTCATTGAATTGAGTATTCTCCCGGGTGATACCAATGACGAAATCAAAGGATATAAAGCAAAACATGGCATCACTTTCCCTTCAGTTGGGTCTGCTGGCGGCGCAACGAGTGTGGTGACCGCATATACCGACATCGATGTAGGCATTTACACAGGAACTCCAAGTTTTTGTGTCATCAATCCAGATGGTACCTATATGTATGATGTTGTCCCCAATAGGCTAGATGAAAGAATTGACAGTGCTTTGGTTTATAAAGCTCAGAACATTCCTTCAAAAATCAACGTAAATTTCGTTTTACCTGGAGTAAGTGCTTTCCCTGCTGGATCCAATTTTTATCTAAAATCTGAGACTGAAACTGCATATAAAAAAGCAATTCCCTTGACAGAAAATAACAAGTTGGTTTTTGATTATCCTTCTGCAAATTTTCCAAAAACTGACAAACCTTTCATTTCATTTGAGTCAACCAGTACACTGGATGCAAGCAAAATCAATGTAATAGACCTAGTTGCGGTGCGAAAACACATCCTCAGATTAGATACTTTAAAAGGACCATCTTTGATTGCAGGTGACGTGAATGGTGACACTAAGGTAGATGTACAAGACATTGTAGACATTAGAAAAGTGATCTTACGATTGATACCAAATTGGAATGGTGGTGTAGCTCCTTTAGTTATGGAACCAAAACAATTGAAAATCACGGGTAGTGATCCTACTTACAATTTTAGTCCTCAAATCATTCGATTGGGTGATGTTGCCCCGTAGAGATACCATATTTAGCGTCTTAACCTTCTTTGATACGCACGCGGAAAACAGATTACTCCCTGAATTAAGTTAAGGGAAATGTTGCGCTAAAGCCCAAGTTGTCGGTTGTTCCTTTTGCCACAGGCTAAAGCCAGTGGCAAATGATCCCTTGCAAAAGCCTGGATATGTGGGTGGTGATTCCTTCAGTTTAGAGATTTTTCTCCTAGTCATTTCACATCCTCCGTCCTCCTATTTCCTAAAAAATAAGTTGCCACGAATTCACGAAATAAAACTCCATTTCACAAATTTAACAACAAACATAATATGGAATAAAAGTTGTCAACCAAAATCATGAAACTTCACGGTCTCCGGTCTCCCGTTTCCGGTTTCCTGTATCCCTTTACTGATTTCCATCAACTGTATACATCATTTCGTCAAAAGCTGACAGCTGAAAACTAAAAGCTCGTAGCTGGTGGCTCGAAGCTCACTGCTTTCTGTCTTCCGATTTCCGATCTCCGATTTCCGTCATCTCCATTTTCTATTTTTTCATCTTCATATAATCAACGACCAAATTGCTCAAAGCATTGAGACCAGTGATCATAGAAGTATCATCCACATAAAACTCAGGGGTGTGATGTGGCGCTGCAGTTTTTACATCCTTACCAATAGGCATTCCACCGATATAAAAGTATAAACCCGGAACTTCATTGGCAAAAAAGGAAAAATCCTCGGCACCAGTCTCTGCGGGCACCAAAAATACTTTGTCCTGACCTGCAACTTTTTGTAACGTAGGAAGCATCATCGCCGTGAGCTCGGGGTCATTTTTTGTTACTGGATATTCCATCGTGTAGGGCAATTCCAAAACAGCTGTGGCACCCGCTGACTCAGCTGTTTTTTCCACCACCTGTCTGATTCTGCCATAAACCAAGTCTTTATCTCTATCACTCAGGGTTCTCACCGTGCCCAACATTTCCACTTTCTCTCCGATGATATTACTTCTATTGCCACCATGGATTGCACCAATGGTCACTACAGCTGGGTTTTCAGTAATGTTGACATTTCTACTCACTATGGTTTGTAAATTGTTGATGATTTGAGCTGACACCACAATCGGATCGACAGAAGACCAAGGTTCTGCACCATGAGAAGGTTTGCCATGGACGGTAATGCGCATATCTCCAACTCCAGCAAAAAAACCGCCTGGCCGATAATTAATCTTACCAACTTCCAATTGCGCATTGATGTGTAAGCCAAAAATTACATCAACCTTTGGGTTTTCTAAGGCTCCTTCAGCTACCATCAACTTCGCACCACCTTCTTCGCCTTTTGGTGCACCTTCCTCAGCAGGTTGAAATATAAATTTCACTGTTCCGGCTAAATCTTTCTTCATACCAGCTAATATTTCCGCCACACCCATCAAAATGGCTACATGGGTATCATGGCCACATGCATGCATCACGGGAGTTTGTTCTCCATTATATTCAGCGATCACTTTGGATGCAAAAGGAACATCTGTTCGTTCGGCAACGGGCAAACCGTCCATATCAGCTCTCAAAGCTACTACTGGCCCGGGCTTACCTCCTTTCAGAACACCTACTACTCCTGTCACCCCTACGTTTCTGGTCACTTGTATACCTAAAGATTCGAGATGTTTGGCGACTAAAGCAGATGTCCTCACTTCTCGATTCCCAAGTTCTGGATGCTGGTGTATGTCGTGTCTCCATGCTATGACTTTTTGTTCGATAGATAGAGCCGCAGTTTGTATGGACTTTGTCAGGTCAGTTTGCTGCCCGCATAAAACTTGTACAAATAAAAGTGCGATGATGGTAATTGCTGGTTTCATAATAATAATTTGAAAGTTGAATTTACTAATTTGTTTTTATATCTACGTCGCCGATAACTGTTAGTGTTGCCCCAGATTTATTGATAACATTTTTGGTTTGCCCTGGAAAATTTTTGACGGTTATATTTTTCAACGTCAAATTCCCATTGTTTTGAATAGAGAAATTATCTGGATAATTGGCCGCTTCCATATTAAACCCTTCTAAATATACTTGTTTCATTGGATTGATTGCAAACATTGCTGGCATATTTGTCAATGACTGAATGGTCACATTACTTTGAGTATTAACTATAGAGATATTCTTAGTGATGTTGATTTGTGCGTCTATGATTAAATTTTGATTGGCTATAGCTGAATTAAAACTTAAGGTATCGCTTTGGGATGCGCAAGATAAAGCTGTGCGTAAAGATCCAGGTAAATGATCATCCAAGCTTCGTATATTGGTACATAAAGAGTCGATGTTTACAGTTGAAAGCCGACCATTGGTCCCATCAACTGATAAATATAAAAGATCGTTGTTGTAAAAATCGGCACCTTCATAACCTCTGATTACCGCATTTCCTCCATCATCCAAAAATGAATGATAACTGACATCTCCATTGAAAAAATTATCTCCAGTGAAATTTCTGAATTGCCACACTCGAGCGGGAGTCACAAGGCTGACTACCTGCTGAGATGGATTGATTGCTCCGGCTATGACTTTATAATAATTGGTAGTACTATCCGCCTCACTCATCTTCAAATTATAACTCCCCAAGTATTCTCCCACTATCGGATTTGCAGCACTTGATCCCGCAGTCAATGGAATTTTAAATAAATAGGTGGAAGTTTCAAGCCAATTCCCACAATTGTTAGTGACTTTGGACCAAATGTTTTTGGTAAAAATATAAATACTGTTATTGAAAAAAATGGCTGCTTCTGCATTCACAAAAGTGGTATCGCTCCCATTTTGATTACAAGCTGGTGGCAACGGATATTTAAAAATAAAACTATCTGGAACGATGGAAGCCTGTGCATTTAAACTAGCAAAAGGCATTTTCAAAATTTTGTATAAATATCGACCAGGGCATTCTGGTGGACTCAATGTATTGCAATTTTTCCCCGTCTGGCACAAGTATAAATTTCCATTCTGATCCTTGGCCATGTCTTCCCAATCCAGATTTTGATGGCCCACCACTTGCACAGAATCAACAATTGCAACAGTAGTATTGCCATTTGCAGGTAAGAATTTGTAAATTTTGGTTGTGGCGTTTCCTTGATCATTGTGAGTCCAGAAGTGTATTCCATCCGGGTCCAAAGCCAGTCCAGAAGATTGTGTAATGACCCCCGCTGCTGGAAATCTACCCTTGTTTTGTACTTTAGCAGCTCCCAAATTATTCTGCCCAACCAAAGACTGGCAATACCATAAAAGCATCAGCGTTGCTAAAACCGTCGTAATTTTCAAAGCTCTATTTATTAAAAATCTATTTGCAATTTAAGGGTTTATTTTCAAAAGCAACAAATTAAGATATTGGCTCTCCTTGTACAATCTGTACAGAATTGCAGAATATGCTTATGTTTGTAATCATCAAATCCATAACTGTTCTTTCACAATGAATGAATACAAGCAAACCATCGAAGCCTATGATCAGATTGTTGAATCGGGTAAAAAATGTGCGCTCGTTTCTGTTGTCCATTTAGATGGATCTTCCTATAGAAGTCCAGGTGCAAGGATGTTGGTTGCAGAAGATGGCCAGATGACGGGAGCGATCAGTGGCGGATGTTTGGAAGGAGATGCATTGAGAAAAGCT
Organism: Saprospiraceae bacterium; assembly: GCA_016715105.1. GTDB lineage: Bacteria > Bacteroidota > Bacteroidia > Chitinophagales > Saprospiraceae > JADKBO01. The sequence goes on along the minus strand of JADKBO010000042.1, from coordinate 31,026 downwards.
TTATTGGTCATGGTCCAACAGCAATCCAAGATTGTAACTTACGACTCAACAGACGAGGATGATGCTTTTTTTGGAGCCCAACTTGGCTGTGAAGGTATCATTCAGGTGTTGTTTGAACCCGTCCACTCAAACCAATCATCAAACCCCATTTCACTTTTAAAAAAAATCATGAATAGGCGGCAAAACTGCATATTAGTCACCATTTTTGATTTGAAAAATAAGTTACAACCGCAATTGGGAACATGCTTATTGGTTGAAGAATCAGGTGAAATCCATGGTCAGATATTGGATGAAGTGCTCAAAAATGCCGTTTTAGAGAGCGTAGAAGAAACTTTCAAAAATAAAAAATCAACCTTCATCGCTTTTGAGTCAGAAACGGAGTCGAAAACTGCATTTATAGAGTGGATAAGCCCACCACTTTCAGTTGTGATTGTCGGAGCTGGAAATGACGCTTTGCCACTCGTCAATATGGTAGACGCATTGGGTTGGAAGGCGCATGTTGTTGACGGGAGGCACAATCTAGCGAAGGAAGAAAGGTTTGTGAATGCGTGTCAGGTTTTAGTAAGCAAACCAGAAAATATTTTGGCCAATTTCGAAATGGATGATTACACAGCTTTTGTATTGATGACACATAATTATAAATATGATCTTGGATTACTCAAACATCTGATTTTCAAGCAAATAAGGTATATCGGTGTATTAGGACCTAAAAAGAAAATGGAAAGGATGTATGATGATCTAGCCAAAATGGATATAGAGCTCACAGAGGATCAAAGGGCAAATATATATGGTCCGGTAGGTTTGGAAATTGGCGCAGAAACCCCAGAAGAAATTGCATTAAGCATCATTGCAGAAATTAAAGCGGTTTTCTCAAATAAGCCCGGTGGGTTTTTAAGAACCAAAGCCGATACTATCCATTCCAGAAAAAATACAGAGATCCACCACAAAAAAATTGGTTGATGCGCGGAGGTATAGTCATATTGGCGGCGGGCGCTTCTTCCAGACTTGGTTTTCCCAAACAAACTTTTGAAGTCAACGATAAGTCATTGCTTCAAAATGTCATTCAAGAAGCGCAAAAAACATCCGTCTCTGAAATTGTGGTCGTTTTGGGTGCGAATGCAGAAACCATTCAAGCAAAAACAAACTTTGGAGAAATTAATGTTGTCATCAACCCCAGTTGGCCATCAGGACTTTCAACATCCATTATTTGTGGATTAGATTACCTTAAAGAAAAAGTACCAAATCTTGAATATGTGGTGTTTTTGGTTTGCGATCAGCCTTATCTCAAGGCATCCAATATCCAAGCAATCGTGGATGAATTTTATTTAAATCATCAACCAATAGTTGCCAGTGATTATGAAGGTATACAAGGAACTCCAGCGCTGTTTGAAAGCAGCTTTTTTGAGGAAATAAGAAAATTAAGCGGGGATCGTGGAGCAATGTCCATCATTAAAAAATATGCCAATAAAGTGGCTTTGGTTCCATTTCAAGATGGGATTTTCGATGTAGATACCTCAGAAGATATTGAGAAGCTCAAATGAAATTCCTGTTCAAAAAAAGCTTTGGATAGGCCTTAACTTTTTGGAAAACTAGGTTTATAAATTACCTATCCATTTGAATTCATATTGCTTTTCTGGAATGACGATTCTTTCAGAAATTCTTTGAAGTCTGGCAGGCAATTTCATCAAATAATCACGCGCTTTCTCAGCAGAATCATTAAGTCCTGAAATATTTTCAATATTCCATGCTTTCAAAAGAGAAGATAATATGTCAATGTAATCTTGAGTGGTGTACACGGCCGCACGTTGAGCAGCATCTGAAAAGTGCCCCCATAACTCGCCAATTTTATCACCCGATTGTCTCATGAAGTGGGCAGGCATGACGATTTTTTTTCTCATCATATCATCAAAAGCCAACATCATTTCACTTGGATCCAATTCAAAAATCATGCTGATGAAATGCATATAAGCCGCTGCGTGTCTGGCTTCATCTGCGGCTATGATGCCGTTGATTTTTGCAAGTTGGTTATTCCCTGTTTTTTTGACAAGCGTTGCTACTCTTCGGTGAGAAATATTGGTTGCAAGCTCTTGGAAACTGGTATAAACAAAATTTCGATAAGGGTCTCTGCCTGTTTGGATATCAAAACCGTCATTGATCAGGTATTGTGTCGAGATTTCCAATTGTCTCATGTCCACCCTACCACATAAATAAAGATATTTATTGAGCAAATCTCCATGCCTATTTTCTTCTGCTGTCCAAGATCTCACCCATTGGGCCCAACCAGAACGGCTTTCTTGATCAACTCCTTCAACATTCATCAACCAAGATTCATAAGATGGTAAAGCTTCCTCTGTGATGGTATCGCCAATCAAAACGGTGAGCAAATCATAATCCATTTCTTTGGAAAGTGCCTGAATTTCTTTGATTTGGTCATAAAACTCAGGATCATTTGCATCAGGCAAAAGGTCAGATGGTTGCCAGTTCTCTTCTATGGGTTTAATATATTGTCTTAGTAAATCACCCATCGAATGCTCAATGGTATTCATCACTTCTAATCTAATATTGAATGTACTCATTAATTTTTAAGTTAACTTGTGAAGCTATTCCTGCGAGTTATTGTCAACTTAAATTTATTTTTTCTATACATACTTTAGTCAAAAATAGAATGAGTGAATTTAAAAAAGCGACTTTGCTCTTGAATATGCCGTAAAGGTAACCAAATTGTTTAAACTTAGTTCATTATTGCATCGACTGACTTTCGGCTACAGCTTTAGATTTTGACCATTTGAGGTAAAAAGGAAGTCCTGAAAGAATCAAACAAATACCAATCAAGGATTGTAGCGGAGTTTCCAAAAATGACACCACCACCAAAATGACACAAAAGATGACGAAAATCATTGGCACTATTGGGTATCCAATTACCTTATAGGGCCTATCTAAATGTGCCTTTTTCTTCCTCAAAACAATGACGCCATAGACTGTAATGCCGTAAAATATAAAAGCTGCAAAAATCAATAAATCCGTGAGCATGTCAAAAGAACCAGACAAAACCAAAATTGATGCCCAAATACATTGGTATATCAAAGAATTTACGGGTGTCTTTCTTACTGGATCCAAAATGGCCGCTTTGGGGAAAAATAGTTTCTTTTGCGCCATTGCATAATAAATTCTTGAAGCTGTCAAAACGGTGGCATTGGTACAACCGAATGTTGAAATGAGAATCATTGCACTCACAATGTATGCACCTCCATTTCCAAATAACTTATCTACCACCACCACAGCAGCAATGTTATTTTCATCTGCATTTACCTTAGCTAATAATTCATCTAAAGGCATTACGTACAGATATGTAAAATTGATGCAAACATAAATGCCAATTACTATCAAGATACCTGAAATCAAAGCTTTGGGTATTGATTTTTCCGGATGCTGAATTTCTGCACCGATGTATCCCAAACTGATCCACCCTTCATATCCCCAAAAAGCATTTCGCATCGCGATGACCATGACCATAAAAAATCCTAAGCCATGGAATCTTGAAAAATCAGCAGGAGGATACTGAGCTGATACATTACTTATATTTTGAAAAGCGCCAACACTTGAGGTAAGTCCAAAAATGATGATGCCAATGATGCAGATGACGATGATCCATGTAAAGATTTGGCTCAATATCCCCGCATTTTTTGCGCCACGGGCATTCACAACAGATAGAAAAACAATGAGTAGAATGGATGCAATCTTAGCGCCTATATTCTCAAATGGCCGCAAAGGGCCGATGGCAATTTGGCTGATCTCGTCACTAAATTGAGGTAAGGGCACAAAAGTATTGAGTGCTCCGGCAAATACAAATGCTATGCTGGCGATGGTTGCAGATTGGATGACAGTAAAACAAGACCAGCCATAAAAAAATGAAATTTTTTGACCGTACATTTGTTCAAGCCAGGAATATGCGCCCCCAGAATGTGGGAACATAGTGCCAACTTCTGCAATAGAAAGTACTCCAAACAAAGTAATGATGCCCGCTAATACCCATGCTAGAATCACCAAATTGGGCGATAATAGTCCTTCTGACATCGGAGCTACTTTCTTAAAAACACCGGAACCAATGATATTACTTACCACCAGAATGATGGCCATATTGGTACCAAACGACTTCAATAACTCCGTTTTTTCCGAACTCATACCTTTATTTGATTTTTCTAATTGTGATAAGTTCATAAAAGTATAAAAATCGATTAAATTCTTTTACACTTTTTGTGGAATGCTAGAGCAATTCCTTCAGAACTACAAATGCAGCAATTTTTGAATCGAAAAAAGACTAGGTGAAAAATGGTAAGTCCCGAAGATCAAAGAAGTCTTACTTTAATACAGTGACATCTCCTACCAGGGTTTTGAGTATTCCCTCCTTATTCAGATATTCGACTAAATAAACATAGACGCCTTGCTGTACAAAATTGTCCTTTAATCTGCCATCCCAAACAAATTCTGATCCAGTTTCAGATGTCTGTTGGTGGACCAATTCTCCCCACCTCGAGTAAATTTTAAGGCTAACAAGGTCACCTTCAAAGTCATTTGTCACAATTGAAAAGACATTATTTTCATTGTCTTGAGCATTTATAGAAAACACATTGGATACAAAAATTTTGATGGTTGGTTGGATTATTACCGTCAAAGAGTTGCTTACCCCGCAATCACCATAATACACGGTCACCTCATGATTGTACTCCCCAGGAGCTAAATTGAAAGCAACATAATCCTTACACAATGCCGTTTGACAACTAAATACCCCATCAATATCCCACAAAATGGAATCTATCTGCCGACCGCCAAGATTATTAACCGAAAGTTGTAAAACTTCATCATCAAATAAATTGGTATTTCCTACAATCTCAAAATCAAAAGATTCTGCTGTATTGTCAAATTGGAACTCCAATGTATGTATGCATCCAAATAAATCAGTCCCAATCAAAGTATAGGGTGTATTCAAAGATATTATTCCAGTAGATGAAGCATTTTGGCCATTGAGCGTAAACCTCAATTGATCACTCGGATTGCTATTTAAAGTATATGTAGATTCTGTATCTTCTATACAAACCATACTGTCTATCACAATGTCGAATATTGGTTTCCCTTTTACCTCCAAAGTAAATATTTCTTCTACGATACAACCTTGGTAAATATAAATTGCTTTAAATTCATTGACTCCTTGGGGCAGATTTCCCGGTAATATATTCCCCGTCTGATCAATGCCCGCACCCGAGTAACTCAAAAACCCACCAAAATAAGCGGGGGGAATAGGAGTGTCTGCCGTAATCAAATTATTATCACCTTCACAAATGACGGTGTCACTAATGGTGGTAAAAAATTCAATATTATCGCAATTGATCGTTGTGCAAGTGGCAAAGTAGGAAATAGAATCACATCCGCAGCTATTTAAAGCCACCACTTCAAAACTTACAGTTGAGTCATTTTTCAACCCATTCAAAGTATAACCCAAGCTATCTACTACGCCAAGGCTGATTCCGTTGGCAATTACCTCATAATCTTCCACACAAGGTTGTCCAGGCCACATGATCCTGATGGTATTTGCATCAGCTCTACAGCTTGGCGTTATGGACACCAAAGGATCATAAAAACTAATAGCTCTTGTTGTATCATAAGTACCACAAGAGCTATGTCTTGCACTCAGTTTTATTTTATAGTTCCCTGCGGAAGGGTAGCTTAATTCCAAATTACCGTAAGAAAGCGTATCTCCCCTTACCACGCTGCCCCCACCAATATCCCATGAATATCTGTAACCATTTGTTCCAATAGAATCTACCGTTATCAATAAATTATTTCCAATGCAGCCGGACTCTGGCAAATTGAAATCCAATAAAGCCTGAGAAACTTTGTACAGATCAAGCGTTTCAACATCTGGCGTTTTGCCGCATCCATTTTCTGCATTTACTGCAATTTTAAAAAAAGTATCTGCCTTAATGGTGGATAAATCTACCGTTATACTATCCCCTGTTGAAGTTGAATAAATAATGCTGGCATTGGCGGGTAGTGTCCAATTAAAATTAGTGGCATTCAAACTGGTAGCTTTCAACCTGATGATTTGGTCACCAGGACAAAAAATCGTGTTTTCGATATTGATATCTGGTTTACCAGGTGCCAATCCTTTTCCATCATATTGCACACTTACAAAATTGGTGGCAACTGTACATCTTTCGCCTTTATATTCTGCTATTATTTCTAATGTAAAATTTCCAGCAACTATCAATTTCAAAATGGTATCAATACCATCTGTATCAGAGACAAGGCCACCGCCCACGTTGACCCATCGATAAGTCAATGTTGTACCTGGTAATAAGTGTATGCTATCTGCAATAAAAACGATTTCATCCTGTCCACCAGCCACACATATTTTGGGGACTAAGCGGCCTTGTATCAGAGGAATGTATACATACCTATTCACAGAAGTGTCACATCCATTGGACGAAGGCACATTAGGAAAAAATCTGATTACTTGTGAGCTGTTTATCAGCGCGCCATTGTTGTCATAAGGCGGACAAGTAAACAGGGTGTCTATTCCAGGTTGGGGACTATCTAGAATCGTCAACTTCACCAGCTGGGTCACCTCACACTTATATTTATTGATAAAAACAGCTCTGACCGTATCCTGAACCGGAACAAATGGAACTCCCCATCCAAAAACACCATCATTATTTGGATCGTATTGCCTCAATGTGTCAGGAATTGCATCCAGGTTTTCAGGGCAAAATGAAATATCTGGAAATACTTCTACTTGAGGCAGATCTGTAACCTTCACAAATAAACTCAGCGTGTCTGAGTCAGAACACCCATTGGTTGCGACAACTTTGACTATGTAATCGCCAATGTCTTGGAATGGAATACTTATTTTATTGGTAGTATCGACGATGAGTGGTGTAGGAAAGCCAGCTACAATTGGTTCTACAGTCCATGTATACTTGAGATTCAAACCATTGGATGGCACTTCTACTTCCAAAGTATCTGCCCCAACACAGAGTCCGATGGTGTCCAATAAGATGCTGTCCACCATGATGCCATTGAGCAAGTTGTTTGCCAATGCAATTTCTTTGAGCGTAGGTGCTACTCTATTACCTTGCCTTACATCCAGCGTAAAACCGCACTCTGAGCCGCCATTGCCATCGATCCATAAAAAATACTTATTTCCTATAATAAAGGAGTTGCTACTCAGAATGATGTCAGTTGTGGTCCCATTGGTGAGATCATTGGGCTCTACGTCTGGACAAAACTTGCTCAATGTGTCTTGTAAAAAACCAGCTTGTAAACCAGTATAGGTAAAAGGATTTACAAAAATGGTATTGCAAACTTGGTTGGTAATACGAATTTCAATTGTATTGCTTGTAGCTATGAATGGATAGATGATTACATTATCAATTCTACCTCCTAACATATTACAAGGGAGCGGGCCCGAAGAGCTGACGAATGGAGGATTCCTTGCCATCAAACCGTCTAATAAAGACAAATCACAAAGTGGGTTTGCATTCATAGCCACGGCGAAAGAATTATAACCGGTGACTTGAGCCCTGATTTGGATATTGCCAATAATAAAAAACAGGATTAAAAGAAGTGTACCCTTTATGTTCATGAAATCTCAAACGTCATAAATGGTGGCAAAATTATCAATTTCAAAGCAATGCGACGATAATTTGATTCAAAAAGAAAAGACACTGCACATATTAGAGAAAGGTCTTATTTAGTAATGACAAGAAATCAACACATTGCAAATTTTACTTCACCTCCATGCTTTCACTTTCAATATTTCTATTGAGCCAATGGCTACGCGCAATAATGGCAATGGAAAAGAAAAAGAAGGGCCCTATTTTATCTACTTCCAAAGTATCGTTGATTAAATTGGTCAACAAAATGATGATGATGCACAAACCAGATGCCATGACCAGTATTTTTTCATTTTTATCTTTGGTTTTTGAATATTGTTCTTGAATTTGATATAAAACCATCAAGCAAAAAATAAGAAAGATGATCAAGCCCGGAAACCCTTGTTCTACCAAAATCATCAAAAAATTATTGTGCATTCCTGACTTTTCAGGGTTGTCACTCACATAGGTCTCAAACATAGTGACCGTATAATTTTGATAATAAGTATAAAACGTTCCTGGGCCAAATCCCAAATAAGGTTTTTCTGCCACCATATGAGCTCCTGCAACCCATCTATAAACTCGTTCCATGGTAGAAATATCTTCCAATTTATAAGTTGCATCTAGTAAATTTCCAAAATCATTGTGGGTCACGGTCCGCTCAAAATTTGGGGCAAATCGCACGTAATTATTATCTTTTACCAGGAAATAGACCAAAAAAATCAGAATGGGTACACCCAGCAACACTGATTTAAAAAACAATTTCCATTTTATCAAATAATAACAGCCAAAAGCCAAAATGAGCGACAAAATGGCTGCCCTAGTATAGGAAAAATATATGCCCATGACCATCACCGCCATGCTCAACAAATAAAAATATTTCATGGAATTCCGTTCCTCCAGTTTATATAAAAACCATACAAATGGTACAAAAAGGACCAAAACAGAAGCATAAGAAACGTGATTTCTGAAAAAAGGACGCACCACATGATTCACACTTTCGAATGAAAATCCATAAGACGTGTGCCTGACGATGATGTAAACCGTTGCTATCAAAAGAGGCCAAAAAGTGAAGGCCATTATTTTTTTGACGAAAGCAGGATCTTTGACAAGATGTAAACTGAGGAAGTAAAAAGGAATAATATACCAGATTTTAGCAAGTAATATCTTTAAAGAAATGAATGGCGATTCGGATGTAAAAGCAGCAATTGCGATCCAACATACATGACACAATAAGGCATATGTGATTGGTTGCAGATATTTGAAATTCGTAATTTTAGACCCATCTGAAAGAAACAATACCAAGGACGAGGCTGTCATCAACAACATCAATGGTTCCGTTGGTAAATCAGTGCCAAATCCACTCGGAAAATAATACTCGATGGAAAAAGGCATCACCAAAAAATACAAATAATAAGGCAGCCGATAATCTGTAATGAAAAGAATACCCAAAATAAGGACTAGAGGAATGGTAAGAATCAGAACTTGTTCGAGATAGATTGCTAAAAAGCTCAATAACAAAACGAAAATACCACTAACTGTAAAAACCTGGTATTTGTCGATTGCTAAGTCTTTGATTTTCAAAATATTACTCTTAAAGTTGTCGCAAACGCTCGTAAACATTGGATTCTACAATCAATGCAATAGCAGTCATGGTCAGTGCAACAAGTGCCATAGCCATAATCACATAAATGGATCTGTGTGGCCTAGACTTAATCAAAGGAATATGAGCAAAGTCTATAATATGTATACTGGATACATCATTTTGATCTAGTGCTTCGTATTGTTTAATTCGTTCTTTATCAAGCCCGGTTTGGTAGGCCAATTGATTGTACTCCGCTTCCAATTTGTAAAGAATAGAAAATACATTATTGTACTCATCTACATTTTGGTTGATCTTGGACAATTTTTGTGCAAAACCGGCAGCATTCGCTTGATTTTTGATTGTAGAGTCTCTATAGGCTGGCTTGCCGCTATAAAAATTGGCTTTAGCTTTGGCCTCTTCCAGGTTGCCTCGTGTCTCTACCAATTGCTCTGCCAGAAAATCTCCCTGGCTGATACTTTTCACCACGTCATATTTCTTTTTCAATGCCAAAATGGAATCACTGTATATGGTGGCTTGCATTTCTTGCTTTTCGATGGCACTGCGCAAGGCAACCATTTGATAAGTATTACTTGATTTGATCATCTTGGACGCTTGCAATCCTATAAAATCCCGAGCGGCATTGGCAACCTTAGCTGCTAAGATAGGGTCTTTATCTTCAAAAGACAGTTCGATGGCATCAAACCGGTTTTTGATCATGTTGAAATTACTAGCAAACTTGAGCAAAAGCCTATTTTTACCTTGGGCCGTCGATGTATCAATTTTGTAATGGGTAGCTAAATCAAATTTCCCGATTAATTCCTCTGACATTCCTTGGCTTTGACCTATCGCAAAAAGGCGGTCCAAGTCATTTGAGTTTCCGAATGCAAGTAAACTTCGCTCATTGGAACCCAAAGGTGATGGATTTGCAAGCAAGGGGTTTGCTGCATAAAAACTGGTTGTTGCTTTAAAATAGTTGGGCAAAAAAATAGAAACTATGCCCACTATCAACCCTGCTGCCAAGGTGAAAAAGACAATCTTCTTAAACCAATTTTTAATGTGTGATAATATATTAAGCAAGTTGAAGTCCTGCGCCATAAAATTTATTTCTTACTATGGTAATGATTGACATAATATTGCTTTTGCCCCATAGGACAAAAGTGGTTTCAGTCAAAAACGCATAAAATTATAAAATTATTCCAATGAATGGTTTAAAGTTCATAAAGTGGAAAGTGGAAAGTTCATAAAGTGTCAAACAAGGAAAGACGCAGGGCCCTGCGTCTGTATGTCGGGTATTTTGAAAATATGAAGTGACACAAGACCTTGCGTCTGTACGGGTATTGAAGGGGCGATAAGCTTTCGCCCGTAATTCATGAAATTTAAAGTTCAGGTATTGAGAAACGCAAAGCCTTGCGTCTGTACTATTTTTGTAACGAGACAAAATTTAGAGGTGTAATATATTAATCCTTATTTTATCTGTTGCAACAAAGAGGTTGCAAGTGCATCACCCAAGCTAGCCGCTTCCTTGATGTCTTTGATGTATCCGTTTTTACCACTCTTCTTTTTGGCCAAACCTCGATTGCGCAAGATATCAGCCATCTGGATGCCATCACTTACCTCTGGTAATGCAAGCGCACTGTTGAATGCCTCAATAGCTTCTTCATTGTTTTCGTTTTCCAATAAGGCAATGCCGTAGTTATAAAAAGCCCATCTTTTCCAGCCTTTATTGGAATCTTCATCTTTGAATGCTCTTTTGGTAAAAAGCTTCAATTCAAATATCGCTTTGAGATATTGTTTGAGTTTGATGTGCGTTTCCCCTTTCAATCTGCGTGATTTCCAATGGATGGGTTCGAGGGCAACCGACTTCTTAATGGCTTGATCGAAATCTGCAACAGCTGCTTCCAAGTCATTATTGATCAAATGAACCCTTGCACGGCCGTAATATGCCGATGGAATGGTAGGGTCGATGCCGAGTGATTTGTTGTAATCGCGCATTGCATCCCCGTATTTTTTCATGATGAAACAAGTCTTCGCCCTTCTTTCATATGCTTGAGCGTGTTTATCATATTTTTCAATGGCTCTGCTCAATTCTTCAATTGCCTCATCTTGCCGTCCAGCAACTTTCACCAAACTTCTACCCCTGATATAGGATTGCACTGCGGCTTTATCACTCGCAGGTTCCATGAGGTGGAAATGCAAAATTTCACCATTGTCAACCAACCATGCCCTTATCGAACCATTTACCGCAAATTGTACGCAATAATCCAGTAATTCTGAAGTGCTCTTAAAAGACTTCTCCATCACGTTGCCTACAAATCGCTCTATATTGAGCTCATTGGTTTCCTCATTAAAAATATCCTCAGCTTTGAATAAAATATCATTCTTATGATAATTCTCAACACGGTAATTATACATCTTTACGACGGTTTCAAAACTTCTTGGCGTGCCGAAGTCTAATCTACCTTGTATGATTGCTTTGTAGAACATTACCTGTTAAAAATTATGAGAATTCGTAAATAAGCTAGTTGATTTTGTGGTTGCCTAGGACCGTCAAAGTTCTAGAAAATTTATGGAAGATACAAGCCCAAAGGAGAAATTCTTACACTAAAAATGCGTATTAAATGCGGGGCCTTAAATCAGATATGAATAATCAATCATATAATTCTTAACTAATCCTTCCAGTTGTTGAGGTTTTGCTTTGCATACCTGTATGACAACAAAATTAAACTAAATATAAACCGTAGATTTAAGTATTATATTGCTTTAATCTTTAATCCAAATAATTTAAAATTTAAAGCCTTACTTGTTGAATAATTTTGAAAATTCCGCTTCGTTTTTTGCAGAATCACGAACTTTGATAACTAATTGATGGCTTCCTTTAGTTAATTTCCCTAAAGGAACAGTAAGAACACCCGTCAATTCTTTCATTTCTGAAGGAATAAAAACGCCATCTATATATACCTTATATTCAAAAGTACGAGCTGGAGTTCGGTACGAAACATTATCGGATAATTTAAAAGTAAAGTTGCTTTTTGCTGTAGCATTTGTCGAAAAACTTACCGGTAAAATTACTGGAGCTTCATTGTCTTTGATGAATCGATAATTTCCAAAAGCACTCATGGTTCCACAATATTTACCATCCTTGATGACACCGCCTTTCACAGCAGGTTTTGATGAAGAAACATTGGCAAAAAATAAATCCTTTTCTTGGGCCAATTCTTCGGGAATAATGACACAATATTCAAAATCCTTTAGTATTGCTTGCTCTCCATCGCCAACTTTATAAGATTTACCATAACCCGACACATTCATCCCACCATCTTTAGCGAGCGTACCTGCCAACATTTTAAATTGAAAATCGCCCAAAGCAAATGATTCATCAACATTTTGCTTAAGTGCTTTTTCGTAAGTTGGAATTTGCCGATTGCCCACCATCAATGTATCTCTGATGATGCTGAAATAGGCACTCGAAACATTGCCTTCAAAATCCTCCAGTTTGATGCAGATATTCCTTGGTTTACTGGCAAATATTTGAAAAGCACCTTCATTTTTAGCATATTTTATCGTCCTTACCGTATTTGCAGGCAACCTGTACAATAAGGCTTCTTTTCTGTTGACCCGCTCTTGCAACGGATAATCAATATAACAATCGATCAAATCTCCCTCTTCATAGGAAACGCTGTCCATGGTACTATGAAAATACAAGGTATCGTCCACAAAAAGTTTGATGGCATAGTACCCATTTTTATTGGGAGCACCATTCATTTGATCAAAACCTTGCACGCTCAACCCTACCCTCCAGGCAGGAACAGCATATTGTGGCGAAGCTGACCCATCTTTATTAAAACCATTGCCGATGTTGGTATAATAGGAATCTGACCATGACGCATGAAGTCCATGAAGCCCAATACTAGAGATAGTAGGTTTTATTTTGTCCACAGATTTTATTCCATACAGAAAAGGATTGATTGGAACTTCGCTTACTGTTTCTCTTATTTCGAAGTGAAGGTGTGCACCATAAGAATTCCCTGCATTACCCATCAATCCAATGGCCTGTCCTTTTTTGATTTTAACACTAGATTTTTCTGGATAAATATCTACTTCATAAGATTCCAACCTCATTTGTTCTTTATAAACTAATGAAGAAATGGGGTCAAATAAGTATGATAAATGGGCGTATACGCTCGTATTTCCATCGAGATGATCAATATAAATGGCTCTACCAAAGCCACCCCTTTGAGTCTTCACTCTGGACAAAAGGCCATCAGCAACCGAATAAATCGTATCAGCCGTTTTTTTACCTGAAGGTCTGATATCAATACCTGCGTGAAAATGCGATGACCGTAGTTCGCCGAAAGACCCAGCAAGCGTAATCCCATGATTGACGGGAGAGCGATATTTGCCCCTCTGAGCCATCAAACTGAAAGTAAATAAAACCAGCAAACAAACAAAATGACCTCTTAAGCTAAACCTCACTCAGTATCTTTTTAAATAAACGCACATTCAATGCAAAACGGCAGGAAGAAAAAGTTGTAAACCTTCATTTCATGCTCCGACCCAAACAATACTCATAAAATGATAATATTACACATTACAAATAAATATAATATTTATAATGTAGCCTAATATATAGAAGATTTTTTGTTTTTGAATGGTAAAAGGTTTGATGGAAAGGCGGTGTAGAGCTGATCAATCCGAGAGTGGAGCCCATACCAAAGATCGAATATTTAACACATTCGATCTTCGCTCTAAATTCTCTTTCATTTTACTGATCCTTCCGTGAAATTTCTGTGTAAATCCGTGAAATCTGTGAGCACCTTTTTATAGAATATGTAGAAAAATAAAGATTGAAGATTTAAAATATTCAAACTATAACAGTAACAGCACCAATAAAGATCGAAGATTTAACACATTCGATCTTTGCTTTCAATGCTTTCCTATTCAACAATTCTTCTGTGGAATTTCTGTGGAAATCCGTGAAATCTGTGAGCCCATTTTTATAGAATATGTAGAAAAATAAAGATTGAAGATTTAACATATTCAATCAATCACAGAAAAAGCACCAATAATGATCGAATATATAACACATTTGATCTTTGCTCTAAATTCTCTTTCATTTTACCAATCCTTCCGTGAAATTTCTGTGGAAACCCGTGAAATCTGTGAACGCAACCTTTTATAAAATACAAGAAAGCAAAAAGATTGAAGATTTAACATATTCAATCAATCACAGAAGCGGCACTATCTAAAGATCGAAGATTTAACATATTAGATCTTTGCACTAAATTCTCAATCATTCAACCATTAACTCTGTGAAATTTATGTGGCAATCCGTGAAATCTGTGAGCGCAACCTTTTATAAAATATTAGAAAGCAAAAAGATTGAAGATTTAACATATTCAATCTATGAAACCAATCCCTATATCTAACCTTTCCCTTTACTAAATAGCAATTTCCCAAAAACTCCCAAATAACAATTAACTTTGCGCTTTCAAACACTTAGTACATTCATATGATTTTAATAGAGGACGTAATCATCAGCGACGAGGTAATCAGTACCAACTTTGTCTGTAATCTCAACGCCTGCAAAGGTGCTTGTTGCTGGGAAGGTGATTATGGTGCACCTGTCGAGGAAGAAGAAATCAAAAATATTTCTGCCTATAATGAGGTAATTGGACCATTTCTACCTGAGGCAAGCCAAAAATTGCTCAAAGAAGGCAATGGCTTTGCTTATTACGAAGATTTTTCGACTTGGGGAACGGCATTGCATGAGGATGGTGCTTGTGTTTACCTTACAAAAGATGCAAATGGAATCTCATTGTGTGGCATAGAATTATGTCATAAAGAAGGCCTCATTCCTCACAATAAGCCTATTTCCTGTCACTTGTACCCCATCAGAGTGACAAAAAATGAATATGGTAATTTTGAGGCATGGAACTATGATGAGTGGGATATCTGCAGTCCTGCTTGCAGTAATGGCGAAAAACTCAAAGTCCCAGTGTATGTTTTTCTTAAGGAAGCCATCATTCGAGCGAAGGGAAATGAGTTCTACAAACAGCTAGAGGAGGCTGCTGCAGTGCACGAGTAAACTCAGGGTAACCACCCGATATTGATCATATAGCATAAATCTTATATTAATTATTTTGTTATTTATGAAAAATTATCGAACATTGCTCTGCGAATCGCAAAAACCGTCAAAGAGATGTAAGAGCCGATGGGCTTTTACGGAATATAAATTAAACTCACTACTCAATCCCTTACGTACAGTTTGATAACCGTAAAACTTAGCGTAGGGGATTTTTGGATGCTACATTCCTACCTATTTCATTGTATTTACCCATTTCAAAGCTCATCAACACTTTTGTTTACAATCCATTATTTGTAAAAACAATCTAATTAATTGCAGTTCTTATATGAATTGTGGCTTCTTTTTGCCCGAACTGTTTCTAAATGAAAAATTATTTTGCAACAATGTTGCATTTACCGAAAGATAAAAATACCTTTGTGTATCAATTTGTAAATATTGAAGGTATATATCGTAATTTTTTGTTTTCTATTTTCCTGGTCACTCTTTGGCCAATGCTCATTGTCAATCAAGGGCACAACGCAAGATCAAAATCACCATGAAATACTTTCTTATGCGACAATTTTTATTCCTGAATTAAGTAAAGGTGCCGTAGCAGATGAAAAAGGCAATTTTAGCATAGACAGCTTATGCCCTGGGCTCATTCACTTGGAAGTTACCCATATTGGTTGTGAATCAAAATCCTTTTACCTCAATCTATTGAATGACACAACGCTGATCCTGTTACTTGAGCATCATGAAGAGGTTTTATCTGAGGTAACCATTGTGGATCACAATCATCAGCACTCCATGAGTCAATCCGTCTATAGCATAGGTGGAGATAAATTAAAACAACTCAAAGGCCATACGCTGGCTGACATTGCAGCCGCATTACCTGGTGTAGACATCATTAAAACGGGTAGTAACGTGACCAAACCCATCATCCAAGGGCTTTCTGGTAATAGAATTGCCGTGGTAAGTGATGGTGTAATCCTTGAATCCCAACAATGGGGAATCGATCATGCTCCGGAAATCAGTGGCGATGGTGCAGATAAAGTGAGTGTGATCAAATCCAGCGCACCTATATTGTATGGTACGCAGGCAATGGGTGGCGTTATTTTGGTGGAATCTGCCAAGGCAATTTTAGATCCTCATTTACATGGAGATGTCACTTCTTTTTTTCAATCAAATGGCAACGCACTTGGTTTGAATACAAGGCTGCAAAAACAATTCGCTGACTTGGCTGTACGGGGAAATGTGGCTTTTAAAAAAATGGGTGACCAGAAAACTGATACCTACCTGTTAAACAATACAGGAGCTGAGGAGTATTCAGGAAATATCAAAGTCGGCAAATATGATGAAAAGCAATCTTGGGAAATTCAAGGTTCGTATTTTTCGCAGAATTTGGGCATACTCAGAGGCGCACATATTGGCAATATCAATGATTTGAAAGAGGCCTTACAACGTGACGTGCCTTTTTTCACTGAGGAAACATTCAGTTATGAGATCGCTGCTCCTCGACAATCTGTTGGGCATTTGACCACCAAAGCACAATATTCCAAACATTTTGGTGATGAAAATTTCCTATCGGTAACTTATAACTTTCAAAACAATAGGCGTCGGGAATTTGACGTGCGGAGAGCTGGTCGAAGCGATATTCCTATCGTGGATCTCAATTTAGCCAGCCATGTTTTTAATGCTTCTTTGGAAAAAAATAACAGTACCAACCATACAACGCTTTTTGGTCTGCAATACAAATTTCAAAACAATACGAATGTAGCGGGTACTGGAAGTTTGCCGCTCATTCCAGATTACCTCAGCTTTGTACCTGCTGTCTTTGCCCAACACAAATGGAAGTTGGGCAAGTTAAATCTAGAATTTGGTGCTCGCTATGAAAATTATTTGTATAAAGTTTACCCCATACGCAACAATGTTGTTCAAGATGTGAAAAGGCAATTTCATGCTGGTGCTTTGAATATAGGTGTAAATTACTTACTTCAAAAAACTTCTATTAAAGCAGATATTTCCTTTATTGCTCGTGCTCCTATGATCAATGAGTTGTACAATTCCGGCCTGCATCAAGGTATTGCAGCATTGGAATTTGGTGATCCTAACCTAAATCTTGAAAAATCACTTAAATCAACCCTAGACCTAAGCCATAATTTTGGTAAAGCCGGTACCATATTGACGACGATCTATTTACAAAGAGTGCATAACTTTATCTATTTCGTCCCACAACCAGAACCCCAACTGACCATCAGAGGAGCATTTTTAGCCTACAATTATCAGAATACTGACGCTCTGATTGGTGGAATAGATGGGATGTACGTGGTAAATCTGCATAAAAACATAGAATGGTCAACCAAAGCAGCCTACATCCGGGCGAGAAATACCATTTTAAAAGATGAAATTGTATTTACTCCCCCACTCAGAGTTACTTCATCTATCAATTACGACTTGGCACTTTCCAAAATTAAGTCAAGTTCACTGGCGACAAAATTGGCTGTGGCTTATAGTGGAAAGCAATCTCATGTAGACCCGAGCAGTGATTTTCAGCGTGCTCCAGATGCATACACTTTGATTAATTTCCATCTGGGTTACCAAGCCAATTTGTTTTCAAACCAAATAAAAATCGAATTACAAATACATAATATTTTGAATAGAGGATATAGAGATTACCTCAATCGTCTGCGATATTTTGCCAATGACTTGGGTAGAAATATAACCTTAAATATGAATTACAAATTTTAAACAATAAAACATTAGAGATGGAAAAATTTCAAATTAAATTTCGTAAAACTTTGATGATGAGTATACTTATGGCACCACTTTTTATCATGCATTCTTGTGACAAAGAAGTTGAGGTTGAAAATGAAGAAGAGCTGATCACCACTGTAACCTATACTTTGCGACCCATGAATATAGCCATACCAACCGTTGTTTGCACTTACAAAGATTTGGATGGCGACGGTGGAAATGCTCCAACCTTTGCAATTTCAGGTCCATTACTTCCAAATACTACTTATGACGGCACCATCACCTTGTTGAATGAATCAGAAAGCCCTGTAGAAGACATCACCATTGAAGTTGAGGAGGAGTCTGTGGATCATCAATTTTTCTATGCGCCAAGTTCTGCAATCACCATTACTTACAATGATGCGGACGCAAATGGCAATCCTATTGGTCTAAAAACTACCGTAAAAACAGGTGCTGCTGCAAGCAACCAATCCATCAAAGTAACATTGAGACACGAACCCAATAAATCTGCCTCAGGTGTTAAGGAGGGAAACATAGCGAACGCTGGTGGAGAAACTGACATCGAAATAACGTACACTTTAAACGTGCAATAATTCATCTTTTATATTTCCAGTAATTTGAAGGGGCTGATCAAATGTTGAATGGCTCCTTTTTTTATTTTTTGAAAAATGGAATTCCATGAAATCGACAGTGCTTCGAGTTAAAGATGTTTATTTGTTTATGCGTTTAAAGCTTTTAACTTTATGAACTTTCTACTTTATGAACTCAAATAAACTTTATGAACTTTCAACTTTCTACTTTATGAACTCAGTCGCAATTCAGCAGTTCAGCAGTTCCGCAAATTGAACAGACTAAAGCAGGGTCGGCTTGCATTCATGATCTCTGAGCATTCCAGAAATTGAACAGGCTAAAGCCAATTCGCCCTTCATTCTCTTTATCTCAACATTTTCGCAATTCAGCAGTTTCGCAGTTTGAACGCTACAGGGTCCTTGCATTCATGATCTCTGGGCATTCCAGAAATTGAACAGGCTAAAGCCAATTCGCCCTTCATACACCTTCTCTGTTCATTTAACCACTTCCGCAATTCTGCAGTTTCGCAGTTTCGCAGTTTTGCAATTCAGCAATTGAACCGCCTGAAGCAGGGTCGGCTTGCATTCATGATCTCTGAGCATTCCCGAAATTGAACAGGCTAAAGCCAATTCGCCCTTCATTCTCTTTTTCTCAACATTTTCGCAATTCAGCAGTTCAGCAAACTTTATGAACTTTCTACTTTCAACTTTATGAACTCAAAAAAACTTTATGAACTTTCTACTTTCAACTTTATGAACTCAGTTGCATTTTCGCAATTCAGCAGTTTCGCAGTTCAGCAATTGAACAGACTAAAGCAGGGTCGGCTTGCATTCATGATCTCTGAGCATTCCAGAAATTGAACAGGCTAAAGCCAATTCGCCCTTCATACACTTTCTCTTTTCATTCACTCAATTTCGCAATTCAGATCGGCTGGAGGTTCGGCTTGCATTCATGTTCTCTAAGCATTCCAGAAATTGAACAGGCTGGAAGCCAATTCGCCCCTTCACACACTTTCTCTTTTCATTCACCAATTTTGCAATTCAGCAGTTTCCGCAGTTTTGCATTGCATCGCAGCGGCCAGCTGTCGTTCTTGCACAGGAGTAATTGGTCCCAGCAATATAGCAAGCAATTTGGCTACTTCAGTTTCGCAGTTCGCAAACTCTTTTTAAAAAAAAATATATTAATTAACCCATTCATAATCAAGTGGTCTCTAGCCAATAATAGATATAACAAACTAATATTTAATAAATTTTAAGAAAAACATGTAACTTTATTTCCATTTTGCGTCCAAAGAAAGTGAGTCATTGATGCAAGGAATAAAAAGGTTTTTATGATTAATCTGCTTAATGCTGTCATCAGTGGCGCAATCAACGCCAATACACCAGATGAAGATCTCATTTCTGAGTATCTTTTAACTCAAAATGCGCGTCTTTTTGATGTTTTATATGAGCGGTATTCTGGCAAGGTATATGCCAAATGTGTGACCATTCTCAAAGATCAAGACGACGCGATGGATGCCATGCAAGACATTTTTATGAAGGTATTGTTGAGCATAGCGAGTTTCAAAGGAAATGCAAAGTTCTCCACCTGGTTGTATAGTGTTACTTACAACTTTTGTATAGACGAAACCCGAAGAAAGAAAAAATTGATCATTGAAGGTGATGAAAAATTGGCCCAAATAAGCGAAACTGAACAATATGAAGATCATATAGACGACGAACGACTGCTCTCCGTAAAAGTCGAACATATGAAAATAGTTTTGGATGATATGCGTGCAGACGATAAGTCTCTTTTATTGATGAAATATCAAGATGATTTGTCCATCAAGGATATTTGTGATGTGGTAAAAAAATCGGAAAGCGCGGTAAAAATGCAATTGTTAAGAGCAAAAGAGAAGTTTGTAAAAATTCATGAAGAAAAATTTCATTACGATGGACAATAGATATAATGGTTTTAAAGAATTAGAGCGATCCATTATTGATGGTAAAGGCGATCAATTCTCACAGGTAAAAAATAATTTACAAGCAAACAAAGGATCTTTTGATTTCATAGGAAATCTTGTGACTCTATATTTACCTCAAGTTATGGAAGTCATTGGAAGATTCTTGGTTCCGGATTCTAAAAAATAAAAAAAGCGTTTTCTTTTCAAATTAATCAATAATCACTTATGGATTTTACTGAAGTTTTTGCGAATGCCTTTAAATTGATCGTCGATACTTTTGCCGTCGGTATTCCCAATTTGATCAAAGCTATATTGATATTTGCCATTGGTTATTTTATTTCCAAATCGGTAACTAAACTCATCCAGTTGGTCTTAAACAAAATGGGTGTCGACAAACTAGGAGAAAAACTGGAAGAAATTGACTTTATTTCCAAATCAAACATCAAAATAGAGATCAGCGCAATCATTTCAAAAATCATCTACGTTTTTATGATTTTGATTTTTTTGGTCGCTGCTACAGATGTATTGGGTCTACCAGCTTTGTCAAACTTGGTTTCAAAAGCCATTGAATTAGTTCCAAATATCATAGTTGCTATCGGCATGTTGAGCTTTGGAATCATTGGCGCAGATATGGTCAGGAAACTGGTGTTGACAACCTGTGAATCACTTGGAGTTCCAAGTGGAAAAATCATCGCAAACTTCATCTTTTATTTCCTTTTCATTACCGTTTTTTTGATGGCACTTGGGCAAACCAATATCAATACTGCATTTTTAGAAAGAAATATTTCTATCATCATAGCCGGCGCAGTTTTAGCGTTTTCGATAGGATATGGTCTAGCATCAAAAGATGTGGTGGCTAATTTTTTAGCTTCTGGATACTCCAAAGATAAATTGCAAATTGGGGATAAAGTGATCATTGATAATGTGACGGGTGTGGTTACAAAATTGGATAATTCTATCATTGAAATTTCAACTGACAACAGCAAAATGATAATACCTATCCACAAATTATTGAAAGAAAAAATTGAAATACTTAACTAATCAACAATACAAAATTATTACTATGAGAAAAATCCTTTTACTCTCATTGAGCTTTATGGCAACACTTGCATTTGGCCAGACACTTGAAGAATTGAAAGCAAAAAAAGCTGCTATTGAAGCAGAATTGGCTCCCATTCAAGCACAAGTTGACCCATTAAAAACTCAAATCGCAGACTTAGATGCACAAATTGCAAAGTTTCCAGGCTGGTACAAAGGCTCTTTTGGAACATTGGGTGTGAATTTCACAGGTTTAAACAACTGGATTGCCAACCCAAATCCAGATTCTAAATCAACTACCATCTTAGGAAGTTTCAATGCTTTTGCTAACAAGTTGGAAGACAAATACTTCTGGAGAAACAGTGGTGCACTCAATTTAGGATGGCAAAAATTAGATACTAGAAAAGAAGGCGCTCCAAAAGCAAAATTCGAACCTGTATCTGATTTATTGAACTTGACTTCATTATTTGGTTACAAAATCACAAAGACCCTCGCTGCTTCAGCTTTGGGAGAATACAGGACCAGTGTCATCAACAATTTCAACAATCCTGGTTATTTTGATATTGGGGTTGGGGGTACTTGGACACCTGTAAGTAACTTGGTAGTTGTATTTCATCCATTAAACTACAACTTTATTTTTGCAGATAATAACACAGACTACACTTCATCACTTGGTTGTAAAATCGTTGCTGACTACAATGCAACATTGTATAAAGGCGTAAAATGGAGATCAAATTTATCTAGCTTTTTATCCTACAAAAACAGTGATCCTTCACTTTCTAATCACACGTTCACCAATGGATTTAGCTTTACTTTGGTAAAAGGAATCGGTGTAGGAATCCAACATGCATTCAGAATCAACAGACAAGAATCATTGGATAACCAACAATATTTCATCTTAGGACTTTCATACGCTCTATAATACCAACAACATTACCAATAGGTGTATGTATGAGCCCGCTTTCTGCAAAGAGAGTGGGCTTTTTTATTACGGTAGTTTGCAATTTTGTAATCCTTAGTATCCTTAGAAATTTAGCTTATCTTGTGCCAAATTAGAGAGAAAATGTCTGAAAAAGAACCGATTTGGCTCAACAAATTCATCAGTGAAAGTGGAATTTGTTCACGAAGAGAAGCTGATAAATTTATAGAAGCTGGTCAAGTGATGATCAATAAAGAAGTCGGCCAAAAAGGTGATGCAGTATTTCCTGGCGATAAGGTTTATCTCAATGGAAAACTCATTCAACCCAGAATAAAAGATGATCTCATTTTTATTGCACTCAATAAGCCTGTGGGCATTGTATCCACTTCTGAAAACGTACGTGACAATATTGTAAAATTTGTCAATCATCCAAGTAGAATATTTCCCATAGGTCGTTTGGATAAAGACTCTCAAGGCCTTATTTTCCTGACAAATGATGGCGATATTGTCAATAAAATCTTACGTGCTGGAAATAATCATGAAAAAGAATATGTTGTTTTCGTTGACAAGCCCCTGACAGACGAAGCCATTCATGGAATGGGAAATGGAGTTCCCATCATGGGTACAACCACGAAGAAATGTAAGGTCATAAAAGAAGGTGTAAAGAGTTTCCGCATTGTGCTGGTACAAGGCATGAATCGACAAATCAGAAGAATGTGTGAATACTTTGGCTATGAGGTGACCAAATTGGAACGTGTGCGCATCATGAACATTTCGCTCAAAGGAATTCCCCTTGGAGAATGGCGTGACTTAACAAAAGAAGAATTGCTCAAAATTGACGACCTCACCAAAGAATCTTCTTCTGAAAATTTTGAAAAACCCGCTCGCAAAAAATTCGATCCAAAGGTCAAATCTTTCAAACCAAAAACAAGTTCTGCAAGGAGTGAGGATACAAGAAAATCTACTTCTGCCAAAAGTGAAGATTTTAAAAAAAGTGGCCCTAAAAACTCTTCGGAATCAAAATCTGGACCCCCAAAGTCTTCTTCATCAAAATCAGCCAAACCACCAAGTGGAAAAAGAATTGGAAAATCAAGGCCTTCCAAGTTTGAAAAACCAACGCACAATAGAAATAAAAGAGGCCGTAATTTATAATGGGTTAATGGTTAATGGTTAATGGTTAATGGTTAATGGTTAATGGTTAATTTTTAATGACTGATTATTGCGTATTTGGCATACAAAGGAGTTGCTGAAAGAGTTCATAAAGTTTTTTATGTTCCAAGTTGGGTTTAACTGTTTATTTGTTTAATCGTTTATCAGGCATAAACAAATAAACATCTCTTATCCATTGCCTAAGTGTCCCTGCTTATTGCAAGGGATTGCCTTATTGCGGTCACAAACCATTGCTATATTCCCATATTGCCCACGTGTCCCTGCTTACTGCAAGGGATTGCCTTATTGCGGTCGCAGACCATTGCCATATTGCCTATTGCTTATTGCCAAATTGCGGTCGCAGACCATTGCCATATTGCTAATTGCCTTCCCAATCATACCAAACATTCAAAGGTTTGCTCACGTATTTATTCTTAGCGATATAAAATCTTCGGGGCCAATTGGAACAATCTCCAACGTGTCTTGACATGCCAACTCTGGGACCAGATACAAAATTTTCAATGATGGTGCCTGTGTCATAAATTTGAATTGAGCTCTGGTCAGCATACAAAGGCATCTTATCATGATTTTTGGTGATACCCAATGCTTCACAAACCTTGCCAGGACCACCAGTCAACCGATAGTCGTCATAAATACAATTCCTGTTTAATTGCATTTGTTCTATGTTTTCAATGGGAGCAACGGCTCTTATTAAAACTGCTTCTCCAACTTCAGCTGGCCCACTCACTATATTAAACATGTCATGTACGCCATAACATTTGTAAACATAGGCATGACCACCTTCCAGATACATAGATTCATTTTTAGGGGTTCTACGCCCATCCTTTGCGTGATTACCTAAGTCCTCCAGTCCACAATAAGCTTCAGTTTCCGTGATTTGTCCAGATATTATCATTTCATTACCATGATTTACCATAATGATCTTTCCTAGAAGTTGAGGAGCAAGAGACATTGCATCTTGCATGAAGAAATCTTTCAGTAGCAACATCAATTTTTAAATTTTAGACAATGATAATCACTGCCACAATTTTTGTTCTAATTTTTTGTTTCCAAAAATTCTGCAAGTGAGATATTAACGATGTGATCCCAACCACCCACAAAATTTTCGCGTTTAAGGGCGGGCTGATTGTGATCAAAAGGTATAGTAAATACATGGGTCAGAGTCAGTTTCGTGCGATCTTCCTCCAACGCCTCTAGCTCCCAGGAAACAATGGAATAACCAACGTAACCAGGATACTCCCAAGAATAAACGAGTTTTTGTCCATCAATAATTTCCAACATTTTTCCACGATGTAGCCATTGCTTATCATCAAGATCACCTGCACTCCACTCAAACACTTGCCCAACTTCCAGTTTCCAATCTTCAGCAAAGTCAAAATACCATTTTCGCATTGCATCTTTATTGGTAATGGCATTCCAGACCAATGAGATTGGAGCATTGTATGTTTTTTGAACAATGATCGTTTCCATATTATTTATATTTAATTTTGTGCTAAAAGTAGTTTGAGCTTCCAAGTATCTATTGAGTTTTTCAATATTTTGAGCCAAACCTTGATCAGCCTTAAAGGTCTTGACTACATTTTCAAATTGCTCTTTAGATTCAAACAACATATGCCATTCTATGTGGGTAAGATCTCCTTTTGGGTCGAAAGTTATGGTTGATCTAAATTTTGGGTTAGATAGGTGTTCATAAACGATCTTTTGATGTAAAACGACTTCGACGAAAACACTTTTATTCTTGAAATCAGTCCCATCAGGACCGTGCATGGTCAAATTCCATTCACCTCCTTCCTGCACATTCATTTCATGAATGGTGTTGCTAAAGCCATCTGGGCCCCACCAATTTTTGATATGGTCTGGGTCTGTCCATACTTGCCATACCAATTCTATCGGCGCATGAAGCCAACGAGAAAGTTTCAGTTCACGGTCTGTTGTGTCGTTCATTTCCATTCTATTATTTTTTTTGAATTTCCTCTAAATAAACCTCCAAAGCATCGAGCTTCGATTCCCAAAATTGCTTGTATTGTGCAACCCAAACCGAAACCTCATTTAGTTTCTCAAATTCTGCATTGCAAACCCTTTCTCTGCCATTTTGTGAAATAACTATCAACCCACATTCACTCAATATTTTCAAATGCAAAGAAATTGCTTGTCTGGTCATGTCAAAATTATCTGCAATGGTGTTGACATTGAGAGACTTTTTAGACAACATTCCAATTATTTCTCTCCTTGTCGGATCAGCAATTGCCTGAAATACATCCCTTCTAGCTTCCATAATACGCAAGTATTTGCTTGCAAATATATATGCAAGTACATACTTGCGCAAATTTTTTGTGGAAAAAAATGAAATAAATGTGTGCTGCCCCTACCTTGTACTTCAAAGCAAAAAACATCAAAATGAATGTCACACTTCAAAGACTGTTTTCACGAGATCTCCATAAACTAAAAGAGGAAATTTCGTTGTACCAAAATGAAGAAAATATTTGGTTGATCGATCACCACATTTCAAATTCTGCTGGCAATTTATGCCTTCATTTGGTGGGCAATCTCAACACTTACATTGGTGCGCCCTTTGCAAATACAGGATACATCAGGGACAGACCTTATGAATTTTCTGCAAAAGGAGTACCCAGAACAGCATTATTATCCATGGTAGAAAATACTATTCGGGTTGTGGATGAGGCCCTAGATAACATAACCTCTGATCAACTTCAACAAAAATTCCCTATTTTGATTTTCGATGAGCAAGACAGTACCGAATATATCCTCACCCATCTTGCTACACACCTTGGTTACCATTTGGGTCAGATCAATTATCATCGCAGATTATTGGATAGATAAGTGGTCAGCTATCAGCTTTCAGCGGTCAGTTGTCATGAGGCCCAATATTATGAACTTTCCACTTGAACTTCAACAGGCTCCAATTTCACCCGACTTCAACTTTGGACTCTTTTCATTCAGCAATTCAGCAGTTCAGCAATTCAGCAATTTTGCAATTCAGCAGTTCAGCAATTCAGCAGTTTTGCAGTTTTGCAGTTATCCTCCCATAAATTGAGCAATCAAAGAATGAAAATGATGCACCCCTTGCTCACGAGCAGGAGAAAACCGCCCAGTATCATAAAATCTGGATTTCAATCCTTTTTGTACTCCCTCAACCACCCATTCATCTTCTCTTTGGGTTTTCTCGGCCACATGTTCACCTTCCATACTTTTCCAAAGATCTTCATCAGCGATGTAATGATAAAAGTAAACTTTTGTGCTTTGAGATGAGATTGGCACCACAACATTGACTTGCATACCCCAAGGATAAACATTCAACATCAAATTTGGAAAGATCCAATAGTAATATGCAGTAACCTTTTTTCCATAATCCATGTGACCTTCAGGTAAGTCAAAATAAGGTGTATCTCCTTTGGAAAAGCCAATTTGTAAATTCAAAAAATCATAACATTCTGTGACATAAGAACCATAATCTATCATTCCAGCTAAGGTATCATGCACAAAAGGAATATGGAATCCCTCCAAAAAATTATCGACATAAAGTGCCCAATGAGCATTGACATGATAGATTTTATCTGATTCTGGAGCATATCGATAATTCGCCATATCCAAAAAACCTATTCTTTCATTCAGTTTATTGGCAATTATCTCAAAGTCAAAATCAGGCCGGATGGCTGTAAAAATAAAATCTTTCCAAACCTTTACTGGCAGAGAAGTCAGGTGGTCACAGGGCCTAGGAAAGTCTTCTGCTTCCTTAAATTCAGGCATGTGTTGCATTTGCCCGTCCAAACCAAATCGACGCCCATGGTATGCACAGGTAATGTTCCTAAGTTGAGCAGGATGGTGACACAATAAAAAAGCTCTATGGGTGCACACATTGGATAAACATCGCAAATCCTCGTTTTCTTCTATCAAAACCAATGGTTCTGCCAAGAATTTATCATATAAAAAGAATGGATAGCTATTCACGCCTTGAGGTAATATTTCCTTCTTTTTACCAACCCAATGCCACGTTTTATCAAAAATATCTCCTTTTGATGATTCAAAAAATGAGCTTTCTGTATAAAATGATGAGGGAATGGTGCTTGCTTTCTTTATGTTTGAATCAATACTTTTCATAAACCCATTCTTTATTTTTCCGCTTTAAAGGTCAACAATTATAGGATTTTTTCCTACTTCTCTCGTCAATTGCGCCTTAAATTTTGGAAAGGTGACATAAATCTTGTTACATATTTCTTAATACTTTAATTTCAGATACAAAACCATTCTTTAATGTCGTAAGATTGTTGTAAGAATTGGTGAGCTCAACTTTCATCGGAATCAATGAAGCGTTTTCAAAAAAAATTGGTAATCCGACAGTAAATCTTATTTTTGCTCACCTTAATGAGGCATTAGTATAATAAAAATAATTAATGGAGACGAACTTCGGTAATCAAGTAGAAGCAGTAGATGGATTGGCAAAGGCATATACTGCCTTAAAAAATGAAATTGGAAAAGTGATTGTTGGACAAGATGACGTTGTCCGTGCGGTCATCATCAGTCTTTTCAGTAATGGTCACAGCCTTTTAGTGGGTGTTCCAGGATTGGCAAAGACTTTGTTGGTCAGTACAATTTCAGAGGTTTTGGACCTAGAGTTCAAACGTATACAATTTACTCCGGATTTGATGCCATCAGATATAACTGGTTCTGAGATTTTGGACGAAAACAAAAATTTCAAATTCAACAAAGGTCCATTATTTTCCAATATTGTACTTGCTGATGAGATCAACCGTACTCCTCCAAAAACGCAAGCTGCTCTTTTGGAAGCCATGCAAGAAAGATCAGTAACGGTGAGTGGGGTAAGACATGTATTGGCAAAGCCATTCTTTGTACTTGCGACCCAAAACCCAATTGAACAGGAAGGTACTTATCCTTTACCGGAAGCCCAATTGGACCGTTTTATGTTCAACATTACTTTGGATTATCCATCTTATAGAGAAGAAGTTGACGTTGTGAAAAACACTACCTCGGGTAAAAAAGTACACTTACAAAATATCCTGAACGGAGATCAAATCCTTTATTTCCAAGAGTTAATCAGGAACATACCAATCGCTGACAATGTGTTGGAATATGCAGTTTCGCTTGCTTCCAAAACACGACCTAAGACTGCACTTGCAACCACTGATGTGAATAATTACATCTCATGGGGAGCTGGGCCAAGAGCTTCTCAATATTTAGTATTGGGTGCTAAATGTCATGCTGCAATCAGTGGAAAATATTCTCCGGATATTGAGGATGTCAAAGCCATCGCCAATTTAGTATTGAGACATAGAGTGGTAAGAAACTACAAAGCTGAAGCTGAAAATGTTTCTCTGGAAGATATTCTGGCGAAATTGATGTAAACTTTCATTTTTGCTTTTTCGTAACTATTTTTCTATTTTAAAGTCTTACAGTTATTGAGCAAAAATAGGCTCATCAACTATGTTATAAATCCTACTTCCTATTCTAGTCTAAGAAACAGCACTTTTACGAAGGTGCACTTCATCGCTTCTTACATTCGTAGTTGGGATTTTGTCATGATTTTTGGAAGCTTCGCCAAAACCGCCAAAACCACTTCTTTTCGGCTCACTGGTTTAACCCCTAAAAAGGAAGCACCCTTTTACGACGTGTTTCGCAATGTACATTGACAATTATTAAATTGGTTTGGTATACTATTTGGAATTTCTCCTCGATTATACCATTCCAACCTTGATGAAAACTTCTACCTGAAATGACTCAATCGTCATTTGAGAATCCTCACCTTTATTATTTGTCCATTCTTAAAGCAAAAGACACCTTTTTGCACTCAATTGCAACAAGATTCGGCCAATATTACCAAATCACTACGCCAATATTAATTTAATGTTAACTTTGTGTAAACTATTTGGTTTATTTATTCGTTATTTGCATATGCTCAAGAAACAAATCATATGGATTTTCACACTCTTCATTGCCGTCAGCAGCGGGAATGCGGCTGGGGTGGTTCCATTTGAAATGGTAAAAGGGCTGATCATTATTGAAGCAACCATAGACAATACTACTGGAAAATTTATTTTTGATACAGGTGCAGATCAAACCGTATTAAATAAAAGAAAATCTGCTCAGCTGGGTGCAAAAATCTCAACACCTACAGGTTTCGTTAATGCATCTGAAAGGATTCTCGAAGAAGTAACCATTGGCAAAATAAGCCAGCAAAACTTAGAAGCATTTGTCCTAGATCTTGCGAACCTTGACAATTACTTGGGACTTGACATCATGGGAATTTTGCCAGGATCTATTTTTTCACCAAAGTATTATTTGATTGACTATCAAGCCAAAGTGATTCAAATTTTAGATAAATGCCCAAAGGAATTGAGGGCGCAATATAGCCATACTTGGGACATCAGCACTCGACATCCTGTTCCTCTCGTGCAATCTGAACTCAATGGGAAAAAAGTATATTTTATCCTCGATTCTGGAGCAACTGCAAATTACCTAGATGCCTCTGTAGTGAAAAATTTATGTGGAGTTACTTATACAGGCAATGAAAAAGAAATTTTAACCGCAGCTGGTTCTGCGATTTCAAAAGAATTCATACTGTCATCTTTGTCTATTAAGGATATGACATTTCCAGATATCACTTTTCAAACGCTTGATTTTACAGAAATTTCAAGTACCTTAAACAAAAATGTGGTAGGCATCTTGAGTTTAAACAAGATTTCTTCCAATGAAATTCTTGTAGACATCAAAAGTGGAAAAATCTACTTCTAATCCTAATTTTTCAAACTTTCTTCCTTTTCGTATCTAGGCGTCGATCTGTATCTTTGGAATGGTATTTTGAGCATCATCCAAATGTTGGTTGTTTCTTTTACATCCATATGTGTATCTACCCCATAGACTATTTTTTTGTTGTCGATCAATTGGTAAGTACCAAAAATCCGATCCCAAAAGCTAAATATATTTCCATAATTGGTATCTGAATAAGGCAACCGATAGTGGTGGTGAGATCGATGCATATTGGGTGTTACAAATACCAATATTAATACATCATCCAACCATTTGGGCATATTTACATTAGCATGATTGAATTGCGTAAGGATGACAGACAAAGTTTGGTAAATAAATATGATCCAAATACTGGCTCCAACGATGAGTGTAGCAATGATGGTAAAAACCATTCTGAAGACACTTTCTCCTGGATGATGTCGATTACCAGATGTGGTATCAATATGTTGATCTGTATGGTGTATCAAATGAAATTGCCACATCCACTTTACATGATGCTCGATATAATGGATCAACCATGCCCCTATCAAGTCCATCAGCACAACACCCAAA
>JADKBO010000041.1 GCA_016715105.1 Saprospiraceae bacterium | reverse complement strand
TAACGGTTCAATTATTGGAGAAATTTGTTGAATTATTTCACGTAAATCCTTCGTATTTATTGACTGGAGAAGGGGAGAAATTTGTGGATCAATCACAAGTTTTTGAGGCTGCAAAGATTGCGTTTGTACCTAGACTTGCCTATGCAGGATACAGTGAGCAGTTTCAAGATCCAGCTTTTCTCAATCAATTGACCTACTTTTCACTCCCTGATCAAAAATTCAGAGAGGGAGCATTCAGATGTTTTGAAATAGCAGGAGACAGCATGAAACCAACTTTCAATGCTGGTGATAAAGTTGTGTGTTCACATGTTTTCGATATTTACTTTGAGCAATTACTCAAAGATGGTAAAGTGTATGTTATTGTCACAGAAACGGACATCTTTCTGAAGCGGATCCTTAATAAAATAAAAAGTCATAAATCCATTGTTTTACTTTCTGATAACGAAGAGTATAAACCCACTGAATTACCCATTCACGAAGTGAAAGAAATTTGGAAAGTAGAATTGAGATTATCGGATGATTTCAATTCGAAAGTTGGGGTAAATATGGAAAAAACTATTTCATAAAAACACATTTATTTACTTATTTATCCTCCAAATTCAAAGGAAGAATTTAATAATGTGTTATTATAAACAATAGGCCAATCCGTTCCACTTTTTCCTATTCGAAATCAAATAATTTAGTAGATTTACAGTTATAATTGTGATAAGTAAATGGTTGAAAAAATCGTTTAATTATAGCCAATTTAATGCAAGTCAAATATCTGTTGAGTGAGTTTTTATTAATTTAATTACAAGGGATATTTATGCGTAAAATTTTGCCTATCTTAAAGAAGATTTCAGAAAAATTATTCAATACTAGAGCAGCTGGTTTATATATGTTATTATTTGCTGCTGCAATTGGAATTGCCACTTTCATAGAAAATGATTTTGGAACAAGCGCTGCTCAGAAAGTGATTTTCAAATCTCGGTGGTTTGAATTATTGTTGGCCCTTTTCGGAATTTCAATTATTACCAATATTTTTAGATTTAGAATGATACAAATGAAAAAGTGGGCATTATTGATGTTCCATGCTTCGATAGTTGTCATCATTATTGGTGCAGGAATTACCAGATATTTTGGCTATGAAGGTGTGATGCACATTAGAGAAAAGGAAGTTTCAAATACCATTTTATCTTCTGAAACTTCACTCAATTTTCAAGTACTCAAAAATGGAGATCAATTTGATTTCAGTGAAGATGTTTTGTTCGCTTCTTTGGGAAACAATCATTGGAAGGGATCTTATTTGATTGAGGATGATTTGATAGAGGCTGAAGTCACCAAATTCATACCAAATCCAAAGCAAATATTGACGCATGACCCAAAAGGGAAACCAACTATAAAAGTTGTTTTTGCTGGAATGAATGGAAGAGAAGAATATTTTGTGCAACAAGGTGAAAAGAGCACCATCAAAAATGTGCTCTTCAATTTTAGTTCTACAGATTTGCCAGAGGCGATAAATATTCTTTCGCAAAATGATTCAATATTTATTAAATCAGACAGGGTTCTTTCTCAGAAAGTAATGGCCACTCAACAATCAGATACATTATATCCCAATGGTGGTTATTATCCGCTCATGTTGCGATCCATGTATTCAGACGGATTAAATTCTTTTGTTTTCGGAGATTTTGATAAATCTGCAGTAGTGACTTTGAGTTCAGAATCCCCAAAAGTGAAAGGAGAAAGTAATACGGCAATCGCACTCAGTTTAGCCCTCAATGGTGTGAAACAAGAACAATTAGTATTCGGACAAAAAGGATTGCAAGGATTACCTGTCAGCTTTGCCTTTGGAAATACTCTTGTCAATGTTTCTTATGGTTCAAAAGAAATCAATTTGCCATTTTCAATTGGTTTGTATGACTTCATAATGGAAAAATATCCGGGTACAAATAGCGCAGCTTCTTACGAAAGCAAAGTGCAGCTGATAGATGAAAGAAATAACATTCACCAGGATGAGCGCATATACATGAACCACATCTTGGATTATGAAGGATTTAGGTTTTTTCAATCGTCTTTTGATCAAGATGAAAAAGGAACCTATTTGAGTGTCAATCATGACTTTTTGGGTACTTGGGTTTCCTACATTGGATATATTCTATTAACTATTGGATTGATTTTGTCCTTATTTTCTAAAAATAGCCGGTTTGGGCAAGTAACACAAAAAATTGAAAACATGAGAAAGGAAGCTGCTGGTGTGGCAATGATGATATTGTTGTGTATGACAGCATCATTTGCATTTGGACAAAATAATAATCAAACTATTAATCAGGCGGTCAGTGAGAACATGCCGCAAAAGTTAGTGAGTTAGTAGTGCAAGATTATAAAGGGCGGATGAAGCCAATGCATACTTTGACTCGTGAGTTATTGCGGAAAGTATCAAGAAAAGAGACAATGTCTGGGCTGAATGCTGATCAAATTGTATTGAGCATGTTGGCCAATCCGGCAGGGTGGTATGAGCAAGCTATGATCAAGATTGGTAAGGAGGAACGCATACAAAAATTATTAAATAGCTCTTCAGATATGGTTACTTATAATACTTTCTTCAAAGAAAATGGCCAATATTTATTGCAAGAAGAAATCAGGAGAGCTTATAGTTTGCAACCCATTGATAGAGGCGCATTTGAAAAGGATTTAATGAAAATTGATGAGCGGGTCAATATCATGAGTATGATTTTTTCTGGAAGAATTATGAAAATAATTCCTGTTGCTGGAGATCCTAATAATAAATGGATTTCGAGTCAAGCGGAGGATGGAGAAATTTCATCGGCACAACCACTAGCAGACAAGTTTTTTTCATCTTACGTTTCTGCCCTCCAAGATGGAATTTCAACCAATAATTTTAATCAAGCAGATTTGATTATTGAAGAATTGAAAGCTTATCAAAAAACTGAGGGGGTAGGTGTAATACCATCTTCAACCAGAATCAAGGGAGAAATATTACTCAATAAGTTGAATGTATTCAGTCGACTCTCCATGTTTTACGCACTTTTAGGGATGGCATTTCTAGTATATCTTTTCCTTTCTGTCTTTAAATCCGACAAGAATTTTAGTAAACCTTACAAAATTCTATTTTGGCTTTTTCTACTGGGATTTACATTTCACACAATTGGTCTGGGTTTGAGGTGGTATGTATCTGGGCGTGCACCTTGGAGTAATGGATATGAATCTATGATATACATTGCTTGGACAACCACTTTGGCAGGGCTTTATTTCGCAAGGAAATCATTTGGGGGAATGGCAGCGACCTTGATATTGAGTGCGACTTTATTGCTGGTTGCCGGTTTGAGTTTTTTGGATCCAGAAATTACACCGCTTGTTCCTGTTTTGAAATCTTATTGGCTGACCATCCACGTTTCTTTGGAAGCAGGTAGTTATGGTTTCTTGATGTTGGGGGCATTGATTGCGCTCATCAATTTGATTCTGATGATTTTCCTTACGGATCATAATAAAGACAAAGTTTCCAGAATTGTAAAGGAAATGTCTTATATCAGCGAGATCACTTTGATTGGAGGTTTGGCAATGGTAAGTATAGGCACATATCTAGGAGGGGTTTGGGCAAATGAATCCTTGGGGAAGATACTGGGGGTGGGATGCTAAGGAAACGTGGGCATTAGTAACCATTTTGGTTTATGCTTTTATATTACACATGAGGTTGATTCCCAAGATCAATGGTTTATTTGCTTTTAACATTGCCACTTTATTTGGATGGGCATCAGTCATTATGACTTATTATGGTGTAAATTATTACTTGTCTGGTTTGCATAGTTATGCAGCGGGTGATCCAGTTCCAATTCCGCAATGGGTTTATATCTCAGTTGCTTCAGTTATTACCATCAGTTTGTTGGCATATTATAAGAAAAGGAAATTTCCGATTATCAGTTGAGCAATGCCTTCGGTCAATGGAGTTCAATGAGTTCAAGGGATTTCAATGGCAGGTCAATGGAGTTCAATGAGTTCAAGCCTGCGGCGCAATTCCCTTCGGCGCAATTCCCTTCGGGAGCAATGACCGGCCCCCGGCGCCGCATTTCCCCGAGCATGTGACACACAGTGATTTGAGCAATGTACCTACACGTGTAGGCACGCAATGCCAAAGGCGCAATGGATTTCAATAGGATTTCAATAGGAGGGTCAATGCGGGGCAATTCGGGCAATTCCCTTCGGGAGCAATGAGTTCAAGCCTGCGGCGCAATTCCCTTCGGGGCAATGCCACTGGTGGGCGGAGTTCAAACCTGCGGCGCAATTGGCTTCGGCAGCAATTTACCCACACAGTGTAGGTGCGCAATGTACCTACAAAGTGCCAATTCCTGGGCAATGGAGTTCAACGAGGGTTAATGGAATTTTAAAGAGATTTCGATTTGGTGACTACGTAAGTTGGGGAAATCAGAGAAAAAAGGTTCCCGCAGATTTCGCAGATGAGCGCAGAAATAAGATTGAGTTATAAAATGTTCCCGCAGATTTCGCAGATGAGCGCAGAAATGCATTGTAGGGTAATTCTCCTTCGGGAGCAATGTATAAGTTGGTTTCTAATCAGAATCTTCGATTGATTCGGGTATTGATTCTAATGGATTGGTCACTTGGTTGGTCTGTGAGTTCTGCTAAGAAACTCAAGCTATATTTTTTGTTGAATTTATAAGAAAATCCTGCGCCATAATATTGGATAGCAGATTTGTTTTCTCCTTGAGCATAATTGTAATTTACTGATCTCCAATAAGATTCAAATCCAAGTTTATAGCCAAAATCTCTGTAATATTGGACGGAATAAATATTACTCTGTAAATAAGAGGAGTTATTTTTGTTGTAATTAAAAGAAATTGAGCCGTTTATGAATGGAATTCTGGAAATACTCAAAAATGAATTGATGTTTGTAGATTGATTTTGGTTGCTACTTTGAAAACGAATTGCATAACTACCTCCCAAAGAAATATTTTTCATTGGTCTGATTGAAATTCTGGCCCTGGCACCTTGTCTGGCTATGTCGTCGTCGAGCATTTGCTCTACATCAGTTTTGAATGTTTCATAAAAAATGATTTGTTTTCTAGAATCGTACGAAAATCCTAAGTTGACAGCTTTTCCAATTCTATAATTCAGAGAAGTATAAAGATTGGTAAGTCTAAAATTTGTAAAACTTTTGCCATTGATTTGATTGAATAAATCAACTTCAGCTGATGAAAATAAATTTAAATTTTGGTGGATAGTCATGCTATTTTGAAAATAAGCATACCTTCTGTCTACAGGTTTGTGATTGTGTTGTTCAATAAATCCCAAGGTAGTTTCAGTATTCAGTTTATCCGATATGGTAGATCTGCCAACGTAGGCACCATATTGCATGAGATTCGCATTAAACCCAAAATTGTAAATATCTGGTCTGAAACCCGCAATTGCGCCTGCATAATTTTTGCCAAAATACTTCTCAATTTGTACACCATCTACTGCACCAATTGAACTGAATTTTTGATTTATTTTTCTGCCAATATCGATGGTGGTTGATTTATTGAGTGCGTATTTTGCAGCGAAACTGTATATTCTCAAAAAGCTGGTTTGTTGTTCATAAGTTTTTTCTTTTGGAATATAATTTTTCCAATAATTGATATAAGCTTCCGCTGAAAATTTGGAATTTTTAATATTGAGTGCATTCATGTTAAGGCGGTATGCAACTCTGTGTCTATTATTATTTTCTGCAAGAGTGCTATAAGTAGCTACCATTAATCGTGCACTTAGATTTTCCTGGTTTTTTGAAGGTAACTTATCTTTTTTAGTCGTGTCAGATTGGGCAGTTATTACGGCAGAAGAAACCATGATGGTATCAGTTTGCAATATGGGTTCAGCACTTTGCTCTTCCTTTCCTTTGTGAAAAATTATGGCATCTTTTTTAGTGGAACAACCCTCCTGAATTGAAGTTGCACAAGACGTTTTTGATTTATGATGCACGACAAGACAAGGTCTTAAATCATTCCGACCTGATAAATATAAGGTGTCACCGATTGCTATTTCAGCTGTATTGTCAAATTTGACATAAACATTTTTAGAGGTAATAAAACTAACTTTTCCTTGTAATAAAGAGCCGTTGTTTTGACCTATTAAAACAAATGTCCAAAGACAGAAGATGGCAGGTATTATTTTTTTTTCTTTAACCATGTTAATCTCTTCCATCTGGGTGACAACCGTAACAAGAAGTTGGAGTGTATTGGTAGCCTGACTCACCTCTATGATCCCTATCTACCTCGTCTTTATTGTTGTGTTCATGGCAATTGATACAAGTAAATACAGCATAATTTGCTGGATTTGTGTGACAATCGGCACATGTGTTCCACTCTCCGCGATGGTTACCGCTATAAATTGGGAAATACATGCCATCATGATTAAAACTGCTTGGAGACCATCTGCTCTCGTCATGACATTCACGACAATCGGTCGGAAACTGAGCCTGAGCGTGATTGGGGTTTCGTGTAGCGTTATAATCAGGTAAGTGGCAACCTGCGCAAGTATTCGGTGTATTGCTATACCCATTGGCGTGACAAGCGACACAATCATTAGCCACCTGAGCATGTGCCCCATTAAGAGGGTAAAAGGAATTATGATTGAATGACGATGGCGACCATCTTGATTCATCGTGACATTGTTTGCAATCGGTCGGGAACTGAGCCTGCACGTGATTAGGATTTGTCACTGCATTGTAATCTGGTAAGTGACAACCCGCACAAGTATTTGGTGTGTTGCTATAACCATTTGCGTGACAAGCGACACAATCATTTTAGCGACTGGAGCGTGCCCAATTAAGGGGTGAAAGAAATTGCAAATGAAGATGGAGACCATCTTGATTCATCGTGACATTGTTTGCAATCCGTGGGAACTGAGCCTGCACGTGATTAGGATTTGTAGAAGCATTGTAATCAGGTAAGTGACAACCCGCACAAGTATTAGGGTATTGCTATAACCATTTGCGTGAACTAGCGAATCATTTTTAACGACCTGCGTGAGCTCCAATTAAAGGATAAAAGGAATTGTGATTAAAATTACTTTGCAGGTGACCACCTTGCTTCGTCATGACATTGTTTACAATCAGTCGGGAATTGCGCTTGGACGTGATTAGGATTTGTCGAAGCATTGTAATCCGGCAAGTGACAACCCGCACAAGTATTAGGTGTATTGCTGTAACCATTTGCATGACAAGCAATGCAATCATTTTTGACAACCGCATGAGCCCCAACCAAAGGATAAAAAGTATTGTGGTCGAAAAGTAGCTGCGGGAGACCATCTTGATTCATCGTGACATTGTTTACAATCGGTCGGGAACTGAGCCTGCACGTGATTGGGGTTTCGTGTTGCATTGTAATCCGGTAAGTGACAACCCGCACAAGTATTAGGTGTGTTGCTATAACCATTGGCGTGACAAGCAATGCAATCATTTTTGACAACCGCGTGAGCTCCAACTAAAGGATAAAAAGTATTGTGGTCGAAATTAGCTGCGGGAGACCACCTAGCTTCATCATGACATTGTTTACAATCGGTCGGGAACTGAGCCTGCACGTGATTAGGATTTGTCGAAGCATTGTAATCCGGCAAGTGACAACCCGCACAAGTATTAGGTGTGTTGCTATAACCATTTGCATGGCAAGCGATGCAATCATTTTTAACGACCGCGTGAGCTCCAACTAAAGGATAAAAGTATTTGTGGTCGAAATTAGCCGCGGAGACCACTGGCTTCATCATGACATTGTTTGCAATCGGTCGGGAATTGTGCTTGAATGTGATTAGGATTTGTCGAAGCATTATAATCTGGCAAGTGACAACCCGCACAAGTATTAGGTGTATTGCTATAACCATTTGCGTGACAAGCAATACAATCATTTTTAACGACTGCGTGAGCGCCAACTAAAGGATAAAAGTCATTGTGGTTAAAGTTTGGAGCAGGTGACCACTTGGCTTCATCATGACATTGTTTGCAATCGGTCGGGAATTGTGCTTGAACGTGATTAGGATTTGTAGAAGCGTTGTAATCAGGCAAGTGACAACCTGCACAAGTATTTGGTGTGTTGCTATAACCGTTGGCGTGGCATGCGATGCAATCATTTTTGACAACCGCGTGAGCTCCAACTAAAGGATAAAAGTCATTGTGATTAAAATTAGGAGCAGGCGACCACTTGGCTTCATCGTGACATTGTTTACAATCCGTCGGGAATTGCGCTTGGACGTGATTAGGATTTGTCGAAGCATTGTAATCAGGCAAGTGACAACCGGCACAAGTATTAGGTGTATTGCTATAACCGTTGGCGTGGCAAGCGATGCAATCATTTTTGACAACCGCGTGAGCTCCAACTAAAGGATAAAAGTCATTGTGATCAAAGTTTGGCGCAGGCGACCACTTGGCTTCATCGTGACATTGTTTGCAATCCGTCGGGAATTGCGCTTGAACGTGATTAGGATTTGTCGAAGCATTGTAATCCGGCAAGTGACAACCTGCACAAGTATTAGGTGTATTGCTATAACCATTTGCATGACAAGCGATGCAATCATTTTTAACAACTGCGTGAGCTCCAACTAAAGGATAAAAGTCATTGTGGTTAAAGTTAGGAGCAGGTGACCACTTGGCTTCATCGTGACATTGTTTACAATCCGTCGGGAATTGCGCTTGGACGTGATTAGGATTTGTCGAAGCATTGTAATCAGGTAAGTGACAACCTGCACAAGTATTTGGTGTATTGCTATACCCATTTGCGTGGCATGCGATGCAATCATTTTTGACAACCGCGTGAGCTCCAACTAAAGGATAAAAGTCATTGGGTCAAAGTGGGGGACTGGTTCATCGTGATTGTACAAGCGGTACGGGTGGAAGGGGCAGGACACAAGGGGGAGGAAGAAAGGAAGGGTCTTGATTAAAATTAGGAGCAGGGGACCACTTGGCTTCATCATGACATTGTTTGCAATCGGTCGGGAACTGAGCCTGCACGTGATTAGGATTTGTCGAAGCATTATAATCTGGCAAGTGACAACCCGCACAAGTATTCGGTGTATTGCTATAACCGTTGGCGTGGCAAGCGATGCAATCATTTTTGACAACCGCGTGAGCTCCAACTAAAGGATAAAAGTCATTGTGGTCAAAGTTAGGAGCAGGTGACCACTTGGCTTCATCGTGACATTGTTTACAATCCGTCGGGAATTGAGCCTGAACGTGATTAGGATTTG
This sequence comes from Saprospiraceae bacterium, assembly GCA_016715105.1. Taxonomy (GTDB): domain Bacteria; phylum Bacteroidota; class Bacteroidia; order Chitinophagales; family Saprospiraceae; genus JADKBO01. The sequence continues at coordinate 38,688 of JADKBO010000041.1, read as the reverse complement.
TCGAAGCATTGTAATCTGGTAAGTGACAACCGGCACAAGTATTAGGTGTATTGCTATACCCATTTGCGTGACAAGCGATGCAATCATTTTTGACGGCTGCGTGAGCTCCAACTAAAGGATAAAAGTCATTGTGATCAAAGTTAGGAGCAGGCGACCACTTGGCTTCATCGTGACATTGTTTACAATCCGTCGGGAATTGCGCTTGAACGTGATTAGGATTTGTCGAAGCATTGTAATCCGGCAAGTGACAACCAGCACAAGTATTAGGTGTGTTGCTATAACCATTTGCATGGCAAGCGATGCAATCATTTTTAACGACCGCGTGAGCTCCAACTAAAGGATAAAAGTCACTGTGATTAAAATTAGGAGCAGGTGACCACTTGGCTTCATCGTGACATTGTTTACAATCAGTCGGGAATTGTGCTTGCACGTGATTTGGATTTGTCGAAGCATTGTAATCTGGCAAGTGACAACCTGCACAAGTATTTGGTGTGTTGCTATAACCGTTGGCGTGGCAAGCGATACAATCATTTTTGACGGCTGCGTGAGCTCCAACTAAAGGATAAAAGTCACTGTGATTAAAATTAGGAGCAGGCGACCACTTGGCTTCATCGTGACATTGTTTGCAATCGGTCGGGAACTGAGCCTGGACGTGATTAGGATTTGTCGAAGCATTGTAATCCGGTAAGTGACAACCCGCACAAGTATTAGGTGTATTACTATAACCGTTGGCGTGGCAAGCGATGCAATCATTTTTGACGGTTGCGTGAGCACCAATTAAAGGATAAAAGTCATTGTGATCAAAGTTTGGAGCAGGCGACCACTTGCTTCATCGTGACATTGTTTGCAATCGGTCGGGAATGGCTTGCGTGATTAGGATTTGTCGCGTTGTAATCAGGTAAGTGACAACCGGCACAAGTATTAGGTGTATTGCTATACCCATTTGCGTGACAAGCGATACAATCATTTTTGACTAACGCATGGGCTCCATTCAAAGGATAAGCAACCCCAAAGGATAGAAAGCATTGTGATCAAAATTAACTGCCGGAGACCACTTAGCTTCGTCGTGACACTGTTTGCAATCGGTCGGAAACTGAGCTTGTACGTGATTAGGATTTGTCGAAGCGTTGTAATCAGGTATGTGACAACCCGCACAAGTGTTAGGTGTATTGGTGTAACCATTGGTATGGCATTGTTTACAATCAATGCCTACGTGTGAGCCAAGTAATGGAAATCCTGTTGAATTATGGTCAAAACCTTCTGTTTTCAAGCCATTTGGGTGACAAGATAAACATGCAGATGATTCATAAACATAGCCATTTAAGCCTTGGTGATCTTCATTCGTTTGGGGATTGGTGTGACAAGAAGTACAAGTGAATTTTGAAAAATTATTTGACTCGGAATGACATTCAATACATTGATTCCAAGTGTCCTTGTGAGCACCTGAATAAATTGGGAAAAACTGAGCATCATGGTCCACAAATTTAGCTGGTTTCCATTCCAAATCTGTTGTATGGCAGGCAGCACAATCATTGGTAAAACCGGCAATTCTGTGATTTGGACTGATGGTTTGCTCGAAATTTGATTGGTGACAACTTACACAATTTGCAGAAATATCGCTGTATGTGTTTCCTTTGTGACAAGCCTTACAATCTTGAATTTCATGACCTAATTTTAATGGAAAGAAATCATGTTGGACCTTATCAGTAGCCCAATCTTGGGTAAAGGGATCGTGACATTCAATACAATTTTTTGTAAAATTATTGGTAAGGTGACTTGGGTGTAAGGTTGCATTAAAATCATCTGTGTGACAATTGATGCAATCATTTCCAATCCTATTAAATTTCAAATTAGATTCCGATATGTGGCATTCTACACAACTCAAATTATTGTGCATTCCAATCAGAGGGAAACCATTGGATTCATGCAATTCTGGTATGTTATTTACCACCCAACTTTCAGAATTGTGGCATCTTTTGCAATCATTGCCAACTGTCTGACTATGCATATCTTGATGACAAGAAATACACTCATCAGATGCGTCTGAAAAAATAAGTGAGCCATGACATGATTTACAATCTACTTCTTTATGAGCTCCTGTTAATTCAAATTTAGTGGCATTGTGGTTGAAATGGAATGTGTCAATATTTATATTCCAGCCATCAGGGTTATGACAAGCAGCGCAATCCATTACAAACAATTCACCATGAGGTGATTGTGCCATAAGTTGGGTAATTCCCAACAAAATGATTCCTATAATGATTGGCAGTTTATACATAATTGCCTGTTTAATTTATTTTCATTTTTCAATTAAAATTTTTTTCAACTTATTCGTTTGAACAAAAAAGTTGACTGAATTGGGATGAACTGAAACATTGAATGTATCTGTAGAAATAAATCAGTATAGGATTTTAAAATCCTATACTGTTTGTATTTCTATTGATTGGACTTGTGTATGATAATTTTATATTTCTGTTTTAATACTTAGTTGTTATTTTAATGATTATCAAAAGGTTTTGAAATAATATATATTTTTTGCGAGCAATGAATTACTGTGCGATGGTTGCATTCTCTAAAATAAGATCATACCGATATCCAGCTCCAAAATCTTTGTCTAAGATTACAGTTCCAACCATGGTAACCATTTGGCCAACAGGAACTGGAATTGCAGAAGTGATAACAAAATCATATTGATCTTTACTGCCATCTTTAAGGTGAATCCAATTTCGCCCCATGATGTTGGGATTTAGTTTTGTGCATTCACCAGTGACTTGGATGGTTTGGTTGGCATATTTTTTCTTGTTGGAAACGAGATCGGCAATTTTTACAGAGGCACCTGGGACGAGTTTTGCAATTTTTGTTTCAGGCCCTGTAGCATTTGGTGCAGCAGTTGCATTAGCCATATCTACTGCTTGGGCATGATTGGCATCAACAATACTTGGAACTAAGTAAATTTTATCAAATACCCTGTTGTATTCCTTACTTTCAAAATCTGTTTTAAGCAGGCCGCCCTTATAAAAGTAAGTTGCGCCAACTTTCACTTCTTGTTTGGATGTTGCAATCCAAAATTTTTCAGTTCCTTCAGTTACGTTTAGATAAACATATCTTTCTGTGGGTAATACTTCATTGATCACAACAGTATGTACTTCCTCTTCAACTGGACTTTGTGAAGCAGCTGTCATATTTGTTTCTGATGCAAAAATTCCTGGCAAAGATTGTTTGTCTTTTTCTCCAGAAGAGGCAGATGATTTAATGACTTTTGGTCCATTATTACAGCCAATAAATATTAAGAATGATAAGAGAATGTAGGCAATGCCAATTCTTACAAAATAGGTGGTGTTTTTCATTTTTAATTATTTAATTCTTGTATTTAATGATGAATTGGCGTTTGAATGTTTTATGTATTTCCATTCGCTCAAAGCTATAGTATTAATTCCTACGAATTTATAGGAGTTTACCCTGAATTTAATAATGTTAAATAACTTATGTAGTGTAATTGTGGAGTCGTATTTTACTTCATCTCTCAGAATTTCAAACAGAAATACACTGGATTTTTTTATTATATGTGACAGTCTTTGCATTCGTGTTTATTTATTTTATAAATTAATATGGAAGAAACTTCAGGTTGTGGTTTATGGCATTCTGCACACGAAATTTGAGCATGTTTACCAGTGAGTGCAAATTTTGTATTGTTGTGATTGAAAAATGGAGGAGGAATCCATTTTTCAGAATCATGGCACCTTTTGCAGTCTGTTTTTTGGTCAATTGCAAATTGATTACCGTGTATATTTTCGTGACAACTATTACATTCAGATTTAAGTGTTTTAAAAATTAAACCTTTTGGCAATGCTACATTTTTATCTGGCCAATGACAATCATTACAATTCACTTCTGTATGTTTTCCCTCTAGTTTCCAAGGTGTTTTATTGTGATTGAAACTTATTTCTTGCCAACTTTCTGTTTGGTGGCATACTGTACAATTCTGAATAGGATAGATGGTTTCTGATATCGTATTTTTGTGAACATCATCGTGACAATCAATACATTGCGTACCAATATCTTTGAAATTCCACTTTTTGTTTTCTTGATGACAGGCCAGACACGGAACTGCCAAATGCGATCCATTTAAAGGAAACTTGGTTTTTTCATGCTCTTCAATTGTAAATTGACTAATATCAAAGCCCTCAGCCAATGAATGGCATGTTTTACAATCTTGAACAACGCCGTTTTTAACGAATTGACCTTCATGGAAATCTTTGTGGCAATTTTTGCATTCAGAAAAATTGATTGGTTTTACGTAACTTTCTGCGTGGCATTTTTTGCAGTCTACATTTATGTGTTTTCCCTCTAAAGGATAATCTGTGAGATTGTGGTCAAAAAAGTCCATGGTTTTCAAACTATGAAAACTTTTTTCTGTGTGACATTGGGCACAATTTTCGCCAAATTTTCCTTCATGGAAATCTTTATGACAAGTGATGCAGTCATTTTCATTAATACCATTTCTATCTTGAAATACAGTCAATGCCGTAGTGTTATTTTTGTGACATTCAAAACAATCTACATTTTTATGGCTGCCATTTAATGTAAATTTTGTCTTGTTGTGGTCAAATGACTTCTTACCATTAAATAAGGTAAAAGATTGATCAGTGTGACATTGAGCGCATTTATTTGTAAAGTGTCCAGCATGCGGATCTTTGTGGCAATTCACACAATCATCAAATTTGATGCCTGTGAATTGTTGCATTTCTACTTGATTTTGGATTGTTTTTTTATGACATTCTATACATTTTACATCTATGTGTTTTCCTGTTAATTTAAATTTTGCTTTGTTATGATTGAAATTTGGAGCAGGGATAAACTTGGTGAAATCATGGCATGTGGCACAATCATTGGACAGTGTTTTTTGATGATAATCGTCATGGCAGGATAGACAAGCTTTGCCAAGTCCCAAAAAAGTATCTTTCCTTTTTTTCAATTCTTTGGATGCTATGTTTTCAGGTTTATGGCATTCTCTACAATCAATTACTTTGTGCTCGCCTTTAAGAGAATAACCAGTTTGCTCATGGTTGAATTTCTTTTCATCCAATCGGATCATCTTAAAGTTGCGACCATGATGTTCACTGTGGCAGGCAAAACAGTCTTTTCCTTTTACCAACTTGTCTGCATGATATCCTCTATTTTGTTTGACTAAACCTTGAATTTCTGTGTGGCATGCCAAACATTTGGCACTGGTAACTTTATTGCCTAATACATGGCACTGCGTACAATTGCTGATTCCTTCATATTTAGCATGAGCAGTTGTCAAATCTCCAGGTGAAATTTGACCATACAAATTACTTGATAGTAAAATGATCACAATGATATATAGGCCGTTGATCCTCAAATCACTATTTGTGTTTTTTCATAATATGACCAAATCTTTTCGTAATTTCTATGCCGATTTTTTGAAGAAAAGGGGTGGGGAGTTCCCCACCTGCAAAAATATAAACCAAATCATTTTCAATTATTTCGCCTTCTGGAGTCTGTTCAGTTTGTAGGGTAATGGTCTTTTCGGAAATATCCAATAGGTTACTATTGTACCAAATTTTCAATTTCCCTTTTTGATCTGCCAGTTGGATATTTTCTCTATTTTTTGGTTTTAATCTTGAAAACTTATCACTTCGATAAGACAAAATCACTTCATTGTTATCCATCAATAACATGGCAGATTCTATTGCTGAATCACCGCCACCAACAACGATGATTTTTTTGTTAGAAATTCTTTCAGGTTCCAAAAGTCTGTAAGCAACTTTTTGTGTTTCTTCTCCTGGAACAGCTAGTTTTCTTGGTGATCCTCGGCGGCCAATGGCCAACAAGACAGAATGGCTAAGTATTTCTTTGCCTGTTGAAGTAATTGTTTTGAATGTTCCATTTGATTGCGGAATAATACTTTCCACTTTGGTGTGTTCCTGAATGTCCAAACTGTTTTCAGCAATGACTTTATTCCAAAGGTCAAGTAGTTCAGATTTGTTGGTATTAAACAATTTGACCTTTCCAAATAATGGTAAGTTTACAGGAGATGTCATGACAATCTTTGCTCGAGGAAAAGTAAAAACCGTCCCCCCGAGTGAATTTTGTTCAAGTGTGACGGAGGAAAGTCCCATTTTTTTTGCGGTCAATGAACCAGAAATACCGGCAGGTCCAGCTCCAACAATAGCGAGATCCAATACGTTTTCCATCTCTGGAAATTTCCGTCTGCCAATATTTTCAACAGCTTGTTCGCCTTGCTCTATGCTATTTTTTATTAAGCCCATGCCGCCTAATTCTCCGGCAAGGAATATACCTTTTACATTTGTTTCGAAATTTTCATTGACGTGTGGAAGTTCTACCCCTCTAGACTCAGTCCCGATTCTTAAAGAAATAGCTTCCACTGGACAAGCATGGAAACAAGCGCCATGACCGACACAATTTGATGCGTTTATTACTTCAGCCTTGTTATCAACTAATCCCAGGATATCTTTCTCAGGACAGGCAGTAACGCAACTTCCGCAACCAATACATTGAGTAGAATCTATGTAAGGGTGCAAAGACATCGGTTCATAAAGACCTTCTTCCTTGGCCTTTATGATTTTGGCAACCACTTTCGCAGAATTTTTCCGCTGCTTTTTGAGATAAACGTAAATCGTTATGGCACAAAAAATGGTAACAGTTCCGTATATGAGCAATTGCTCAATGAGTACTTCCATGACTTTGGTTGAAATTAGTTGGTTAATTTACTAGCCTAGTTGCTGGTGAGCAATAAAGTCCATTATTGCGTTTTAATTAATTTTTCAAAAATGTTTATTGATTTTAAATATTTGATTTTGAATAATTTATTTTTCATGACTTTCATAATTTATTTAATTTAAAAAATCCATTTGTAACCAAAGGAAACGGTAATTGCAATGTGAATAATTACTACAATCAACATGATCAGTGCAAAAGGCAAATGTGCAACGTGCCAATATTTAAAAAGCTGTTGCATTTTCAAAAGCCTTGAAATTTTGTTTGAAATGTTTATTTCATTTCTTACTGCTGATATAATTTCATCGGCTTTTTCACCAACAACCTGATGCTTCTTTAAACTTGCCTTTACTTTTCTAAGCGTGTTTCTGTTCTGTATGTAGTTATTTATAAAAGAGTTGCGTGAGGATCCAATTTTAACATTATTGTCTTTGATAATTTGTAATAATTCTTCGTTTGCTAATGGATTTTGTTGGATTTCCTCCTCCATGTCGTTCTGGAGATTTTTCACTTCTGCCAGAGATAACTCCCTTCCTTCTACTGTTCTTGGTATTTGTACGTATATAAACCTACCAATGACTCCGCTGAGAACCACCGCAACCATACTCCAAAAGCTACAGAAACAATTCCTCCAAATTTAAATGCCGTATGAAATAGCACCATTATAGGACCCAACGTGCATAAAAAAATGTGGAATTCAAGTAAGTATTTTAATCTGACCAGTTTTCCCAAAAAATTATATCGTTTTCTTGCGATGTAAATGGATACGCCAAATAGGATCATCGCAGTTCCGATCACGCCAAGACCTTGACCATATAATCCACTTGGCTTAAACCAATGATGTTGAGGATGATAAAACCGCTCTTCAATGGGCAAATCGTAATAGGTATATCCAGTATAACTCAAATAAATAGTTACCACTATTACTATTGATACCATCAAATTGATATAAACGGCGTGCATTGTTTGCGACATAAATTTTTAGTAACTTGATTAATTAAATTGTAACATCAGGTATTTTGAGGTGCGTTGGGGATGCACAAAAAATTATTTTATTGTTGCCAAACTTTAATTGTAACGACAATATTTTGGTAATAGTAAATAAATGGCATGTCAATTTTCACTAATATGATAAATATCATGATTAGAATGGAATAATTAGGTTTAGACCATTAAGGGTTTCACCTTAAAGAGATAATGGAGAAGTCGACATTAAAATAAATAGGAGTTAATCAGCTGCTTACCTCGATATTTCTTGCCGGAATTTTAGATTTATTAATTCAATAAAAATGTCCCCGCCGCATTTGCTGGTAAAGTAGCGATGGCTTTTTTACCTCCAAAACCAATGTTGAATATTTTGGTGTCTTCACTTTCATTCAATACAAGTAAAATGACTTTTTCATTTGGCGTGATGAATGCAACATTTGGTATCGATGCAAAATTGGTGGTTTCGATGACTTTAGAACCAGCAGGTACAAATTTGGAAACTTGACCAATGATGTAAAAAGCTACATTTTTAGAGTAGGTATTTCCAGTTATTGTGATGGCACCTTTACACTCTGTACAACCCCCTGGCGTGTGAGGACCAAAGGTTGCGTCATTTGCGAGGTTCCACTCCAAAGCAGTTTTACTCCAATTTCGCATACTGCCAATGATGACATTTTTGATGTGCCATTTGAAGTCACCTGCAAAGCTGCCATTTGCCCCGGTCCACTGTTCTGTAAAGTAGAGATTTTTATCTGGAAATGCTTGATGAACCTGACTCAATGCCTCTATACTTCCATTATATAAATGAAAAGCACTGCCATCAATAAATGGTTTAGCTTCAGTATTTTTGAGCACATCGATGGGGTAGGAAGGATTGTCGCAATTGTGGTCCCAAATAATGATTTTGGTTTTGATGTTTTCTTTTTGGAATTTAGGGCCAAGATGATGAGCTACAAAATCGGCTTGCTCAGCTGAACTCATGACCATACTTGGATTATTGCCTCCATGTTGTGGTTCGTTTTGTAACGTGACAGCATCTATGTTTATGCCTTGACTTTTCATTGCCTTCAAATAAGTTACGAAATAGTCAGCATACACGCCATAATATTGAGCTAGGAGACCACCACCCACAGATTGTTTATTGTTTTTCATCCATAACGGCGGGCTCCAAGGTGTGGCCATGATTTTTATTTCAGGATTGATCGCTAAGATTTTTTTCAAAATCGGGATCAAATTTAGGGTATCTTTTGATAAGCTAAATTTGGACAAAGAAAGGTCTTCGGTTGATGGAGGAATATCATTATAACTAAAAACCTCAGCATCCAGATCAGATGCTCCCATACTGATTCTTAGGTAAGAAACGCAAATTCCTTTATCTGAGCAGGAAAAAAGTTCACTCAATAATTTCTCCTGTTGAGAAATTTCCATTTTATTGATCAAAGTTGCACTTCCCCCTGTCAAGGTATATCCAAAGCCATCTACTGTTTGAAAAACCTTTGCAGGGTTTACATCAACGGTCTCATAATAGTTTGGCGAAGTGATGTAGGATAAATAGTTTACTTGTTTTTCAAGTAACATTTGTTCATTGGCTTTGGTGATCCAGACTTCTACATCTTTGCTGCCTTCAACAGGAGTTTGTGGATCAATATGACTGATATTTCCATTTTTATTGCAAGCAACAATTGCAAAAAAAGGAACGATAATCAAAGTAAGCAACTTAGAGAAATACATCATTTTCAATTTAGTGGACATTTAACGCTCAACCTCTAAAACCAGATAAGCAAAATACAAAAGTAACAGGAACATTTACCTACTGCTGAAAATTTCAAAAAAATAATGCAAAAAGCACAAATAATAATCGAAATCTTGGTATTCAGTTTTTTCAATGAAATGAGGAAACTTTCTTTTTTTTGGATTGAATATAGCTATAAGAAAATCTGGTAAAATGAGTGAGAAAGCTGCTTGGGATGCATTTAAATAAATAAAAGTGTGATTTCAGATAGAGTTGGTAGATAATTTTTCCTTTTATTTTTACCTTTATCGAATGATTAAATATTTACTTTTTATTGGATTGGTTTTATTTGAAGTGAGTTGCAAACCTGCACAAGAGGAAAATAAAACTGTTGAGCAGCCTGCGTCTGTGCAAAATCAGATACTTATTTTCGGTAGCAGTGATTGCGACCATTGTACGGATTTTATGGCCGCGCTAGACTCCATGGGTTTGCAATATACATTCAATGATGTAAATGGTAACGAAGCCAACAAACAACAAATGTTTGATAAGGTCAAAGAATTCAACTTTACAGAATACATACAACTGCCTGTGGTAATTGTGAATAATAAACACTTTCTTGCTGGCCCATCGGCCGACACGATTCCTACCATTTTAGCTAAATAGCTGATAATAAAATCCACCATTCTTTTTGTTTATTTGTTCGATTTCAAAATCCTCGTGTCCGAAAACGATCAATATTAAATAAATGAAGATGTATAATTATCTGTAAAACAAGATATTAATTGTTGGCACAAGGCTTGTCTTTACTTTCGAAACAATTATTCGAAAGATGGACAAACATATATCCGAACAGGAAATAAATAAAGGGAAGTTTTTTAAATGGACTAAATATGGTCTGATCGCCGCTGTTTTAGTAGGCTTGTTTTTCTATGGCCGAAAATGGATAAAACCCACCGTCGAAGATGATAAGATTATGACTGCCAAAGTGCAGCAAGGGGACATTGATAATACCATCAGCGCAGATGGAAAGATAGTACCAGCTTTTGAAAGAGAAATCAATGCACCTACAGATACAGAGATCAAAAATGTTTTAAAGTTGAATGGGGAATCTGTAAATGCAGGTGACATCATCATAGAGCTCGATGAAGAATATACCAAACTTGAGTATGAAAAATTGGCTGATGAGTTGGAGTTGAAAAACAACAACATCAAAAAACTAAAGTTGGAGTACGATAAAAACCTTCGTGATCTAGAATATAAAGACAAGATCAAAGGGTTGGAAATCAATCAAATGGAAACCCAAGTGAGCAACCAAAAAAGATTGAAAGAAGTAGGTGGTGGAACTGATGAAGAGGTTGAGGCTTCAAAATTGAAGTTGCAAGTTGGGAAATTGGAAAAACTGTTGCTCGAAAATGAATTGGATTACAAGCGCAATGTAAATTTCACAGAGAAGAAAAATCTTGAATTGGAGTTCACCATTCAGCGAAAGCGGTTGCAGCAATTGGAGAAGAAGTTGAAAGAAACTACGGTAAAAGCTCCTGCCCCTGGAGTAATTACTTGGATTTCAAAAGACATTGGCCGACGCGTCACAGAAGGGCAAACGCTGGTAAAAATTGCAAATCTCGATAAGTATGAAGTAGAAGCTTTCACTTCAGATAGAAATTCAAATAGATTGTTTGTTGGCATGCCTGCGAAAGTGAGGGTTGGCAAGGATTATATCGATGGAAAAATATCTAATGTGCTTCCTGCAGTAGAGAACAACACGATCAAATTTTTGGTCAGCATTGATGGAAAGAACAGTGAAATACTCAGGCCAAACTTGAGGGCAGAAATTTATCTGGTTACAGATCAAAAAGCAAATGTTCTCAAAGTGCAAAATGGACCTGCTTTCAATGGGGCTCCGACACAAGATATTTTTGTAGTAAGAGAAGGCAAGGCCATTAAAACCAATATTGTCAAAGGACTCAATAGTTCTGACTACATAGAGATTATTTCTGGGTTAAATGCGGGTGATGAAATCATCATATCAGAAACCAAGGACTTTGATCATTTAAATGACTTTGAAATCAAGAAAATATGAGCAGGTCATTTATTTTACTCATGGCGTTCTTGTTTTTAAATTGCTCTGTTTACTGCCAGCTTTCAAAATTATTAACAATGGAAGAGGTTGTAAATCAAGCAATTGAGACTTCATACGATATGAAAGTTGCCGACATTCAACTAAAAATCTCTGAGCATAATTTTGCTTTTTTCAAAACATCATTGAAACCTCAGATTGGGCTTTCGGTTTCACTGCCAGATTATATTAATACATCTCGAGGAATTACTCAGCCCAATGGTTCTATTTTATTTAGACCTATTTCTCAAAATAATGCGGCTTTATCTTTGTATGGCAGTCAGCAAATCTCTTATACTGGAGGCACTATTTTTGTGCAATCTGATTTGCAGCGTTTTGATGATTTTACCTCCAAGTATCAGTCATTCAACGGCATCCCATTGAGGGTGGGCATCATTCAGCCTATTTTTGGATTCAACAGCATTAAATGGGATCAAAAAATCAATGCCCTCAGCTTGGGTATTGCGGCAAAGAAAATTGATTTTGATATTGAAAACGTAAAAAGAACCGCTGCATCACTTTTTATTGAGGCATTGTTGGCTTCCTCCAATTTGGAAATTGCGATCACCAATGAAATCATAAATGAAAAATTAGTGACCATTGCCAATGAGCGCTACATTCTGGGCAAGCTATCCATGGATGAAAAATTACAACTTGAAAATGCACTTGCAAGCGCCAAATTGAGTAAAATCCAATTTACAACTCAATTTCAAAATAGGTTGATGGATCTGGATAATTTTCTGGCAAAAGACTACGGCCAAGAAGATACATTGCTGTTGGAGTTACCAGAACCGTTACCAAGGTTATTTGTAGATGAAGAACAAGCCATCAATCAAGCTCTTACCAATAATTTCAATCTGGAATCCTTTGCTCAGCAACTCATTCAAGCTGATCGAGACATCAATAAAGCCAGTGTTGATAATGGTTTGCAGATGTCTTTGCGGGCTTCATTTGGTTTGGCTAGAGGATCGACCACCTTGTCAGATATTTACCAAGACCCTTATGGAGAAAGGCAAATCAGTGTAGGTGTAGACATTCCCATTGTCAATTGGGGCAGGAAAAAAGAAGCGGTAAAAATTGCAAGTCTGCAAAAGGAGCTGGTCAATACGCAAATTTCTCAGTCAAAAGCAGTCATCATCAACAATGTGAGAAGGGTGGTGCAGGCATTCAATGTTTTACAAGATGAAGTTGCTATTCAGAAAAAAATCATGGAGAATGCAACGCAAAGATTTGAAATTTCAAACCAGCGATACATTTTAGGAAATATAGCTCTTACGGATCTTACGATAGCGCAGGCTGACAAAGACCGATCCAAACGTGATTACGTGATGTCGGTTGCCAGATATTGGGATGCCTATTATGGCATCAGAATGTTAACTGGTTTCGACTTTGTTTCTAATCAAAAATACAAAATTAATATTCAAATAAAAACTTTATAAATCATGATCCAACTTCAAAATCTGAATAAGGTATACAGGACCTCGACCATTGAAACAACGGCTTTGAATGACATCAATTTGTCCATAGATAAGGGTGAGTTTTTATCAATCATGGGTCCATCTGGCTGCGGTAAAAGTACATTGTTAAACATCATGGGCTTGCTTGATGAACCAAGTTCTGGCAAGCTGGTCATCAATGGACAGCAAATTTCTGATTATAACAGTAAAGCAATGGCCAAATATCGCAATCAGCATTTAGGCTTTATTTTTCAAAGCTTTCATTTGATACCAGACTTGTCTGTCGTTGACAATGTGGAGTTGCCTTTGATTTACCGAAAGATGTCTGCTGCGCAAAGAAAAACTTTGGCAAAGTCGGCTTTGGAAAGTGTAGGATTGAGTAACAGAGTTGATCATTATCCAAATCAACTTTCGGGTGGTCAAAAACAAAGAGTTGCGATTGCACGAGCAATTGTGGGTGAACCTTCCATCATTCTTGCCGATGAGCCAACAGGAAACTTAGATAGTGTGATGGGTAATGAAGTGATGGAAATATTGTTGCGACTGAATAAAGAAAAACAAACCACCATTGTCATGGTCACACACGACGAAAATATGGCCAATATGACGCATCGATTGGTGCGATTGTATGATGGAAGTCAAGTTCAATAATAAACCAATTTAAAAGATAATCATGATATTAAATTATTTCAAATTGGCGCTGCGGGTGATGCTGCGTAGGAAGTTTTTCACCTTTATCAGCTTATTCGGCATCAGTTTTACCTTGATGGTTTTGATGTTGATCGTGTCTTATTTAAATTCACAATTTGCCTCAACTCCTCCCTTAACCAATGTTAATGAATTGGTTATTGTGCCAAATATTCAATTGAAGAAAGAGTATTTTGACACCATTCCAAAATACGATACAACCGTTGTTGATGGGTTGACTAAAATCGATACAAGCTTTGATGTGAAAAGTGCCGGTCAAAGTAATTCTACTAGTGATTTGAGTAGAAGAGTTATTGAAGATTACTTGATGAACTTGTCAAGTTCTAAAACCATCAGTTATGCTTCCAATGGGAATAATTTTGACTTATACCGAAATAATCAAAAGGTTTCTATATCAGTCAGTTACATTGGTCCAAACTATTTTGAAATTTTAGACTACAAAATTTTGGAAGGAAGATTGTTGAATGAAAATGATAATTTACAGAGTAAACATGTCATTGTCATTACCCATAAACTCGCAGATAAATTATTTGGTAAGAGTCAGAAAGTAATAGGACAAAGTATAGAGTTTGATAACAAGGACTTTGAAATTGTAGGAGTGGTAGAGACACCCAAACCCCAAAATAGACTTTTTAGACAAAATGTTTTTGCATGTGAAAGCCTCTTTAAAGAAGGTACTGATAATTTTTACTTTGGTAATTGTTTTTATATAGCAAAAGGTCCTGTGGATCTGATCAAAAAAGATATTTTGTTTGCTGCCACCAAAATACCATTTCAAGATCCTGAGCAATACAATGAATTGATTTTAACCCCAATGAGTTATAAGGAATTGTTTGCATCAAATTTTGATTTTTCAGAAGACCCTACTAAGGCATTTAATATCCTAAAATACATATTAATGGGCATTATAGGATTTTTTACCCTGTTGCCATTGCTGAACTTGGTCAACCTCAATGTGAGTCGCATCATGGATCGATCAAGTGAAATCGGAGTCAGGAAAGCATTTGGTGCCACTGACAATCACATTTTGTATCAATATATTTTTGAAAACGTCATTCAAACTTTGCTAGGAGGTGTCATAGGTTTGGTGATGGCATTGGTGGCTATTTATTATATTAATACCAGTGGTTTGCTCAATGATATGGAATTATCTGTATCACCAACCTTTTTCTTTTATTCATTACTGGCCACTCTATTTTTTGGTTTGCTATCGGGAGCAATGCCAGCCTACATCATCTCCAAAAGCCACATTGTTACATCTTTAAAATCCAAACAACTATGATACGACAGATTTTTGTGTTACTATGGAATAAAAAAACCAGTAATCTTTTGCTTTTACTAGAAATATTTTTGGCATTTCTTGCACTATTTGCTGTATATAGTTACGTGATTAAAAACGTAGAAAATTATGGGCGACCTCCAGGTTTTTCTACAAAAGACAGATGGTTGGTGCTGATAGATGCCAAAGATGTGGATTCAACCAAGGCATCGACTATGTATCCATTATTGAAGAGAACTTTAGCCAGTGACCAAAATGTTTTGGAGGCTGGTTTGATCAATAGTGTTTACCCTTTTGGAGGGTCTTGGTCACAAACGGGTGATGACGATGCAGGTTTTGAAATTAGGATGAGGTATAGCAGAGCTGATGCCAATATTGGGAAAGCCCTAGCTATTGAAATGGTAGGAGGTCGTTGGTTTGAAGAAGGAGAAGAGCTCCAACCTGTGGAATCAATGATTGTAAATCAAGAATTTATAGATCTATATTATCCAAATCAAAATATGGTTGATAGTACCATCTTGTTTAGTGGTAAAAAGAAAATCATAGGAATTATTAAAGATTACAAATATCTTAATGAATTTGAAGAGCCACATAGCTCTGGGTTTTTCTACGATCGACCAGGAAATATGTATATGAGTAATTTAATTTTAAAGATGAAACCTGGTACTCCAGCAGCTTACCAGGAAAACATCATTAAAGTAGTGGGGAATATCACTGGAAACAATAGGTCAGTAATCCAAGATTTGGATGAAATGCGGATAGAAAAAAGTAAAGGGAGTTGGACAGCCATGGTATTTCTATTGGCACTTTGCGGATTTTTATGTTTGAATATTGCCTTGGGATTATTTGGGTTGTTATGGTATGGTATACAGAAACGAAGAAGTGAAATAGGGTTGAGAAGGGCTCTTGGTGCTCACAGCACGGATATTACAACCCAATTGGTTTTAGAAATGGTTATATTGGTTTCTATGGCTCTGTTTTTGGGGGTAATCTTTGCCATCCAAGTTCCTATTTTAAAATTGATACCGATGGAAAGTGAAATTTTCTATCGAGCAATTTTTTGGGCCTTCTGCAGTATCCTAGGTATTGTATTTTTGTGCACCATTTATCCAAGTATGCAGGCATCAGAGATTCATCCAGCTACCGCATTACATGAAGACTGATTACCTTTGTACCAATGAGTGAAGTGCGCAAATTAAAAATGCTGGTAGTGGATGATGATAGGGCGGTTTGTTCTAGCATCAAACTATTGTTCCAAAGGAAAAACTTTGAAGTGGTTTTTGCCCATTTGCCTGTAGAAGCATTGGAGTTATTTGAAAATTTTAAGCCAGATATTGTGCTCTTGGATATGAACTTTACGGTCGATACCTCGGGCATTCAAGGATTGAAATTATTGGAAAAAATCAAATCAATCAAACCGGCATTGCCCGTCATTTTGCTTACTGGGTGGGCAACGGTGCAGCTAGCCGTAGAAGGGATGAAACTTGGAGCTGGAGATTTTTTGGCCAAACCTTGGGAAAATGATCAATTGGTGGCTTCCGTTCAGTATCTTTTGTCAAAAGTATCTCATGCTACTGCAAATATTGATTCTGATCAACCAGTCATAATCGGTCAATCTACTTCTATGCTTGAATTGATCGCTTTATCTAAACATGTAGCCAACACAGAAGCCAATATCTTGATAACTGGCGAAAGTGGTACTGGAAAAGAACTGATTGCTGAACTCATCCACTCCAATAGTAAAAGAGCCAATGGCCCTTTTATTAAGACAAATTTAGGTGGTATCAACACATCCCTTTTAGAAAGTGAACTATTTGGTCACGTGAAGGGAGCTTTTACAGATGCATTTTCTGAGCGGGTCGGACGATTTACCATGTCCAATGGAGGCACATTGTTTCTAGACGAAATCGGAGAATTGCCATTGGAAAACCAAGTAAAGATGCTACGGGTATTGCAAGAAAAAAAGTATGAAGTGTTGGGTAGTAGTAAAACACTAAACCTCAATGCTAGACTGATCAGTGCAACTAACAAAGACTTGCAAGCTATGGTATATCAAGGCAGTTTTAGGGAGGATTTATATTATAGGATAAACCTCATTCCTTTGCACATTCCTCCATTGCGAGATAGAGTGGAAGATATTCCGTTGTTGGTCAAACATTTTGTCAAAAACACCGCGGATGTTTATGATATAGATCAACCATATGTGGATGAAGAGGCCATCATTTATTTACAACGCCAAGAGTACCCTGGCAACATCAGGCAATTGAAAAATGAGGTAGAGCGTACTTTGATTCTTAATCAGGGAAAAAAAGACCTTGCGGAAAGAAGACTTTATGAAACAAATGTTTGGTGACAACAACAGAACTGACAAAGACAGAGGTGCTTTAAACTTAAAAGAAATGGAGATTGCCATGATCAGGAAAGCATTGGCAAAACATAACCATTCTATCAGTCCAACAGCAAAAGCATTGGGTATAACGAGAAGTGCATTGTACAGGAGATTGGAAAAGTATAATATCCCATATGAGTCTTAAATGGAAATACTACCTTTTCATCATCCTATTGCACGTCATTGCCTTGTCATGCCTTTTGTACCTTTTTAAGGATAAAAAGTGGCTTTTTTTCATCATAGAAGTCATCTTATTTGGCCTACTGTTATATGGTTTTTCTCTTTATAAACAGTTGATAGAAGGAACAACCATCATGAAAACTGGTGCGACAGCCATTAAAGACGAAGATTTTACAGTCAAATACAGGGAGGTTGGCAATTTAGAAACTGATGAGATCATTGCCATTTACAACACCATGATTGATAAACTTCGCAAGGAGAAAGTCAATGCAACAGAACTCGGCTTATTCCTTCAGAAAATGATTATGCATTCTCCTTTGGGAATTATTGTCTTTGATTTTGACAAAAAAATCGAGCAATTAAACAGCCAGGCTAAGACAATTTTGGGCGATTTAATATGGGAAGAAAAAGGAAAATACCAACTCAGGTCAGAAACCAACCAACTGATCAAAACTACTAACGAACATGGCACCATTATCGAAATAAAGCCAGGAACCAAAGTGAAATGTCACAACATCCGCATTTTCCACCAAGGTTTTTATAAAGAGGTAGTTTTTGTAACCGAATTGACCAATGAAATTTTACAAATTCAAAAAGATGCATATGGTAAAGTCATTCGCATGATGGCCCATGAAATGAATAATTCATCAGGAGCAATCAATTCCATCATCAACTCGGTCATCGAGGGCGGATTCGATCCTGAAAATGACGCAGAAACACAAAATTTGTATATTCAAAGTTTGTCGGTGGCATTAGAAAGGAATAAATCACTCGTGGCGTTTATGGAAAATTTTGCCCAAATTTTGCGGTTGCCCAAACCTAATATGGTAGAGACCTCGGTGGTAGAATTGGTGGATAGGTGTATTTTTTTGGTCCAAGAAGATTGTCATGCCAGAGCAATTATGATCAAAACTCATTATGCTGCAAATCCACAAAAGATTTCACTTGACCCCATTTTGATAGAGCAGGTTTTAATCAACATCATCAAAAATGCTATGGAATCAATTGGCCAAGAAGGTACCATCACTATCCAAGTCGATGAACGGGCAAACTTGACAATAGCAGATGACGGTAAAGGAATAACAGATGAAAATTCTGAAAAAATATTTACCCCATTTTTCTCCACCAAATCAAATGGACAGGGCATTGGGCTCATGCTGATCAATGAGATATTATACAATCATGGTGCGAATTATAATTTGAAAACTCATCCTGACGGCTTGACTAGATTTAGCATTCAATGGTCATGATCTCATAGTTTTAAATTGTCATTCAGGCCAATTTCAAATTTATAGGAAGAGATAATCCATTCTCTTAAAATTCACCCAAAAGTGTGGTTATGTATCATTGGAGAAAATCTACTTTTACAGGATAAAAGAATTGGAAATGACGCGCCTATTTAGAAGTTGTCTGAGCTTTGCAATGATGTTGTGGTTGATTTGCCTGTCGAGTCAAAACAAAATATTAGCACAAAGCCAAGGTGAAATAGCTGCATTATTTGCGCAATCAGCATCACTCAACGATACCCAAAAGATTGTATCAATTTTCCATATTTCAGACTCTTTACAGACTGTAAACCCGATTCTGGGTCTGGCTCTTCTGGAAGCATTGCAAAAAAAAGATTTTTACAAAAAGGCCAAATATCATCCTGAAATGATTTTTTTGCATCGAGGCATTCTCCACAAGAATAATGGGAATTATGCTGCTGCAATAAAAGATTTAGAGGCTTTTTATGCAATTAGTAAAGAGAAAAACATTTTTCAGGATATGGCTGCCGCAAAATATAAATTGGCAGATATTTATATAGAAGAAAAGAGAACTGAATTAGCCATTGAATCCAATTTGGAAGCCATTGCCTTGTACGAAAAAATCAAGGACGATGCCATGATCATTTCTTCCAAGATTCAAATGGTAGCTATTTATAAACATAAGGAACGGTTTAAAGAAAGTCTCGCTATTCTTCAAGAAATCGTCCAGAAAATCCCCTTTGAAAGTCCACAAAGATTGGGTGTGTATAATCAATTGGCAAATGTATATGATCAATTGGGCGAGCTAGATTCTGCAATTGTGTATAATAAAATGTATTTCGAAACCGCTAAAAAATTCAAAGATTTACCAGGACAATTCATTGCCAAATACAATGAAGGCTTGAATCATTTTAATTTGGAAAGGTATGATCTTGCCAAAAATAATTTTCTGGAAGCTTTGACTATAGCTGAGGCCTCAAATATTCCACTTTTTAAACCATATGCCATGATCTCTTTGATTGACGCAAATGTGAGATTGGGCAAAACGAACGAAGGACTATCCCTTTTACAAGAGGCTTCTGGTCTTGCACTCAATAGAGAGCAAAGAAAATGTTGGCAGAGGTAAGTTACAAGTTGCACAAAGAACAGGGTAACTATAAACTTGCCCTTGACTTTATGGAGTCATACAAAATGTTAGAAGATAGCTTAGAACAAGAAAATAACATTGCAAAAATCAATGATCTCCAGCTAAAATATGAAACCACAAAAAAACAAGATGAAATTGATCGATTGGCTCTCGTTTCGGACCTAAAGAATAAACAAGTCAGGGCTCAGAAAATTGGACTTTGGTTCCTCGCTGGAATATTAGCAGTACTTGGTTTTTATTTTACAAAAATTCAGCAAAAAGTGAAATTAAAGTCAGAATCAAACCATACAAAAATCATTAGAAGATAAAGATATTTTGTTGAGGAGATTCATCACCGGGTAAAAAAATAATTTGCAAGTCGTTTCAAGTTTGCTGAATTTGCAAAGCAGCTATATCTCTGATAAGATCGCTTTGGAAGCAATCAATGAAGGTAAAAATAGGGTCAGTTCCATGGCCTTGATTCATCAAAATCTCTATACCGAAAAAAACCTCACAGAAATAGAAACGAAACGGTATTTTGAAGAATTGCTTGACCAATTATTTGATTCATATAATATAGACAGTGATTCCATCAGTTTGCAAAAAGACATTGATTCTGTACTGCTAGATGTAGATATGATGATTCCATTAGGTTTGATTACTAATGAATTGATAAGTAATGCCTTGAAACATGCGTTCATCAATCGTAAGACAGGTACGGTATTTTTTAAACTAAAGAAAATGGAAGAAAAACTGCTCATTACAATCAGCGATAATGGGAGTGGAATGTCCGCTAAACAGTTTTTAGAATCAGATAGTTTTGGTAACAAACTCATTCATGCTTTTGTCCAAAAACTCAAGGGCAGCATGGATATCGAAAGCAACAACGGTACTCAAATTACACTCAATTTAAACATCAAAACCCCTGCAGCATAGGGTAAATTTGCAGAGATAAAAATGGCAAAAATTATAGAACTAAATCCTATTTCAAAGCCGGGCCAAGTTTTAGTGCCCAATCAGGAAGTGCTCAAAACCATAGAAAAAGAATTGAGGCTCCTGGATGCTTTGATTGAAGAATCTTTAAAAAAATCACAAGGATGAGTATCCGTATTTTGATTGTGGAAGATGAGCCTGTGATTTCTGAAGATTTAGCCATGATTCTCAGACGGGAAGGGCATGTGATTACTGGCCAGGCTTATGATGGAATGACTGCTTTGGACATGATTTATCACCAAAAGCCGCAGCTGATCTTACTGGACATTGCATTAGACCATTCTATGTCTGGCTTGGATGTTGCAAAAATCATCAATGAAAAATATCAGATACCTTTTATTTTCATTACGTCTTTTTCAGATAGTTACACACTCGACTTAGCTAAAAATTTACTTCCACAAGCCTATATTGTAAAGCCATTCAAAAAAAAGGACATCGTTGCGACAATTGAAATTACCGCCTTTAGAATCAGTCGGCAAACAGCTTCAGGTTATCTCAATTTGGAAGAAATCAATGAATCGTTGGTTGAAAAATTAACTTCAAAAGAATATGAATTACTGATTGATTTATCCAGTGGTTTACACAATGAGGAAATTGCTCAAAAACATTTTATTTCCATCAACACAGTGAAAACGCATTTGAAAAAATCCTATGCAAAATTGGAAGTGAATAGTCGCTCACAGGCTACAGTGAAATTAAGAAGATAAAGCAGCCTTAAAGGTGCTTAAGCATCTTTCGCGGGCTTCTTTGTGATCAACAATAGGTTTTACATAGTTATTTGTACCATACTCTGGCACCCACTTTTTTATGTATTGCAGATGTTTGTCAAATTTTTCTGTTTGTGCATCGGGGCTAAAAATTCTAAAATAAGGAGCAGCATCAGTGCCACAACCTGCAGCCCATTGCCAACCACCATTATTACTAGCCAAGTCAAAATCCAATAATTTTTCTGCAAAATATGCCTCGCCAAACTTCCAATCAATCAACAAGTGTTTGGTCAAGAAACTTGCCGTGATCATACGCACCCTGTTGTGCATAAATCCAGTTGCATTCAATTCACGCATCCCAGCATCCACAATGGGATAGCCAGTTTTTCCAGCTTTCCACGCCTCCAGGTCTTGTTGATTGTTGACCCAATTGATTTTATTGTAATCATCTTTAAAAGCCTGAGTTGCAACTTTTGGAAAATGATATAAAATCATACTGTAGAAGTCGCGCCAAATCAATTCACTGAAGAAAGTATCGCTCAGTGATTGAGCTTTAAGGGCTTTTTCTCTGATGCTAATCGTACCAAATCTAAAATGGATGCCCAGCCTTGACGTTCCTTTGATTGCAGGAAAATTCCTCTTTTCATCGTAATCTTTAATGAGTGTTTGACTCACCGATTTTTGTGGCATTTCAAGTGTTGATCTTTCAAAACCAATGTCGGCTAAACTTGGAAATAATTGATTTTCAGTTTTGAAAAAAGCATCAGCATAGGATAAGCTTGGATATGAATCTAAATAAAAAGAATGACCATTTTGCACCTCGGATTCTAATTTCGCCAACCACTTTCTCTTATAAGGTGTAAACACGGTGTAGGGTAATCCATCATCTTTCAAGACTTCATCTTTTTCGAAGATCACATGGTCTTTGTAAGTGTGAAAACGGATTCCTTTGGATGATAGTAGCGAATTAATCTCCCCGTCTCTTTGTATAGCATAGGGTTCATAATCATGATTGGTATAAACTGCTTTGACTTGATATTGGTCTAGTATTTTCCTCCATATGTCTATTGGACTACCGTGATAAACCATCAATGATGAACCAAAGGCCTCAATCTCTTGTTTTAGATGGGTAAGTTGATCATGGATAAAGGTAACTCTGGCATCATCTCTTGGAAGTTCATCTAAAATGTTTAAGTCAAAAATGAAAATGGGTAATACACGGTGATTTTCCTTGAGCGCGTGATATAGACCAGCGTTGTCATTTAATCTTAAATCTCTTCTGAACCAAAAGACGCTTATTGATTCATTTTTACCCTCTATCATGATCAAAAATTATATAATATAAGTACTTTGAAAAATATTTTCAAAATGCAATTTATTCATAAAGGATTATATGAGTGAATTGTTGAAGTTTTTCGAAATATTTTGCAAAAACAAAGAATAAAAATCAGCCGAGTGTAGTTTAGGTTGAAACTTTTTCATCAAAGAATCTGTACTATAAATTAGAAGTTTTATAACGAATATTGAATGAGACAGCTTAAAATAACAAATAAAATTACTTCTAGGGAATCAATGGCCCTAGACAAATATCTAAACGATATAGGTAAAATAGAGCTGTTGACGCCAGAAGAAGAAACTGACCTTGCTAAAAGGATCAGAGAGGGAGATAGCAGAGCACTTGAAATATTGACAAAAGCCAATTTGAGGTTTGTTGTTTCTGTGGCCAAACAATACCAAAATCATGGACTTTCTTTGAGCGATTTGATCAATGAAGGGAACGTGGGTCTTATGAAAGCCGCTAAAAGGTTTGATGAATCCAAAGGATTTAAATTTATATCCTATGCCGTTTGGTGGATTAGGCAATCTATTCTGCAGGCCATTGTTGAATACTCTAGAATGGTGAGATTGCCTCTTAATAAAGTGAATATGTATTCCAAAGTAAATGAGGCATATTTATCTTTTGTGCAACAGTTTGAAAGGGAACCAACCAATGAAGAATTGGGTGAGCTTTTGGGTATTAATCCAAATGATGTTGCTTCCGTTCTATCCGGAGCAGGAAGACACTTATCTGTTGATGCACCATTGACGGAAGACGAAAACTCAGTTTCCATGGTTGATACCATGTCTTTGGGTGATGAAGATAGTCCTGATCTACAACTGATGGAGCAATCACTCAGGGATGAAGTAAAATATGGCTTAGCAGCATTATCACCAAGAGAAACTCAAGTTTTGTCTGCGTATTTTGGCATTGATCATAGCAAAGCCATGACTTTGGAAGAAATCGGTGAATTGTATGGACTTACAAGAGAAAGGGTAAGACAGATCAAGGACAGAGCTTTGAGAAGACTCAAAAAGTCAATGAATTCTGGCACCATGCGTACTTATTTATAGAAGTACTGATTTCAAAGCTATGCTCGTATTATTTGTATTTACAACTGCTATAAATATTTGAAATGATCAGGAATCTGGCTGCCATAATTTTGATAGGCGCTGCCTTGGGCTTTGTTTTGTACCACTTATACAAATTTTCAGTTTCTATAAATAATCCAAAATCTAAATTGATCGGGCAGTTGAAAAATATGCGCGAGACTATTTTAGAGCAGTTTCAAGATTTCGTTCCAATGGAATTGGACGAATATAAAAGATTGAGCGCAGAAGTTTTGAAGATTGGTATGCTCAAAATTGGATGTTATTCTGGGATGATCAAATCCATTTTCAACGAAGATCTTGTTTATTTTCAATTGGAAAAAACAGCTGTCGAAAACACTTCATTGTTATGTGTCAAAACTTCTAGTTTGGATGCAGGATTTATGATAACTGGCGATCAAACAGAGATTTATCAAAATGGCGTAAAAATAGGAAATATTGACCAAGACTATAATCTCAAAGATTACTTGGGGAATGTGATTGGAGGGATAAAATTTGACGACAATGAAAGATTTAAATTGGTCTACCAAGACAAAAAAGTTTGCCAAATTTTAAAGCCTGCGCATATTTCAGTGCCAGGTAATACAAGATTACTCAATGACATCGATGAGTCCATTTTATTGACCAATGATCTTACCCAATCTTTGCTTTTTTACTATATGATCAATGAACTGTCTTAGTCAGGATTTTTGGTTGTAGCAAACTTTTATAATTTTGCCAAAATGAAAAAACAAAATTGATGTTAGATTCTGGAATGATCAAATGGGAAAGCCCTTCAAATATTGCCATTGTAAAATATTGGGGAAAATATGGAAGGCAATATCCAAAAAATACTTCCGTGTCTTTCACTCTTTCAGAAGCAAAAACTATTACATCTTTTGGATGGGAATCAAAAGCAAATAATCATCAGGATTTAGATATTCAATTTTTATTCGAGGGTCAAGAAAAACCTGATTTTGCACAAAAGTCTATCCAATTTTTGAATCAAGTTTCTGATGATTTTATTTGGCTCAAGGACCATACAATCAAGATAGATACTACCAACACTTTTCCTCATTCTGCTGGCATTGCTTCATCTGCTTCTGGAATGTCAGCATTGGCTGCTTGTTTGGTTGACGCTCATCAAGTTATCACAGGTGAAATTACTCAAGGAGAAGATTTTTTGAAAAAGTATCCGCATATGCAAGGATGGGCAGTGGGAGTGCAGCGAGATCGTTATTTAAAAGTGCAGCGGTTTGGGGCAAAAACGACCAAATCCCTTATGCGTCGGATGAATTTGCTGTGGGGATTGAACCTTATCTTCATCCTATTTTTTTGGATTTCCACGATGACATCATCATAGTATCAAACAAAGAAAAAAGTGTTTCTTCTTCAGCTGGTCATGGCCTTATGGAAGGAAATCCGTATGCTACAGCAAGGTATGCCCAAGCACAAAAACACTGCGTAAATTTAATGGATTATCTGGAAAATGGTGACCTCAAGCGGTTTGGTGAATTATTGGAATTGGAGGCGATGACATTACATGCGCTCATGATGGCTAGCACGCCTTCTTTTATTTTGATGGCACCAGAATCACTCAGTTTGATTGCTAAAATCAGGGCTTTCAGAAACGATACGGGTTTGCCAGTATATTTTACATTAGATGCTGGCCCAAATATTCACTTACTTTATCCTGATGATTGCAAGGAAGAAGTGTCAGCATTTTTGAAAACTACTTTATCGCCTGATACCAAGGTTATTAATGATAGAGTAGGGCAGGGAGCTCAAAAAATTTTATAAAAAATGAGAAACAACAATTATTTATTCAGTTTATTGATTGGTTTTGTGTCAATTGTAATCATGCAATCATGCAGCACAACAAAAAAATCAGGTGAGGTAAATAACCAAAATAATGTAAAAGAAACATTTGCGGCAATTGGGGATAATGATACTATGAAATTGCCGGGTATGTGGGTACTCTCTAGTACAAATAAGTTGACGAATCAATATTTTTATAGAAATGCAGATTCCATTGTGATTTCTTTGACAAAGAATCCATTGAAGAAATTTCCTTTTTATAAAGTTGCAATGGAGGATTCTCTTTTTGTTGAAGACTATTATATCTGGGAATCAGATCACTATAAAGAAATGGGCTATGCAGTCAATAAAATAGATGCCTCCAAAAATAGAGACTACATTGTGTGGACCGTCGATGATAAACAAAATAAAGTTTCACTTTTGTATGGGGTGAAGAAAGGAAAAGCCTATGGTTTGTCGATGATTGAACCAAAAAATCTCAAAATAAAGTCGCAAATTGCTTTTTTGATCCAGGTCTTTAAGGATAATTAATTGGTTCAAACCAAATTAGATCAACTATTCAACCCCAATTCGGGCCAATTCGGGGTGTAGGTATTTGAGTTTTTATAACCTCCATGCTTTGCACGGAGCTAATCATTAGGTTCTAACCAGTTGCAAAATGAAAACTGACAGCTGACGACTGACAGCTGATAGCTAATTTTTTTTTCGATCTCTTTATTTTTCTTGCTAACAAAGTAATCAAATCACAATATATTGCGACTGTATTTTTTACCACATAAATCGTTAGCCATGTCACTTGCACACAAAATTTTCAGTTTTATATTTATTATGAGCTTTGCAATAGTTGGTAAAGCGCAGTGTCCAAAATTAGTTTGGGCAGATGAATTTGACGGAACATCCTTAAACACAAACAATTGGAACTATGAAATTGGTGATGGGTGTGACAACAATCTTTGTGGGTGGGGCAATAATGAATTACAATGGTATACAAACACCAACGCAACAGTGAGCAATGGGATTTTGACCATTGCTGCCAAAAAGAGAAACAGGTGGAAATGGAAGACAATATACTTCTGCAAGGATCAGAACAAACAACAAGGTAGATATTAAATACGGAAGAATAGAAGCAAGGTTGAAAATGCCTGTTGGTCAGGGAATATGGCCTGCATTTTGGATGTTGCCGACTGATCGAGTTTATGGCGACTGGCCTAGAAGCGGCGAATTGGATATCATGGAGTACCTTGGTCATGAGCCATTTACAACTCATGGAACTTTGCATTTTGGAGACCCTTGGCCAAATAATGCGAGCGTTACGGGTAGTTTCGTGAATCAAGGAAAAGGGTTGAACGAAGGCTTTCATGATTATGTACTAGAGTGGAAAGAAAATAGCATCAAATGGTTTGTAGATGGGTATTTATACAATGAGAAAAAGCCGAGTGATCTTTCCGGAAAAAATTGGCCATTTAACCAAAGATTTCATTTCTTATTAAATATGGCTGTAGGCGGAGGTTGGCCAGGTAATCCTGATGGGTCTACTGTTTTTCCTCAAAATTATCAAATTGATTACATCAGAGTTTACGATTTGGTTGATCAACCATACATTGTCGGTGCTCAAAAAGTCAATCAAGGAGAAGCTGGTAAAGAATACAAGATTGAAAATTTGCCAACAAATGCAACAACTGCTTGGACTGTACCTGAAGGTGCAACCATCACTACTAGTTCTGACAAAAGCATCAGAGTTACATTTGGCACTTCTTCAGGAGCAGTTAAAGCTTTAGTTACTACGCCTTGTGGTACAACAACGCTTGAAATTGCAGTGAAAGCAGAAGGAGCGTTAGCACCGTCCATTACCTTGGAAGACTTTGATACTCCGGGTAAAATAACGAGAAAGTCTAGCACTGGTGTTTTCTCTGACAATGCACCAAATCCGGGAAAATCGTCAATCAATGATAGTGACTTATGCGGTAAATATGCAAGAAGCAGTGGCGACCAATACGACGTACTTGTTTACACTATGTCGGATATCACAGACGCTTCTCAATTTACATCAGGTGAGAAAAAACTGTATGTGGATATTCATACCAACGCACCTATTGGAAGTACCATTTTGTTTCAATTGGAAAATTCCAATACCGCACTTGCCAATAATTATCCTACAGGCAGACATAGCCGTTACCAAGCTACTACCAAAAAACAAAATGAATGGGAGAGAATTGTTATTCCATACTTAGATCGACCCGATCAAAGTGTACCTAATGGATCAGTCAATCAATTGATCATATTATTTGCACCCAATAGTTTTACCAATCATACCTACTATTTTGATAATTTTCAAATATATGCTAGAGGAGTTTCTACTGGCGTGATTGAAGATAAACTCAACCGCGCAATCAATATCCATCCCGTGCCCACTCAGGATGAGTTGACTTTCACAGTTGATGGTTATAAAATGAATAACTTAGAAATTTTTAATGCCATTGGTAATTTGGTGTTGAAGAAAGGTAATATACAATCTGAAAGAGTTACGCTTCAAGTTGGTGATCTTCCTGCGGGCCAATATTCTGCAAGGATTACTACGACCAATCAACTCACTACGACCAGGAAATTTCTAAAAATTTAAAGAAGCGAGAACGGAGAACGGAGAACGGAAAGCCACGAGCCATGAGCCACGAGCTCCGAGTTTTTCAGGGGATCGGTTTTCAGTAGCGTTTTTGCTTTGCTTATGTTATCTGCAGCTTCATGGTCAGTTTCAGAACAAGGGTTCATGTGAATCCCCGGTGCAACTCGGAATCCCCGACTTCCAAGGGTGAATTAACTAGGATGTAGTTTCAAGCACAGATATTAATTTGCAGTTTGACAATTCAGAAACTTCGGACGGAGTTGTCAGCAGTCATTTTTATATTATTTGTGCTTACGTAATTATCCGCGCGATCTGTAAATTTTTATAGATTGTTATTGGAACCCGAAGGGTTCAATGTGGATAGCCCCTAGTGCAACTCGGGGAAACCAAATCCCCAGTCTTCCAACCCTGAATTGGGGTTGAATAAGCCAGAATGCAGTTTCAAGCACAGATATTAATTTGCAGTTTGACAATTCAGAAACTTCGGTCGGAGTTGTCAGCTTTCAGTCGTCAGCAGTCAGTTTTTTGTTTTTGTGCATCTAATGTTATCTGCAACATTCATGGTCAGTTTTCAGAACCCGAAGGGTTCAATGTGAATAGCCCCGAGTGCAACTCGGGGAAACCAAATCCCCAGACTTCCAACCCCGAATTGGGGTTGAATAAGCCAGAATGCTGTTTCAAGCACAGATATCAATTACCACTGGCTTTATACTGTTGTGACAGCTTGAATTCTATAAATTAGCCAAAATGAAATTGGTCATTTTGGTAAACAAATGAATTCTGGCATTACCCCCATAAATTCCATGATTTCTATTTGGATAAAAATACGTCTCAAATTGTTTGTTGGCATCGATGAGCGAATTGGCCATTTCTGCAGTATTCTGAAAATGCACATTGTCATCAGCAAGTCCGTGACAAAGAAGATAGGCACCTTTCAATCTTTCTGTAAAATTGATCGGTGAATTTTGATCGTAACCATCCTTGTTTTCCTTATAAGTGCGCATGTACCGTTCAGTATAAACAGAATCATACCATTTCCAATTGGTGACAGGAGCAACCGCAATAGCCGCTTTAAATACATCATTACCCTTCAGAATGGCAAGACTGCTCATATACCCACCATAACTCCAACCAAAAATGCCAATTCTTTTACCATCCACAAAAGGTTGTGAAGCGAGATATTTTGCAGCTTCTATCTGATCTATGGTTTCATAATGTCCCAATTTCATATAGGTCATTTTTTTGAATTCTTCCCCTCTTCCTCCAGTTCCTCTTGGGTCAACACATGCAATTATATAACCTTTCTGTGCTAACATTTGGAACCACCAATAGTCTGAACCCATCCAACTTTCAGTCACTTCCTGGCTGCCAGGTCCTGAATATTGTGTCATGAAAACCGGATATTTTTTACTTTGGTCAAATTTGGCGGGTTTGATCATCCATCCATTCAGTTTTACACCTTCAGACGTGGTAAAGTCAAAAAACTGCACATGACTCGTACCATAGACTCTTTGCTTTTCTTTGATATCCTTATTTTCCTCAATGACTCTTACTGCCATGCCCTTTTGATCATAAACTATGTAGTTGGGAGCAACATTTGCCATACTGTTGGTGCAAACAAAATATTTATTGTTGGTGCTAAATTGAGCGTTATTCATACCACTTCCGGAACTCAATTCTTTTAAATCTTTTCCTTTGAAATTAGTAGTGAAAATACCGTGTTCCATTGGCGACTTTATAGCAGCCTTAAAGTAAATTTTTTGATCTTTCTCATCCACTGATAACATGGAAATAACATCAAAATTTCCAGGAGTCAAGTCCGCTTTTTCTGGACCTTTGATATCGTAAAGATAGATGTGGTTATAGCCATTTTTTTCACTCGACCATATAAATTCTTTTCCATTTTCAAGGAATTGAAGATCATCTGTAATGTCAATGTAATACTTATTTACTTCATCAATTAAAACATAATACTTGTCTTTACTCAAATCATAATTCAAAACTTCCAAGTGATTTTGCCATCTGTTCATTTTGAAAATGGCTAATTGATCTTTGTTTTGCGTCCATTTGATTCGGGGAATATACATTTCAGTAAGATCACCAATGTTGCATTTCTTTACCGTTCCTTTTTTTATATCATAAGTTAAAACAGACATCATGGAATTTTTTTCTCCAACTTTTGGGTACTTAAAAGTTTCTTCATCTGGATAAGCATTGTTGTGGTAAAGTTGCATGGTAAACTGTGGGACCAATGTTTCATCAAATCTGAGAAAAGCCAGTTTGTCTCCTGTTTTATTCCATTCATAAGCTTGGGTAAAAGAAAATTCTTCCTCATATACCCAATCACACATTCCATTGATAATGGCGTTCTTTTTCCATCAAAGGTTATTTGAGTGACCAATCCTTTGAATGGTTCTTCATAAAACAGATTATTTTCCTTGGTATATGCAACAGCTGATCCATCTGGAGAAAAACTCGGATTACTAATCTTTTCACCTTTTGCCAACACTACCATCGTATTTTTGGTCAGATCAAAAATATGAAAAACAGCTTTTGAAGATCGTCGGTATATGGCTTCACTGTCAGATTCCAAAAGTATTTTGGTTTCGGTATCATCAAATGAATAGCCATCAAATTGCCCAGGAAAACCTTTTTGACCTTTGTATGTATTGGCATCAAATATGTCTCGGACTTTACTTCCAGTTGTGATGTCATATTCAGAAATCTTTGTCCTTTCTTGTCTGGAATAGTTACTGCCATCCTTCATAAAGTTAAATCCAGGAA
Source organism: Saprospiraceae bacterium (assembly GCA_016715105.1). Classification (GTDB taxonomy): domain Bacteria; phylum Bacteroidota; class Bacteroidia; order Chitinophagales; family Saprospiraceae; genus JADKBO01. The sequence goes on along the minus strand of JADKBO010000041.1, from coordinate 7,374 downwards.
TACTTTTGGTTTGGAATGTTCCCAATTTCCAGATATCCTCATGGGTTATTTCTTTTTGAGCATTAACAGATGTGAGCAGACTGGTCAATAACAACAGTCCCCAAATGAGTGATTTGCGCATTTTTTTACAATTTGGTATGAGTGACGAAAGTAAAGTTGTTGGGCATGGAAACCAACATCATTGCAATTTTTTTTTAATGTTGTACTGACTTTAAATTTTAGTTAACAACAGAATTGTCAAATTTATATATCTTTGTTTTCTTATTAAAGCATTATGTATTATGAATAAGTTTTATATCACCCTTTTATTTGCATTTTTTTTAGTAGTCATTGATAGTATTGGCCAAGAAGCTGTAGCACCAGCTATCAAATGGTACTCTTTTGAGGATGGCGTTGCTGCTGTTCAGAAAACAAAAAAGAAAATGTTTGTTGATGTATACACTGATTGGTGTGGTTGGTGTAAAAAAATGGACGCTTCAACCTTTCAGGATCCTGATGTTGTAAAATACATGAATGATCATTTTGTAGCAGTAAAGTTGGATGCAGAGCAAGATAAAGAAATCTTATTCAATGGTTATACCTATAAGCTGCTTCCTAGTACGAGAAAAGGAACGCATGAGTTAGCTCTTTCTTTGTTGAAAGGTAATGCCAGTTATCCTTCTTTCGTTTTTATGGATCAAGATTTGAAAAGAATCAGAATTTCTCCAGGGTTCAAACAAGCACCACAATTCTTGAATGAGCTTAAATTTGCCAAAGAAGAAGCATACAGGAAATTGCCTTATGAGGCTTATGCTAGTGCTGGTGGGCAATAGTTAAGGATTAAAATTTCAAAATTTTATAATCGGATTTAGTTTGTAAATACAAGCTTATCAATCTATTTAGCTCAAAGTTTTGTGCTTGATAGTCTATTGCTTCTTTGAGCTCTTCAACACCATATTGTATTCCTTCTTTAGAAATGTAACCATATCCTTTACAAAAGCCCTCTTCAACCAAAACTAATCCCATTTCTTCGTTGGTTCTACCCTCTACCAAAATGAAGAAATTTTCGTCGAATATTTTATTAGCCGCTTCGATGGCTGCAGAGGCTCTGATGTTATAACTTTCAGCAGCTTCCAAACCAATACAAGCGCCGGCACATTCGCCCATATACCTATATATGCAAGCTTGACCGACGGTATGATCGGCATTGATTTTGGACTCACAAAGCCCAAAATTTGATCTAAGATTAGACAACATACCTTTTGCAGAAGGTAAACTTCCAAAAAATGTAATGGCTTCTTTATCCAATAAACTGTTTTTCGCCAATTTATTTATTTTGAAATTGATGAAGCCTTCTTGGTCAATATAAGAGGTTAGGAAATAGGGGAAGTCGTTGGTTCTTTGGCTTTTGTTTATTTCTGGTAAATGTTTTTTAATTTCATAACTTTCAAGGATAATGGCCAATAATTCATGGCCAGTTTCTTCAAAACCTATTTCAGCAACCTGTTGGATCATTCGTTCTGTTTTGCGTGTAACAGCTGCAAAATGTTGCATCATTCTACTTTTGATGTTGATGCTTTTCCCGATATAAATGATCTTTTGATAATTATTATACATATAGTAGACACCAGGTTTCTCAGGAAGTTCATGTAACCTTTCCAGTGAAATGCCATTTGGTAATCTGGTTTCTTTTACATTTTTATTGACCATATCATGAATGGCGTCCTGAGAAGTTTCAATCGCCAATATTCTTGAAAATAAGTCCGTGGTGGCATATGCATCGTCAAAAGCTCTGTGCCTTGCATTGACTTGGATACCAAAATGAGCTATGAGGTTGCCGAGCGCATAAGACTTCAATCCTGGAAAGGCCTTCCTGGATAGTTTGACGGTACACAATTGTTTTTTAGAAAAAGTATAACCCAGAGCACCAAACTCTTCTCTTAAAAATGAATAGTCAAAATTTACATTGTGTGCTACAAATATGGTTCCCTCCGTGTAATCGACGACCTGTTTTGCTATTTCATAAAATTTAGGAGCAGTTTTCACCATTTCATTAGTGATGCCCGTGATGCGCGTTATTTCGTTGGGAATGGATCTTTCAGGGTTAACAAGAGAATCAAATGTTTTAAGAACTTTTTGTCCATCTGTCACTATGATTGCGATCTCTGTAATTTTATCGCGTTTGGCCATCCCGCCAGTTGTTTCAATATCAACTATTGCATATAATTTATCTTTTCTCTTCGCCATTAATCACTCATCAACTATTTTCGAAATTCAATTATTACAAAAATACGCAATATATTGAAATGGCTATTGTTGTGAAGATTAGATATTGCCCACATATAATTATCAGCTTATTAAATAAGAATAAATCATCTGAAAATGAGGCAGTCCGGAAGATGAAAAAAATCGTGAAGAGAATATAATGGATAATGATTGGTATATGATTTACCAAGCATTCATTAAAAACATATATTTGCAGCTTCAATCAATACAATAGAATATGTCATCAGGAATTTTGAAAGGTAAAAGGGGTATAGTTTTTGGCGCAATGGACCCAAATTCAATTGCGTGGAAGGTCGCAGAAAAGTGTGTAGAACACGGAGCTGAGATCGTATTGACCAATGCACCTGTAGCATTGAGGATGGGCGCAATCAATGAATTGGCAGAAAAATTGAATGCAAAAGTTATTCCCGCAGACGCCACTTCATTAGAAGATCTTGAGAACTTGTTGAAAGAATCCATGGAGATTTTTGGCGGCAAGATTGACTTTATTTTACACTCAATTGGCATGAGTCTCAACGTGAGGAAAAAGAAAGAATACACAGACCTCAACTATGAGTGGATGCTCAAAACATTTGACATTTCTGCCATTTCTTTTCATAAATTAATGCAGACAGCCATGAAAATGGATGCAATGTCTGATTGGGGTAGTATCGTAGCACTTACTTATATAGCAGCACAGAGAACTTTTCCAGACTACAGTGAAATGGCTGAATCTAAAGCATTGCTCGAAAGTTTTGCGAGAAGTTTTGGTTACCATTGGGCGAAAAAAGCTCACGTCAGGGTAAATACAATTTCTCAATCTCCAACCATGACAACGGCAGGTACTGGTGTGAAAGGTTTTACTGATTTCTTTGGCTATGCAGATAAAATGTCACCATTGGGTAATGCCAGTGCAGAGGCTTGTGCTGATTATTGTATCACCATGTTCTCAGATTTGACAAGAATGGTCACTATGCAAAATCTCTATCATGATGGAGGTTTTAGCAGTATGGGAATGGCCCCAGAGGTTTTGGAATAAAAAATAATCCAAATTGGCGACATGTCCATAAAATCAGTATTGCTTTTATCATTTATTGTATTGATCACCATAATTGTGGGATGTAAAAAATCAGTGGATGGTATTTCAGTTTCTGGTAAAAGTGGACCTCATTTTGGTGCAAAAGTTATCTTATTGAGTAAAAGCGGAGAGTTGTTTGAAAACAATGCTTTTCTCCCTTTGCCACTCAATCATGCCATCATGCTAAATGGAGCAGGTGATACACTCGATGTTTTAATTATGGCGAAACCAATTGAAGATGATTCGACCTATGTTTTCCCTTATGGCTATTTTGAAGTCAGAGATAACGACAAAATGGTGAGGCCATTTGTCTTCGCATTGCCTGAAGATAAAGCACAAATGATCATGCCTAGGGAGGGGTTTCAAGAATTTATGTTGAATAGATATCCCATTAAACAAATCATCGATACTTGGTTTTCCAATTATAAAGGGCAATCAAATACCAGGGTACAAAATTGGAAAGAAACTTATTTTGCAGAGGATTTTGTGAAAAACTTTCTCAAAATGGACATTACCAATACCGCGGTAGATACAATGGATGTTAACTAATTTTCCAAAACTACGTTATACATAAGTGAAATGCATTTTAAAAACGGACATCGCAACGGTGAAAGATAAAGCCAATTCCTTTCAAATTGGTGATAATCAGTTTGTTGTGGCAGAAGAAATAGCTGCAGTTGCTGATAAATGGAAAGAATTTGCCTATGCAGATATCTTTTTGTCAGTCCCTTTTTTGCAAGCGATAGAAAGCATGCCTGAATTAAAAATGAAACCTTTCTATGTGCTGCATGAAATAAATGGTATCTGTGTGGGAGTTTTATACTTCCAACTCAGACATTTCAACTTGAAATCAGCTTTGCCAGTAGAGAGCAATGAAGCCAAACTCAATCTCAAAAACTGGGTAAGTAGTTTTGTCGATTTTGATACTTTGGTTTTAGGTAATTTACTATTAACAGGAAATTATGGATGTTGCGCAGTTAATCCATCAAGCCATAAATTCGATTGGAAAGAATTTCAAGTAAAAATGCTTCAATATTTAAAGGTCGAGAAAAAAATAGAACCTTCGGCAATTTTAGCAAAAGACTTTTACAATAACCAAGTTCCGTTGCAATTGGAAGCAGCAGGTTTTCATAAATTTGCTGTCCAGCCTAATATGATTCTTCATTTGGATGATGAATGGCTCACATTTGATGACTACCTTGAAGCCTTCAAAGCGAAATATCGAGTAAGATATCGACGTGCACTCAAGAAGTCCGAGGGGCTTACATTCAGAGCATTGACTTTAGATGATTTGGAGTTTTATATGGATCACATGCATGATCTGTACTTAGGCATTTCTGCAACGGCAGTTTTCAATTTATTCACTTTACCACCTGACTATTTCTTTACCCTTAAACAAGCCTTGGGTGATCGGTTTTTGGTATATGGCTATTTTGATCAGGACAACACCATGATGGCATTCTTTTCTTGTGTTGACAATTATGATCACTTGCAGGCCCATTTTCTAGGTTATAATCAAGAAGAAAACCATGAGAAGCAGATCTACCTAAATATGCTATACAAAATTGTTGAAATCGGAATTGCCCACCACCAAAAGCAAATCATCTTATCACGTACGGCGATCGAAATAAAAACCACTGTAGGTGCAATACCACATGAAATGTCGTGTTTGTTTTTGCATACCAATTCAATCACCAACAAGCTCTTCGGTCCAATTTTTAGTGCCTTCAAACCTGATGATCAATTTATAATCAGGTCTCCTTTCAAAGATGGCCTAGACCAATAAAAGGTCGGTTTCAAAAATAAATAAAATTTTCTACTGTTTCGGGCAAATATATTAGCTGAAAAAACAGCGAAATCTGGAATAATCTAGTCTAAATTTCTTTTCATTTTATTTAAAAAACAACTAATGGAATTTTTACCATTACTTAATGATAAGGACAGGAGTAGGAGAGCTCAAAGCAACACCATTCGTAAAGCTTTTATGAAAAATTTTTTCCAATAAGTTTCTTTGCTTTTTCTTTACAACAATGATATCGGCATCTACACTCCTTGCAAATTGATCAATGCGTTCTTGAGCTTGACCTGATTCAAGCAATATGAGAAACTTCCTCAAATCCATGAGTGTCGATGACACCCGGTCCGTGATGGACCGCATATATTTTAGGTTATATATTTTTTAATTTGAGCAATGGCTTCCATACTTGGTTTCAAATCTTCTTCAGATTCTATAGCCAATACCATTGTTTTGATGGGTTTAAACTTTGCTTCTTTGGGCACTACTAACAATGGAATGGTAGTATTATTGATCATTATTTTGGTGGTTGAACCCAATATGGTGGTCAATAAATCATTATTCCCTGCGCCCATTACAATCATTTTGGCGCCTATATTTTTTGCTAAATGTAATGTTCGATCTGCTGGAAAACCAACTTCGCTGTGGCCTTCTACAAACGCATTTTTAAGAATGTCGGTCCCCCAATCGGTATCATACTTTCTTACGAATTGATCAAGCTCCTTTTCGGCTGTTGTCATTTGAATTTCCAACAGTTGATGGTCAGGTATTTCAAAATTGAGGGGAACAGTGACATGAACTACATCAACGACAGCATCAAACTCAGAAGCTAATTTCTGTGCGTAGAAAAAAGCATTTATCGCAGATTCTGAAAAATCGATTGGAACTACCAAATGGGACAACTTTCCATAATTTTCTCTTTTAAGCACATTTTTCACTATTTCACGTAGAGACTGGTTGAAGGAACCATTAGTTTTTAATGAGATGACAGCTTCATCATTTATCTCCACAGCAGGTACTGCGTAAATTTTCTTTTCCAAAAAATCGACAACGTCAGTTATTTGAGTGATTTTTGGCTCGAGTCCAGCCTTTGAGACAAAATGATTTAATGTACTCAATACCATTTGATACCCAGATGTCCCAGTCCCATATACTTTAATATTCATGGTCATTTCATTGAAAATTAGGAATGTGTTGGAAGATTATTTATACATATTTATATTCAGATACCGCCAAACCTTCATCTGCCAAATTTTTAAGAATGTCATAAGTGGTGAGCATGCCAACCAGTTTCTCATCTTTGACGATTGGAATGGCGTGGAAAATATTTTCCTTAAAGATCTCTAATGCAACGTTGATTCGCTCTTCTGGTTCTAGCTTGGCCATTTTGGTAGTCATAATTTGCTTGACCTCATAATTATTGAGGCGAATCTCCTCTAGCTGCTCAAGATCTTTGTCATCTCCAAAACCACGCTTGAAAAATAACAAGTCAGATTTACTTACGATGCCTACCAGTTTACCATTTTGTTCTACGGGCACGTGATGAATACGATGATGCTTAAAAATGTTGTCCAATTTAGCAATTGTATCGTCAGGAGCAACAGTCAATAGATCGCGAGACATAATGGTCGACAAAGGATTTGTTAGATTCATGTTTGTAAAAATTAATTAGATGAAAGATTTCAAGTAATAATATTTTCAAAGATCAACATTTCATACATAATTTAAAATTGACTGGGCTCATTACGAAAAAGTGACTTTGGTCGCCATCCTTCGGATTATCTTTGTCTTACTTTAGGCCTACAAAATTTTTTTTTATCATAATTATATGAATAACACCTACCTGGATTAGCGCAGAGATTACAAGCGATAATTGATATGTAAGCTACGGATGGTATCCTTACTATTGAGTTCAGAAGGTTCTATAGAGTCTGTAAATTTTGCAGCTTGTGAGGAATTTTGGATATCACCAATCTGAATTACTGGGTAGAAATGTAAAAAGTGCTCATGCCAGAACCAGATAAAAGCAAACATGACCAATACATTTCCAATTATCACACTACCAGAAAGCCCAAAATCATTGGCATTGGCAGGGAAGTAACCGGGCTGAAAAAAAACGGAGACCTTTTCCCTGAGACTGGCAGTAAGTGAAGTTGTTCTCAATGATAGATTATTTTTACTGGAGATTGTTCATGACCTTACTGAATACAACCAAGCAAAAGGTGAAATCATTTCTTTGAATAAGGACTTGGAAAAA
>JADKBO010000040.1 GCA_016715105.1 Saprospiraceae bacterium | reverse complement strand
AAGACCACCAAAAATTGCTTTTTCACCTAGATTTGGCTGCCAATTTCATCAAAAGCGTTCAAACAGATGGACAGGCTGTGCCAATGATCTATCGCCCATTTCACGAACACAACGGTAACTGGTTTTGGTGGGGAAAGGGAAATACGACAGAAGCGGATTACATTGCGCTTTTTCAATTCAATGTGGATTACTTTAGGAAAAAACACAATATCCACAACTTGATCTATGCATTTTCGCCAGATAGAAGTAGGATGAAATCTAGCGGGAGTCGTACTGATTATCTCTATGGATATCCAGGTGACGAGTATGTTGATCTATTGGGCTGGGACAACTATATGGATGTGAAGGCGAGCAACAATGATTCGCTCAATGTCATTGGCATAAAAAGTTTGGTTACTGGTTTGGAAATGATCGCTGATTTGGCTGCAGAAAAGGGTAAACTTTGTGCATTGACAGAAACAGGATCGGAGTCGATCAAAGACCCCAAATGGTTTACTCAAAGAATCCTCAACCCCATAAAGGCGTCACCAAAGGCTAGCAAAATAACTTATGTTTCTTTTTGGCGAAATGCACGGGAGTCTCATCATTATATGTCATATCCAGGTCACATAACAGAGGCAGATTTTAAGGATTTTGTGAAAGATCCTATGACCCTCACTCTTAAGGATATTGGGACAAATTTTGTGAAATAGTTTACTACACACAAATAAATTCTATTTTTATCATTCGTAATTCAAATCATTCATTGCTCATATTTAAAAACCAACTTTTATGAACATCTCAGGCCTAGACCTATCCATCATTTTGCTGTACTTGGCAAGCACAATTTTTCTCGGATTGTATTTTAAAAAACGAGCGGAACAAAGTAAAAACGACTACCTCTTAGGTGGAAATAGCATGCCATGGTATATGCTGGGTTTATCCAATGCATCGGGCATGTTTGACATTTCAGGCACCGTGTGGCTAGTCATGATTTTATTTATTTATGGAATAAAAAGTGCCTGGATACCTTGGCTTTGGCCGGTCTTCAACCAGATTTTTTTAATGATGTTTATGTCCCAATGGTTGAGGAGGTCCAATGTAACCACTGGCGCAGAGTGGATCAACACTCGATTTGGCACAAACATCGGTGCAGTGAGGTCTCACGCAATTGTGGTCATTTTTGCCATCATCATGGGCTTAGGTTATTTGGCTTATGGATTTATTGGCGTTGGCAAATTTATAGAGATATTCATCCCGTGGGAATGGCTTTCTCAATACGTGCCTTTTGACATTTCTGAGCAGTATGTGCCACATTTTTATGGCATCATCCTCACGTGCTTTGCGGTTTTTTATACGCTTTTGGGAGGTATGCTCAGCATCGTTTGGACAGATGTGATTCAATACTCATTGATGGCTATCGCAAGTATTGTCATCGGAGTGATTGCTATGAATGCTTTGGCTGCTTCAACTTTAAATGTGCCAGATGGTTGGTATTCTCCATTTTTTGGGACAAGATTGACACTCGACTGGAGTACCATCATTCCAGAAGTGAATGAGAAAATAAAAAGTGATGGATACAGCTTGTTTTCTGTATTCTTCATGATGATGTTATTTAAAGGTGTTTTGGTGAGTTTGGCTGGCCCGGCTCCGACTTACGATATGCAAAAAATACTTTCTTCAAAATCACCAAGAGAAGCTGCTTTGATGAGTGGTAGTGTGAGTTTGATATTGATGCCTATCAGGTACTTTATGATTGCTGGCTTTGCTGTATTGGCATTGCTCAATTATGATAAATTGGATTTGATCGTACGTGGTCAATTGGATTTTGAACAGGTTTTACCATCTGCTATACAGCAATTTGTTCCTTCAGGTTTGTTGGGTCTTTTGTTGGCTGGTCTATTGGCGGCCTTTATGTCTACCTTTGCAGGTACTTTGAACGCAACACAAGCTTATATTGTCAATGACATTTACCTCAAATACATCAATCCTGAAGCACCAAACACAAAAATCAGAAGCATCAATTACCTGGCAGGAATTATAATGGTTTTGATCAGTATTGTCATCGGCTTTTATGCCAAAGACGTCAATGACATATTGCAATGGATCGTCTCGGGTTTATATGGAAGTTATGTTGCCGCCAATGTTTTAAAATGGTATTGGTGGAGATTCAATGGCAGTGGTTTCTTCTGGGGAATGGTTTGCGGATTGATTCCAGCACTTTCGTTCAGATTTATATTTGATGGAATACTGGATCTTTATACTTTCCCATTGATGTTGCTCATCTCCGTTATTGGATGTTTTGTAGGGACATACCTTGCACCACCAGTTGACGAATCAGTGCTCAAAGCCTTTTATAAAAATGTGAGGCCTTGGGGATTTTGGGGACCGATCAGAGCACAAGTCATCGCTGAAAATCCAGAATTTGATGGTAATTCAAAACTTGGAAAAGATTTATTCAATGTGGTGATTGGCATCATTTGGCAATCAGCTTTGGTGATATTCCCGATTTATCTTATATTACTCAAAGGAGTTCCGACGTTTATAGCCATCGCTGTGGTTGTGGTTACGTCCATAATACTTAAGAAGACATGGTATGATAAACTGCCTGCGGCTTAGGACGGAGATCGGAAAACGGAAATCGGAGGACGGAAATCGGAAAACGGAAACCGGAAATCGGAGGAAAGAGTTCGACAACAATAATGTTAGATTATTAAAATAGAGAAATTATAAAAGGAAATTATTTATGACCATATTTCAGACTCGATTTGCTCAATTAAAGCGAGAACATCAAGCACTCATTCAACAACAAAATTCACCAGCGGGTGTGTCAAACGGCATTTATCAAAGATGGAAATATCCCATCATAACAGCTGATCATGCTCCTATCCATTGGAAGTATGACCTGGATGAAACCACGAATCCATTCCTGATGGAAAGATTGGGAGTCAATGCGACATTCAACTCTGGTGCCATTTTGTGGGAAGGAAAGTATTTGCTCGTGGTAAGAGTGGAAGGAGTTGACAGAAAATCATTTTTTGCCATTGCAGAAAGTGTCAATGGTGTTGATAATTTTGAATTTTGGGATTACCCAATTGACCTACCTCAAACAGAAGATCCAGATACCAATGTTTACGATATGCGATTGGTCAAACACGAAGATGGTTGGATATATGGTCTATTTTGTACAGAAAGAAAAGACCTCAATCGATTGGAAGATACCACTGCGGCAACTGCTAATTGTGGTATTGTGAGGACCAAAGATTTGAAAAATTGGGAGAGATTGCCGGATTTGATCAGCTATTCTGGCCAACAAAGAAATGTGGTTTTACACGAGGAATTTGTAAATGGTAAATATGCGCTATACACGCGGCCGCAAGATGGCTTTATCGATGTGGGTAAAGGTGGGGGCATTGGCTGGGGCTATTGTGACAGCATGGAATATCCTGAAGTAAAGGAAGAAATCATCATCGATCAGAAAGTTTATCACACCATCAAAGAAGTGAAAAATGGTCAAGGTCCTGCTCCAATTAAAACCAATCATGGTTGGTTGCACCTGGCCCATGGTGTGAGAAACACAGCTGCAGGCTTACGATACGTTTTATATATGTTTATGACTTCTTTGACTGAACCTTGGAAACTCACGCATGCACCAGGCGGGCATTTCATTGCACCAGAGGGTGACGAAAGGGTGGGTGATGTTTCTAATGTGACATTTGCAAATGGTTGGATCAGGAATGAGGATGATGAAGTCTATATTTATTATGCTTCTTCTGACACCCGTATGCACGTTGCCACAACTACAGTAGCTCAGTTGGTCGATTATGTTTTGAATACTCCTGAAGACGGTTTTACCTCTGCACATTCTGTAAAAACAAGGTCTGCAATGATCGCAAAAAACCTGCAAATTTTGCATAATTTATAATCTAATACTTTGGCAGACAAACAATTATATGCCTTTAGCAAGGAAGCTTTTGAGTTAGAACTTGACAATATTTTTGGTTGGTGGGCTCAACACATGCCAGATCCAACAGGTAATGGTTTTTTTGGCCGGGTGGACGGACTGGGAAAAGTAGATGTCGATGCAGATAAGGGAGTCATCCTTAATACTCGAATTTTGTGGGCATGCTCAGCAGCTTGTAGATTGGGTAAAACCCAGTATCAACCACTTGCTGACAAAGCCTACCAATATTTGCTCAAACATTTTGTAGACCCAGATTTTGGTGGCCTATATTGGTCTGTGAATGCTCATGGAGTAGTTGTTGATGCTAAAAAACAGGTTTATGCCCAAGCTTTTGGCATCTATGCGTTTAGTGAATATTATTTGCTGACTGGTGATAAACAGGCTTTGGATTTGGCCAGATCTCTATTTGAATTGCTAGAAACAAAAGCAAAAGATAAAAAGAATTTTGGCTATTGGGAAGCAAAATCTCAATCTTGGGAACCAATGGAAGTTGTTGCGCTCAGTGAAAAGGAAGGCAACGATGCAAAGACAATGAATACACATCTGCATGTGCTAGAAGCCTATACCAATTTATATAGGTGCGATCAAAGTAAACCCATTGCCAAGGCTCTATCTAAGTTAATTTGTTTGTACGTCGACAAATTTGTAGATCTCGAAAGCAAGAGACTCAAGTTGTTTTTCGATGAGTTTTGGGTGGAGAACTACACTCACGAATCGTTCGGGCATGAAATAGAATCGGCATGGTTACTCAATGAAGCTTGCGAAGTCTTGGGTGATAAAGTGTTACAGGCCCAAGTCAATTTTGTAACCATTGAAATTGCTTACCGGGTCAAAGCTCACGGCATAGATCATAAAGGTGCAGTGTATAACGACCGCTTTCCAGACGGAACTTATCATACCGAAAGAGACTGGTGGCCTCAAGCAGAAGGGGTAGTTGGTTTTTTTGATGCATACCAAAGTTCGATGGACGAAGAATTGCTCGAAACCTCCAGTGAAATATGGAATTACATTCAATTATTTCAAAAAGATTATGAAAATGGAGAGTGGTACTGGGGTTGTGATGAGGACGGAAATCCCATTGTAAACAAGGATAAGGCTGGACCTTGGAAAGCTCCCTATCACAATGGCAGGATGTGCATCGAAATGATCAAAAGGCTTTCAAATAATTGATAATGAATTTTATATAAATAGAAACTACTAAATATGAATGTCTCTAAACTCCAAGAAATATCAATAAGGTATTGTAAATTCGAATATTATTAACAACATGCTAAATAAATTTTGATCTTTAAGCCACCAAGCCATTGTACCATTTTCTGAGTGTTTTATTACTCCTTCTGGATGCCTTTAAATCAAATTATTGGAGTCATTTAAAACAAAAACATTAAAAATGAAAAAGTCACTTTTACTTATTTTATTACTTATGGCAACTTCACTTTCTTACAGTCAAAGCAAAATTGGAATTTTCGACAATCACACAGACATTGGCCAACCGAAATATCCAGGCTTTGCTTCCTATGATGAGCATGCACAAACCTATACCATTGGGGGTGCGGGTATTAATATGTGGGGAACCACCGACCAGTTTCAATATTTATGGACAAGCATCCAAGGTGATTTCATTCTCAGGGCAGAAATAGATTTCCAAGGTGGTGGAGTAGATCCTCATCGCAAAACGGGATGGATCATAAAAAATAACCTTGATGCTCATACCCAACACATCAATGCTTCTACTCATGGAGATGGACTTACTGCTTTGCAACATCGCGATTCTATCGGCGGACCTACTGACCAAGTTATTTCTAAGGATTCTTTTCCGGATGTGATACAGTTGGAAAGAAGGGGAAGTAAATACATCATGTCCACAGCAAAATTTGGAGATGAATTTACTGAGGTTTCCATAGAAAGCACCGTGATGGACAATGAGGTTTATGTTGGATTATACGTATGCTCACACAATGGCAATATTGCAGAAACTGTAAAGTTTAGAAATGTTCGCATTGTCCGACCTGTTGATCCTGCTTTTAGACCTTATAGAGATTATATAGGCAGTCATTTGGAAGTAATGGATGTAGAAAGTGGTCATCGCAAAATATTATTCAGCTCTGGTCATTCCATCCAAGCACCAAACTGGACCATAGACGGTAAAAAGCTCATTTATAATTCCAAAGGCAGGTTGTTTAACTATGAATTGGAAACATCCATGATTACCCCGCTCAATACAGGCTTTGCAACCAGAAACAACAATGATCACGTCTTGACTTTTGACGGAAAATTAATGGGTTTGAGCAACCACAATGACAAAGATAATGGCCATTCTTCCCTTTATTATATGCCAGCTACTGGTGACTCTATGCCCATCAAAGTAACTAAGGATGGAGTAGGCCAATCCTACCTGCATGCCTGGACACCAGACAATAAAAAAATGATTTTTACCGCAAATCGAAAAGGCCAATATGATATTTATTCAGTAGATATAGCCACGGGTAAAGAAACGCAACTGACTAATCAAAAAACATTGGATGATGGTCCAGAAATCACTCCTGATGGAAAATATATATTTTTCAATTCGACCAGAACAGGCAAAATGAAATTATGGAGAATGGAAGCCAATGGAGCAAACCAAACTCAAATCACTTTTGATGAATACAATGATTGGTTTCCGCACATCAGCCCAGATATGAAATGGATCGTATACATCTCCTTTCCAAAAGATATTGACCCAGTTGAGCATCCTTTTTACAAACATTGCCTTCTGAAAATCATGCCTTATGGTGGTGGTGAATCTAGAGTCATTGGCTATATTTATGGAGGACAGGGTTCGATCAAGGTTCCATCATGGTCACCAGACAGCAAAAAAATTGCATTCGTTACCAATACTAGGATGTAAAAATGAGGATATTTTTGGCCTTATGGGTGTTCATGGCTTTTTCATTTTTGGAAGTAAAAGCGATCAGTTTGCCAGCTATTTTTGGCGACCACATGGTCATCCAAAGGGATAGTGAAGTGACCATTTGGGGATGGGGAAAAGCACAAGAACCACTCAGTATTGCGGTAAGTTGGGATGCTGGATTTTTATATAAATCTGTCATCAACAACCAAGGCATTTGGCAAACCACCATCAAAACGCCAAAAGAAGCCGGGCCTCACGTCATTACAATCAAAGGTTACAATACTATAGTTTTGAATGACGTCCTTGCTGGTGAAGTTTGGCTCCTGAGTGGTCAATCCAATATGGAATGGTCTGCCAATGCTGGAATTGATGGAGGTGAAATGGCAAAACAAAGCGCCGACTTTCCAGAAATGAGATTTTTTCGGGTGCCTCATAAAACCTCAGATTATCCACAAGACGACCTCCAAGGTTTTTGGGAAGTTTGCACACCAGAAACCATGGGAAACTTTAGTGCGGCGGGATATTTTTTTGGCAAAGAAATTCATGAGCAAGTCAAGGTTCCAGTGGGTTTGATTCAAAGCGCATGGGGCGGAACTCCAGCTGAAATTTGGACTCCTGAATACGCGGTGCAAGGAGACAAAATACTCAATGAAGCCTCGGTAAAACTGAGAAACGAACCTTGGGGGCCAAATAAACCAGGCGTGACATTCAATGCAATGATTCATCCTTTAGCACCTTATAAACTTGCAGGGGTTTTGTGGTATCAAGGTGAGACCAATACGGTTAACGCGAAAAGTTACAGTCGATTACTTTCAACCATGATCACCAGTTGGCGAGCAGCTTGGGGAGATGATTTTGCTTTTTATCTCGCTCAAATTGCACCATTTAAAGGATACGGAAAGGACAATAATGATGGTGCAATCATAAGAGCAGAACAAGCAAAAGTAGTCGACCTAATTCCAAAAACTGACATGATCGTAGTTTCAGACATTGGTGACCTAGACGACATTCACCCCAGAAATAAAATAGATGTTGGCAAACGCTTTGCAGGATTGGCGCTCAAAAATATTTATCAAACAAATGCTAAACTAGTCGGTTTCCCAAGGTATCAATCACACGAAATTAAAGCAGAAACGGTTTTGGTCCATTTCCAAAATGCTCCAAATGGTTTGAAATCAACGGGAAGTGAAATCAGTGGATTTGAAGTGCAATCAGTGGATGATCAATGGTACCCAGCTTCAGCGCGAATTTCTGGTGCCGATGTTATGGTGCAATCGGCTTCAGTCAAAAAGCCAAAAAATGTCCGTTTTGCAATGAAAAATGATTCCACACCCAATTTATTCAACAAAGAAGGTTTACCAACGTCTTGTTTCACTACTGGAACGTATTAAAAACAAACTTTACAAATTAGTATAAATCATAATATGAAAAAGAGAATTTTAGGCAAAACAAATATAGAAGTTGCAGAAATAAGTTTAGGCACTTGGCAAGTAGGTGGAGCCTGGGGACAAGAATTTAGTCATGAAAATGCTGATACAATATTACGTACAGCAATTGATAAGGGTATCAATTTTATTGACACTGCAGATGTTTATGGCGATGGTCACAGCGAAAAGGCAGTGGGTAGGGTGGTGAAAGAGTATCAGGATAAAATATATGTTGCAACTAAATGTGGCAGAAAATTAAACCCACATACGGATGCATCTTATACAATCAAGGCTTTGAGAAATTTTGTAGAAGACAGTCTACGCAATATGGATTTGGAGACCATTGATTTGATACAATTGCATTGTATGCCCAATGACACTTACTATCGACCAGAAATATTTGAACTTTTTGACAGGTTAAAGGAAGAAGGAAAAATTCAACATTTGGGAGTAAGTGTAGAAAAGGTTGAGCAAGCCATCAAGGCTATTGAATACGACAACGTGGCCACGGTGCAAATCATTTTCAATATGTTCAGACAAAGGCCAGCTGAGTTGTTCTTTGATTTAGCCAAGAAAAATAACATCGGCATTTTGGCCAGAGTGCCTTTGGCGAGTGGTTTGTTATCCGGAAAATATACCAGCTCGACAGTATTTGAACCCGGTGATCACCGTCAAGGTAACAGAAATGGCGAGTGGTTTGACCGAGGAGAAACGTTTTCCGGCGTTGATTTCGAGCGAGGTCTTACAGCAGTTGGAGCTTTAAAAGCCTATTTTGGTGACCGAAATCTCGCACAAATGGCATTGCTTTGGGTCTTGCAATTTGAAGAAGTCAGTTGTGTAATTCCCGGGGCATCGAAGGTTGAACATCTGCTTTCCAATATCGCAGCAGACGAATTGCCAAGACTGAGCGAAGAAGATATGGCATTCGTAAAATCAATTTATCAGCAGTTTGTAAAACCCGACGTACATCAAATTTGGTAATTTGCCAATACACCTTATAAATGGAATAAATGATTAGATCTATACTTGTAATTGCTTTGTTATCTATTGCAACGGGCACCTTTGCGCAAATGCCCGTCATCAAAACCATTACACCTTTGAGTAATGAAGTCAAACTTTATGAAAAATTTGAGGCCAAAGTGGATTTGACGGTAACCTATACCAATCCTTATGATTACGATGAAGTATCATTGAGAGCAGCCATTACCAGGCCAGATGGGAAAAGGGATACCATAGATGGATACTACAGTCTGCCTTTTGCTATCAATACAAGTAATGGCAATCTTACAGCTGCGGGAGGAGCCAGTTTTTACATCCGGTATTCGCCATCTGTGGTCGGAGCACATAGTTATGAACTCATACTCAAGGATAGAAACGGAAGCACGGTTTCTACACAGCAGAGTTTCCAGTCAATTGCAAAAAGTAATCCAAAAAACAAAGGTTTCATTAGGACTGGTAAAACCAATTATTTGGAGTTTGACGATAGGACTCAATACGTGGCTATTGGTGAAAATATGTGTTGGCAAAATTCCAATGTATATACCAATTATCGAGATTGGCTTTCTAAGTTGGAGGCCAATGGCGGAAATTTCATCAGATTATGGCATGCGCATTGGGGTTTGGGTATTGAATGGACCACCGGCAATAACTTCCAGGGATTATTGAAATATAACCAAAATACGAGCGCTTACCAAGATTGGTTATATAACTATTGTGCCGAAAAAGGCATTTATGTCATGTTAGCTTTGCAACATCATGGGCCGGTTTCCACCAATGTCAATCCAAATTGGAATGAAAGTCCTTATAACGTAGCGAATGGGGGTCCCTGTGCCAATACGTGGGATTTTTTCCTTAATAGTCAAGCCAAAAGGATTACCAAAAACAGATATCGATACATCGTAGCTCGTTGGGGATATTCAAGAGGAATCATGTGTTGGGAATTGTTTAATGAGGTTGAATGGACCAATAACTTTGAAACTTACAAACCTCAAATCATAGCCTGGCACGTCGAAATGGCCAATTACATCAAAAGTTTGGATGTTTATGATCACATACTTTCGACCAGTTTTGCCAACGATCAAGGTGCTGATGCTTTGTGGAATGATGCGACTATGGATCTCACGCAGCAGCATTTTTATGGCAACACTTCTGCTATCCACGCAGCTGTCAATGGTTTAAATCAAAACTATCTGGAGAAGTATGATAAACCAACTTTGATGGGTGAATTTGGTCTTGGCGGAAGTGCACCAAATGCCTCCATTGATGCAAACGGCATTCACATACACAACGGTAAATGGTCGACTTTACTTGGCGGCAGCACTGGAACGGCCATGACCTGGTGGTGGGACAACTACATTGATCCGAGAAATCTGTATTATCATTTCAAAGGACTTTCAAAAGTGGCTAGTGAGGTTGATTTTTTGAAAAACAACATGAAACCGGGTAGTTTAACTACTTCTGGAGCACCTGCAGACTTGTTATTATTTCCAGCTTTGGGATGGGGCGTAAAAGGCGATACCCTCATTAAAGTAAAGGACGGGATTACTTTTCCATCAAACCCAGCTTTGCAATCATTCCTCTATGGGTCTCAATTCAATACACAATTCAGGTCACCACCTAATTTCGAAGTAGAATACACCAATGCCGGAAAATTTACATTAAGAACTAGCGGAAACATCAGCACATCACCGACTAAAATCAAAATATCTTTGGATGGCGTAGTAAAGTTAGAAATGAATGGAGCAATCAATACTTCCTATGCCATTGATATTCCAGCAGGAAAACACCGCATTTCTATTGATAATTCAGGTACAGATTGGATAGGCATAGCCAGTTATGCTTTTTCTGGCCAAGGCTCTATGTTAGAGGGCTATGGTGTCACTGCAACTGATGGTCAATCGGGAGCTGTCTGGGTTCTCAACCGGGATTACAATCATGAAATGGTGAAAAATGGCTTTTTGCCCAAACCCATCAATACCGGAGTTTTAACGGTGAATGATGTGGTCAATACAGATTATAAAGTCACTTTATTCGAAACGCTTTCTGGCGACATTTTGAGCACTAGTACAATCACTGCGAGTGACGGGAAATTAAATATAAAGTTGCCTGAAATGACTTGGGACTTGGCCATCAAATTTGAGCGTGCGGACCTCACTTCGACCAAAGATATTACACTTAAAACTATGGAAATTTATCCAAATCCGGTTGAGGCTGGAGGTGTTATCAATGTCGTTTGTGAGGACTTGATTGGTAAATTACAAGCTGCTGTTTTCAATGCAGAAGGGAAGCTGATGGTACAGGAAAATGTGCAAAGTGATGGGCGTTTTTCGATTCGATTGAATGGCGATTTACCTGTTGGTATTTATTTTGTGAAATTGAATAATGATCGGGGAGAGGCTGTGGTGAAGGGCATTGTGGTGAGTGAATAGTAAATAGTGAATTGTAAATGGTTGAAAGGTGAGATTTTTGAGCCAAGGCACGCCTTGGCTTTCTAGGTCTAATTCAAAAAAATGAGACCAGGTACGAATTAAAAGTCTTTCAATAAACCTCTTCAAAAGAAGAGAATACTTGACTAGCCTAAATAAATTCTTTATATTTGTTAAAGTCTCGAAGAAAAACCTATTCAGATGAAAGAAATATTACCCTTCTTTATTCTTTGTATATTCTTTTCCAATAAACTTTCAAGTCAGGATATTATTCAAAAAATATATGGAATTGAAAACGGGTTCAATAGTATGAACGTGATTGAGTCTATGACCTTTGCGAAAGACACCTTATTTGCTTCTAAAATGTGCAAAGAATATGAGGTGAATGTAACCATAAATTCGTTGGGCACAAGATGGGAATATTATAATAAAAAAAAGTATTTAGCTACCGAAGGCCTTAAGGAATATATTTTTAACTATAATGGCTGGTATTTGGATTATGATTATAGTTTATTAAAAGGTGATACGCTAAAGTTCAATTTTGATTCTATATATGGTTATGACAGTAATGATGAAAATGCATCCAATTTTGGTTTTATAGTTGATAGTGTGTATAGTGAGTCAATTTACGGGGGTGAAAGAATAATCCAAACCGCAAGATTTTATTATTACACAAATAATAACCCAACTTTTATTCAAAATGGTAGAGCAAAACATATTCAAGGAATAGGTTCAATAGTTTACAGAAATGAAGATACGGATTACGGTTTCTATGTGCCAGATCAATACGCCTTTGAACTCTACTGTCATTTACGAGGTGGAGAATGTTTTGGTTATAATTCCCTTTGTTCTGTCAAAACTATAACTGATAGTTACCATTTGAGCAATCTATGTGATTCAATTCTGTTAACTTCGGTAGAGTTGGAAAAAAAAGAACAATCCAAAATATTAAGAAGCACTATTGCAACAGAATTTCTTGAAATATTAGACCAAAATGCCTTTGGAATAAGATATGAAATATATGCAAGCAATGGACATTTTGTCCAAAGAGGTGTGATTTCTGATTCGAATGTAAATATTGGGAATTTACTTCCTGGCTTATACTTTATATCTTTTTACAATACGGAAGGAAAAAGAAGATTTGAGCGATTTTACAAGAGCGAGTGAATTTAATAAGGTACCTGATTGAGTCTTGAACTGTTATAAATGCCAAAGGAGTGTTAAATAAATATATAAATACAGGTAAAACTGAGAATCGTTTATAGATAAACCTCAAAGATGTGTTAATACATTACCAAAAACGAAATGACTGTAGTAGATTTTAATATAGAAATGGGTCTATATATTTTCAAATTTGACAGCTTTGAAACTGAATTTCATAGTCATCCAACCATTGAAATTATCATTGCTGAAAAGGGGACTTTTACGCTTTGTACTGGAAATAGAACATATGATCAGTTAAAATTTGCTATCATAAATGCCAATCAAAAACATAAACTTTTAGCGACAAATTGTGAATTAAAATTATTAATGATTGAGCATCACACGTCACTTGTTTTAGATATTTTTGAGCAAAACGATATTTTCTTAAATGATGGTTTTTATTGTAATGCTTTTAATGATGATGTAAATTTTATCGTAGACAAAATAGTTCAAAAAGTATTGAATGGCGAATTATTTTTAAATTATGATAATCGTATAGGTTTAATAATTAGCTACTTAAATAAAAATGATGTTGAATACCACCAAATGCTATCCACTTTAAAAACAGTAACAAACCTTTCAGAAAGTAGGCTTTCTCATCTTTTTAAGTCCAATCTTGGGATATCATTGAAAAGGTATTTAATATGGAATAAATTAAAATTTACTATTAAGCAACATTTACATAAACAAGAGGATTTATTTTCTTGCTTAATTAATAACAATGGTTCGGAAGTAATTTAAGCCGCAATTTTGCCAAAATCCAATATTTCATTGATAGACGATTTATTTTTTTGCAAGTTAGGGTCAATTCCGAACTTTAAAAAAATAAAATTGAGCAATAAATGGTTTGATAATTCGGTCTTTACATCCCATATTGAAATTGGAATTGATCTATTTTTATCGATTCCTTTTCTTACTATACCCTTACCTATGTTTACAGCTGTCAAAGTAGCATTGAAATGAAAATGTAATTTTTCTTCAGCTCTTGCTTGGCAATTTGTTAGACCTGTAAATTGTTTAGCATCTCTGAAATTGAATTCCATTTGAAATCTTGCTTTGTAGTATCTAACCACTTGCATCGCATCCCTTTAAGATTTGTTGAAAAATACATGACATATTTGTCACATTCCCAAGACTGTTTAAATATTCCACAAAACCAGCAAGATGTTCCTTTTTAGATTCACCGAATTAACAATCAAACTATAAACACGAATCTCCTCATCCTCATACATTTGTTTAACCCTCCTTTTATCAATTTTTTTAGTATTCACTTTGCCAGCAAATTTCTTTTTTCTCCCTCTTCCTGATTTTTGAGATCCATTATAAAGATATCTAAGGTTAGCGTCCACTCGTAGCCTTGATATAAATTCCATTCCTTGACTAACTACAGAATGTGTATATTCAAACTTACTAAAGTACGCATCTGCTACCAATACAGGGGATATAGCTTTTAAATCCTTTGCCAATTCTTCAAATTGTTCAATATATTGGCCCATCATCGTTTTATCATTATTCTTTTTTGTTGTGTTTTTTGATTGAGCTGCATACAGATGATAAGCTGTATTTTGCTTTACATCAATTACGCTATAACAGCCTATCTCTAAACCTTTTTCATATCTGCTGCTGCATCCTGAATAAAAATAACCAAGCCCAGGTGTACACTTTCCTGATTTACTGATGAAACTTGGGTCAAACCCAATTATAAGTTCGCACTGCATTGATCACTAACAAACTTTGAGTTGAAATCCAGCCAATCAAACTCCTTCGAAAAGTTACTTCTGTAACTACGCTCTGAGTAAGAACCATGTCGTTCTAACTGAAGAAAATTGATCTTACCCTTAATGCTTAGAATTAATAGTAAGATATGAGAAATAAATCTACTTTGAATTACACCAATACCAGACATTTTTAATAAAATTGCATCTATGAGGCAATTGCCTTTGATGAATGCGTGTTGAATAATCATGTGCTAGATGATTGTTCAGATTGGCTCTGCTATTAACGCATTCATCTTTTATCTTATTTCTTTCATCTTTTTTCTTCCGAAGTATTGAATAATGGATTTTATGACCAAACGCATTTTGGAAGAAATTTTAAATCGATGCTGGGTGTTAATGCTGCTAAAGTGTATAATAGCAGAACGATACAAGTTTAAATCAATTTGTGTAATTAAATTTGCCGGCATACAAATTCAAAAAAAATGGGTAAGATGTCGGATTCGATTAGAGCGATTGTAAAGGCGGATTTATTAGATCTTAAAGAAGTGATTGAAACTAGCGAGCTATTTCCTCCTGATCTTCTTGAAGACATGATTTCAGAATTTTTCACAAATTCTGAAACACAGGAGATTTGGTTGACCAAAGTCATTCATGAGAAGGCAGTTGCAATTGCATATTGTGCACCCGAGCGGATGACGGAAGGTACATACAATTTATACCTTATAGCGGTTCATAAAGAATTTCAAGGACGGGGAATTGGGGATGAACTTATGAAGTATATTGAAAACTTATTGGTTTCAAGAGGAAATAGGCTGTTGTTAGTGGAAACATCTGGTTTGCCTGAATATGAATTGACTCGAAAATTTTATGATCAATGCAATTACAAACGGGAAGCAATTATTCGTGACTTTTACAATGAGGGAGAAGATAAAATTGTATTTTGGAAAAAACTTTTCTAATTATAGATTATGATGTAAATTCAATTTCTGTATCACACATAAAATCCTACCCATGACAAATGATCTTACAAACCAACACTCCAGTCTCTTTGAGCAAATAAAACAAATAGACGAAAATGGCAATGAATTTTGGACAGCTAGGCAACTTTCAAAAGTTTTGGAATATTCCGATTTCAGAAACTTTTCAGCTGTAATCGCTAAGGCAAAAGAATCGTGTCAAAATAGCGGACAGTCTGTAGAAAACCATATCGTTGAGATCAACGAGATGGTCAAAATTGGTTCAGGCGCTCAAAGGATAATGGCAAGCTTCAAACTTTCCCGTTACGCTTGTTACCTCATTGTCCAAAATGCGGATCCTGGGAAAGAAGTGGTAGCATTGGGCCAAACTTATTTCGCAGTACAAACACGCTTGCAGGAAATCCGTCAAATGGATGAATACAATCGTTTGAGTTCTGAGGACGAAAAGCGTTTGTTTTTGCGTACTGAATTGGCAATGCAAGATATTCAATTGGCTGCAGCAGCAAAAAATGCTGGAGTTATAGAACCAATTGATTATGCCATATTTCAAAATCACGGTTATATGGGATTATATGGCGGTCTAGATGCAAAAGCTATTCACAAACACAAGGGCTTAAAAAAGAGCCAACAGATACTCGACCACATGGGAAGCACAGAACTTGCGGCCAACCTTTTCCGTGCCACCCAAACTGAAGAAAAATTAAAAAGAGAAAACATTCAAGGCAAGCTCAATGCCAATAAAACGCACTTCGAAGTTGGCAAAAAGGTAAGAAAAACCATACAAGAATTGGGAGGCGAAATGCCTGAAAATCTTGAAGTTTCAGATAGCATTAAAAAAATTGAAGGCTTACAAAAAGCTAAAACCAGCATTTCAAAAAAGAAGTAATGCTGGTCCCTTTTTGATTAAGCCCATTGACCAAGAAAGACAACAATAACTTGACGTTTTACCTTTAAACGCATAAACAAATAAACCAGCAAGTCTAGTTCAATATCTGAACGCCAGAAGCCATAAACTTCAACTCCTCAACTGGTTTAGTGATCTTAGCAATTTCCTCAGGTGATTTTCCTTCGTCTTCAGCATAGTGCTTCAATTCGTCCACACTGGTTACTTCTTTGTAAGCATTACCTTTCATGATGACTTTGCCAGTAAGATCCAAAGGCATGAAGAAAGCATAGTCTTTAAACTTTACAAACATTTCTGGAGCGTTGGCATTTTGCTCAGAAACAATGTTCATCCAGCAGCCTTTCATTTGGCAGACACCAGCAACCTGGCCTTCTACGACCACGTTGTCCAATTTACCAGACTTCTCCAGTTTGGCAAGCAAGTCATCATATTTCATAATATTCTTAGCTGTAAAAGACTCTCCAAACTGAGCTTTTGGAGCAGGAGAATTACTAGACATTTTAGAATTACTTGTTTTACAAGCTAGGGTAGAAAATAAAACAATAAGCGCAAAAGCAAAAAATTTATTCATCGCAAATCAATTTGGTTGTTTATAGAACTACAAAGTTAGACAATATTTTATGTGTAACAATATGATAGGTGTCAATTTTTTACCTTGACAATGTGCACCATACATCATTGGGCTTCATTTTTTAACAAGATTTTTGGCAAACCCAAATACTTAGACTGGGGATTTTTGAGTTATACAACAAATTACCGCACATACGATACACCTTCTACATTTCATTCATCAGGTTCTGTTTCCAAAAGTCTTAGCCATAAGTTTGGTAACAAACCAAGAAAATCAAAATGACCATGAAGTGTAATGTAATTTTCCTCTTTTGTCTTTCTTTACTTTTATCTGCTACTCATCCAATCTATGCAGGTTGTGAACGTGGAAATTGTTCTAATGGTTTTGGAGAGATGCGGTCTCGATCTTACAGTTACAGTGGGAATTTCCAAAGCGGACTTTTTAATGGAAAGGGAAAACTCACGTTTGCTAATGGTAATCTATACGAAGGACAATTTACCAACGGCTTTATCGATGGTTTTGGAAAATTTAGTTACCAGACAGGGCATGTTTATGTTGGGAATTTTGTAAAAAATGCCAAATCTGGAAAAGGTAAAATGTTGTTTTCTAATAAGGATATCTACAATGGGGAGTGGGAAAATGATGAAATGCAAGGTCAAGGCATTTATTATTTTGCTGATGGGGGAAAATATGAAGGGGAGTTTGTAAAGAGTCAGTTTCATGGTAAGGGCAAAATGACGCTAGCCAATAATGTTACCAAATCTGGCATTTGGCAAGAGAATAAATTTCTATCAGCTCCAGCCCAATCTGCCATAAGTAACCAAAGGAAAAACTGCAACAATGCTTTTTGTGACGGAGAACAAGGCGAATACGCTTATGGCGATGGCACTAAATATTTTGGATTTTTCGTTGGCGGAAAACCTGAAGGCACCGGCATTACAACTTATGCAAATGGCGACTTTTATAAAGGCGATTGGAAAAATGATGCACCAAATGGTTATGGATTTTTAAGGAAAAAGAACGGTGTTGAAGTAAAAGGTCAATGGCGCGATGGTAGATTGATCAAATCAGAGTCCAACACTTCATTGGCTAATCAGACACCTAAAAAAGAAGTCCTACCAACAAAAAATTATAAAAAAGCAGATGGAGTGAGCGAAATATATAGCCTTGTTGTTGGCATTGCCAATTACAATACCATGCCTTCTCTCAAGTATACCGACGACGATGCTTACCAGTTTTATGCTTTTATGAAAAGCCCAGAGGGAGGAGCCATTGAAGACGACCACATTTCTCTTTTGATCGATGATGCAGCCATTGGTACCAAAATAGTGAATAAACTCAAAGAAATTGTCAATAGAGCTGATGCGGATGATGCCATCATCATTTACCTTTCTGGGCATGGACTGAATGGAGGTTTTGTACCTTTTGATTTTCAATCTGGATCAGGGACCATTCCTTATCAAGATATCTTAGCCATTGTAGATGGATCTGCGGCCAAAAACAAATTGTGCATCGCCGATGCCTGTTATTCCGGTAGTATGAGTCAAAATAGAAGCCCTTATTTAATGGGCCTGGAGGAATTTTATACCAAAATAAATACCAGTAAAGGTGGGACAGCATTGATCATGTCTTCCCAAAACCAAGAAGTTTCTTTGGAATATTCTGGATTGCGCCAAGGGATATTTAGCCATTACCTCATTCAAGGACTCAAAGGTGCAGCCAATGCGCAAGCAGATAGAATCATCACGGTTGCTGAGTTGTATAACTATATCTCTGCAAATGTGAGAAAATATACGGCAAATGCTCAAAACCCTGTCATTGCTGGTGATTTTGATGAGTCGATGCCTGTGGCTGTTTTGAGGAGGTAATGAAAGGTTCGGAGAACTTAGAGGGGCCGTGAGCTTTGAGCCGCGAGCTACGAGTTTTTTGATTAACTAGTTTTTGAAGTCCAATTTGCTTTCAATACCAAGTCAAATTCAAAAAACAAGAACTGACGTTTAGAGGAATGTTATAGGTTGTACAAAACTAAAGTTCCCGAATTTGGAATTCTAATGAAAAGTTCATATTTTTGGAACCTATGAGAATTATTGCAAAATCGACTTTAAGAAATTACTGGGATAAACAACAAGATGCTGAACAACCATTACTAAGTTGGTATAAAGTTGTAAGTCAAGCAGATTGGCAAAATTTCAATGAGGTCAAACAACAATTTGGATCTTGTAAAATTGTTGGAAATGATCGAATTGTTTTCAAAATTAAGGGAAACAAATACAGGCTAATAATTAAAATATCTTTTGAAAACAAGTTGATTTGGATTAGATTCTTAGGAACACATTCTGAATACGACTCAATAAATGCAAACGAAATATAATGAAATTTAAACTGATTAAGACTGAAGAAGAATATCAAAATGCGCTTAAACACTTAGACAAAATATTCCATGCAAAGCAAGGCACACCAGAGCATGAAGAATTAGAACTTCTTGTGATGTTAATTCAAAAGTATGAAGATGAAATTGTTGGAGAAATTCCCGATCCTGATCCAATTGAAGCGATAAAATTCAAAATGGAGCAAATGGAAATGACGCAAAAAGACTTAGCTGAAGTGATAGGGTTGAAAAGTCGAGCTTCAGAAATTTTATCGCGTAAAAGACCAATGAGTATTAACATCATAAGAAAAATTAGCGTTGCCTTGTCAATTCCAGCTGATATATTGATAAAACCATATGAAACAATCTAGATAAAGTTAAGAGTATTTTCCTCAGCCCTTCCATCGCAAAAATGGCAATCGGCAATGTTAAGAACAATGGTTTCGAAAAAATAAAACGTAAAGAATTCGAAAATTGATTGATTTTATTTTCATCAGAATCGCTATTTCTTAAAAATTTATCAATCTTTACAAGGACATCTGATTCTTTCGTATATCCATCCATATTTTGAAATCATCTATTCTTTTTATAGCCTGCTTTTTTTTAGTTGTTTTTGGTGCTTATGCTCAGTCTTCGAAGACTTTGCCCTGGAAGGAAGCGGTAACAAAAATTGCCTCAACCAAAGACATCAAAATCTATTATGCAGAAGACTTAAAACAAATAAATGCTGTATTCCTAGATATTGAGCAAGCCGATTTATATGCAAGTGTAAATGCTGAATTGGACAAAATTGGGCTTACCCTGATCAATTACTCTGATAATCAGTGGATAGTTGTCAGTCAGGAAGATGCCAATATTTCACTTGCGCAGTGGAAAAATAAAGAGCGTCTGATTGAAGATCAAAAAGCCCTTGAGGCCTCAGAAACCATTTTTAAAATTGGTGATGTGGCCAATGCCTCCAATAAAAAAATGGTCATAGTAAAAGGTGTGATCACCGATGATCTCAATAAAATTCCTCAGATTGGAGCTACCATTGAAGTTGACCATGGAAGTGATGGAACGGCCACCGATGAAAATGGTAATTATGAACTCACCTTACCTTTGGGGCAGAATCAATTGATAGTCAAATCTTTGGGCATGGTGCCAAGAGCCATTGACATCCTTGTATATAGTGATGGTAATTTTGACTTCACTCTACAAGAAGAATCTATCAATCTAGCAGAAGTAGTGGTTACCGAAAGGGCCAAAGATGAAAACATCAAACGCGTGCAAATGGGTGTTGAACAATTGGCCATCAGGGAAATCAAAAAGCTTCCTTCTTTTATGGGAGAACTAGATGTGGTGAAAAGTTTACTGTCGTTACCTGGTGTCAGCACAGCTGGTGAGGGTATTGGGGGATTGAATATCAGAGGAGGCAATACAGACCAAAATTTATACCTTCAGGACGATATCATGTATTTTAATGTAAGTCATGCATTGGGTTTCTTTAGCCTTTTTCACCCGGATTTGGTTGAAAGCGTTAAATTGTATAAGGGAAATATTCCTGCTAAATATGGAGGTCGTTTGTCTTCGGTATTGCAAACAACCTCAGTAACGGGCAATCAGAAAAAATGGAGTATCAAAGGGGGTGTGGGTTTGGCATCTTCCAAAATTTCTGTGGACGGCCCGATTATCAAAGACAAACTTACCCTCAGTTTTGGTGCTCGATTATCTACGGTCAATTGGTTGTTGGGCTTGGTGCAAGTGCCAGATGTCCAGAGCAGCAAAGTCAATTTTTACGATATGCAAGGTAAGTTGACCTATTGGCTGAATAGTAATAGTACCATGGGAGTGCAGGTTTACCACGGAGAAGATGCCTTTAAATTTGGCAATAATTTTAAATTCGACTACCGCACTCAAGCGGTTTCTGCTTATTATAAAACCGTATTTTCTGCCAATAAATACTTGAATGTTCGGGTAGTTTCTGGCAAATATGACAGTAATCTCAATGATCTGTTGCCTGCAAATTCCAGTATATTCAATTCAGGCGTTAATTATTTGTCTGGAAAAGTGGACCTCACCATAGAAAAATCAAAAGATAAAACATTCAATTTTGGAATTGAAACCATCAGATTTGACCTCAATCCAGGAGCTATTTTACCTGGAGCTTCTGATTCTGAGATAGATACTAGGATATTAAACAATGAAAATGGAATAGAAATGGGTATTTATGGCGACGCCACAATGCCTGTTACAGATAAGGTGACCATCTCAGCTGGTTTGAGACTTTCAGGTTTTGGGCTTTTGGGCGAAAAGACGTTGAGGACTTATTCGACAGATTCTTATTTTCCTGAAAACGCCTTGACTTCAATGGATGTCATTGGAAAAGGGAAATTGGGTTCAACTTATTTTGGATGGGAGCCTAGGTTTTCCCTCAATTTTGAAACGAGTGAGTCAAGCAGCGTAAAAGCTTCCTTCAATCGATCATATCAATACTTATCTCAAATATCCAACTCGGTTGCTGCATCCCCAATTGATTATTGGAAACTGGCTGACAACAACATCAAACCGCAAAATGCACAGACATTGAGTTTGGGTTATTACAAAAACTTCAAAAAGAATGTTTGGGAAACTTCTGTAGAAATCTACTATAGAGACATCAAAAATGCAAATGACTATCGAGATTTCGCTGATTTATTGGCCAACGAAACACTTGAGCAAGAGCTACTTATCGGCAGGGGTAAAAACTATGGGATAGAATTGAGTGTCAAAAAAACGATTGGCAAATTGACAACCAGGATTGGTTATACACATGCAAGATCTCTAAAAAAAATGAAGTTTGATGATGCCACCTATACCTTGAATCAAGGAAATTGGTACGCATCCAATTTTGATAAACCTCATGATTTACAAGTCCTATTCAACGTCAGCCCAAGTCAACGATATAGTTTTAATGTCAATTTTAATATGGGAACAGGAAGACCTGTGTCAGCACCTGCTGGTAAATACAATGATTGGAATGGTGTGGGTATTCCCATTTATGGTGAAAGAAATAATTATCGTGTACCAGTTTATCATAGGATGGATTTGTCCTTGAATATTTTTCCAAATTATCGTACCGACAGGAAATTGAAAGGCAGTTGGACTTTGGGCTTGTACAACCTCTATTTTAGAAAAAATGCCTATTCTGTCAATTATAGACAAGATTCAGCTGGTGGAACAGTTCGTGCATTCAAACTATCAGTGTTGGGTACAGTATTCCCATCCATCACTTATAATTTTTCAATCCAATAGACTTTATTAAGAATGATCCATAAATACAAGCCTTTATTAGCGCTGATTGCTATTATTTTTCTTTATAACGGCTGCATCAAAGAGATTCCTTTTGAAAACAACAAAACATTCAACAGGATCAGCATCAGTGGCCAGTTTACTAATAGACCTTTG
Source organism: Saprospiraceae bacterium (assembly GCA_016715105.1). GTDB lineage: Bacteria > Bacteroidota > Bacteroidia > Chitinophagales > Saprospiraceae > JADKBO01. Next base: position 38,295 of record JADKBO010000040.1, on the reverse strand, counting down.
ACTGGAGATGTCACCCAAGACATTGATTACCATGTTATTGAAATAGCAGAGATTCCCAATGAAAATTCCGAGTCTCAAGCAAATGGTGATCCAATAGAAAATGCAACGGTGCAGGTGCGCGATGATCAAGGTAAAACATTTGATTTCGCCTACATTGGCATGGGTAAATACAGGACGGATGCCATTGGAGAAATCGGTAAATCCTATAAACTTGAAGTGACTATTGGTGATCATACTTACGAAAGTGATTTTCACACTATTTTGCCCAATGCTCCAATAGATAGCATCAGGCCGGCATTGGGTTCAAAATCATTTATTTCATCCAATGGGACAGTTTCAAATAGAAGAATTGTAGACTTAGTAGTGAATACAAAAATATTTGATGGTCAAAATCCGCTGAATGTCATATATAGATTGAAGGGAGAACACGAATTTAAAGAAGTGGATGACAGGATTGCACCAGATCTAAGGACTTGTTTCATAAAGCAAAATTTTGATTTTGGAAGGATCAATGCATTTTCGGGAGAAGATTATCCAGAATTTCAGTTGCGAGAAATAATTTTGCACACGCAAGATTATGATTATCGATTTGCGAATAATTTTAGCTATTTGGTAGAACAATTTTCAGTCGACAAACAGACAATAAAGTATTGGAACACCATCAAAAAAATCACTTCTGAAGAGCAATCTCTTTTTGACCCACCTCCAGGAAGATTTGAAAATAATATCAAATGCACTTCACATCCGGATGAAGCACCATTCGGCTATTTTACTGTCGCATCTTACACCTCTAAAAGGATTTTCACGAGTGCTCTAAAACTAGGAGTACCAATGGTGAATTTTTGTACGGGTTTTGGGACGAGAAGGCCGAGGGAATGTATTGATTGTAGATTATTTCCAAATAGCACCACTGTCAGACCATCTTATTGGGTTTTTTAATGTTGGTTAGAGATATTTTTTAAAGTAGAAATGATAAAAAAAAAGGTATATATATTAGCGCTGACTTCTATTCTTTCTCAATTCAATTGTATAGATGAGATACCTTTTGAAAACAACAAAATTTTTGATCGCATCAATATCACTGGGCAATTGAGTGATGATCTTGAAATGAAATATATTGAAATAAGAAAAATACCTTCGGAAATCGACAAGTCACAAGCAAATGGAGACCCTATCGAAAATGCATCGGTTTGGATTTCTGACGATCAGGGAAGTAATTATACATTCAAATATATCGGAAAAGGAATATATGCTTCTGAGATCAAAGGTGAAATTGGTAGACAATACAAATTGGAGGTGATTATTGGTGATCATAAATATGAGAGCAGTTACCAAAAAATGATGGTCAATGCTCCTATTGATTCCGTCAGGGCAGAAATAGGCGAGGAAAGTGTCGTTGACCAAAATGGGCGCGTGAATAGCAGGTCAGTCGTTAATTTGGTATTGAATACTACTTTAGAGTCTAATGGACAGCCCATTTTTACAGTATATAGGATAAGTGGGGAGTATGAATTCCACGAAATTGGCATCATTGGTAGTTTTCAAATTCCAAAATCTTGTTACGTCAAACAAGATTTTGATACGGGTAAAATCAATGCTTTTTCAGGAAGCTCTTTTCCCAATAACCGATTACTTGAACGGAGGGTTTTTCAGACAGACCATGATTTTCGATTTTTATACCGTTTCAGTTTTTTGGTCAATCAATATTCTGTCGATAGTACAACCTATGTTTATTGGAATAATTTAGGGAAAATTCTGAAGGAGGAACAAGACTTATTTGATCCACCTCCGGGTAGACTATTCGGAAATATTTATTGCACTTCGCATGAAAATGAAGATCCATATGGGAATTTCACAGTTGGTAGTAAAACAGTAAAAAGGATTTTTACCAATAGCAATGACCTTGGAGTGCCTGGGATAAATTTATGTAGCAGAAATCCACCAAGGATTTGTTACGACTGTTTGTCAATTTCATCAAACTCCAGCACCACAAGACCGCCTTATTGGCAATAAAAAATGATAATTGATTTTTATGAATAAGATAATATTATTCTTCGCAGTTTTTCTCTTAAACACAAGTGTTGGTATCAGTCAGGATCACCCACTGACACTGGTTGTCAATCAAAATCTGGTCATTCCTGGACAGGATTTATGGTTTGGCATTTATCAAGATGAAGTTTTAGCAAAAAAGGGAAATGGGGCATCTGTATTTCCTACGGTTTATATGTTGATATATGATCTAGAGGGAAAAGTAATAAGCCACCAACTGTATGCAGAAAAGAAAGCATCTTTTACCGGTAAATTGCGGATATCAGAATCATTAAAACCTGGGACTTATGTTTTATCTGCCACCATATTTGATCAACAGTTGTCAAAAATTCAAATAGAAGAAAGCACGACTATTCACATTTTGGGAGATGAAAATACTGTCTATCATCGGTTCATTAAATTGGGTGATTGCCCATTGAAAACCTCAAATGCTCAAACCGATGCCAGCCTGAATGATTGTTTCGAAAACATGGATAAATCAGTTGTTGCCAAAGAGGTGCCCAAAGGATTGCAAAATGGTCATATGATTGAATTTACCAATGAAGGACCTTGTGGATTGGCAATGGAACGTGTAAATAGCATCAGTAATCCAAAGGGATCAATAGCTATAAATAATATCGGGCAGGGTAATTTAGCGTCCATTCACAATGATAAAAGTGCCAGGAACCAAATCTGCTTTGATCAGATTATGGATGGTTCTACACCAATGATTTGCATTTCAAAAGCAGAAAATTTTGCTGCCATTTCTACTATGAGTTATTTTACTACGGAGTCAGATTGGTTGTATGATTTCGCTTTGTTGTACTATGTACCAAGTCAACATAAATTACCTGGTTTTTTTCATAGCGGGGCAAAACGAATTTATCAATTGAGAAAAGCACCGCAAGACCTGCTTTATGTATTACGCATTCCTGGGGTATATGGTGATCAAAAGGGGCAATTTTTGGATGTCATCTCTTCTGCCAACATCAATGCAGAAGTAGAACAACGTTGGCTGCAGCCGATTTGGAAATGTGGGATCATGCAAAAAGCAAACCTTGATTCAAAATCCATGGCGTTGATCAAATCCAACATCAGCAAAAGTCTGATCATACAAAGCATCTATAAAAATGAAATTGCTTTGGCCGAGAAAAAGATTTATGAAGTGGAAGGAGTCAATGCAGACGATCACATCAAACTGACAGTATATCAGCCTTTTGAATCCGTCAAATTATTTTTTACAGAGGCCTTACCTCAGATAAAAGTCATTAAAAATAAAAATAAGGAAGACGATATCAAGATGCTTAATTTAGATACCCGTAATCCTTTTCCTGAGTCACCAACCCTGCTGGTAAACGGTATTATTCAGGAAAAATCTTCTGATGTTTTTGACATTCCATACAATGAAGTGGATTCTATATCCTTGTACCGACAGCTCAAAACAACCCGTTATAACTTTGGCGCCTTGGCAAGAAACGGTGTTATTGACATTCACACAAAACCCGGATATAAACAGAAAGTGAGCCCCATCATCCTTTCCTGTTTGACAGAAGAGCAAGCCTTTGAAAAATTACAAAGCAAGATAGAGGTGGCAAACCCAGAACCCTTCTTAAGTCAATTGCAGTTTATCGGCAAGCCACAAACGGCCCCTTTTTGTTATCAACACAATGATGAAAGCGGTGCGTTTATGTTCCAAATAGTGACAAATACAGGTGTCAAAAATTATTATTTTGGGGTAGATGCAAGTGTTGATGAGTAAATACGAGAGCTATTTTTACTAGATCCGTGCTTTAATTTTGCATTATTGCTTTTGCCCCGAGGCGAGCCACGAGCCTCGAGGAACCAAAAATTTTTACCTTCACCCACCTTTGAAAAAATATTCGTGAAGCCGCAAAATTTTGCATCTCTCCAATAATTCCTTTAAATTCCTTGACCTAATTGAACTCCCCCTGTCCTTGGTAATGACAAGGCATTGCCCACCTTAAAAAAAATATTCGTTAAGCCGCAAAATTTTGCGTCTCTCCAAAAAATCCTCTAAATTCATTAACATAATTGAACTCCATTGAACTCATATTGGACTCCATTGAACTCCGCTTGTCCCTGCTTCAACAATGGATTGCCCCGAAGGGAATTGCCCATTGCGCTTAAAGCATTGCTGGCGAAGCCAATTGAATTAATTGGACATCAATTTCCTTACTGCCAATACCAAAAAACATAAAATCTGTAGACCCTCCACCCATTACATATTCTGTTTGTTGCCAGAAGTAAGGCCATGTCTTGAGCTCTGGCAAATTGGGCCTTATTAATGCAGTACCAGATCCAACACCACCCGGGATATATGACCAATCAGCCCTGTTCACACCATATGCTACCAGAAGTGAATTTGAACCAATTCCGCTGGCAAAAGAGGCTGTATTATTTCCTGGATGTACGCCTAAAATGAAGTTGAGTGCATTGGCATACAAATCAGTAAAACCACGGTCTGGCCAAGATTTACAGAAATAATATTGATCTACACCAAACTCTTGAAGTGTCCAACCAGCTCCCCAAATATTGGGTTTGTAGGGAACGCCATATGGTGAATCTGCCTTAGCGTTTGCTCTCAATTTATTGCCTAAAAGTTCAGCTTTTTGATCCAGCTCTTTGAGTAAGTCCTGATCCTTGATCATGTGTTTGATCCTTCCTATATGAAATCCCACTCGATCAAAACTGGATAAAGCAACATTGAGTTCCCTGTCCGGGTTTTCTTCCGTAAATACCCATCTATCATCGTCACCAAGGCCAGGGTTTTTGTCCCACACCTGATCAGTCATGGAAGACGCATCGCCAAGCAATACGTATTGTCTCAACTGATTACAAATAATACCTCTATATAACCTGCCCATAGCCCTATATCCACCTAATATGGAAGAAAGACCATGTTCTATTTGTTGTACCAAATCTGGAATGCCATCTTGTTGATGAATTTCTACAATTTTCTTTTTGGCATCAATCGCAGTCGCGTCGTAGTCATCGATGTCAAATTCCTCCAACATCAAGGCGAGATTCATGACATCTCCAATCTGGGACTCAACCCTTAAGTCATAATCACCAGCATCGTGCCATCCACCTTGATTGAGCCCTTTGACAGGTTGCAACGGTTTGAATTTGGTCAAAGTCGACGGACCTTGTTTGTAACCGTCAAAATGATTGGTATCGACTGGTGCCATCAAAGCATCATCCAAGTGGCAGAAGTCATGCCAAACCCTGTATTTTTCATTGACGCGCATATGGCACATTTGTACAGGCATAAAATAATCAATGACTGGTTGCCAAACATCCCGATCCAATAGATTTTTGTCAATCCTGAATGCGTTGGTCTTTGCATCTCCGTAACTCAGAGAATAAATACCTTCTTGTTTGATATCGCTAAAATCAGCAGTGAAATATTGATACCTCAAAAAATCCCCCCATAAGGCTGGAATCATCGTTTTTACAATGGATTTTCCACCAGTATCGTGTTTATATAAGACCAATGGAAGGTTGTTTTTGTGTGCCTTATCAGTTTCAATTACCGCCATTTTGTTTTGTCCCGGGTAATAACCTATTTGTGAAATCTGCACAACTGGTTCATATTCCCAACCTTCAATAACGGTAGGATCAACTTCTATATCGATGACGTTTTTGGTTTTGCCTGCTGCAACTTCTGCCCTTACGATAAACCAACCATTATTGTGATTCGTCCTTCCATCCCAAAGCACCAATTCGCCCATATGAGAAATGAATTTGGCGGCATACCGCTCATCTTCAGGTGAAATAATGATTTCCTTGCCTTGACACAAAGCCATACCCAACATTTCTCCATCTTTTTGTAAACCAACTGGCCCATATGGGGAAGGTGTGAAAATACCGGTCTTACCTCCTCCGCTGTAAGTCTTGCCAAATACTTGACCAGGGAATATTTCCAGATTAAATCCGATTTTACCTACCCATTCTTTTGGAATTTCTTCATCCAAATCAACGGTGATTCTGAAAGCATGCCCTTTAGTAGGTTGTACTTTCACCCGATATTTAAATCTGAGATCAGGATAAATTATGGGGTTAAAACCGACTCTGTTTTTTGATGAATCTGGATACCATAATTCCTGAATGATGATATTTTGTAACGTATCAACTGTTTTTTTTCCACCTTTTGGTACGGGTGACCATTGTCCGGGAGAAATTTCCAAACGCAAATCTCCATTGGCAATGGTGCGTTCGCCGTGTTGAATGACCGTTACCCCTGTTTGGTGCCCGTCTGGGTAAATATCGTCAAATACAGTAACATCCAATCCTCTGCTGGTGAAATATCCTTCAGGAGAAAGAGTCAGCTGTTGGCTGTGAATTTGGTTTGAAAATAGAATGATAAATAAGGTGCAAAGTGTAAGTTGTAAGTGCTTTTTTGTGCTAAACATGTGATTTCAATTTCTGATTTTAAACTTCAATCAATGATATGACATTAAATCTAAATCAAAAATAAACCACGTATTTTTTCACATTAATCGCTTAAAAGTGATTGTTGAATGTAACTGTAAATGCCAATTTGCAAGCAATCAATTTCTTTCGAAAATGAAATTTTCTATTGTAAGTACATTTTACAAAACAACAAAGCTCGCCCATCATGATATGGTCCCTTCCATTGGTGTGCCTTTCTTTCTGTTTTAGATTCTGGATTATTGTCCAAGCCGTTGCCATACCAACCTCCGTGTTCAGAATCAATTATATTTTGCTTCATGTAGTCCCATAGTTTAATGGCGATGTTCATAAATTCTGTTTTCCGCTCAGGAATCAGGCTGGAAAACAAAACTAGAGTGTGTAAGGCTTCAGCCTGTGCCCACCACGTTTTTTGATTGGCTACGATCTCCAATGTATCACTGCCTTTGAACTGATAGGCTTTATCATATATACCAGTATAATTTGGACCAAAACCATGGTCAATGGTGTGATCTAAAAGTGCGGTGGCAACTTTCATTGTGAGCGTATCTATGGTGTCATACAAAATCCTTGCAGCATCGATCATCAAAAAGGACGTTTCGATATTGTGTCCAAAGGATATGTGATCTAAGTGTATGTTTTTGAGAATAGTTTCGCGCGAATCATCCTCAAAAGTGATGGGTTTGAAATCTTTGTCAAAATAAAGGTTGAGGCCATTTTTTTCATTGACCATTTTATCTCTAACTATCAAAAGCATTTCTTCCAACCTCAATCTGAGTCGTTCATCTGGCCATACTACATAGGCATTTGTAAATGCCTCCAATAAGTGAATAGAAGTGTTTTGGTCTTTCCAATCAGGATTTCCCCAACCTATTGAACCCGCAAACTTCTGGTAGGCAGCTGAATTTTTGTCTTGTAAGGTATCGGTAATGATGTTGTAATAGCCAGACTCGCCAGGTCTACGTGCTTTGAAGTCCATCCACTGAAAGGTCTTTTCGATCCATTTAATGACCTTTTTTGAATCATTTATTTTGGCATATTCAGCAAGCGCATACAGTGCAAAGGCATTGCCATACAATAGTTTATAGGAAATTTCACCAGAATTGGTATTTGGATAATTAAGATAAAAACCACCATTGACATCGTCCCACATTTGGGTGGTGAGAAATTCAAAACCGTGATCAGCCGCGATTTTAAAGGTGGAATCATGAGGATAATATTGACTTGCAATGGCAGCTGCCCACAATGCTCTGGCTTGGGTCACCAACATTTTTTCTTGTTGGTCTGACATCTTCCAGTCATACTCAAAATTGGTATAATAACCACAATTGATTGTGTCGATTATTTTTGGAAACCAAGTCTTGAAGTGTTGGTCAGCGGCTGCACTTATCTCAGATTTGAAATCTTCATTCAGGGTAATATTTTTGTTTGAATCTTGAGAATCTGCTTTACATCCAACAAAAATGGCTATGGCAAAAACCAATAAAACAGCATTTGTAAATTTTGGCTTCATTTGTATATTTTATTTGAATGTGACAGGTCGAATATATCAATTATACGTTAAATCCGGAACTGATTTTGAAGCTTTTTTAATATGAATATTCCTTTAATTAATCAATCAATTTGCACAAGATTATGAGAGCATTCAAACTGTGGAAATTGAATTAAATCATACAATTAGACACCAGATTTTTTTATAAATTGGAATTAAATAGCGTAAAAGAAATAAAAAACTCTTTAGGTAATTATCAATAAAATGAATGAAAATAGGGGTGAAACCTTTGATAAAACTTTTATATTTTATTGGTTGCAGTAGTCGTAAATTATAATGCCTTTGAAAATTAAACTCGAATTAAAAAATATCTGTCTGCTCCTTATACACACAATAGGTATCTGCAAGCATGTCATGCAAGCCTTGTTTATTCTTATTAAAAATGATCACCAAAGCCGATATTAAAGTAATAGAGTTAACTGCATAATTAATCCATTGAGGCATCAATTCACCCTGAATCAATGCGATGGCCATAAAATCAGTAGTCTCCTTAAATTCTGGGTTTTGGAAAAGTAAGTAAATAGTAGCTAAACTTAGGAGTGAACCACCAAGCCAGGGTATATACCTGGTTATAGATTGAGATAACGTAATTTTTTCAAAATCTAAATTGACAACTTTTAATTTTACCGCCATTTTCCCCAGCGTTGCACCATATTGAAATTCCATAAATGGTTTATAACACATCAGCAGGATTCCTATTACGAGTGCCAATGGAAGGTTTTTTAGAAAATATGTATTGTAAATACTTATACCCACCAATGGTATCATCGCACAAAAATCGATGAGTGATGCACCAAATCGGATCCCAAAACCTGCAAGTTTATAGTTTGGTTTATCACCGATTATAAAATTATCGTCAATTACTTGATTGTCCAAAATAAATTCTTTATTTGAGTAAATAATACAACAAATTTGTCACTTAATTTTGAATAAAAGAAATTATATTATAAAATTTTGGTTTCTCCTCTCTTAGGTTTATTGGAACTCTAGTTTCAATGAATTCCAAAGCAGTTTTGTGGAGTGTATACATGCCAGCTATTTCAGCGAAATGGTTTAATAATTAGACGATTATATATTTTTTTGAAATAAATAATCTTACTTTCGGTGTTTGCTATTTGATTATGGAGAAATCATTACAATCCTCAATAAACCAGAAAGCTAATCATGATGAAGGAGAAGTAGACGCCAATGCTGGCATCATCTACATGCTCATTGCCTCCTTTTGTTTTGCACTCACCGGAGCTTGCACCAGGATTTTGCGCAATGACATTGGCCCCATAGAATTGGTTTTTTTTAGAAATTTGGTTGGTATACCTTTCATCATCTATGCATTGTGTAGAATTCCTGCAATACAAAAAGGTGGAAAATTTGCCTTATTGGTTTTTAGAGGTGTCATAGGTACGATCGCACTTTATGCATTTTTCTACAGTATTTCTAAAATAGGCCTTGCGGTTGCCATTACTTATCAGCAGTCCTATCCTGTATTTTTAGCGATCATGAGTATTTTTGCATTTGGTGAAAAGTTGGAAGCCAAAGAATGGCTAGCTGTATTGGTGGGCTTTGCAGGAATATGTATGATTTTCTTCCCTCAAATAAGTGTAAGTTCCTTGAGTCTCAAGAGCAATACGATCGGATTTAGCAATGCCGTGTTGACTGGTAGTGCTTATCTGAGCATCCGCGGGTTAAGAGATTTTTATCACACCAAAGTGATCGTTTTTTCTTTCATGGCGGCAGGAATTGTTTTACCCATCATATCCATGGTCATAGGCCATTATTTTTACAATCCTGATTTTGATTTTATCATAGAGAAATGGGTATGGCCGCAATGGAGAGATTTAGGTTGGGTCTTATTATTGGGAATTGCTGCATTATTTGGTCAAATCTATTTAACCAAAGCATTCAGCCATCAAAAGACTGGAATTATAGCCGCAGTAGGTTATAGCAACATCGTATTTTCTATATTATTTGGTATTCTTTTGTCAGACCCGATTCCTTATCTGATCACATGGATGGGTATTTTATTCGTCATTATTTGTGGTTTGATCATTGCATTCAAAAAGAAAACACCACTATTGCCAAAAGCCTAAAATACCCTTAATTTTATTGCAATTTTTTCTCAATTCTTTTGTCTGGAATCAACCACATTAAAGCAACAATTATATAAATGATGCCTGCTAGCCAAGGTAAATACCAACTACTCAAAATGGCAAATAGGTACAATATTGGAGAAAGTTTACCTTTCACGTCATCACCAACAGCCTTTGCAAGTACCGAGTCAGCGCCATGACTTTGAATGATAATATTCTGTAAAATAAAATAAGCAATGGCTGCCATCAATAGATTGATACCATACAAGGCCAAAGGAGTCTGACTAAAATGGTTTTCACCTACCCATCCCGTTGAGAAAGGAACCAACGATAACCAAAACAACAGATGCAGATTGGCCCAAAGGATGCGACCATTGACGACTTTTACAGTGTGCATCATGTGGTGATGGTTATTCCAATAAATGCCTATATAAATAAAACTCAATAAGTAACTTAAGACTTTCGGAATCAAAGGTTGAAGATCTTTGAGCTCATTGCCATGTGGCACCTTGAGTTCCAACACCATGATGGTAATGATAATGGCTAAGACACCATCACTAAACGCTTCCAATCTTCCTTTATTCATTTATCTTTACTATTCTGATGATTGCACACAAAAGAAATTCACCCATTCAGTTTTATAAGTGATTTTCTAGCAAACATAAATATATCAAATGAGTAGCAAAGAACAATACATTGGTCAATACTTTGGAATCCAGCCGCAGTTACTTCCACAAACGGCTACATTTTTCAAAGAACATGCTCTATTGAAAAATGAATATTTTTGCCGACAAGGCAGGAATTGCAACACCTTGAGCTTCATTAGGTCAGGGGCTTTGAGGGTGTTTGCTTATCAGGACGGTAAAGAAGTCACTCAATGGATTGCAGCAGAAGGGGAATTGATTACAGACTTATCTAGTATTATGTTTGGAACGACAGCGAGGTGGGAAATACAAGCTTTGTCGGACTGCGAATTGTATTCGATAGAACGGAATGATTTAAATAGATTGGGTGATTTCATACCAAATTGGCCTAACCTAGAAAAAACCTTTATCTCAAAATGTTTTCTGATGTTGGAGGACAGGGTGTTTTCATTTTTGTCCATGACGGCTGAAGAAAGATATCAACAGTTTTTGGTCAAAAGAATGCATTTATTCAATGAGGTGCCCCATCAATACATTGCGTCAATGTTGGGCATGACTCCTGAGACGCTCAGTAGGTTGAGAAATAAAAATTTGAAATAATTAGGATCATAAGTGCTTTCTTGATCTATATCAACCAGCGGTCTTTTTTTTAGCTTCAACTTTGTTTCATTAAATAAATAAAAAATGAGCAAAGAAATTAAAACCAGTATCATCATTCAAGCAAGTCCAGCATCTGTATGGGAAGTGCTCACCAATTTTGAAGCATACAAGGATTGGAATCCCTTCATTAAATCCATAAAAGGAGATGCTGTTGTTGGCAAAACCATCACTGTAAGTTTTGGTAAAATGACCTTTAAGCCAATTGTTTTGGTTTATGATAAAAACCAGAAATTTGAATGGATTGGGCATTTATTTTTCAAAGGCATATTTGATGGAAAGCACACTTTTGAATTAATAGACAATGGTGATGGAACGACAACCTTGATTCAAAGTGAAACCTTTAAAGGAGTTTTAGTGCCTTTTCTTAGCAAAATGTTGCGAGATGAGGTGCCCGCAAATTTCAAATCAATGAATGAGGCATTGAAGAAGCAGGTAGAGGAGCAGTCTGTAGTTTTCTAAATTTTAAAATGTAATTATAAATTTTATGATAAAACTTAAAATTAAAACTTTTATATTTGCATGTAAGCCTAGTGATTATGTTATGTTGCTAACTTACCTCAATTTTAAATTTGAAAATAAAATCCCTACCTATGAAAATATATTATCCGACACAGTATATCCGGACATTTGGCACAGGTACCAACAAACCAATTTTGGTGTTTGCAATAGATTTTGAGGGTAATAGGAAAGTGGTGGTAGTAAAGCTTCTTAAAAGTGAAAGAATGGGGGTCGAAGCTTTTCTTAGAGAAACTATGGCTACACTTATTGGTCAAAAAATGGGAATTTCAATGCCAGATTTAGCATTAGTAGAAATTACCAATGATTTCACTCAAGTAATGGTGCAGAACAATGATGAATATCAAAGAGTTTATGAAAGTACTGGTTTGAATTTTGGTTGCAATTTTATTGCGAATTTGCAGCAATTAAGCCTATTAGATAATTTAAAAAACAGCCAAGTAAATGATGCATTGAAAATATTTTACTTTGATGTCATGATTCAAAATGCTGATAGAACCATTGAAGGCGGTAAGCCAAATTTATTTTTTAGAGATGATCATTTGTATATACTTGACCATGAACTGGCATTTTCTTTCCTTTTTCCAATTATTGGTCGTCAACCAACTGATTCTTGGATAATAAATGATTTTGATAAAATTATGATCGAAAATCACATTTTATTTTCAAAATTAAAAAACAAAGTGAAGGATTTTAGTTGTTTAGATGATATTTTAGTTCCTTTAACTTCTGATTTTTGGAAAGAAGCAGAATCTGCGATTCCTGATGACTGGCTGAGCAAAGATTTTGAAAAAATTAGGGAGCATGTAGTTGCAATTAAAGAGAATAGCGCTGCGTTTTTAGAACAAATCATCACCTTACTTTCTTAATACGCATATTATGAAAAAATATACTTATCAGATACTCAGATATATTCCAGATCAAGTCACCGGTGAGTTTGTTAATGTCGGTTTGGTTTTATTTTGTGATGAAACAAATTACCTCAATGCTCAGATGCTTGAAAAAAGTACAAGGATTAAAGCAGTTTTTCCTTCTGTAAATAGTAAGTCATTTACTGCACGACTTAAAACTTTCGCCAAGGTTATTCAAAATATTGGAGCAGATCAAGACAAAGTAGAAGAAATAACTAATATTGAACAAATTACGAATGGAGTTATTGCACCTGATGATAGCGCTTTGCAGTTTGGTAAAGTTGAAATGGGGATTGATATCAATATTCAAAATGCGTTTGAGCATCTGTACAAACGATTAGTTTTACAATATGAAAGTCCAGAACCAGTAAAATACTTAACGGATAGTGATGTTTGGCGGAAAGAATACAAATCTTTTTTCAAAGAATTTGAAACCAGAAAGCTGATTGTAAATCGTAAAGTCAAAACTAAAGGCGAGGTTGAAATTAACTTTGACTATGCAATTAAAAATGGAAAATGGAATTACCTCGAACCCGTGACTTTTGATCTAAGTAACACCTCCAACATTACTGATAAAGTATTTAGATGGATGGGTATATTGGAAGAATTGGGTCAGTCAAATGAAAGTTTTAATCTTTATTTATTATCTAAGTTACCTGATAATAAAGAGATGACAACATTTATTTATGAAAGATTGGGCAATCGATCTGATAAAAACCACCATATTCAAATAATTGAACCAGAAGATGCAAAGCAGCTTGCTCAGCAGTTGTTAGCTGAAGTAGATCACTGATCTAATAGCCCATCCCTTTCCCAATTCCTTACCCTCTCCTCGAATAATTAGGTGCCTCCTTCGTAATTGAAATATTGTGTGGGTGGCTCTCAGATAATCCAGAATTGGTAATTTTCACCATTTGGGTATCTTGAAATTCTGCAATGCTTCCTGCACCACAGTATCCCATGCTGGCCCGCAATCCACCAATATACTGTACCATAACTTCAGAGACAGTACCTTTAAAAGGAACTCGACCCTCTATTCCTTCGGGGACCAATTTTTTTACGTCATCTTCTACGTCTTGGAAATATCGGTCTTTTGATCCCAACTCCATGGCACCAAGAGAGCCCATGCCGCGGTAAACTTTAAATTTTCTGCCTTCATAAATGATGGTTTCGCCAGGGGCTTCTTCTGTACCGGCAAAAAGTGAACCAGCCATGATGGTACTTGCACCTGCTGCCAATGCTTTGGCAATATCTCCAGTATATCTGATGCCTCCATCGCCAACGATCGGAATACCAGTACCTCTCAAACCATTGGAAGCATTTATGATTGCAGTGAGTTGGGGAACGCCCACTCCGGCTACAATTCTTGTCGTACAAATACTGCCTGGACCAACACCTACTTTTACGCCATTTACTCCCGCATCAGCTAAGGCTTTAGCACCATCAGCAGTGGCAACATTCCCACCGATTATTTGGAGATAAGGGAATTTTTTTCGGATATCCTTGATCACGTCAAGCACATAAGCACTGTGGCCATGAGCAGTATCCACGCAAACAACGTCAACTCCTACCTCAACTAAGGCTGCAATCCTGTCCATCGTTTCTGGTTTTACACCTACAGCGGCACCAACTAATAAACGACTTCGAGAGTCTTTACTAGAGTTGGGGTAATCTTCTCTTTTCAAAATGTCTTTATAGGTAATGAGTCCTACCAATAAATTATCCTTGTTTACAACAGGAAGTTTTTCTATCTTATATTTCTGTAAAATATCTTTGGCTTGATTGAGATCTGTTCCTTCCGGAGCAGTAATCAAGTTTGTTTTGGTCATGATTTCTTTGATTGGCCTATTGAGCGTGACTTCAAATCTCAAATCACGATTGGTCAATACTCCAATCAATTTTCCGAAGTCATCAATAATGGGAATTCCTCCAATGCGGTAAGTTCGCATCAAATCAAGGGCGTCAGCCACCAAAGCATCTTCTTTGAGCACCACTGGATCTATGATCATTCCACTTTCAGAACGTTTTACTTTTCGTACTTGCTCTGCTTGGGCTTCGATGCTCATATTTTTATGGATGATACCAATACCACCTTCTCGGGCAATGGCAATAGCCAAGCCATATTCTGTCACAGTATCCATAGCTGCAGATACCATCGGTACATTGAGCTTGAGGTCTGTTGTAAGTTGTGTGGAAATATCTACGGTACGCGGAAGAACTTCTGAATACCTAGGCACAAGTAACACATCGTCAAATGTGAGTGCCTCTTGAATGATTTTATTATTTGTTGTTTCCATGCGCAAAAGTATGAAAAACCTCAATATATGTGTGTGGCGAGAATCTTTTTTTTGCGTTAATTTTACAATAAGCCTATTTTTCGGCTTGCGAATTCATTTTATTAACTAGGGATATGAGCGCTGTGAAAGTGATAATCTTTTATATTTTTGTGGTTCAACCAACTTAATTTTAATGGCAATCGATGTATCTGGTCTTTCTATTTTTAGCGATGACCACTTTATGAAACAAGCCCTCAAAGAAGCACAAAAAGCCTTTGAAAGCGATGAAGTACCTGTCGGAGCCATCATCGTTGCAAACAATCAAATCATTGCAAGAGCTCACAATCAAACGCAATTGTTGCATGATGTGACCGCCCATGCAGAAATAATTGCCATTACTTCGGCGACCAATTTTTTGAATGCCAAATATCTACCAGATTGTACTTTATACGTTACAGTCGAGCCTTGTGTGATGTGCGCTGGCGCTTTATTTTGGAGTCAAATCGGTAGGGTAGTGTACGGTGCTGATGATGAAAAGCGGGGCTTTATGCGTTTTGGAAAGGAGATTTTACACCCAAAAACAAAAGTGGAATATGGCGTACTCCATAAAGAATGCAGTGAGTTGATGACCAATTTTTTCAAAGAAAAAAGATAGGGGCGAAAAATATTTCGTCCCTATCACCCTATATTTTCATGCTTAATCTTGTTTGGCAAATACCTTTTTTAACAAATCTGAGGTTCTTTGCGATATGTCTGTCCTGATTCCCAACTCTTTTTGTTCGATCAATGCAAAAAGTCCTTTCAATGCATTGTTGGTCACGTGATCAGCTAAGTCTGGATTTACTTTGTCAACAAACGGTATTTTATTGTAGGAATTGATGGCATTACCCCAATAATCAAGTGCTCCAAACTTATTGAGTGAGCCAACAACCACTGGTTTGAATTCGTCATAAAGTGCTGCATAAGTTACTCTTTGAAGATAGTTGGTTGCTGCATTTTTTTCACCCATCAATATATTCCTCACATCGGCAAATGTCATTTGTGTGATGGCATTCAAGAAAATAGGGCCTGCTTTTGATGCGGCATCCTCGGCAGCTTTGTTGATTCTTTTGACCACTTCTTCTTCCAAATTACCAAATCCTGGTATCACTCTCAACTTTGAAGTCACCATTTGCGCTTCTGCAGGTAAAAGGATTTTATAAACAGATTGATAATATCCGCCTTCCTTCGCCAAATAAGTCACACTGTTGTCAACACCTTTTTCCAACGCTTGTTTGAGACCTTTGGATATATCAGCATCAGATAGTACGCCACTACTATTTAATACAGCATCTAAAGTTTTCTGGTCGCATGAGGTCAATGTGGTCACACTGAGGGCAAATAAAAGCAAGTACTTTTTCATAATTGAATGGTGTTTTTTGAATATTTTAATCTGTGTTTATGGCTTCTTGAGATTGATTTGAATGGAGTTTGTTTGAACTATAAAATTTGACGTTTGGCAAGGTTGTATGTCACTTTTCCAACGCTACAAATATTAAACGGACTTGGATAAGAATTTATTGATTTCACTTCTGCAAGATTCTGTCATCAACAAACCAGCGCTTTGAGCTGCTCTTTGGTTCAACAGTTCAGGCCAGTGATTGGTATCGTGCCACAACATCGTTTTGACCGCAGTTTTAGCCTCATTACTCATAGATTCAATATTGGTCAAAAAACTTTCCAAATATGCATCACATTGAGTTTGCGTTTCAAATACTTCATTATACAGGCCTTTTTCTTTCGCCCAATAGGCCGTTTGCCATTCCTGTGGGTTTAAGGACAAAGAAGTAAGTGCTGCCAATCCCATTTTACGCTCAACCATTGGCCCGATCACCAAAGGTCCGAGTCCAATATTTAATTCGCTCAGTCTGATTGTTGCAAATTTGGAAGCAATAGTGAAATCACAAGCTGCTGCCAAACCTACTCCGCCTCCAATAGCCCTTCCTTGGATACGTCCTACCACCACCTTTTTACAATTTCTGATGGCCAAAATAACGTTGCCAAATCCATTGAAAAAAGTTTGACCATCCTCATGGCTTTCAATGGCAATGAGTTGATTGAAGTTTGCACCTGCACAAAAAGTCTTTTCACCAGTACTTTGTAACACCACCACCCCAACATCAGGGTTTTCTGAAGCTGTTCCTAGAAACGTTTTGATCTCATTGAGATCTTCCAAATTGAGTGCGTTATGGGCTTCTGACTGAAAAGTAATGATGGCTCGTTTACCATCGATATTATAACTGACCATTTTATTTTAGTATACAATTAATTTTTGAGAGAATCTATTTTTTGCGCCGAGCAATTCAATGATGTACATGCCTGGTTTGAGTTCATTGATGTCAAGGTTGATGGTATTGATTTCAGCGAAAATGGTCGCTTTACTCGATTTTATCACCTTGCCGTCTAAACTTCTGATCATTACTTTGGCATCCATTTTCTCTTCTGAATCAACCACAAGATTGACATATCCATTGGCTGGATTTGGTACCAATTTCACAGAAAAATTAGCCAATGCTTCGTCTTGATTATTGAGCGCAACATCACTATTGATGATCGTAATCTGCTCAGCAGTACAGGCCTCCTTATCTAACGAAACATCATTGATACAAGCAACACTTCCCGTAGATTTAAGATCCATTAGTTCGATATCATCGATCCACCATCCACCGCCTTGAACTGTTACTGCGGTATCAGTTGCAAATCTGAATTTGAATTTGACATCCAAATTTTTGTAATTGGCTAAATCTATATAAGTATCAATATAACCATTGGAATTACCTGAAAAACCCCTCAAACCCGGGATCGGAATGGTAGAATAACTGATATCATCTGTTGGTCCGTTTCTCAAATAGGATGCTTCAGGTATATTTTCCCAAGTACTTCCATTGTCTTTTGTAATCTGCAGGAATCCACCATCAAAAACGGGTTCTGTATTAAATTTTTGGAGAAATCTTAAAACTGGTTTTTCTCCACTGACAGAAAAAGTGGGAGTTAGTAATGAGTGATCATTTAGGTCCAATGCGTTTTGAATGTAAAATGCCAATGAGCCTGATTTTGCACCTTCTTCTGCAATTGTCCAAGTATCAAATCCAACATTAATTTCTATATCAAATCCATCTACACCGCCATCTATGTCGTACAAAATTTAGTTTCTGATTTAATTAAAGGTGCAATCACGGCATATCTAATGATTATTTCTTGTTCGTATGCCATATTTCCAATGTTGAAACGAACTCTGTTTCCAATAACTTCAGCTGGAAAATTGGAAGATCCTGAAATAAAGCTTGAACCTGCTCCGATTTCATCTTCTACAAAGACACCAGAAAGATCAGATTTCACGTGATTGATGGCTTTCAACTCTATGGGCATTGAAGCACCTGCAGTTACAATTTGGGGTACTTTTTTGGAAATTTTCAATTTTTCTATGCAAGTAGGTAATGCTTCAAAATCTTCTCTTCCATCATTGGAGTCATTGGCACTTCCTCCATCGGCAAAATAGCCCAGTCCTCTTCTGGCAAAAACTTTCCAAATCAGGCAATTATTTTCTCCTCCAAAAAGTAATTTATCTGCGGCAAGGATGGCGTTTCTACCCTCAATAAATCCTGGATTGCAACCTTGTATGATCATACCATTCATTACCAATTGAATGGCTTTGCCATTCCCTGATTCTGTATTTTTGATATTCGCATCAAATCCATGTGCATCAGCCATAGCCCAGTATAGGTCCCACAGGCAATCAGCCCATATTTCACCAAGAGCATGCTCGCTTGTTGTTCCCTTAATATCATCAAATGTCTGTGGATTGACTTCCATATCAGTTGAATATGGATATCTTCTAATGCCATTGCCGTTTGCTTGTTGTGCGGATGCAAATGCTCCTATTCCTCGAGCATTTGTGCCTACATCACCGTCTCTCACCGTTGTGGCAAGCGCAAAAAAGTCACTCCAACCTTCACCCATTTGCTCGGCATTTGATAGGCAACCTACAGTACCTGGACCTCCCGTAAGCCTATGGGATATTCCATGAGCAAACTCGTGTGCAATAATACCGTTATCAAAAGCTCCGTCAAGATAAGCAGGGCCGCTATCGGCCGGTAATTGTAGTTTTATTTTAATGTCTATCCCTCGGGCGATATATGATTTCAATCGATCGCAGTCGCTTTTCTTCATAAATATCGCTGGTATATCAACCCTTTCTGCATTTACTCCTCCAGACATATTGGTTAATTCCTCTCCAGTGCCTCCGTTGATGCCTGCAGCATTACATATGAAACAAGCTAAAGCTCCTTTTTGCTGGACATTATAGATTTTTTCTGAGAAATCGCATTCACCCCTGTCAACCAAGGCAATTTTTCCTGTGAGGTCGACATTTGCTGGTCCACATAGTCTTGTTGGAGCCAAAGAATTATCTTTAGCCAATGCTATGCTTCCAATAACTGGTACATCAGTTGGCGATGGTATAGGCACACCAAATCCGTTGGTTAAACCATAATTCGAAATAGGGGAAATTAATTCTTCAGGTTCAGTAATATTTACAGCTCCTGCAGCTTTATTCCATAAATACATTTGCATTTTTCCACTATTTCCATCTGGTGTAGGAGTGAAATTTGCATTATCTAATTTGGGTGTGGTCAATGTCAATCCGTCAAATACATTTGCATTTATAGCGTCGTTTCCTTTTCCTTGACCACTATAATTTTTTGTCTGAAAATTTCCCGCTGCTTCGTCAAATCCATATAGAAAGGAGATGTCATGCATCATATTTATGACATAGAATAAATTTGTTTGAGCAGCATTCGCATTTGCTAGTGGCTCTAATGTGAGATCATGCTTATAATTAAAAACCAAGGTGTCACCACCATTTGGAATGGGTGTATCTGAATCGGGTAAATCATTATCATCTTTGTCAGCATAGGCATATGCATTGTTTCCTCTGGTGATTAAAAATTCTGGACCTTCGATACCATTATTGTCGTGCCAGCCAAAAGGGGAGGCTTCAACAAAATGCGGGTCCACCACTATTGTCTGTGCGCCATGTACCGGGCTTTCTGTGGGGAAAGGATACACATTGTATTTGGCAGAACTCGCTGAAAAAGTATTTTCTTGTTGATTGTTGGCAGTTTTAAATGCTTTGATATTGGTATTCTGATTTTCGTGGAAACAAGTTTCATCATGGCTGTATTTTCCACTTTGATGGCTGCAATACAAAGTATAATTGTGTTGATTGATGATATTACCATCTTTTTTGGAGACATTAATTTGCCAATAATCAGCACTTTCTGCCATTTCCATTGTGATTTGGTGCGTCAAGTACAATTTACCTTCCTTAAAAACGTATGCTGGCTTTACTTGCATATCTTGTTTGGTGTAGGAAGTTTGTCGGAGTACTCCAAAACCATCCTCACTTCTTTGTGCAATGGTTGGTGTTTCTGGGCGAAGGACTCCTAAATGTTTGGCAGCAAATACAGCGGCTTCGTCCATTTTCATTTTGGCTTCATCAATTTTTTCAATGGATTTTAATTGAGAAATAGCTGAATTCCCAACATGAACGACTTTGCCAAATTTGTCCAAAGTCACGACAAGCATGGCATTTTGGATTTCAATTCCATCCAGAGTTTGTTGTAAATACAAAGTTGTAGCGCCAGACTTTTGCAAACTAGCTTCGTGTACCTGTTTGAATGATTCTAAATCTTCTTGATTTAAATGATATTTTTTTTCATTTTGACTCAAGTGTTGAAGACTGAGTGATAACTTGTCTTGTGCTTGGATGAAAAAAGAGAGACCACAGAAGAGCAAGATAAGGGTGTAACGTTTTTGCATAAATTTGATTTTACATTCAATCAAGTATAATAATTCTTGTAAAGGGTATAAGTTGACAAATATATTCTTTACTAAACAAACCAAAGGAGTAAAAGTACATTGTCTTTTATAAAAATATTTAATCTTTGTCGTTCATCGCCATTTTATTAAACAGAAAGTAAGTGAAACAAGCCGATAATATCATTTTAATGGGTAGAAACCCACTGGTCGAAGCCTTAAATGAAGGTAAGGATATAGAGAAAGTATTTATTCTAGACTCTTTGAGGGGAGATATTGAAAAAGAAATTCGAGGCATTTGCAAAGACCAAAACATTCCCTTGTCACGTGTACCCAATGAAAAGTTGAATGCATTGGCTGGTAATAGAAACCACCAAGGCGTTGTTGGCATGATCAGCCCTATCCATTTCCAAGAATTGGATGATGTGCTTTCTTTGGCTTTCGAACAAGGCAAAAGTCCTGCAATCGTGATCTTGGAGGGTGTAAGTGATGTGAGAAACATGGCTGCAATTTGTAGGTCAGCACTTGTTTTTGGTTTGGACGCCGTTGTCATTACTGCCAAAAAACATGCAGCGATCAATAGTGATACCATCAAAATTTCTGCTGGTGCCATTCTGAATATTCCCGTTTGTAGAGAAAAAAATATGAACGCAGTCATTGAAAAATGTAAAATGTATGGCATTCAAATTTTAGCGACCGATCTGCATGGAGCTGTTGCCATCGATGCCTGTGATTTTACTGGTCCTGTTGCCATCGTCATGGGAGCTGAAGATATGGGAGTGACTCCCGAAACACTTAAACAAGCAGACCAAAAGATCAAAATACCCCAAATTTCTGACTTTGATTCCTTAAATGTTTCTGTGGCAGCAGGCATCATTTTCTACCAAATGATGCGGTCTAGAGCTTAATTGTGCCAAGTTTTAAATTTATTTTTTGTTCATTTTCAATAAATTATGGATTCGATAACAAATAATGACGTACATTTGTCCCATTATTTATTTTTTACAATTTATTATTAATGTATACAGGTACCGTAAAATTCTTCAATGAATCAAAAGGATTTGGTTTCATCACAGAAGAAGGATCAAACAAAGAACACTTTACTCACATTTCAGGTCTCGTTGACGATATCCGTGAAGGTGACAATGTAGAGTTTGAACTCCAACAAGGCAAAAAAGGAATGAACGCAGTGAATGTCAGAGTGATATAAACTTAAAATCTTAAATTTTTGCATGAAGGCTCGGTTTTTCCGGGCCTTTTTTGTTGGTATGATGAGGTATCGGCAATTAGCAGTCAGCTATCAGTTCTCAGCGATCAGTTTTTTGCCGCGAGCTTCGAGCCACGAGTTGTGAGCTTGTGAATTTCAGAATTTTTGCTACCAGTTTTCAGAGATGAGCAATCAGTGGTCATGTGAAAAGACGATAG
Organism: Saprospiraceae bacterium; assembly: GCA_016715105.1. Lineage (GTDB taxonomy): Bacteria > Bacteroidota > Bacteroidia > Chitinophagales > Saprospiraceae > JADKBO01. The sequence continues at coordinate 15,888 of JADKBO010000040.1, read as the reverse complement.
AAGTATGATTGCCGCTGTCTTCGTCCAAGAGCCAAGAGAATGTTTTTAATTTTTAGAACCCGAAGGGTTCAATGTGCATAGCCCCGAGTGCAACTCGGGGAAACCAAACCCCAGTCCTCCAACCCCGAATTGGGGTTGAATTGGCCACATTGCAGATTGAAGCATAAAATCTATGTTCAAATTTAGATATATTTATACACATCAATAAATACGGAAAATTTGCAATTCCGCAGTTCAGCTAACAGTTTTCAGCTATCAGTTTTTGCCGACGAGCCACGAGTTGCGACTTGTGAATTTCAGAATTTTGCTACCGTTTTCAGGATGAGCAATCGGTGGTCATTTGAAAAGACGATAGAAGTATGATTGCCGCTGTCTTCGTCCAGGCCAAGAGAATGTTTTTATTAGAACCCCGGGCCACCCAACACCCCCCCCCCGCCCCGGGGGGGTGGCCCCGCAGTTGAAGCATAAAAATCTATGTCAAATTTAGATGTATTTATACACATCAATAAATACGGTAAATTTGCAATTTTGCAGTTCAGCTATCAGTTTTCAGCTTTCAGTTTTTTGCCGCGAGCTTCGAGCCACGAGTTGCGAGCTTGTGAATTTCAGAATTTTGCTACCAGTTTTCAGAGATGAGCAATCAGTGGTCATGTGAAAAGACGATAGAAGTATGATTGCCGCCTCGCCGGCCAAGAGAATGTTTTATTTTAGAACCCAGGGTTCCAGCAACCCCGGTGCAACCGGAAACCCCCCCCCAACCCCGTGGGTGAATTAACCCTGAGAAATCAGTCAAATTTGATATATTTAGCACAAAATACGGAAAATTTGCAATTCTGCAGTTCAGCTAACAGTTTTCAGCTTTCAGTTTTTTGCCACGAGCTTCGAGCCACGAGTTGCGAGCTTTTTTTTATCAGTTTTCAGTTTTCAGTGGTCAGTTTGCAGAAGTTCAATTTCTTGCATGAGCAATTTAGCAATGCCTTTGACTCAATTTGGCAAAACAGCAAAACAGCAAAACAGCAACTCAGCACTTTCCCAGTTTCAGACAATCAGCAGTTCAGCAGTTCAGCAACTCAGCTATTTTTCACAAATGCTGCAAATTCAACCAATACCGAGTGCTCTTCAATTCACCAGATTTAGCGAGCGCGCCCATATTGACCAATTCTTGCAGGTCCCTCGTCGCAGTAGCGGGAGAAGTTTGGGCGATCGTTTGATAATTATTGGCACTCAATCCCCCTTTGAAACCTTCCATACCTTCTTCAAATACCCTTACTAAGACTTTTTCTTGACGCTGATTGATGTCCTTGTACTTGGTGAAAAACTTACTTTTATCAATGATAAATTTGATCAAGTTTATGGTATATTCTTGTGAGGCGATGATTGTGTCCGTGAAGTAGTGCAACCAACTCGATATATCAAGGTGATGATTGCAAGCTTTTAGGGCGTTGTAATATTCTTTTTTGTTTTGATCTATCACTTTGGCAAAGGAATTCAAGGCAGGTCGATTGATTCTTTGCGATATACTCTTCTCAACCAGTGCCCTTCCAATCCGTCCATTTCCATCCTCAAAGGGATGTATCATTTCAAAATACAAATGGGCCATACCCGCAAATGCTAAGTTTGGTAGATTTTTGCGATCAGACAAAGCGCGGTTGTACCAAGAAATATATTTTTCCATTTCATGATCTAATTGACTTGAAGGTGGTGCTTCATAAAAAACTTTTGGTTTATTATAACTACCTCCTACCACTTGCATGGGTTCGGCGTGTTTTCGATAATCGCCTATTACATCAAGATCTCTTCTGCCATTACAAACCATGTGGTTCCAGTCACACAACATCTCTTTGTCCAAAGGATTTCGATAAAGATAATAGAGGTTGACCATCAATTCTGCCATTCCAGCTTCGTTGGCGTCGACATTTCTGCGGTCTATTTTCAAGCCCATGTGTTTTCGTATGGAACTCTGGACCGAATCTCTTCTCAAAATTTCTCCTTCTATGCTGGAGGTTGATACGGCTTCTTGTGTCAATATATCTATGGTCGCTACAGAGTGATTACTTTCTGCAAGATGATTCATAGCGCCAATCACTATGCCAATGTTTTGGTTGAAAATAGCTTCTTTGTCATCCAATTCTGAGGTGACTGTATGTGAAATTTGGCCATTTATTGTCTTGCCATACCCATTTCATGAGCGATATTTTTGTTTTTATCGCTCAAATATACCCATATTTTGATTGATAAATTCTATTTTTATCAATCAAAAACTGCTTTTTAAGCCTATTTTATAACTTTTGAGCGATAATTTGGCACTTTATCGCTCAAATTATAACCTAAAATGATTTATAACATCGGAATGCACACCAGAAAGTGCAAAATGTACCTATAACTGCATTTTCAAAAGTGCAATTATGCAATAAAGCTGTCAGTAATAAAACCTTGTGATGACAAAAAGGCCCCAAAACCAAATGGAAGTCTGTGTGATCTTACTTTAAGAATCGACAGAAGCACTTGATTATATAGTAATGTTAGTTTACCTACTTTTTGGTTTGTTTTTCCCCCAAACCTTTTTCTTGCGATTGGAGTTTGTTTTTGGTCCACCTCCATTTCTGGGGGCACTGTGATTTCTCTGGTTTGGTCCAGGTTTTTTCGTCGCAATGACTTCTGTTGTATCATCACCTTCAAAAGGGTGTTTTTTGACCACCGGAATTTGCTGGTTGATCAACTTTTGAATGTCTCGCAGCATGGCTTTTTCCTCACCGTCACAAAAAGAAATGGCTATACCACTTGCACTTGCCCTACCGGTACGACCAATGCGGTGCACATAAGTTTCAGCAATATTGGGCAACTCATAGTTGATGACTAGCGAAAGATTGTCTACATCAATACCCCTCGCGGCAATATCTGTAGCCACCAATATTTTTAGATTGCCGTTTTTGAAGTCATTGAGCACCCGTTGTCTTGCCACCTGTGATTTATTCCCATGAATGGCTTCAGACTTTATATTTGCCCTGTCGAGCATTTTTACAATCTTATCACAGCCGTGTTTGGTTCTGGCAAAAACAAGAGCCGTATCAAATTTTTTGGTTTGAATGGTGTGTATCAGTAGATTCCCCTTATTGTTTTTGTGCACAAAGTATACCGCTTGTCCAACTCTTTCTGCGGTAGCTTGTTCTGGTTTTACGGTTACTTTTTCGAAATCACCCAAAATTTGACGTGAAAGCTCTACGATTTCCATTGGCATGGTAGCAGAGAAAAACAGCGACTGTCTTTTTACAGGTAACTTGGCAATGACCCTTTTTATGTCTTGCACAAAGCCCATATCCAACATATGATCGGCCTCGTCCAAAACAAAATATTCTATGTCTTTGAGTGAAATGAATTTTTGATTCATCAGATCGAGCAATCTGCCAGGTGTTGCAATCAAGATATCAATACCTTTACTGAGCGCAAAAGTTTGTGCTCCTTGTTTTACACCACCAAAAATGACCGTATTTTTCAGACCAGTGTATTTACCATAAACGGTGAAGCTCTCTGCTATTTGAATGGCAAGTTCTCTCGTTGGGGTCAATATCAAAGCTTTGATTTTTTTGTGACCATCAAGCTCTGTTTTTTTATTATATAGGTGTTGAAGGATTGGGATGGCAAAAGCCGCGGTTTTACCTGTTCCTGTCTGGGCACATCCCATCAGGTCTCTTCCTTCCAAAAGGATAGGAATCGATTGTGTTTGAATGGGTGTAGGTTGGGTATAGCCTTCCTCTTGTAAAGCCTTGAGGATAGGCTCAATAATTCCTAATTCTTTGAAAAACATCTGGTTCGTTGTAAAAAAGTTGCAAAGGTAGTGTATTTCCTATTCTTAATGGATTTTTTATCCAAAGTGAAAGGTCTGCAACTTTTGATCAGGTCAGTGTATGTTTCCTAAGCTATTTTTGAATTCAGAAAATAGGATTTGAGATAAATTTATAATCAGTCAGTGTTTTAAAAAAGGAGACCAAATTTTCTACTTCTTGATCTGACATAGGTAGACCAGGTTTCCCATCTGTTTTGAGCCGAACATCCAGATTTGGTTTATCTTTCACATGAAACCTATAATGATCGATCACTTCATTGATTGTTTTGAAACGCCCGTCATGCATGTAAGGCGATGTCAATAGGATGTTGCGCAAACTTGGGACTTTAAACTTACCGGTATCTTCGACTCGAGCCGAAATCAATGCCCGGCCAATGTCTTTGTGTGTGAAATCCAAACCATTATCGAGAAAGGCATAATTGGTAAAAAGTGCTCCCGAATGGCAACTTGCACATTTTGCCTTGAATAATGTGAGCCCAGCAGTTTCTTCGCTGGATAAATTTACTTCTCCCCTCAAAAACTGATCATATTTGGATTGGTCAGAAACCAAAAGCAACATGTATTGAGAAAGTGCTTTGAGCATGTAAGGGGCTGTGATGGTGTCCAAACTTGGAAAGGTTTTCTTAAATAAGGTTGGATATATAGGAGATGCATTCAATTTTCTCACAACACCTTCTGCTGTTTCTGCCATTTCCTTCTCGTTTTCAATTGCAAAAATGGGAACAAAATCAAGGTGGGTAATGCCACCATCCCATAAAAATTCAGGCTGAAAAGCCATATTGGCAATCATGGGTGAGTTACGGCTTCCCTCTCTTTCAAATATTCCAACGCTTGGGTTGTGCTGAGGGTCAGTGAAGGCAACAGCTTTGACATGACAATTGGAGCAAGCTATGGAATTGTCCAAAGACAAGATTGGATCATTAAAGAGTTTTTTACCCAGCTCAAAACCTGATTTGGAAATCTGATTTCCTGAAATAAGGTAGGTGATTTCGGGGAAATAATCCGGACGTCTTAACACATATGGATCCAATACTTCTTCTGTATTTTCTTTTTGGCAACCCGCAATTATTGCTCCAACAAAGAATAAAAAGATTTTAAATTTCATGGCTAGAAAATAAAAAGGGAAGCCATTTGTATAGCTTCCCTTCGGTAATTTAAATCTATTGGTGTAAATGGTCAAAAGAGAACGCATTGGGTATATTGTCTGCCAATGGTTTGCCATCTATGGGTTTATGCACATTGTGATTGCCTGTAAAATCAATCATATTTTGCCCTTTAAAAAGGCTGATCACATCAAGGATCATGTGTACGTGGGGTTCCAATCCTTTTTCAACTTTGGCATTGGTGTCAAAATTAAATGAAAGGCTTTTGTTGTTGTTTACGAAAGCAGAACCTTCTACATTTCTCCAACCCCCAACGTGGTAGGCAATCCCGTTGACACTACTTGAGTTTAAAGTTTCAGTTCCTCCAACTCCTCCATTGGAAACTGGAGATTGTCCTTCTATTTTTACAGCTATATAACCAGAATTCCAATTCCAAAACATTTTGCAAGTGGCAGGGTCAAGTACACCTCCCGACGCACCTTCTTTCACACCCGATGTGTCTACTCCTACTGTAAAAGAAATTTTATTGTATTCGCCTGCTGGTACATTTTCCAATGTGATGATATTGGCAGCAAGTTTACTTTCATCAATCAGATAAATGCCTTTACTTGCAGCAACATCTACTTTTATTTCGTCTGTAAAAGATGCTCCATTAGGTCCTTCAAGTTTGATTCCAGAAATATAATATCTCAATAAATTCAAGTTAAAAGGTTGGCCAAGACCATTGGTATAATTATAATTTGTACTACCAGGAGTAACCAATGACAATTGATTTTGTATGTTATTGATGACAGCCACGTTATCAAATTCTATGTCAATACTACCTGCACCTTTTTCAATTACTTCTTCTTTACCACATGAGGTAATTATAAGAGCTAATAAGCTCAAAATCAATATTCTCTTCATTTTTAATTGATGTTTAATTTTTAAAATATAAAATGGATTTTGGTATGATTTTACAAACCAAAAAGTTAGCTAGCATAAACTAGCAATTAAATAGATGAAAGGCATTCATAGTAAGAAGCACTAGGTATACAAGCGTCTCATTATGAACAAACCATCAAGAAAAATTAAACCAATTGTGGTGGGTGGAATATGGAATAAGCAAAAAGGTGTGCATAAATTTCCGCTTGACCCACGATGAGTTTTGATGTCCGTGGAATTTCAACTGCCTCAGGAAGGGCCACTATTGAAACAGTCAAAAACGGTTGTATATTTTGAATTTCTTTTTTACTGAAAGGTAAATTTTGCTCTTGATCTTCGTTTTGAGCGATGGTTTTATCCAAATAACACTTACCACTACACAAAACAGTAGGACTTTCCCGATTGATACAGAAATTCTGAGCAATGTAGTCTCGATTTAAGAAAAAATGGGCATAGGTGAAGAAGTCTTTAAAGGTTAAAAACGAAGTTAAACCGATCAATAAAAAGACAATTAATTTCTTCATCAAGCGCAAAAGTAAATCATTTTTTAGAAAGAGGATGATGATTTAGCTCAATTTGTGGTAAAAAAAGTCGGGATGATCCCTACAATTTTGTAGGGACGCGCACACGCCCCCAAGAATTCAAGGAATGTGAATAATTTATGAGGTTCTAAAATGCATATTATTATAATAAAGTCGGGATGATCCCTACAATCTTCAATAAAGTCGGGATGACAGGATTTGAACCTCTCCCACACGCCCCCAGGAATGTAGATACTTTATGAGGTTCTAAAATCCATTTATTCAATATCATAAAGTCGGATCCCGAATCCTAAGAATCTTATCTCTTCTTAAAATCTGGAAGAGGGGATTTGAACTTTGATAATTTCCACAACATGGGTAAAATTTAATGAAAGAATTTCCCTTGAAGTGGGTTGGGAGGCTATTCATCACTTATTTGTTTGGGATTGTCATTAATTTGGAAGCATCCAAAATCCCAAATCATATGCTTCTTTCTAAGCCATGGACTTCATCCATGATTTATTTATAATTTCCCCTCTGGGGTAAATTTAAACAAAGTGATGAAATGGACCCGGTAGGGATGATCCCTACAATTTTGTCGTTTTTGAAGAGTCCTCATTTTACATACCACGTACCCTTTCTAATGCAGCTCTGCCCAATGCACCCATAAATGGAAATCCCACCTCATCGTATTCATAATGATCATCATTGAATATTCCATCTGAATTGACCAATATGGTTGCAGTCATGATGAATGCTTTGCCACTTTTCTTATCCAAAACATAAGAACAATCGGTCAGAAAACCATAAGCTTGGCCTACTTTATTATAAATAATGATGGAATTATTTTCATTAAAAACACTGGCACCTTTGATTAAAAACTTGACATAATTGTCTGGATAATGGGCCTCATCATATCCTTTGGATTTTGGCGAGGCGCTCATAACATCTTTCAAAAATTCTTTATCGCTTGCAGTAATTTTTAATTTGGAAGGAGTAGTTGTGGCCATGAGTTGAGTCATCAAAAGATGAAGATCAGTAAGGGCCATGAAATTTTTATTGGAGAAATCCATTGGGCTGACCACTAAACTATCCGCCATCATGTAACCCGTGCCTAGGGAGGTTTTAATTATCCCTGCCAATGGTTTAGGAATAACATTCAATTTACTGTCATATACTCGTTGGTTGAGTCCATCTGTTCTGAACATGACTTTTCTGGTAATACTATCCCCGGAATTTGGCGTAGAAAGTCGGTGAATAATCCGAGTATTGGTCATACCCCAATTTTTAAGTCTTCTGTCTATTTCTTCTTGACCCAGCCATTCAAAAAGGCGATTGTAGGCGTCGTTGTCACTTACCGCAAAGATTTTGGTGATCTCCTTGCGCAAACTTGTGATGATGCTGTCCCCTTCTACAAAAAAGAAATTATCCAAACCCAATTTTTCTTCATTCATCTTCTCGATGGCCATCAATGCAATAGGAAATTTTACAGTACTTGCTGGATAAAAATATCTGAATTCGTCTGGTTGGTAAATGATTGTTTTTTGACTGCCAAATAAAGGTGTGAACATATATGCAGCTTGATATATCTCGTCCTGATCCAATACTTTTTTGATAATGACTTTATCAGCACTATCAGCATATTTGTAAAACAAAGCCTTTTGGCTAGAACAAGCAAAAAGAGTTGAAATGATGAATAAGAGTGTAATATTTTTTAGATTCATTTTGATGATTTTGGATGCATTAAAGTTAACAAATAAAAATAAAAAAAGCCATCAGATAAGTCAAATCTGATGGCCTTATAAACCTAACTAACCACAATGTATTTTAAAGTCGCTTGGTAATTTTATGTTTTCTGCACCATTACCAAGAGATCGTTGCCTTTTTATAATGGTAAATCGTTTGTAAATTCTGATTTGTTTGAAAAGGGTGGTAATTCTCTCTTTTTTGATCGGAAAGGATTAGTACCAGCAAATGCAATGGCTTTTGTATAAAGAGCGAGAGAAATAATTCGCCCTGAAAAGGGTGCATTCACGGCTTCTTAAAATGGTCATTGGGATTTTGTCATGATTTTTGGAACTTTGGCCAAAAATCCCGCCAAAATCATATTCTGGCTTCATTTTTACCATGGATTTCATCCATGGCTATAATATTTAACCCCTCTGGGCCCTCTATGGTTTTTATAAGGAAGTAGTGAAATGCACCACTTGAAAAAGGATGGGTAAAATATTAAATTATTCAAAATCAATCTTTTAAATATCTAAAAACAAATGTATTAAATATTATGATTATTTGTAATATAAAGTATTATCTTTGAACCCTGAACATAATCTCATTGCTCACGCGTTATACCTATATGAACTTGAATCTTCAAAATATATTTACATCTACTTTTTCTGGTTTGGTATCAGTTTTTATACCACAGGCAAAGCAACCATCTGTACAGCAGGATTATCCTTACCTATTTTGTGGCAGCAATGTGGTAAGTGCGGAAGGTATGGATATGAGTAACCTTGAAATAATTGAAGAAGGACAATTGTTGATTGTACAAGGAACTCAATTAAAAAATAATCAAGTACTGAGATTGAGAAAAGTTTATCAATTCAGGAATGCCCAGCAGTTCATAAAATCAATTGACATTTCAGGAAATGAACTCATCATTACCACTTCTTAATATCAATTAAACGTAGACTTTTATTGTTGTAAGTTAGTAAAAGTGGAATCTGGATCATTCATCATTTCATCTATCCAAAAGTCAGGAATTTCCAAAATAGCTTCTTTTATTTTAGCACCCCAAGCGTAGCTGATTTCTTTCAACTCGTCTTCTTGAAATCTTTTTTCAATTAAAGTGCCATCTTCCACTTTGAAGATTGCAACATCAATTGGATAACCCACATCATTGGCAGATACTCTCGTGGAGTCAAAAGAAAGAAAACCAGTTTTTAAAGCAAATTTGATGGAAGAATCAGCAGTAACCGTTCTTGCTAAGATAGGCTTTCCATACCCAGAATTCCCGATGATGCAAAAAGGAGTTGCGTCACCAATTTCGATCCAATTCCCTTCGGGATATAATAAAAATAATTTGTGTTCTTTGTCATTTTCTAGCTTTCCCCCAACAATGGTAAATAGATTGAAAAACAGACCAGAATCATTCAAAGCCTCTCTGTCTTCATGAGAAACTCTTCTCAATTGACTCCCAAAAGCATTGACGACCTTGTACATTTTGTTGTAGGGAATATCGTCAACTTCTAGTAATTCTTCAAAATAAGTAACCGCTTTATCTCTGATAGAACGCAATCCAGACGTCATCAAAAACAAGTTATTTTTACCATTTTTATGAATAGAAATTTTCTTTGCAGTAGTAGTTTCAGTTCCGGAAGTGATGCGTGTGTCAGCAATAGCGACTAAGCCTTCCTTTACCTTGATGCCGAGGCAATATGTCATGAGAGTGAGTCTTTAAGTTGGATGTTTCTATCTTTTGTGAAAATACAATTCGTTGCAAATATCATGAATACTTGCCACTCTTTTCGCTAAATCTTCTAAAAAGTCATGAAGTTGTGCATTATCCTCAAAAGAGTAGAATTTCACATCACTTTCCAATTTTTCTAAATCGAATATAAATTTTGAAAACCCTTCAGGTCTGATAGATATCTTTGATACATCTCTAATCAAATGAGAAATATTGTAATATAGCGATCTAGGAAATTTTGGATTATTGATCAAAAACTCTACAACTGATTGAGTAGAAGTGATGTTTTGGTAGAATTTGTTGTGCATGTCAAAGGACTCCAATGACTTGAGCGTTATGGTCCACTGATATTGCATCAAAGGTATGATTTCACCATCTTCACTTAAGATCTCCATGTCATACATTTTGGATTGCAGTATTCTCAAGATTTGAGTGATTTCTTCTAACCAAGAGCCGAGCATCAAAAAGTAATAATCATCCGTACGTAACATGGTACCATGTATATTAGATCTGATTATTTTTACATGTTCTTCTACCTTGGTTGTAAATTCATGCAATCCACGTTTTTTATAATAGTCCTGATTATAATTTTTTGCAAAATGGTACATCATATTGGTTGACTCCCAAACTTCAGAAGACAAAACATGCCTGAGCGCTCTTGTATTTTCTCTCACCGCTACCAATGTAGAATAAATACTCGCAGGATTATCTAAGTCAAATCCTACTTTCATCAATACTTCAGACTCAGATAATGGTTTATCAGGATCATAGGCCACTCCATTCATATTGAGTATAGATCTGAGTGTAAATTCAAGATTGGCGGCCATCGAAGCATCCAAGGTTGAAAAATATTGAACTCTTAAAAATTTAGACAAATACATTGCCCTTCTAAAATATCTTCCAGTCCAATAGAGACTTTCTGCAATTCTTACAAGCATTTTTTACGATTTACTTTCCTTAAGATTGAGATTGAGATTGAGATTGTGTTTGGCCGTGCGCATGACTATTATCCAAACTAGATTGGTCCATGATGACCCAAGTATCTTTTGATCCTCCACCTTGAGAAGAATTTACAATGAGGCTATCTTTTTTCAAAGCAACTCTACTCAAACCTCCGGGTAGAACATAAGAGAAATCTTTGCCCATCAGCGTGAAAGTTCTAAGATCTATGTGTCTGGGTTCGAAGCAGTTTTCATCTTCTATGTAGGTGGCATGTGTACTGAGCATCATTTTTGGTTGTGCTATGAATTCCCTTGGATTTGCTTTAATCTTTTCCTTTACTTCCTCCACTTCTGCTTTTGTGAGTGTATCCATGATGGTCACACCATAACCTCCAGACATATCTACGGGCTTTACAACAAGCTTTTCGATGTGGTCAAGAGTGTATTGCAAATCCTGAGGGCGCTCGCAAATATAGGTTGGAACATTGGAAATGATTGGTTCTTCACTCAAATAATATTTGATCATATCTGGAACATAAGCACAAACAGCCTTGTCGTCAGAAATACCTGTACCTGGTGCATTGACGATTGAAACATTTCCTTTGAGATATGCGCCCATCACTCCGGGAACCCCCAACATAGAATCTTTTCTAAAAACATGCGGGTCCAAAAAGGCATCGTCAATTCTTCTATAAATAACATCTACCTTTTTTTTTGAGTCCAATGCTATTCATATAAACAAAGTCATTTTCTACGAATAAATCACCACCTTCCACGAGTTCAATTCCCATTTGTTTTGCCAAAAAGGAATGCTCGTAATACGCAGAATTATATTGTCCAGGGGTGAGTAAAACACAAGTAATATCCAACTTTTGTTGGGGCGAAACAGAACGCAGTGTTCTCAATAATTCATTGGGGTATTGACTCACTGGATGAATGAGTTTTCCCTGGAAAAGATGCGGCAACGTTCTGGATAAAGTGACGCGATTTGAAAGCACATAACTAACACCCGATGGACTCCTCAAATTGTCTTCCAAAATATAGAAATTTCCATCTGAGTGCCTGATCAAATCTGTCCCGCAAATTTGGCAATAAATGTCACCGACTGGAGAAAAGCCTTCCATCTCTTTGACGTAATGTTTACTGGTTTTGACCAATGCTTCTGGAATGACTTTATCTTTCAGAATTTTGGCGTCATTGTAAACATCATGAATGAATAAATTGAGCGCTTTATTCCTTTGGAGCATGCCTTTTTCCAAAACTTCCCAATCACTGCTAGAGATCACTCTGGGAAATAAATCAAAAGGGAAAATAGTTTCTGTGGATTCTGTCGCAGTATATAATGCGTATGTAATTCCTTGATTTAAAAAGCTCAGTTTGGCCTCCTCATTCAAACTTTTATAAGTTTTGAAGTCCATTTTGGAAAGCAATTGATCTATCATGAAATACTCACTCCTATATTGTTCTTCCTCTTTGAAGACTTCGTCGTAGCAATTTGGTTTTAATTTGTATTTACTAAGCAAACTTTCCATACTTTAATACTTTAAATTGCGATGTTTACGATGTTAATATTCTCAGCTTTTTAAGAATAAACCTCAAGATATTCATACTTCATCAAACTTTATAAGATTATGAAAAGATATTTTAGTAGATTTATGAAAATAAAATTTGCTTTTAAATGGCAACATATGCTATTTTGTCATTTCAGGATGATTTGGAATTTTTATAGTTATTTTTAGATAAAAAAGAATTTTATGTCGATACGTGTTTCTTTAAGGCATCACACCAAATATACCTATGATAGACCGATTAAAGTGTTTCCACAAGTTTTCAGGCTCAAACCTGCACCTCATACGCGTACTCCAATTGTGAGTTATAGTCTCAACATTCAACCAAAAAATCATTTTATAAATTGGCAACAAGATCCATTCGGAAATTACAATGCGAGGGTCGTTTTTCAGGACTTGGTCAAAGAATTGGTAGTAGATGTAGACATCGTTGCAGACTTAGTTACTTTCAATCCATTTGACTTTTTTTTGGAAGAATATGCTGAAAAATTTCCTTTTACTTATGATGAGCAATTGCAGAAAGAATTAGCTCCTTATTTAGAGGTAATAGAAAATGGGCCTACGCTTGCCCAGCTCAAAGAAGATGTATCTGTATTTATGGATGACTTATCGATCAATTTTTTGGTCAATGTCAATCAATTTGTTTTCAAAAGAATCAATTATGTCATTCGTCTCGAGGCAGGTATCCAAACCTGTGAGGACACTTTAAACAAAGCACTTGGGTCGTGCAGGGATTCTGCATGGGTGTTGGTACAATTATTTAGAAGTTTTGGTTTGGCGGCTCGTTTTGTGTCGGGGTATTTAGTACAATTAAAACCAGACGAAACGGTTGTAGATGGTCCAAATGGCCCAGAAGTCGACTTTACCGATTTGCACGCATGGGCTGAAGTCTTCATTCCAGGAGCTGGTTGGATCGGACTGGATGCTACTTCTGGATTATTAGCAGGTGAAGGTCATATACCGCTCGCTTGTACCCCTGATCCTGCAAGTGCTGCGCCAGTGACTGGCTTTACAGAAAGGGCAACGGCTACCATGGAATATTTAAATGAGGTAAAACGTATCAAAGAATTGCCTCGTATTACTTTGCCATACGATGATCGGGAAATAGCTGAGATCAGAAACCTTGGCTATGAGGTTGATAAAATATTGGAAGAAGGTGATGTAAGATTGACCATGGGTGGAGAACCCACCTTTGTTTCTGCTACTGATATGGAATCAGATCAATGGAATGAAGGCGCCGATGGAGCAGATAAACGTAAGCTGGCATTCCAACTGAGCTTGAATTTAAAAGAAAGATTTGCAAATAAAGCCTTACTTCATTTTGGGCAAGGAAAATGGTATCCAGGTGAGCCGATACCGAGGTGGCAGTACGCAATCTATTGGAGAAAAGACTTGCAACCTTTGTGGACTGAAGCTCATTTGATTGCCGACCCCAATGAACGCGGAAATTTGAATTTTCAACAAATGAATACTTTTGCTCATGCACTCACAGCTAGCATGGGCTTATCGGAAAAATGCATTCACGAAGCGTTTGAAGATTCATTTTATTATGCTTGGGAAGAAAATAATCTGCCCCTCAACATTGATATCAGTGGTATAGACCTCAAAGATTCGATGGCTCGACGCACTTTAGCGCAAATGTTGGACAATGATTTGGGTAATCCTTCTGGAATCGTCATTCCACTAAAGTGGGATTACAAAAATGATAAATGGCAAAGTTGTAAATGGGAGTTGAGGAGAGGGAAATTGTATTTAATTCCGGGAAATTCTGATGTTGGTTACCGTCTACCTTTGGATAGATTACCAACAACAGCAGCCGACGAAAAATTGGATGAAATTGTACTCCCTCCAGACCCGATGGAAAAAGATAAGGCACTCCTGGATCCTAAAGTTTTGGATGAAAGAATCATGAAGCGCAAATCAAGCCCGCCAAGTAGTCTTTCTACCAAAACAATCAAAACCGCTTTGTGTCTACATATTAAAGAAGGTAAAATAGCTGTGTTTTTACCTCCTTTTGATTCAATAGATCCGTTTTTGGAAGTGATTGCAACTTTACAACACGTGGCGAAGACCCTCAACATGCCAATCATGATTGAAGGCTATCAACCACCGTTTGACAAACGAATTGAAAAATTGGTTGTTGCACCCGATCCTGGTGTCATCGAAATCAATATCCATCCTTCTACCAATTGGGGTGACATTGTCAAAAATTATGACATCCTTTTTGAAGAGGCCAAAAATGTGAAACTTGGAGCTCAGAAATTCATGCTCGATGGCAAACATACTGGAACTGGTGGTGGAAATCACATCGCGCTAGGCGGCTTGACACCAGCTGAATCTCCCATCTTGCGAAGACCTGATCTTTTGAGAAGTATGCTTGCTTTTTGGGTCAATCACCCTTCTTTGTCTTACTTATTTAGTTCGCCTTTTATAGGCATGACTAGTCAGGCACCGAGATTGGATGAGGGAAAACCAGACGCCATATACAACCTTGAAATCGCTTTCAAAGCATTGGAAAATAATCCCAATCCACCTTTTTGGATGGTCGATCGGGTTTTTAGAAATATATTGACAGATATCACGGGCAATACCCATCGTGCTGAGTTTTGCATTGATAAATTGTATAGCCCGGATTCAGCAACAGGCAGA
Source organism: Saprospiraceae bacterium (assembly GCA_016715105.1). Taxonomy (GTDB): domain Bacteria; phylum Bacteroidota; class Bacteroidia; order Chitinophagales; family Saprospiraceae; genus JADKBO01. The sequence goes on along the minus strand of JADKBO010000040.1, from coordinate 869 downwards.
TTGGGAATCCTTGAATTAAGGGGTTTTGACATGCCACCTCAAAAAGACATGTGTTTGGTGCAACTCTTATTGATCAGAGGTTTGGTTGCAGCTTTCTGGAAAAAACCTTTTACCCACAAACCCATCAAATGGGGTAGCGAATTGCATGATCGCTTTATGATTTCTCACTACATCCGCAGAGACATGGAAGAAGTCATTCTTTACCTCAATGATCAGGGAATTGACTTCAAAATGAAATGGTTGGAACCTTTCATGGAATTCAGATTTCCTGTTTTGGGCAGAATGGTGGTCGATGAAACAGAACTGGTTTTACGAGCTGGAATAGAACCCTGGAATGTTTTGGGTGAAGAAATGTCGAGTTCGGGTACGGCAAGATTTGTTGATTCGTCAATGGAAAGGGTAGAAGTGAGCTTACGTAATTTTAATGCTGATAGGTATAAATTATTGTGCAATAAAACCATTGTGCCTGTTTATAATACATCAACTCCCATGCATTTTGTTGCTGGTGTAAGATACAAGGCATGGGCACCCCCATCAGCCATGCACCCAACTAAAAAAGTAGATACACCATTGGTATTTGACATTTATGATTCTTGGAATAAAAGATCTATCGGTGGCTACTTACCACGTGAGTCATCCTGGTGGCAGAAATTATGACACTTTTCCCATCAATGCTTTTGAAGCAGAAGGCCGTCGTGTGACTAGATTTTATGAAGAAAATCATACGCCTCAGGCATTGACAACGGTGGTTGACCAACAAGCCATGTCAACAGGTGCAAGATTCATTCAAGCCAAGGAAGCAAACGTGGATATGTTAGAACCGCTCGAACCACCTAAGAATAATGACTATCCGTTTACGTTGGATTTAC
>JADKBO010000039.1 GCA_016715105.1 Saprospiraceae bacterium | reverse complement strand
CTTTAGAAACCTTTGATTTTGGTCCAGTCGGCGGACCTTTTGTTACAGCAACAGACAATGGCAACTTTATTTCCGCACCATTGGTCATTGCAGCACCAGCTCCCATACCAACCATGGGCCAATGGGGTATCATCATTCTGGGTTTACTCACCACCATTTTTGGCGTAGTGATGGTGAATGAGCAATACATCAGATTAGCCAAAATTAAATCATAATAACACTTGGAACTAAGTGTCAAAAATATAGATGCCATCAACATAGCGCTGATGGCATTTTCATTTCTGGTAGCCAGGACTTTCCCTTTTGAGCTATTTTTATTCAGTTACATCGTTTTGGGTCCTTTGCATTACATGACCGAAATCGCCTGGCTCAAAGAACGCGACTTCTTCATTTCCTCCAAAACTTGGATATCTATTTTTATCCTCGTTTCCATGCTTGGCGTTGGTTACACACTTGCTGTAGAGTTTTTGGGCGAAAACCAAAACCTACAGACCCTTTTCGCGTCTGCTTATCCTTTGTTACTCCTTGGAGCGTTTACGGTTGCCGCAATTACCATTCAAGATAAGTTGCCCATTTGGTCATCTTTACTCATCATCGGCTTGGCCCTAGTTTTGATTTTCATGGCTAGACTAGAATACCTGGTTTTTTTGTTGTGTTTACTCATCCCCACGCTCATTCACACAACAATTTTTACGGGCAATTTTATTCTGGAAGGTGCACTCAAAAAGAAAAGCAACTGGGGCATGATTTCCTTTTTCTTTTTCATATTGTGTAATGTGGCCTTTTTCCTCTTGCCGACCAATCCCAAACCACTCGTCAACCCCTTTGTCCAAAATTTATTCTTAGAAAGCAATTTTTACAACATCAACCTCAATCTCAATTACCTCTTCTACGGCACAGATGGCTCTACTTTTGTTCTGGACTCCGCCCTAGGCATCCGCATCCAGGGATTCATAGCCTTTGCCTACACCTACCACTACCTCAATTGGTTCTCCAAAACCAACGTCATCAAATGGCATCAAATACCCAAACGTTGGTTGTTTACGTCTATTTTCATCTGGCTGGCCTCCATCACCATCCACCTCATAGACATTCGACTGGGCATCACCCTGATCACTGTCCTCAGCGTTTTACACGTGTATACGGAGTTCCCGCTCAATCACCGTTCTTTTGTGAATGTGGGGTCGATGTTGTGGGCTAGGGTCAGTGGGAAGGCCGAAGGCTAAGCCTTTTTGTTCCATAACTTTCATGACACATGAAAATTTTTACCCTATGTTTATAATTGTAAAATAATATTTTACATATGCTGAAATAAAAAATATGTACTATTTGGAAAATTATTAAAATGTTTTTCCAAAATACATTAAGTTTATAGCTATACAAATCAATGGTGATGGACAAAAGGCCCAAAACGAACAGATTTGTTGACCCTTTTTGCTGATAAGTTTTGCTGAAAAGGCCCTTTTATTTTTGAAAAATTTGTATCAATCCTTAAATGTTGAAGTCTATGAAAAATTACTTACTTTTGTTTTTTATGGTGGTCTGTTTTGTGTTCAAGTTGAATGGACAAGTGTATGTAAAACACGACGCAACGGGTGCCAATAATGGGACAAGTTGGATCAATGCGTATACCGATTTGCAGATGGCATTAGATAGTGGATTTTCAGGGCAAATATGGGTGGCTGCAGGCAACTATTATCCTCAATCTGACACTTCTGGGAATTATAGTCCGCTAGATCCAAGAACCAAAACTTTTCATGATCCACATAAACTTCACAGAAGAATTTATGGAGGTTTTGCAGGTTGCGACAGTTCATTGGCACAAAGGGACTTTACAAGCAATGTTACCGTAATAGATGGAGACATTGGCAATCCTAGCGATTCATCAGACAACGTTTACCATTTGTTTTACATCAATAGGCAAGGAGCAAAAATATTTGATCACATATCCTTTATCAATGGAAATGCAAGTGGAGCAGATTCGTCACAGATGAGTGGCGGCGCAATTTATGCCGATTCTTCTTTTATAAGTTTTGAATATTGTGAATTCCGGGATAACCATGCTGTCTTACGTGGGGGTGGAATCTTTGCCACACAGTGTTATGCTTACAGACTTTTGGATTGTGTTGGGAGTAATAATTTTTGTGACGAAAATGGTGGCTTTTCTTACAGCGAATTTTCTGAGGTATCATTTAAGAATTCACATTTTAATGGAAATAAAGCAGACCACAATGGAGGTGCTGTATATATAGCAAATCATGGCAAAAAAGGCTCTCCTTCAACCTACTTTCATTTTCAAATTGGAAATTGTATCATTGAAAATAATTTTGCGGCTGATACCGGGGGTGCTGTTTATTCCGCTAACTTAAGCTACCATACATATAACAACAATATATTTAAATTGAACGAAAGCAAATTTGCCAGCTCCATTTTTATGAGTAGTCCAAATAATCAGCTTGCTGATTCTAGAATTTATAATACTACAATGGCTTACAATACCAATACAGGTGGGAATATCATTTCTGAAAATCTAAGGTTGTTTATAATAAATTCAATTTTATGGGAAAACAATATTGAAATAGTTAAAATAGGATTAAATCCAATACCCAGTATAAGGAATTCCATAAAACCAGGACCTTTAACAAGTTTAGAAATACTTAATGCTGTGTTGAATAAAGATCCGCTATTTGTCAACGCACCAGCAGATTTAAACGTTTCATTATCCTCTCAAGCTATAAATAGCGGAACAAGTTCAGGAGCAGTTCCCACAACTGATCTTTTAGGTCAACCTCGGCCTCAAGGAGGTGGCTGGGACATAGGCGCTTATGAGTACAGTCTGCCATTATCTTATGAATTTAATGGACCAGGAGATGATTGGTATGATGAGGCTAATTGGAATACTGGTTTTAATCCGCCTAATCGATACAATGGCGCTATCATGATCCACAGCAATTGCATCAAGCCAGAATTGCCTTTGCGCATGCTGGCTCCAGGGACTTTGGTAATTGATGAAAATGTAAGTTTTTTGGTGAAGAAAATGTAAGATTTTTTGTAATAGAAAAGCTTATAAAATTCTTCTAGTTAGACCAGAAGCTTTTATAAGGTTAATCGTAGTTATTAATATCTTGATGATTTTCAATACCTTTAAATATTAAAAATATATTAAAATTAACAATATAAAAGTTGGGGTTAAAAAAATATTCATAATTTTAATTATTTATTAAAATTACTCTTTTAAAATTAAGTGGACTGATAAATTTACTTTTGAATGCATTTGAATTCAGGGATCAATAATATTAAACGAATGAAAATTGATATAAGTAAAATTGCACTCTATTTCTTATCCTTTGCTTTTTTCTCACTTTCATTATCCTATATTGGGTTAGATGTAGATGCTAAAATCCTGATTGCAGAATATATTAGAAATATTGTACCTTCCTTAATACTTTGTTTTCTTACTATTTTTCTCGAATTACTTTAAGAAAAGAAAAAGGGAGATAAAATGTAAATGAAAAATTTTTAAAATATGCAGATAGTACGATTTGTTCTGCCTGCATATTTAAAATTTCAAAAAAGTTTAAAATTATATTTTTAAACCCTAAACTATTAACCCTTTTATTTAGCACCTACATATCGAAAACCGCCAAGTATTTATCAAATAATGACCAATCAATTTTTTGTCATTTTATTCTCTCAAAGATTCAAAATCTGCCAAATCTTTGAATCAAAATTTGGAAAATAAGCTTCCATCAACCTGATATTTAAAATATCAAAGTCCTTGAAATTAATTGATCCTGGAAGTTCAAATATGTATTTCTGTTTCTCAAAACGGTTATTTATAGCAAAAATTAGAATTAAAATATCTATTTCACTGAATGATTTTTAAAATGGAATAAGGGATACGACAAGAAATACTCATTAAAAGCAAAGTGAACTTTTTTTTAAGGAAGTTTGAAGTCTATAGACCCTAATCACCGTCCTCAGTGATTTACACGTGTATATGGAGTTTCTGCTCAATCACCGTTCTATAGTGGATGTGGGGTTGATGTTGTGGGCTAAGGTCAGTGGGAAGGCCGAAGGCTAAGCCTTTTTGTTCCACAACTTTCATGACACATTAAAATATTTTACGCTATGTTTATAATTGTAAAACAATATTTTAAATATGCTGAAATAAAAAATATGTTCTATTTGGAAAATTATTAAAATTTTTTCCGAAAAATACATTAAGTTTATAGCTATACAAATCAATGGTGATGGACAAAAGGCCCAAAACGACCAGATTTGTTTGACCCTTTTTGCTGATAAGATTTGCTGAAAGGCCCTTTTTTATAAAAAATTTTTGTATCAATCCTTAATGTTGGGGGCTATGAAAAATTACTTGCTCTTGTTTTCTATTGTGGTAACTTTCGTGTTTAATGTAAGTGGACAAGTTTATGTGAAAAACGATGCTACTGGTGCCAATAATGGGACTAGCTGGGCCAATGCATACACAGATTTACAGATGGCAATTGATAGTGCTGTTGAGCAGGAAATCTGGGTCGCCGCGGGTACATATTATCCAGTATCTGATGAATTAGGGAACTACAGCCCAATTGATCAACGCACAAAGACATTTCATAATAACCTGTCAAATCTTATAGGAAAATTTAACATCCTAGGTGGCTTTAATGGTAGTGAAACTTCATCAAGTCAGAGAAATCCCCAAATAAATATTACTATTTTATCAGGTGATTTAGGGATGCAAGAAGATAATTCTGACAATTCCTATCATGTATTTTCGGTGATTAGCAATACCAATTCAAATATTATTGACGGTTTTCAAATAATAAAAGGTCTGGCAAATGGTGTTGCAAACTCAGATCAAAATGGTGCTGGTCTTAATCTATTAAATTCTTCACTTCAGCTTATTAATTGCGCTTTTTTTTGACAACACAAGTTTAAAAGATGGAGGGGCTATTTATTGTGAAAACGTTTTATTCACAATAAATTCCTGCTCATTTACAAATAATTTAGCGAACAATGGTGGTGCCATTTATAGCTATTTAGCTTCTGCCAAAATTATAAAATCTACATTTATAAATAATCATGCTTCGAACGAAGCTGGAGCTGTATTTGCTGACAATGAGAAATTGGGACCAGATGGTTATTATCATTATAGTAGTAGCGATTGTTATCAGAATTATTTTGAAAATAATACGGCTTCGGTTAGTGGTGGTGCTTTGGTTAAAAAAAATGGGCAAACAGCTACATTTTGGGTTAATAATGTTTTCAAAAATAATAATGCTCCAGAAGGCTCATCAATTGTGGTTATCAATTCTATTTCATTTCGCTTTAATTTCAATACCCTGGTAGGGACAGAGGTCAGTACCTCCAACTCTGGAATTTATGTGGAATCTAGCTACGGCACTATTTATTTCTGCATTCTTTGGAATCTTGGGTCTAGTGAATTAATTTTAAACAATTCACCTTCCTTTTTAGTGCTAAGGTCATTGGTTAAAAAAGCTCCTGTTTTACCTTCATATACTGGCTATGATTTAATAATAGGGCTCGAACCAAAATTTTTGAATTACCCTATTGATCTACATTTGTCTTCTACATCGCCATGTATCAATTACGAATACGCATCACTTGCTGATGGCACAGCAATTTCTGGAGATTTTGATAATACAGCAAGAGGAAAGGGCAATGCATATGACATGGGTGCTTATGAATTTGATCAAGCCCAGTGCCCAGTTATATCTAGAGTGTATATTGATGCCGCAGCAAATGGATCAAACATGGGACCTGATTGGTCTAATGCATTTAAATTCATCGAGGATGGTCTAAACTTTGCCAATGCTTGCCCCAATGTAAATGAGGTATGGATAGCTGAGGGTCTATATAAACCTGACATTATAAGTGTGAGGGAACATAGTTTAAATGTAAAGCGAAGCTTGTCTATCTATGGAGGTTTCCAAGGGTTTGAAAATGACATAGGTGAGAGAGTTTTGGATTCCAATTATGCCACGATCATTAGTGGTGATATAGGGATGCCAAATGAAGTAACCGATAATACTAATAATATTTTTTATTTGACCGATGCAAATATTCAGGTATTGCTGGACGGTCTTACTTTACAAGATGCTTTTAATAATGGTAATGATAGGTTGGGAGGGGCTGCTGGAATGCAAAGAGGAAAGCTTACTGTTCAAAATTGTACCTTCAGAAATAATACAGCAAATAATGGTGGGGCTTTATATTTTAGCGAATTTAGTAATGCTAGAATTTTAAATTGTAGGTTTATTGGGAATAAAGCGGTACAATCTGGTGGTGCGATTTATTCCAGGTGTGACTCACTAATTATATTCGAATCATCTTTTTATTCAAATTTTGCTGGCTCAAGTGGAGGGGCTATTTATAGTTATAATTCAGATGGAGTTGAATTTGACAGCTTAGATCTAAAGTATAACAATGCCGCAGTTGGAGGTGGCATTTATTTTGGTAGTGGCAATGGAACTTTTAACAAAATCCATAGTTTGTCTAACAGTGCCATAGTTGGTGGGGGTATTCAATTTGCTTTTGCTACAATAGAAATAAATTCATCTTCCTTTACCTCTGATAACTCTAATACTGGAGGCGCAATTAGTTCTTCATCAAGCCAAATAAATCTTAGTGAAATAAATTTTAGTCTTAATAAAGCATCGAAAGGAGTCGCACTTCATATGTTAAATACTACTATACTATTGAATAGTTGTAAGTTTAATTTGAATACTGGATCAACTCCAACTACTACTGGGGATGTGGTTTCTCTTAACAATTCAATATTTGTTGGAGATGATTTGGAAGTTTTTAACAACCAAAATCTTTCATCAATAACTGCCCAAAATTCAAAATTAACTTTAATTAATTCAAATATTCACCATAATCAGGAATTCGCCAATTCGGCAGATCAATTATTTGAATTATTTTATACAGTGCTCAAGTTTGAAAATGTTTTTGTAACAGACAACCAATTTAGCACTAATTTTTCTTTTCTTGGAGACGGCTCAGGAGATACTGTTTTATTCAAAAATACCCATATTTTGCGAAATACAGGAAATTTATTTATTGTAACTACGATAGAGGATTTCAAATTGGTTAATAGTGTAGTTGCCAATAACTTAGGCCCATCCTATATTACTTTAGGTTCGTTTGTATTAGGAACAAAAGCTGCAATGATAAATTCAGTAGTATCGGGAAATCGCAACAACACAAGTTTAATCAATTTGGTACAAATGTATGACAGCGAATTGATGATTGGAAATTGTATAATAAATGATAATACCAATTCTGGCATATCAACAATGAATTTCTCAATCAATGCTTACCAGAGCATCATTCAAAACGGAAGTGCTCTTGGTCCAACCATATTGGATGTTGACCCAATGTTTGTAGACCCCGCTTCAGGCAATTTCAATCTACAAATGGGTTCTCCAGCCATCAATACCGGTTCACCTTTGAATGCACCGGCAACAGATATACTAGGGAACCCTCGCCCACAAGGCGGATTTTATGACATGGGCATCTATGAGTATGCCATTCCTGCCAACTTTGTATTTAATGGTGCCTTGGATACCGATTGGCATAAAGGTGGAAACTGGGATACAGGATTTCCGCCGCCAAATGTTTTCAATGGTAATATTATTTTCAATGCTTCCGCTACCAAAATAGATGGCTTGGGATTTGACATTAAAAATCCAGGTACTTTGACCTTGGGGAATGGAGTAATAGTGGAAATAAAATAACCACTGTTATTTGATGATCCACAGCAATTGCATCAAGCCAGAATTGCCTTTGCGCATACAAGCTCCAGGAACTTTGGTCATTGATGAAAACGTAAGTTTTTTGGTAAAGAAAATGTAAAATATAAGGCAGTTTGTAGACTTGTTTAATTCAAATAAGCAGGCTTAAATTTATTGTTCGTTAAGTGTTGCTATTAAAAGTAATAAACTATTAACGGAATATAAATACTTTAATAGTGTTAATGAAGCAGATATTAAATCCATATGAAATAGCTAAGTTGCGTATTTTGATAAAATTACAATAAATGGTTTACATCCCATATTGAAATTGGAATTGATCTATTTTTCTTGCCATACCCTACCTATGTTTACAGCTGTCAAAGTAGCATTGAAATGAAAATGTAATTTTCTGCTCTTGCTTGAATTTGTTAGACCTAAATTGTTTAGCATCTCTGAAATTGAATTCCATTTGAAATCTTGTGTAGTATCTAACTCACTTGCATCGCATCCTTCAAGATTTGTTGAAAATACATGACATATTTGTCACATCCCAAGACTGTTTAAATATTCCACACAACCAGCAAGATGTTCCTTTTAGATTCACTGAATTAACAATCAAACTATAAACACGAATCTCCTCATCCTCATACATTTGTTTAACCCTCCCTTTATCAATTTTTTAGTATTCACTTTGCCAGCAAATTTTTTTCTCCCTCTTCCTGATTTTTGAGATCCATTATAAAGATATCTAAGGTTAGCGTCCACTCGTAGCTTGATATAAATTCCATTCCTTGACTAACTACAGAATGTGTATATTCAAACTTACTAAAGTACGCATCTGCTACCAATACAGGGATATAGCTTTAAATCCTTTGCCAATTTTCAAATTGTTCAATATATTGGCCCATCATCGTTTTATCATTATTCTTTTTGTGTGTTTTTTGATTGAGCTGCATACAGATGATAAGCTGTATTTTGCTTTACATCAATTACGCTATAACAGCCTATCTCTAAACCTTTTTCATATCTGCTGCTGCATCCTGAATAAAAATAACCAAGCCTAGGGTACACTTTCCTGATTTACTGATGAAACTTGGGTCAAACCCAATTATAAGTTCGTCACTGCATTGATCACTAACAAACTTTGAGTTGAAATCCAGCCAATCAAACTCCTTCGAAAAGTTACTTCTGTAACTACGCTCTGAGTAAGAACCATGTCGTTCTAACTGAAGAAAATTGATCTTACCCTTAATGCTTAGAATTAATAGTAAGATATGAGAAATAAATCTACTTTGAATTACACCAATACCAGACATTTTTAATAAAATTGCATCTATGAGGCAATTGCCTTTGATGAATGCGTGTTGAATAATCATGTGCTAGATGATTGTTCAGATTGGCTCTGCTAATTAACGCATTCATCTTTTATCTTATTTCTTTCATCTTTTTCTTCCAAGTATTGAGTTAATGAAGAGATATTAAATCATATGAAATAGCTAAATGGCGTATTTTGATAATATTCAATACCTTTAAATATTAATAAAAAAAATATTTATAATTTATAGGCGCATAACTTGTTTTTCTGATTTTATCTATTTAATTTTAGAAATAATTAACAAGTTCTTAACCAACTCTTTGAAACGTGAAATACCCTTTTGTAATAGTCATATTATCCCTTTTTGCTTCTGTGAACCTCAAAGCACAGGCTTCTATCAACCCCAGTGATGCTGTCCCGATTTGTGGTCACGGATTTTATGATATTGGATTACCTAAAACAAATTTCACGGATATTGCTGATTTCAATTGTTTTCCCCAAGACGCAATTTTTGATCATTATGAAGTCATATTGATACAAGGTATCACCAAGGGAGGAACCATCAACATCAACTTTATGCCTGCCGGGGAAGAAGATGTGGACTTTATAGCTTATAAATTAGATGGGAGAAATCTCACGCCTTTGCGTTGCATGGCGTCTGGAAAAACCTTTGGAAATGAAACTGCTACCTGTTTGGGAATGACAGGACTTTCTGAAGGTTCAGAGGACTTAGTGGAATTTGAAGGTTGCGATGGAGGAAATGACAATTTTGTCAAAAATCTGGATGCCGAGATTGGCGATAAATTTATCATCTTAGTAACTAACTACAAAAGCGGCAATTCCGTGCCAATGCAGATGTATGGTACAGCAGAATTTGACATGCCAAACATCATCCTTGAGGACAGTCTACAATTTTGCAAAGACTTTAATTTTACATTCAAATTACCAGCAAATAATAAATTCGCATATAATTGGGAAGTTTCTCAGAATCCTGTTGATCAGTTTTCGCCCTTAAATTCCTCCTTTGGAAATAGGTTTGTCCTACCCACAAACCAAATTGGTGAAAAATATTACCGGGTTAAGGTAAGTTTGATTGGCTCTAGTTGTAAAGAATCTACTTCTAATGTATCAGTGGTCAAAACAATAGATTGCCCACAATGTAATGATGGGATTAAAAATGGCTCAGAAACTGATATTGATTGTGGTGGAAAAGATTGTCCTAGTTGCACGGGATGTGAACTGATTACCAATTTGGTCTTAAATGATACCATTGTCAATTGTGAAGGCGAGTGGACAGACACTGTGCAATTATTGGCTAATTATTGCAATGTGGTTTATGAAGGAAACTTTTCAATGGAAATAAAAGGGGATGATTGCCTTAGCGAAATTATAAAAACTTGGACTTTTGAATTGCCAGACAGTATTGCAGTTGTACGCCAGGTAATTACCGTTGATAAAAAACCAGTAATTAATAATATTAACTTGGCCGCAAACTTTCAGGTACAATGTGATTATTACATTCCATCACCTCCTGTGCTATCTTATATAAATAAATGTAGCAAGGACACTATCTATCCGGTCTTTTCTGAAAACCTCAGAACTGGAGATAATCTTCCACCAAGATTGCTCAGAAAATGGGTTTTCCTAACACCTTGTGGAGATAGTCTTGTCATTAATCAAAGCATTTTGATCTTCTATACTCAAGGTATTAAAATTCCCTCCATTCCCGGAAATATTTTGCTGACTTGTGAAGATGAAACACCCTCTGCACCTAATTTGTCTGTTCAGGTTGATTGCAACACGAGCATTGCACCAAAATTTACGGAAGTATTGAGTGGAAATGCTTGTTCGGAAATCATTACTCGTACGTATACTTTTTCTTTGCCCAATGGACAAGATACCAGTTTAGCTTACACAATTACCAAGATAGACACAGTTGCTCCAATTCCAGAACTGATACCTACTAATTTGAAATTCCTATGTTTAACTGATACCACAGATAGACCTATTATTTTAGCTAAAGACAACTGTACTCCAGGATCAATAAATCCGATTTATTCAATTAATAACAATGGAGGATTGGGTACAGAAGAAAGCCCCTTGATTTTCAAAAGAAATTGGATTTTTAAAGATCTATGTGGGAATTCAAGTGAGGTAAGCCAAGAAATTACCGTACAGAATTCTGCTGAAATATTACTTCCTGAGGTGCCAAAAGATACGTTGGTAAGTTGTCTGTCTGAAGTTCCAGATACTGCCCATTTGATTGCAGCTGCTGGATGTGGTGTCTCAATAAATGGTCATTTTTCAGAGCAGAGAATTGGCAATGCATGCGACATGACCATCATTAGGACTTGGAATTTTTCATACCTCGACTTAAACCCAAAAACTTTAATTCAAACCATCAAAGTTTTGAATCAATTTAAACCGCAGTATGTAGTTCCAAATGATTCAACAATTGCCTGTGGAACAGATTTAAATCCTGATCTTCTTGGATACCCAAGTAATATTGTAGTTGGTTGTGGTATAGGCAGAGATGTTTTTTACAAAGATGTTTTTGCAGAAAAGAGCGATTGCCCAGGAAGTGGACTGATCACCAGGTCATGGCATATTAAAGATCAATGTGGTAATGAATCAATTCAAAAGCAATTTATAACCACTGTTGATACTTCAGCTCCATTATTAATCGAACCTGTTGAAAATGTTTCTATTGCTTGTAAGGCCGATGTTCCTACGGCACCTGAACTGTTTGCTATCGATTTGTGCACAGGGGAAAAAATAAAAGGTTTATTTTCTCAAACGGATAACGGTGGTGAAGCCATCCCAAGTAATCATCTAGTGATTTCCAGAAATTGGTATTTTATAGACAAGTGTGGAAATGATCAAACAACCAGACAAACGATAACTGTCACTGGTTCGACAGACGTCACCTATCCAGAAGCTCCATCTGCATACACAGTGGCTTGTTTGGATGAGGTAGGCACCATGGAAGACTTGGTTGCGACAAATGGTTGTGAAAATAGGGCAGAGGGTCTGAAAAACGAATTAAGAACGGGAGATTCTTGCCAAATGCAAATTGTGAGAATCTGGACATTTAGTTTTCCAGATATTCTAACAAAAACCATTTCGCAAAACATTACAATCTCAAATAAAAAAACGCCAGATTTTAAGGTACCAGATAATTTGACTATTTCTTGCGATGAAAACAGAACTTTGGAAGTTTTAGGCGAGGTTGGTGAAATTACTACCTATTGTAATATTGGTACAGAAAGCAGTTTTATTGATGGGCCAATCAATGAAATTTGTACAGGAACTGGATCTTGGAATAGGGTTTGGAAAGTAACAGATGTTTGTGGAAATACTGCCGTTAAAACACAGATCATATCGATCGAGGATAAAATAGCACCAATTCCTCCGTCGCCAGAAGAAGATTTGGTTTTCAATTGTAGATCTGAAATCACGAATCCTTTAGACCTAATTGCAGTGGACAATTGCTTTGAAGGTGAAATCCATGGCATGCTCACGACGAATAATAATGAAGGTTTGGGTACAATCACAAATCCATTTATTTTAAGTAGAAAATGGACATTCACTGACAATTGTGGCAACGTTTCAGAAACATTTCAAAAAGTAACAGTTTCTGACGACTCTGAAATTCAATTGCCAACAACACCCCAAAATTTTACTATCCACTGTCTTGATGAATTAAGCAAGGAAGAAACACTCTTTGCATCAGATTATTGTAATGATTCCATTATTGGAATTTTTAATGAAGAAAGGATTGGTGATTTATGCAATATGACCATTATCAGAACTTGGACCTTCTCTAATTTTGACAAGGAAGTAAAAATAATAAGACAAGAAATTGCTCTAATAAATAATATTGAACCAGATTTTTTAGCTCCTGAGAATGTTGAACTTTTTTGTGGAGAATATGAAAGCAATGGAATTTATGGAGAACCAACTATGATAGATGTTAATTGCAACAATAGTTTTCAAATAACCTACCAAGATGGACAATTAAATAAAATATGCGGAAATGCGGGCACAGTCATTAGGGAATGGAAAGTTTTAGACCAGTGTGGAAATGAAACTTCCAAAAATCAAACAATTAACATAATTGATGTTAGTCCACCCATCCCTCAAGATATACCGGAGAACCAAATTTTATCTTGTTTATCAGAATTGGAATTGCCAGTACTTCAAAATGCAATTGATGAATGCACAGGTGAATTGATCGCAGCATCTCCACAATTTTCTGATAATGCGGGTTTAGGAATTGCAAGCAATCCTCTTATAAGAACCATAAATTGGTCGTTTACAGATGCCTGCGGAAATACATCTATTGCAGAACAGATTATAACTGTTGCGGGAACAACTGAAAATATTTACGATGTAGCGCCTGCACCGATAACCGTTCAATGTGTGGGAGATATTCCACCTCCAGATGTACTCTATGGAAGGAATGCCTGCGGTACACAAGCAAAAGTTATTTTTAATGAGTTAGAAACTGGAGACAATTGTTTGAAAATTATCACAAGAACATGGACTTTTAAATTGCCTGATCAAATAGATCATGTTGAAACACAAGTCATTACATTAAAAAATGAATTTATTCCTCAATTTGTTCTTCCAGCAAATGTTTCTATTGCTTGTGAAAGTTATGACAGCAATATTGAATTTGGAACTATGACCAATATTTCAACTGGATGTAATGCCAGTTATTCAGTCTCATTTTTAGATAGTGGAGATTTTAATGCAAGTTGTAAGGATGGAGTTGAAATTCAAAGAGCTTGGACGATAACGGATATCTGTGGAAATACGAACACGGATTTTCAAATAATTTCTTTGACTGACAACCAAGCTCCTGAGGCTCCAGGTGCCGAGGCTAATTTAACTTTTGATTGTTTTGATGAAATATCCGATCCTAATGATTTGTTTGCCATAGATAATTGTTCCAATAATCCAATCAAGGTATTTTATCAACTTCTGATGACGGAAATTATGGAACAGTTTTCACCCCTAGAAACATATTGCGGACATGGACATTTACAGATGCATGTGGTAATGCTTCAACAGCAAATCAATTAATTACAATTTCTGACAATTCAGTAATTAATCTACCTGCAAGCCCTGATGATTATACCATTAAGTGTATTGAAGATTTGTTAGGTGCTGAAACATTGATTGCGACAGATGCTTGTAGTTATAGCATTATGGGTGATTTAGTAGTCAATGAAGTAGGTGATGATTGCAATAAAGTTATTACTAGAACATGGACTTTTACTAATTTGGATAAATCACCAAAAACTATTGTCCAAACGGTTACTTTAGACAATAATGAATTGCCAACATTTATTGTTCCTGAGGGATTGTCTTTGCAATGCGGTGAATATGACGAAAATACGGAATATGGAGTGCCGCGAAATGTGGAAGTTAATTGCAGCAATACCTATGATATATCCTATCTGGATGTTGTGACTAATTTCGGTTGTGGTGGTACAAAAACCATATCTAGACGATGGAAGGTGCTAGATAATTGTGGCAATGAAATGGAGCAAGAGCAATTGATAGAAATTATAGACACCCAAGCACCTATACCACAAAACATACCCAGTGACTTGATTTTTGAATGTATGTCTGATTTGACCGATTATGAAAATCAAATGGCTATTGATGAATGTACAGGAGATCAAATCATCAGAATTCCAAACATTTCAGAAAATACCGGAAGTGGAAATTCGGGGGATCCATTTATTCAAACAAGAACCTGGATTTTTACTGATGCTTGTGGCAATAGTAGTGAGGCTGTCCAAACAGCGTCTGTAATTGGTACATCCGAAAATTATTATGAATCCGCTCCCTCAGATATAACTATCCATTGTGATAATGAGTTAGACTCTGCAGTTGTATTATCAGGAAATAATATTTGTGGGATCACTGCAGATGTTACCTTGAGTGAAATTTCATCAGGAAATGATTGCGATAAGACAATCACGAGAACCTGGAATTTCACTCTGCCAAATCAAACTCCACACATTGAAATTCAACAAGTAAGAATTGTAAAGGATGTACCTCCATCTTTTCAAGCACCTGATCCTCAGGCAATTGATTGTGATGCTTATAATTCCTCAACGATATATGGGACAGAGCCTGTTGTCAATACTTATTGTGATTTAACATATATCTTGGATTATTCAGACAATGGCAATTTAAATGTTGCTTGTTTAGATGGAGTAAAAATTACGAGAACATGGATAGCTACAGATGCATGCGGTAATTCAGCAACTGATATTCAGGTTATTACATTGAGGGATAATAGTGGACCAAATATAAAGTCTGTGGGTCCGGATCTCAACATAGAATGCGATCTAGATTTACCACCAGCAAATTATAGAGAGATTTCATTTACGGATGACTGTAATAGTTCGTATTATAATTATGATCATTCTGATATAAAGGTAAGTATGTCCCCTTTCGAAGAGTGCGTAAATAATTATACACTTACCAGAACATATTATGTATATGATGCTTGCGGAAACTCTAGCTCAATGTCGAAACAAATTATCTCAGAGGATACAAAAATTCCGGATTATATAAATTTTCCGGACGATATTGTAACCGACTGTTTGATTCCAAATCCTGAAGCTGTCATTATGAGTAGTGATGAGTGTGACGGCCTAGTTAATAATTCTTTCTCAGTTAGCGATAGATATCTAATAAAAACTTCGTGTCTGACCTCTATTGAAAGATTCTATTCTATTTCTGATAAATGTGGTAATTCCTATGAAAGAATGCAGAGAATAAAGGTTGAAGATAAGACCTCTCCAGAATTTTTTGGGAATTTATCTGATGATTCTTTTAAGTGTACTGGTGATATTCCAAGCCCAGCAGGATTAGGAATTGTTGCATATGACGAATGCGACCGTGATGTCAATTTTACAGTAAATGAAACTTCAGAATCCTATATTTGTGATGATAAATTAACTGTTAAAAGAACATATACTTCAACAGATCAATGCAATAACACAACCACTGTTGACCAATACTTTTATATTGACAATGATATAAAACCATCCATTATTTCAATTTTTCCAGATACATATGTTGAATTCGGAAATCCAGTTCCAGAACTAACCGAAAGTGACATTGAAGCAGCTTACGGTTGTGCAATTCAAAACGGTTTTCCTGATCCAAAATTGGGACTAACTTTCTTTATCGATAAGGATAGCATTCCAGGAAGGTGCGATAACAATTACACAATAGAAAGGAATATAAGTGTAACGGATGCATGTGGAAATTATTCTGAAGTTGTCTGCAAATATTGGTAGATGATAGCGAAGCACCTTCTATTTCTAGAAGTCCAAGTGATGTCTTGGCGAGTGTAGTGATGATCCAAGCATTATTTATGATTTCAATCAATATACAGTTACGGATGTTGCATCTGTTTCTCACAGTTATGTAGAGCATGTTAATTACAACAATTGTATCAATGATTTCCAGAAGACATTTACAACTACTTTTTCTGATGGTTGCAATGAAGTGATTGATGCATATAATGTAACAGTTTATAATCCATTTCCGCCTACTATTTCTGAAATGGAAGATTTAAATTATGATTGTAAGGATTTAGTACCAATAGATAACTCTGGTGAAGTAATTGCTCAGGCATATTGTAATACTGGTTCAGTCAATATTTACAAAAGTGGTTCAGATAATTTCTTGTATAATATATGTGAGAATAACTTTAGCTTTATCAGAACCTTTATAGCCACAGATGATTGTAACTTGTCATCTACAGTACAACAAACAATAACTGTAAATGATGATGAATCGCCAATTGCTGCGACTCCACCACCAAATCAAATAATTTATGGTTGTGGTGATGATTATCTTGTAAATGGATTAATTCCAGATGTCAATGGATATTCAGATAATTGTGGGGATGTGACGGTTACAAAATCAAAACTTTTAAGAGGTGGTCTTGGATGTAGTAGTGATCCCATGATCATAGAAAATATTTGGGAGTTTACGGATGCTTGTGGAAATACTTCTTCAGTTAGTCAGGAATTGAGGTTTATAGACAATGTAGCTCCCGATTTCAGTATTCCAGGTAACATAACAGTATCTTGTGTAGATAATATGCCTAACGAGATTATACCTTCTTACACAGATAATTGTGCTATTATAGGTACATCTTTTGATGAAAACGACTTGGGAGGAATTGGCAATGCTGCAAGTCCAAAAATATTTGAAAGAATCTACAGCGCCACTGATGGATGCAATGTCACAACAAAAAGTCAATTTATTTCAGTTATAGACGCTAATCCACCCAGAATAACAAGTAACTGGCCGAGTGATATTTCTCAAAAGTGCCAAACATTGCCACCTGTGCCCACTGTGACAGCTTTTGATTCTGAATCTTGTGCCCAAATTACAACAACATTTAGAGAGTTAACAAATGGAAGAACTGGGTGTCAGGGAGACATATTAGTTGTCAACAGAATCTGGACATTTGTAGACTATGTTGGAAATGAAACAGTTGTTACTCAAACTATAACTATAAATGATAGCGAAGGACCAGAACTAATATTCAATATTACTCCTGAACAGGATGTTCAAGTCAATAGCCCTGATTTAATACCTCGTGCAGATATTATCAGAGCAAATGCCATTGATAATTGTAATGGCAATTTATCAGTAACACTTACGCAAACAGATAATGATAAAATTGGGTGTGCATCGGACCCCAGATATATCTACAGAACTTGGACGGCTACTGACATTTGCGGTAATTTGGGCATTCATGATCAATTGGTTACTCTGATCGATGATCTGCCACCCACATTTACGGTACCACAGGATCAGGATTTGGATTACGATCTTGGAATCCCTCAGCAGTTCACTCAATCTTTTAAAATGCTGTTGATAGTGCAGGTGTGGCTGGTTATTCTTATAATGATCAGTATATTTCTGGAAATGGTTCTAATGCACAAGATCCATTAATAAGACATCGAACATACAGTCACTGATAATTGCGGAAATCAAGCAGATCAAGTGCAAGAATTGAGATTCGTTGATTATAATCCGGGTACAATTTCTGGTGGTAATGGTTTATATTGTAACGGTGAAGTCGTAACTTTAACAGCTATTGGTGGAACTATTGTAAGTTGGAGTAATGGTGGTAATGGGACTTCCACAATGGTGGCCGCACCAAATTTGATAACAGCAGATATAATTAATAACCATGGCTGTATTACCACACCGAGCAAAAACATCGAAGCATATAATAATGAAATAAGTATAAGTTATTCTGGTGAAAGTATTTGTGATGGAACCGTTATTGCTACTCCTTCAATTGAATACGCCCAGTCTTATAGATGGTTTATAGCTGGCAACCTTATTTCGACTGCAAATTCATTAAATTTAGTACCTTATGCTGGTCTTTCTGGCGGATACGTAGAAGCAACTTATGGAAATAATTGTGTTAAAAGTATTAATTTATCCTTGCCGCCAAATGAAGTTTGTTGTTATCCACCTGAGTTTTGTGGTAACTTTTCTCCCAATAAAGATTCACTTATTATTTCTTTCATTTGCAGCCCAGGTTCCATAAGAGATCCCAATAGCATAAAAGTGGATTGTTAAGTTAGTCGATATTGAAATCAATAGTTTTTCTGATCCTCCTGTATTTGGGATTTGATACCAGTGAATTGAGAACTGGGCAGGTTCAATCTTTTACCGTATGTTGGAAACACCAACCAGATTGTTGTAAAACCATAGAATTTAAGAAATGATGGGAAACACTTTATATAAGATTTTATTTGTTGTTGCAACTTTAATGGCATGCATAATTGATGTGGGTGCTACATCATGGCCCAAATGCCCATCCCTCTCCTCAGACCCAATCTTCATTGTTGCTGAGGACTCTTTGACTATTTTCTTGCCTGGCTGGAATGCTGTCACAGATTTTGAATACACTGCTTATGGCAATTCTGGTATCTTGAGGCGAACCAGACAACAAGGAAATTTATTGCAATTCTCCAATGAGGACGCATTAATTGGTGTCATGCAACAAATTGAGTTCAAGCGGTTATGTGACGGTGTTGTTTCACGGAGGTCTACCACTCCTGTAAAAGCAAATCCTGAAATTAGGAAGGTCGGTGGATACGTTAAAAAATATGGTACTTGTACTTATGTAAAATCTTTGTTGGGAGGTAAGGGCTTTAAACTTTCTGAATGGCACGGAAATGACAGAAGTCCAGAAATAATTCATGAAAGTCCTGTGTTGAGAGCTCAATTTACAGCTAGTTTTTACACAAACATTGGGGAATTGTACATTTCATCAAAAGAAGAACCCAATGTATTATATGTATTAGAAGAAAACGCGCTTGCACTTGAAGGATTTCCCGATTTCGAAGATGCCAATAATTTATTGTCTGTGAAATCCATTTCAAAAAAAGATCCGACTTGTGATAAAGAATCAGGTGTAGTTTCATTAGAATTTGATCCAAGAAGTCAAACAACAGTTGTACTTCAGCATAGACAACGGAGGCCATTGGTACCCAGAACCAATTTTTCAAATTTAGCTCCAAGAGATTACCGCATTTTGGTCAGAGCAGGGCTTGGAATCTTGTGTATATGCAATCGCAGACTCTTTCTATATTGGCGACAAAGATATTATTATGACGTCACAAAATATCAGTCCAAAAAGCGAATAGTTGTGGATCTTTAGGGAGTATCAAGATTTCTATAAACAGACCTGAAACAAAGACCTATATTCTCAATGACATGCTTGTTTCCAACACTCCATTTTTTGAAAATTTAATGACTGGTGTTTATGATTTGAAAATAGTATTTACTGAAGGAGGCAATTGTAGCGCTTTCCAACAATCTGTTGAAGTTGGTTATGAAAGTATTCTGAGAGACGAAGACATTATTGTGAAAGATGCCACCAATTGCAATGGTTCTGACGGCGAAATACAGATAAGTTCTAAAGGAAATCTTGAATTTTCAATAGATCAAGGGGAAACATGGAAAGCAACACCAACTTTCAAAGGCCTTAAAGCAGGCGCCTACTTGTTGAGAATCAGAACAAAAGACAAACTCTGTAATCAATCAACTGAAGTAAATGTAAATGCAAAAAGTATAAGACAATCGGATGGGATTAAAATTTCTGGGACAAATCCAATTTGTTTTGGTGCCAATGATGGGGTGTTGATTCTCACAGAAGATGCTAAAACTCCAGTGACCCATTACATCTGGCACGAAATATTTCATCCAGATCACAATTGGTCAACAGTTTTGCCTATTTTAAATAATGTTGCCGCTGGAAAATATGAAGTCAAGATTTTTACATCACCAGTTTGTTATGAAACAAGAACTATAACACTCAAAAATCCAACAAAAGTTTCTATAAACAATCCACTAGATGTCGAAATTGCTTACATCTGTCAAGGCTCTCAAATTTTGGCTGAAATGAATGCAAACAAAGACCTCGTATATGAATGGTACAATAACAATAAATACATAACCACTGGAAATAATGCCTATCTCGGCCTTAACGGAAAATATTCGGTTGTTGGCATCAATAACGTAGGTTGTAAAGACACCACAGGATTCGAAATACGATACAACAATGAGGTTTTCAAACCTGATTTTCTTTTGCCCAGTGTTGGCTTAGTCAATGATACAATCATTGGTGTAGATGTAACATTGGTCAGCCCTGATAGCATCACCTGGATTTTCCCAAATGAAGCGGATATTCTTTCTTCCAATTTTGGTCAATTGGTCATGAGTTTTGCAAGTTTAGGTAATTTTTCTGTCATCATGGAAGCTTATAAAGGTGGATGTAAAAGCGTCATCGAAAAAGGAATTAAGATCACAGATGATCCATCCCTTGTTGATAAAGATGAGCAAAGGTCAAGCAAGGCTTTCAGAAGTTTTAAGGTTTATCCCAATCCCAATGACGGTCAATTCACCATTGACTATGAATTGAATGAAGCCTTCGAAACCAGAATTTTAATTTTTGATCATCTTGGAAACAATATTTTTTCAAAAAGTATTCCCAATACGATAGGTCATAAAGAAGAAATAGCCCTACAATCAGTGCCTCCTGGAATTTACATTGTTTTGGTCAATACCAGCAGTGAAGTGCAAACGGCAAGTGTCATCATCCATTAAAGTATAGTCAGATGAAGACAACCACAAAATTTGGCTTAAAGCTTTTTGCAATACTAATTTGCTTTAGTTTAAAACCAGACTTCGCCATTACTCAAGACATTAGCGAACAAGCAAAGCAACTCAATGAACGGATAAATAAGGACCCTTTTAAAATTGGAGGGGGCATTCAATTAGGTGCAGCGGGCGTTTTCAGTAATTTGGATGTAGCCAGAGCCATACCATTTTCTGCAAGAGGTCATGCTTCACTGAATTTGGACTTTTTGGGAGTGAAAGCTCCATTTTCACTCACCTACAGCACCGGTGGAAAAGCTTTCAATTATTCCTTGCCATCCTATGCATTTGCAGGAATAAGCCCCAGTTATAAATGGGTAAAACTACATCTCGGTGATCGTTCTATGGGGCTTGGTAGATATGTCTATAGTGGACAATCCTTCAGAGGAGCTGGCATCGAACTTTCACCCAACAACTGGAAAGTAGCTTCTTTTTACGGACGCATTAGGCGAACAACAGCACAAAATATCAACAGTTTTCAACGGATTGACCCATTGTACAAACGAATGGGATACGGACTCGCTGCAGGTTTTGACAACAAAGTAGATAAGTTAATGGTGTCTGTGTTACACGGAAAGGATAATATAAACTCTTTGCCTTTTGTGGACAGTACTTTGCTTTTCAATCCTGCCAGCAATACCGTTTGGAGTGTACAAGGAAATAAAAAACTCACTGACAAATTGAGTGTTGGTCTCGAGTGGGCAAAAAGTGCATTCACAGAAAATAGCAAAGATGCGCTCGCAAGATCTGCTTCTTTTTATGAATCTATGGGTGGACTGGAAAAAATAAACCAATCAACTCGATGGGGTACTGCTTTCAATGCATTTGTAAAACTAAATATTGCCAAAACCAATCTGGAAGTCAATTATGAAAAAGTAAGTCCCGGTTTTAAAACAATGGGTGCTTTGTATTTTAGGAATGATTATGAAAACATCAACGCCGGACTCAAATTTCCAGCCCTGAATAAAAAACTACTCACCAATTTGAAAATCGGAATTGAGCGCAATAATTTGAAAAACACCAATGCCAATGAATACAGTCGATTTGTATTCAACCTCAATACACAATATCGGCTCAATCCCAAAACAGATTTTGGCCTCAATGCCTCTACCTTCAACAATACCATCGTACAAAGTACACCACTTTCGATATCCAATCCACTGGAAGTTAATCAATTGTTGTCGACAAATGCCAATTATGGTGCTTATGCCAATTACCAAATTCAACAAAATGAACAATATGTGTCTGTGGTTTCTGTGCAATTGGGCCGGAGCTCAGGATATACGGTCATCAACGATGAAATACAAAATGACAAGGTGAGCTCCAATAGTATTTTCGTAAACTACAACAAGCAAAACATCAAAAACAATGCACAACAAGGTTTGCAAATTTCATATATCCAAAATGGCATGATGCAAAGCACTTTCAACACTGTCTCATTGGCTGCAAATCTAACGCGACCATTCCTCAATAAAAAATCCACCTTTAATATCACTTTAGGAGGAGGACTCAATATGCAGAAAGAGAATGGCCTTTTAAAAAATGTTCCTTACACACAAAGTTCAGTAGGTTTTAATTATCAAATAGATCAAAAAACCGCATTGAGTTTCAACAATATGTTGTACAAAAACTTTGGCGATAAAGCCATTCCGATGGGTGATTTGACAGAACTCAGGAGCTTCCTTTCCTTTAATTTTAGAATTTAATCCCTATGAAAAACATCCCACGATTCATCATTTTCTTTTTAGCGTTTACAATTTCTGCAAGGGCTTCTGATATAAATCCTGACGATAGTTTACACTTACAACAAACAATTACTGCTGCGGCTTCAGATTTTTCTGCTTTAGAATTTTCACAATTAGAAAATTACATAAATGATTACATCAAGGATAATGTCGACCTAAAAAGTTTGCCATTGCCTGTTGATGGAAATGATCAATTATTTGCAGAGGGAAAAGCCAAAGAAGTTACTTACGAAGGAAATCCGCAAGTGCAAAAAGTTAATAAACTCTATGATCAAATCATCGTCCAGGGAAAATTATTGGAAAAGTTGTCGGGAGAACTTCCTATTGAATTACCTGTCGGAATAAATCTGGGAGGGAAAGCAAATGGAGGTTCTTCATCCACCAAAATGGTTTTGATCATCAACCGCGTGAAATTTTTACCCAGTTATGCAAGTTTGGAAGCGTATTTCGGAGTAGAACTCAAAGATGGACGTAAGTTATTTTTTGGAACTGATGATTTGCGCTACAACTCAGCAGGTTTTGTAGGTGTGAATCGATTTATACTTTTTGAAAGTTTCCCCATGTTTCAAAAATCAAAACACATCTTGTTGACACTCAACTCCGGAAAGGGCCAGAGCGGGAGAGGTAGTTACGTAGAATTTGATTGTGAAGGTTTTAGAGCAGTGCGGATAGATGCAACCTTGGAGCTGTCTCGGGATTGGGTCATTCCTTGTTCTATTGATGGAACAGCGATGGCGAGTGGTCGAGTCATGGCCAATTTTGCAATTGATGTTGCTGACTTGGATGATTTTGTTTTGGATATTTCATTGCCATTTTTTACCCCTACCAAAGCAAAAGAAAAAGTAGTCTTCAATCTTGAACATGCAGTTTTTGATCACAGCGATACCAGAAATGCAGCGGGTTTTACCCCAAGACGGGGATATACACCATCATCTGGTTCAGGTGGTGCAGGGAATGAAATTCCTTCATCAGAACCAAGTGCAAATAGTCAGCTAGATGAACGCGCCATTGTTGAATCAGATCAAAACGGCGAATCTGGATCGGGGGGAGAAGACCAGGATACTGAAGATTTAGAAAACCTTTGGCGAGGTATTTTCATCAAAGAATTAAAAATTATTTTACCAAAAGCTTTCAAAAGAAATGAAGGAGAGCGAATCAGTGCTGCTGCCAATGATTTGTATATTGATAATGGCGGAGTGACAGGCAATTTTTCAATGGGAAATCTCATCGCCTATGAAAGCGGTAAAATGCAGAAATGGAAATTTTCTGTAGATAAACTAAGTTTTGTACTTTATTGCAACATACCCATCAGTTTTAGTTTTGATGGCAGAATTGCCATGCCCATTACATCAGACAGCACACCATTAAAATATGCTGGAAAAGGAAACCTGGAGTTGAATGTCTATAATTTTACGGTTTCACCGACGGCAGCTCTTGAATTTCCACTTTGGCGTACAACCAGTGTTTCCTTAAATCCTGCATCCTATCTAAAGGTTCAGGCTGCAAATGATCAGTTCAATGGTGAAGCGGTATTGCATGGTTATATGGGAGTCAACGCAGGAAAAGCAAATGAGAAAGACACCGCTACAGCAAAATTGACCTCAGATAAAGTAACATTTGAGGGCATTACCATCCTCACCGTTGCGCCGTACCTTGGATTGGCAGATGGTGGGTTTATTCGCTTTGATGAAGGAAGCAAAGACGGTAATAATGCATTGGGAGTTAATTCTGCCACCCTTTCTAAAAAGGCCGAAGAACCCAATAAAATATATCTGGGTTTGGATTTGGAACTTTCATTTACTGAAGCTGATGATGGAGGGAGTAAAGTCTCTGGGTCTTTTGCTATTGTGGCGAGAATGGAAGAGCAAAATGGCATCCAACGCTGGGTTTATGACGGTGTGAAGATTTCAGCAATCTGTGTCACCATGGATTTTGGTAATGCTGGTCGCATCAGTGGATGCTTGGAGCGTTATTCAGGCGATAAAGAATACGGTGATGGTTATGCCGGAAATCTAGACGGTGGATTTATGAAGGATGGCGGTTCTTATAAATTGGTGGTACAAGCAGGTTTCAAGGCGGGGACTAAAACAGATGGTGACGCAAAAATAAAATATTGGTTTTTCAGCGGATACTTAGGACTCAAATCGGTTTCTATTCCAATCATACCCGGAGTTTTGAATGTCAATGGTTTTGGCGGAGGAATGTATTATCACATGAGAATGGAAGATGAAACGAAATTGACAGATTTAATGGCCCAACCGGCAGATACACCACCCACTTTCAAATATGTGGTTGATAAAAGTACAACCTTTGGATTCAAAGCAAGTTTGGGATTAGCTGGTTCTAATGAAATTTTTGTTGCCAATGTGACCTTACAAATGGAATTTAGTGGTAAAGCATTGCAAAATGTGTTCATTGCTGGCAAAGGGAAATTCGTCAGCAGAGGCAATGAATCCAATCAAGCAGCATCCATTCGAGCAGACGTTTTATTGAAGTTTAATTTTGAACAGGGTTTTACAATGCATGGTGCTTTTGGGGTGACCATCGATGTTAAAAATGTTTTGAATGGTTCTGGTCAGGTTGATATTTTATCAGACCATGGTACTTGGCATTTATACATTGGTGGGTACAGCGACAATTCTATCAAAACGTCTGATGGCTTTATGCGGCCCGTTTCAGCAAATATCACTTTTTCTTCGGGCATCAGTGTTTCTGCAAATATGTATTTCCTTACGGGGAATGATATTCCAGGTCCTCCACCACTCAATGCACAAGCTGCTGCGTATTTTGGAGTAAGTCAAAAACAAACCCGGAAAAATGAAGGGGAAATTGTTTCTGGAACTGGTTTTGCCTTTGGAGCGTCAGCTTTCTTCAATACATCTGCGGTAAAGGAAGAATGTAAATACGTAAACTTCACAGTTTCTGCCGGTTTTGACTTTAGTTTACTGAAATATGGCGATGCCGCAAGGTGTAGTAATACTCCTAGCAATACGACAATGGGCATCAACAGTTGGCGTGCGACTGGCAATCTTTATGCTTATTGTCTCTTTGGAGGTAAATGGAAAATTTTATGGCGATGTAAAAATTTACCAAGTTTTAATGCTGGTCTATTGTTAATGGAAGATGTCCCGAATCCCGGGTATTTTTTGGCGAGGGTCAAATTTTCTATCCTTGGAATCAAAGTAGATGTGAAAGGACAAGTGGGTACTGAATGTGGAAACATCATTAACTAAAGAGCAATGAAAACGGTAAAATTATTCAAGAATGGTTGTTTCCTCAATGAGAGATGTCAAGCTTTAAGAACTCTTATTATTGGTTTAATGGTTTTTGTTTTTATGCAATTAGGCTACAGCCAAAAGCCAATCATTCATCATAAAATTCAGAGTGATTCTTTGTTGATTAGATTCGACCCGGGCTCAGCGAATGTGTGGTTGCCCACGATTAATAATGGTCTTCGGTTTGTGGTTAAGCAGGGGACTAATGTGCTTTTAGATGAAGTGAAAACTCCTGTTGATAATTCCTATATTTCATTACACGAAAGTGAAACCGAGTCAGATTTTTTAATGGTAGCTGGTTTAATCAGGATTGAAGCAGTACCACAGCCAATTTTAGAATACACTTTCCCCGTTGCAGAATACACTCAAGTAGAAAGAGACATTGCACGTTTTGATATTTTGCAATATACTTTAAATAAGAATTTTGACCTGACCCAGTTTGCTGGTTTAGGAACCATTTTCAAAGGATTTGATCAAAACAAAATTTATACCATTGAAGTCTATTTACCAGGATCAACGCAACCAATTATTACCAAATCCATAGATCGATCCAACATGGTTCAAGCCTCAAGTCCACCAATGAAAGTAGATTGGCAAAACAAAGCAGCTAACATTTCTTGGGAAACGAAAACTTCAAAACCTACTTTTTATGGATATATTTTAACGGAACAAATTGGTATGGGTAGTGAGTTGTCTTTATCTGAAGAACCATTTGTAAACTTACTCGACACTGCTAAAAATGAAAACTTGCATTCACTTGCTATTTTTCAAGAATTAATCAGTAATGATACTACTTATACTTTTTCATTGTATGGTTTGGATTATTTTGGTGGAAAGTCGACAAAACCATTTGTTGTGAAAGGGCAGGGTAGGGAAGGCATTGGCCTTTCACCACTGATTACGAAATATGAAACCTTGACAACCAATGAAGTCGATCTGGAATGGATGGTCTTACCGAAATTTGAAAAATATATAACTTCTTGGAGGATTTATAGTTCCGAAAACTATGCTGGACCATACAATTTACTGACCTCAGATTTGCCTAAATCAATCAGATCTGCTAAAGAAAAAATAAAAAACAGTTCTAATTTCTTCAGAGTGGTTGCCTTAGATGACCAAGGCAAGGAGGTGCCATCTTTACCACAATTGGTCATGTCTTTTGATACCATTCCACCAGCCCCACCTACCAATCTCAAATCAGAAATTGTTGATTCGAATATGGTGAGCATTACTTGGGATAGAAATAGGGAAAAGGATTTGTACGGTTACAAGGTTTTCTATACGATTGACACGTTAAGTGAGTGGTTTTTAGCCCACGACACCTTTCTCACTGCTCCATTTTTTATTGATTCTCTTGCCTTGACCTCTGGTTATAAAGAGATTTATTTTAAAATACTGGCTTCAGATCAGAGGAATAATTTATCTGATTTTTCTGAATTGTTGATTGTAAAAATGCCAGATATTTTGAGACCATTTCCACCTATTTTTTCCAATCACATTCCAGACGCAGGAAAAGTCACTTTGTATTGGATTCCAAGCCCCAGTGAAGATGTGGTCAAAATTGATTTGCTCAGATCTCCCGATTTAAAGGCAGGAAACTGGTCTTTGGTTAAATCCTTTACTCCTCAGACATTTGGTACATCTTACGTGGATTCCAACTTGGTTTCAGAAATTACTTATGCTTATACTTTGATAGCCTATGATGACGTGAATTTAAAGTCAGAACCGAGTCCTCCCTTAGCCATCAATGTTTTACCCAAACAATACAATTTAGATCCCAATGATTTTAAATTGGAGCTGGCTGGCCAAAAAGTGAAAATAGTTCCCCAGTTTGCTGACCCCAATATTTACCAAATATGGGTTTACAAAAAGATTGATAAGCGAGCACCGAGCTTGCATCAAATCGTTGATCCTTCCAGAAATCAGACTTTTGCAGAAGATGATTTACCAGCTGAAAATGAAAATGTTTTTTACTTTTTGCAAGTAATATTTGAAGACGGAAGTCAAACAGATTATAGTAAGAGAAAATCTATCAGTAAATGATGGGAATGGCTAGGATCATATTATTGATGGTGATTGGAATGTTTATTTCTGGTCAAAACTTGATCGCCCAAGCCCTCTACCCCGTCACCGCCATCTTAGACGTACAAGGTCCTTACAGCCCTGTCTTCAGCACCTTTTCTGATCCTTCCAACCAAGCTTTCAGGCCCAATAAAATGGCTTTGCGTCTGCGCCTCAATGACCTCAACGAAGCCAGTTTGGCCGTGCGGCTCAAGTGGGAGATTTCTGGGCCGGGCATCGAATTCCAAACCAATGATGACTTTTTGGGAGGCATTGCAAACCTCATTTCTGGTCAATACATCACGCTCGATAATGCTGCACTGACTCCCTATTTTGACCTATTTGGCAGCAGCGGCATCAGTGATGAATTTGTGACGGGTACCGGTGGATATCTCCCTGAAGGAAGCTACAGCTTTTGCGTTACTGCATTCGAACTAATCAAAGGCCAGCAAGTTAGCAACACCTCTTGCCGCGAAATTTACATCGAAGAATACGAGCCTCCTTTCCTCAACAATCCCTCGGGGTCTATTACACCTACTTTCCCTCAAAACCTGCAGATTTCCTGGACTCCCAGACACTTCGGCGTTTTCCCAGTCATTTATAATGTAAAAATTTGGGAAACTTTTGAAGGCTTGACTCCTGACCAGGTAGTTTCCTCACAAATGCCCTACATCACATTGGACGTCAATCAGGTGACCCAAACCTTTCTCAATTCCCAAAATGGTTTGCTTACGCCAGGTCGATCTTATTTGGCCCAAGTTCAAATTCGGGATGGAGTGAATGGGCCATTTGGAATGCCATCTGTCATTTTCAAAAACAATGGCAACAGCGAAGTTTTGGCTTTTACATATGGAGAAGATGATCCTGAAGGAGTTTGCACTGCCCCTTTGGATTTCAGGTCTGAGCTGGATGACCAACAAAACATCGTACTTTTTTGGCAAGAACAAGACCCAACTTTGGCGCCTACTGTTGGTCGTAGCGCACAGGTCGCCTATCAGGTCAAGTATCGGGAAGTTGGTGCTACAGAATGGCAAATCAAAGAAACAAGCGTCCGGACTCTACTCATGACCGGCCTCCGCCAAGGCGAAACATACGAAATCGAATTGTACAAAGTTTGTCTCAATGGGCTCACATCTGGTGGCGCGCTCAAGGTGTTGGTCCCCAAAAGAAATAAGGCCAGAACGTTACCTGACTGTGGCGAGGAAATGGATATTTCGGGAATGAGCGAAGTTCCCCTTGAAAGATTGGCGGTCAATGACACCATTTTTGCTTCGGGAACAGAGGTCATCGTGCAAGAAGTAGCTGGTTCAGGTGGCGTTTTTACGGGTAAAGGATTCATCAGATTACCCCTGCTCAGCACCATCAAAATAGCGGTAGAATTTGATGCCATCTCCGTCAATGAAGACTTCGAACTCACCGCCGGAGAAATCAGAACGGTATATAATCCTGGAGCTGGCAATGTGGTAGACTTGAAATTCAACAGTGATCAACTGTCAGATTACCCAACGTTTACCTATCAAGATAGCTTCAAAATCATTTCCTTGACCGCAGATGGTACCTTGATTTATTTGGATGGGAGAGAGGTTTTGGTCAATGGCGCTTATATAAAAGGCAAAGGACTCAATCAATTTGTCTTCAGCGGCGAACGATTTGAAGTTTTTGAAGAATATGAAAAATTTGATTCTTTGGGTCCGGTTCGTGTCAAATTTGCAGCTTCTGGCAATCAGCGATACGGCTTTGATGCCTATAAACCAGCACTCGATAAAGAATATGAAAAGTATTTCGATTTGCCCATCAGTTACAAAAGTGTCGCCGAAGGTGCTTTTGATGAGGTAGAAGTATTTGTGGAAGGAGGTCTCGAAGAAGGTGACACCATTGTATTTGTCGATGAATTGACAAAGGCAGAACTTCAATTTTCACCCAAAGGCGTGAGCACCAAATACCGTGTCAATGCCATGGGCCCTGGCAGGCCAAGCGCCATCATCGCCTATGTCATCAATAAAGGCGTCGCTGGAAAGCTCAACATTTACAGCACGCCCATCACCAAAGTGCCCATCAAAATTGTAAATGTCAATGGTGTAAGTGGCAATAGTGCTGGAGTAGAAAGTACAATCAACAAAATATTCGCCCCAGGCCTTTTTAAAGTGGAAGTGGTCGGTCAAGATGATTTTGATTATGTAGAAAAGGAAGATGGCATCATCAATGTGGAGAATCATTTCCTCAATGCCTACAGTCCCGACATGAAAAAACTGGCCGATGAGTACTTCAAAACCAGAGGCCAACTCGATGAAACTTTTTACTTATTTATCAGCGATAAACTAGAGGCCAGTACCCAAGGTCTGATGCCCCAAGGTTACGCTGCTGGTTTTATATCCAGCACAGCCAGTGCCCAAGTTTACGCCCATGAATTGGCACATGGCATATTCAATTTTGATCACTCATGGTTGATGTATGGCCTGGATTCCATGAAGACCCAAAACTTAATGGATTATTCGGGAGGCACTGAATTGTGGTATCGGCAGTGGAAGCAGATGGTGAAACCCGGGTTTCCGAAGGGGTGGAGGAAGGATGAGAAGGATGGGAGTCAGTTGAGTGCAGGCAATTTGGATTATCAGTGTATTTCAAATGAGTTTGCTGATATTATTGCAAATGAAATTTTTGTGAATTTTAATGGTAAGCCAATCAATGTTTCGAGTTTTGGTAAACCGTTGGCTTTTTACGGAAGGAGTGAAGATGCTCAATATCAAGGCAAATTAGCCGCCATTGTCACTTTTAATGGTACAAATTTGGGGAACTCATTATACAAAGATGACAAAGATTCAACCATATTTGTATTTAAAGATGAATTTGTAGAATGGATCGGTGCTAATAAAAATTTTGTTACTATACCTCCATTATCTGAAGATTTCGGCGGCAATCTTTTGGTATTCATTGAAAACGACACATCAAATGTTTATTTTAAAGGAAAACTGTTTGAAAAGGCATTAAAAACTTGTGAGTGGAATCAAATTGACAACGATCTTACCGAAGATGAAAAATGCCTTGAGAAATATAAAAACCACCCTTATTTACGCGAGCAAAGTCCATTAGGCACTTTTGTCAATCAATATCCATGTGTACTAGGAAAGTTAGAACACTTTGATTTTAAAGATCAAACCAGGTCTCAATTTGCTGATGATTTAGTTTTGATTGTTTCTGAAATGATTGGTATTCCTTTGATAGCAAGTTTTGTTGCAAGCGTTCTACCTGAGATATTTACGCAGGCACTGATGGAAATGATAGCTGCAAAGAAGATAAAAGACGCGGTATTGCTTTCAATTTAGACGCACTTATTCAAAATACGGTTATCTATTATTTTCCACCCGAAGAAGACGTACTCACTTGGTCTGGAGCAAGCAGTCATGTGGATTTGGGTAAATCAGCAATCGCAGGTTTAGAAACCTTTGTAGAGCTTGATTGCAAGAGCTGTGAAATAGCTATCAAATCGGCAATTCAATGTTTGTATGCAGGTGCTACAAAAGCTGAAAACGGCGAGATATTTAATAACCAAGCTTGCGGAATTGCGTTGTTGGAAACAGTTGGCCTCGAACTAATTTTACAAAAAGGGGGACCAGCATTTAAGTATCTAGCATCAAAAGTTCCGAAAAAGGTTTTGTTGAAACATCTTTTAAGAAATGCAAATTTGGCCGAGGTACATATTGCTGGATTCCCAGGACTGTCTTTACCGAAAACTAAAATTTATTCCTTTTTCAAATCTATTCATGGACCAATATCCACATCAAATGTTAAAATTCTTTTGGACATCACGGACGATGTTGCAGCAGATAAAATTGCAAAGATAATCCAAAGAAATGGTGCCCTAGAAACAGAAATATTTGATTCAGGTTGGTTCACAGATTTGAGTAAAGCTGGTCTAAGCGGAGATGAAATTGCAAAATTATTAGAAGATTTTGAGGGAAAAATTGATTTGGTTGGTATATTTAAGAATGATTTAGGGCTTTTAAAGCCTTGGCAAAAAATAAGTAAACATAAGTTAATTAGAAAAGATGTTGATTTTTTGAATGCTTACAAAAAAGCTTTAAATGATCCGGAAATGGTAGGTGCTCCTATAAATATTGAATCAAGAATTGAAACTTGGATTGAAAAATCACATTTGAAATGTAAGACTTGTGCAGGTGGAAGCGAACCATTTCTTGATGAGGTTTTGGAAAATCTTTATTTTTTTAAAAAATTCGTAAAGATTAAAAATGCTATTAAAGTTGTAGATCAAATTGGATCATCAACTAAAGATGCTGTTGGTGCCAATTGGGTTATGAATTTCATTAAAATGAAAAACATAAGCCCACTAGCATTTGAAGAAATTGTAACAGACGGAAGAAATTTTACAGCAGATATTGTATCCAAATTAGATAATAAATTAAAATATTATGAATGTAAAAGCTGGGAAAAAAGCATAAGAGGATTATTTATAACAGGTAAAACAAATCTTACAAAACAACTTACAAATTATTTTCACAATAATGAAATTTCAAATTTAACTGAATTTGCTTTTTATTTTAATCCATCAGAATGGATACCTACAGCTGAGGATTTAAATGCAGCTTTGAAAGCAACTGATTATTTATTCAAAAAGGATCCAATAAGTTGGTCGAAATATAGGGTCCTATTTGGTTCAGAAGTTGATGATATAATTACTGGTGACGTAGATTCATTAATCGATATAATTACTAAAAATCACTATAATAAAATTATTAATCCGTCTTAAAATTATGGAATACATTAGAGTTACTTTAAATAAAATATTAGGAGGTTATAAAAATTTTGTAACAATTTCTAATAACAATGAATTCATTATATTATCAAGGTTCGATTTAACTGTTTTAAAAGTTTGATTTCCAAAATTTTAGATACGCCATTCATTTGTATTCCGATAAAATTGTATTAACAGATATTAAGCAAAAGATTTTAAATGGTCCTTCCAACTTAACTATAATTGAATATAATGACTCTTGTTACAATATTTCAGTTTTTGAGGAAGTAACAATTCTTTACTGCCCAAAAAATAAAGAATATGTTGTTGAAATAGAACATAATAAGATTAATTCAATTTCGAGAAATTTTAATCACGAATCATACATTTATAAGGATAAAATAATAGAGTGTCACTT